>CAIUDH010000111.1 GCA_903897855.1 uncultured Bacteroidota bacterium | reverse complement strand
TCTGTACATGGTAGTAGCCGTGATGGCACTATAGGTAAGAGAAGTTGTTGTGTTTGCTACTGTTGACCAAGTGGCTCCAGCGTTTATTGATGATTCCCAGTTAAGCACTAAGCCTGTATTACCAGTCAAAGTAACAGTTCCTGAAGCAGGTGAACACTGTGTTGCACTTGAACTTACCGTTCCTCCTACTGAGGCCGGATTTACTGTTATTGCTTCTGTATCTGAAACAGCAGCACAAGGTGCTGAGGTTACAGTATAAGTATAGATGGTAGTTCCGTTAGGGTTAATATTTGTAGCATCAACCGTTATTGGACTGCTTGGCGCTGTTGTATTGGTAGCGTATACCTCCGATCCAGCTGATGGATAATTCGAAGTTACTTTATACGTGGTCAATCCGGCAGTTCCACCAGTACTTGTAAGATTCAATACAGTACTTGTAGTCGAACAAATAGTTCTGCTTGAATTAAATGCCACTGACGCGGTAGGCACAGCAATTACGGTGATCGTCACTGCTGATGAATTTGCACTTGCACAGATTCCATTTTGAACCACCGCTCTGTACATGGTAGTAGCAGTGATGGCGCTATAGTTAAGTGTTGAAGTGGTGTTTGCAATTGGCGACCAAGTGGCTCCAGCGTTGATAGATGACTCCCAACCTGTAACCGAACCAGTATTACCTGATAAGGTAAGGGTTCCCGTTGCTGGAGAGCAAAGAGTCGCACTTGTACTTACGGTACCACCCACTGAAGCAGGTGTTACTGTAACAGTAAAGGTAGAATCAATAGCTGCACAAGGAGCACTAGTTACCGTGAAGGTATAAAGTGTAGCTCCATTCGGGTTCACATAAGCAGAGGATACTGTTAAAGGACTTGTTGGAGAAGTTGTACTTGACGCGTAAACCACCGTATTTGAAGATGGATAATTCGAAGTAATACGGTACGTAGTAACACCTGCAACAGTACTACCTGTTGAGAATGTTAGAACCGTAGGGCTGGTCGAACAAATTGCTGCCGAGGCCGAATTGAATGAAGGTATGGTAGGTTGAACATATACCTTAACTTCAACCGCAGCAGAGTAAGTTGTACAGATACCTTGTGAAAGCACTGCTCTGTACCAAATACTCGAGGTAGGTGAAACCGTAATTGAAGTTGTTGTTGCTGCTATGGAAGTGATTGACGCAAAACCAGAGGTAGGTGCTGACTCCCAATTAATAACATTTCCTAAAGAACCCGATAACACAATCGTTGCCGATGATCCATTACAAATGGCAGGCGTAGTTGTTGAAGTTGTACCTCCATTAACAACATTCACTGTAGCGGTTACAACATTCGAGAATGTAGTGGCACATAAAGCACCATTTGAAATTACCGCACGATAGGATGTGTTTTGAGAGGCATTAGTAACCACTAAGGTGTTTGAAGCAGAGGAAGCAATGGCAGTCCAGCTGGTTCCTGAATTTATTGAATAATCCCAACGAACAATACTACCGCACGCTGGTGCAGGTGAAGTAATGGTGGTGGTGTTTGTAGAAGTACATATATCTGTATTCGAAGATGAGGTGATATTACCCGATGAACTAGTTATAGTAGCTACAGTGGCCGTAGGTGCCGGGAATACAGAAACCGTATTTGAAGAAGTGGTCGTTACCGCGCAAGCTCCCATTGGCCCTGTTTGAGTGAAGGTACCACGGAATACGTAGGTAGTTGTACTACATGCAGAGGTTGTTAAACCACTCGAGGTATAAGTAGCGTTACCATTATCTGTCATACCAGCATAGGCAACAAACGCTCCGCCATTTGTACTAACTTCCCATGTTGCAGTAACACCGGCACAACGATTAGACGTTAAAGTTGATAAATCGCCACTACATACTGAAAGTGCTGAGGTAACGCTTAATGAAATTACTCCGGCGCTTGATGGTGCTGGGTATACCGTTAATGTGAATGTACCTAAGCTAGTTGAAGTACAAGGGGAACCATTCGAGGCTGTAATTTGATAAACCACCGTGTTTAAAGAATTAGAACAATTGAAATTCGTTGGTGTTACAGTAAATACACCCGTTGTATTGGTAAGTGTTCCAGGTAAACCCGTTGAAGTTATGTTTGAACCATTGGATACCACGCTTAGTGTATAAGAAGTGGTACCGGCAAGATGGCCATTAACGCAGTTATTAGCTGCAATACCATTCGTTACTGGTACACCAGAGCATACTGAAGTAGTACCACTAATTGAACCGCCCGTTACTTTCGGAACCACTGTTATAGTGATAGTGCCTAAAGTTATAGCAGAGCATGGTGCATTTTGTCCGGTGATGGTGTATACTGCAGTTCCTGTATTACAGGCACTTGTAAGGGTATAGGCACCGATGGTAAAGGAAGCAGAGGTAGCCGCATTGGTAACCGCTGAAGCTGCACCTCCTGAAAGATTCGTTAATACTGGTGAACCAACAGTCACACTTGTAAATCCAGATCCGTATCCAGTGGCACAGATTAAGTTGTTTACGGTAATGATGGTACCTCCTGGAATGTCAGAACAAACTGTATTGGTTACAGGGGCAGCATTCGAAGTAACAGTAACACCGGTATTATTCAATACTGGAACCACCGTTAATGTGAAGGTACCTAAACTAAAGGCCGAACAAGGGGAGCCGTTGGTGGCTGTAATTTGATAAACAACCGTGTTGGCCGCATTCGAACAACCTGTATTCGTAGGCGTTACAGTAAATACACCGGTTGTGTTAGTAGTGGTTCCTGGTAAACCATTTGAAGCAATATTAGCTCCTTGACTTGAAACCGATATCGTATAGGATGTGGTTCCGGCAAGATGACCGTTTGCGCAATTATTACCTGCAATACCATTTGTAACAGGTGTTCCAGAACATACTGAAGCTGAACCCGATATTGAACCACCTACTACTTTAGGAACCACTGTTATAGTGATAGTGCCTAAAGTTATTGGGGCGCATGGTGCATTTTGTCCGGTGATGGTGTAAACAGCAGTTCCTGTATTACAACCACCTGTAAGTGTAAAGGCTCCAATCGTAAATGAAGCAGAGGTAGCCGCATTCGTCACCGCTGATGGTGTGCCTCCTGTAAGAGTGCCTGAACCTACTGTAATAACTGGTGCACCTACTGTAACGCTTGTAAATCCAGATCCGTATCCAGTGGCACAGATTAAATTATTTACTGTAATGATGGTACCACCGGCAATGTCAGAACAAACTGTATTGGTAACAGGAGCTGCATTGGAAGTAACGGTAACACCTGTATTGGTTAAGGCAGGAATCACTGTGACTGTAAAACTACCCGCTAAAAATGGCGTGCAAGCTGCATTATTAACCGCTCTTATTTGATAAGTAACAGTATTGCCAGAATTTAAACATCCTGTATTGGTAGGAGCAACGATAAAACTACCCGTAGTATTCGTTAATGTTCCAGGTAAACCAGTTGAAGCAATATTAGCTCCTGAACTTGAAACGCTTATGGTGTAAGAGGTAATACCTCCAGAAGTTGAATAACCATTAGCACAAGTTCCTGTGGTAAGGCTGGTTACTGTAGATCCAGTACATATAGTACCAGTACCCGTCACCGAAGTGGCCGCCGCTGTAACAGCAGGATAAACCGTGATCACTACAGTACCTAAAACCACTGGTGAACATGGAGAATTTTGAGCTGAGATAGTATAAGTGGCAGTTCCTAGATCACACTGAGTGATGGTAGGCGAAACCGTAAATGATGCTGAAGTAGCTGCAAGCGTAACCGCTGAAGCGCTACCTCCTGCCATATTTGCAGATCCCGCTCCACCAAATACAGGTGCAGAAACGGTAATTGCAGTAAAGGCTGAGTTGTACCCAGTAGCACAAACGAGATTGGTTATATTCACCGTAGCTGTTTGGCCTGTACATATAGTAGGTGTTGGCGATGCAATACTGATGCCTGCGGTAGTAATGTTAGGAGCAACTGTAATACTTACAGTTTTAACAATATTCGTACATGGCCCGTTGGTGATGGTCGCTGTATATATAATAGTTTGAATTGCATTGGTGGTATTTGTTGGTGCAACAGTCACCGTACCTGGAGTGCTTCCAGTGGTGAATGATCCGCCTATGGCAGCACCTACAGATCCGCAAGAACCAGATAAACTTCCTGCGTTTGAGGTTAAGGCATATCCTGTACCGCTACAGCCACTTCCGGCATCCACTAAATTAGTGAAACCGGGAAGAGAAAGAGTTGCTGAACCTCCTGAACAAAGAGAGACAGATGTTGAACTCAGTGAACCTCCTGAAATAATCGGATATACACATATTGGGCCTACCGTGCCTATGAGCACTGGTGCGCAACTTCCATTGGTGGCATACACCTGATAGGTTGCAGTACCTAATGTAGGTCCAGGGTTGGTTGGAGTAATAGATAAGCTACCCGAGGTATTCGTGCTTCTCGTAAATGTAGCCGTACCTGCCACCACAGAGCCTGTAACTGATGGAGTAATCGAATATGTGGTGGTTAACAGTGAAGGAGGCAACACCAATAAAAAGTTAGCCCCAGTGAGAGCGTAGCTTTGCGTCGTTCCAGAGCAAAGTGAACTCGGAGTTGAAGCAAACGTACCCGCAACTGGTTTAGGAATGATTGAGTAAACTCCTGAAAGGTTGGAATAACCGCTAAAGCAAACAAAAGGAACATACTTTATCCTAAAAATAACACCGGTTGGATTTCCTGAAACACCATTTAATAAGTTGTATGGAAGTCGAGGATCACCAGATGCAGGTATCGTAGTAAATGTACCACCTCCATCATAAGAGTATTCCCAACTATCCACAAAAGGGTTTGAAGCTGTAGTTACTTCGATGTAATCTCCTGCAGCGAAAGAAAGCTCGCAGCCAGGATTTGGGAAGCCTACACTACCTGTGACGTTACCACATTGTCCATATGATGCCGAAGCAAAAAGGAGCAGTAACGCGAATAAAATTAATCTTGTTTGTTTTAAAAATCTGTTCATACAATAAAATTTAGGTTTACCTGATATAAATATACCAAACAAGGTATTTCTTCACCTTGCCTGTTTGCGCAAAAATAAAGATAAAATTGTAACTACAAAATTTTATTTGCATTGTTAATATATCGTAGTAAACTGAAAATGAGTTGAATTTGCTCGAAACTTAAGCCAATAGACGCTTTCAAATTACCCTTAAAATTTTAGGCTGCCCCATCAGCATCAGCATGCTGAAATAGGATTAAAAGTATTGATTTTAAAGCGTTATAAAGATATGGCGGAAGGCCAAAATGATTCTTAAAGATGAATTGGTGGAAAGGAATAGCCTAAAAGATACACTTTTAGTGACCCTGTGTATAAGTTCAGAAAATATTACTTGCCAATCCAAATTCTGTTTGACAGGCTATTTTGACTTGTTCAACTCATCACGAATGAGGGCGGCCTTGATATAATCCTCGGCCTCCACCGCTTCGTCGAGCAAGGTCATTAATTCTGATTTGGAGTACACACTGTAATCATTGCTATTGATGGGCCGTGAAGGTTTTTCATTCAACTCTAAAGACTGGAGTTCTTTTTCTTCTACCCCAATCTCATCCATTAAATGCGATTCGATATAGATGGGCGATTTTGTGCGCAGGGCGATAGCAATGGCATCGGAGGTACGGGCATCAATTTCAGAAATGAGCCCGGCTTTGTGTAAAAGTAAACGGGCGAAGAAAACCCCATTTTGTAAGTCGTAAATCAGCACCTCTTTAAGCTCTACATCCAAGCCAGCCAATACTGCGACGAGCAAGTCGTGGGTGAGGGGTCGCTGTGGCGTGATTCCTTCAATTTCAGTGGCTATCGCCTGTGCTTCGAAGGTGCCGACAATAATCGGAATTTTTCGAATTCCTCCTACTTCCTGCAATACCAAATTATAGGAACCGTGGGTATGCCCGGCCATCAAAGTAAAAACCTTTAGTTGAACTTTTTTATCCATAAAAAATTACGACCGTTTCAAGTTTTTCGCAGCTTCAATAATTCGAGGTAATACCTCGAAAGCATCGCCGACAATTCCATAATCAGCAATCTTAAATACGGGAGCTTCGGCATCTTTATTAATGGCAACAATAACCTTACTGCTGCTGATTCCTGCCAGATGTTGAATTGCTCCACTAATACCTACAGCAATATACAGATTCGGCTTAATGGTGATCCCTGTTTGTCCAACATGCTCGGTGTGTGGGCGCCAATGCATATCGCTCACCGGCTTAGAGCAGGCGGTGGCAGCCCCAAGCAATTCGGCCAACTCTTCGATCATACCCCAATTTTCAGGACCTTTCATGCCTCGTCCAGCACTTACCACTAACTCGGCTTCGGTGAGTGGTATTTTTCCTCCTGCTTTAATTTTATCGAGTGATTTAGTTTTAGGAGTGGTGGACTCGATAGCGTAAGTGCGTGTTTCAACGGCCACTTCCTCACCTAGGACTTCCAAAGCAAAAGAGTTTGGTGTTAGGGTGATCACATGAATCGCCTTCGTGGAATTCACAAACGCGAACGCTTTCCCCGAAAATACGCCTTTTTTAAAGCCGTCACTTTGAGGCAACTCTGTTACCCCGCTAATAATAGATGCGTCTAGTTTCACCGCCAGGCGTGGTGCAATGGCTTTTCCTGTGTAGGTGTTACTAAAGATAGTATATTTCACCCCTATTTCTTGGGCAGCAGCAGCTAGGATGCAAGCGTATTCATTATTTTCAAATGCCAATATGGGCACGTGAATAATTTTAACAGCCCCATATTTCCCTGCTTGTGCTAGCGAAGCATCCTCTGCTTCACCGATGGCTATTGCGATTACCTCTTCACCAAGCTTATGCGCATAATTAAGCGCTTCTAGACTTGACTTTTTTATTTTACCCTCGGCTAATTCAACGTATACTAGAGTCATATATTTCTTGTATTAGTTCCAACATGAATTGGAAAGCATGTATTTATAATTATAAATTTAATTTTAGATTACCTTAGCTACCTCATGCAGTAAGCCAATCAACGCACCGGCATCCTCTGCTGCAATCATTTTGACGCCTTGTTTTTCTTTGGGCATTTCGAACTTCGTAAAACTGGTGTTGGCACTGGCCACCGGCTCAATTACTTTTAACGGCTTGGCACGGGCAGCCATAATACCCCGCATATTAGGAATTCGTGGCTCGGAAAATTCCTTTTGAGCACTGAGCACTAAAGGTGTTTCACTTTCCAAAACTTCACGACCGCCATCGATATCACGCTCCAATTTGGCTACACTCCCATTCAACTCAATTTTGGTAACAACATTGATACTTGGAATTTTTAATAGCTCGCCAATCAAGCCGGCTACCAACCCTCCATTATAATCGATGCTCTCTCTCCCTGTAAAAATTAAATCATAATTTTCTGTTTTGGCATACGCCGCAATTTCCAGTGCCACCTGCATGGCATCGGTCGGTGCAGCGTTAATACGAATGGCATCGGTGGCCCCTACTGCCAAGGCTTTCCGAATCACAGCCTCTGTTTCAACCGAACCAACCGTAATTGAAGTAACCGTGCCGCTGTGTAGTTCGGTGAGCTCAAGAGCGCGTGTTAAAGCCATTTCATCATATGGATTCATAATCCAAGTAACTCCGGCAGAATTAAATTTCGTATCGCTATCGGTGAAAGAAATTTTGGTGGTTGTATCAGGTACAACGCTTAAACAAACTAAAATCTTCATATTTGCATAAAATTAACACAATGCGAATGGCATTGCTAAACTTTTCTTTAAACGGTGCAAAAATAACAAAATAATAATGCCATAAAATTCAAAGAAAAGAAACTAGTAAAAAAAATATAATCCACTTCCAATATGGCCGACCGATTAACACAACTCTTAAACTTGATTGCAGAAATGCCTGATGATGCCTTTTTGAAATATGGCATTGCGCTAGAATACGTGAGCCGTGGCAATGATAATCTAGCATTACAGCATTTCCTTGAGCTAAAAAAAGCACAACCGCAATACCTGGCGCTCTATTATCAACTGGGTAAGCTATATGAAAGGCTCCAACAAAACGATCATGCGATACTAAGCTATAATGAAGGAATAGAGGTGGCGCGCTCAAAAAAAGACTCTCACACCTTAAGTGAGCTGCAGAGTGCATTGGATGAGCTTCTCTAAATAATGAACGTGTATTACGAAGCGATATTTTAATTTTTAAAAATAAAAATCCTTAAATTCGCACATTCCATGAAAAAAAGAATTTTAATACATTCACTGCTTTTGATCGTTCTCAATATTGCGTTTAATCAAGCAAGTGCGCAATGCGCGATGTGTAAAACCATCGTTGATACTGGCACAAAAAATGGAAGTACCGTGGCTGCGGGTTTGAATATGGGTATCCTTTATCTGCTAGTGGTTCCATTTATGGCCATCTCCACCTTTTCTTTCGCTGTTTGGCGCCGGTGGAAAGCGACGCAGAAAAAAGCTTTGTAATTTAATCGGTATTATTGTATTCATTATTCAATACTACAAAATCGACTTGTTACGCATTTCATGAATTCATTGCTGTTTTCCAAACGTTACCTATTTTCCAAGAAATCGAGGAACGCAATCAATATTATTACTTTAATTACCGCGGCAGGTTTTACGGTTTGCACCGCCGCCATGATTATCATCCTATCGGCACTAAACGGCTTTGTGAGTCTCGTGGTATCGTTGTATAGCACGTTCGATGCAGACATCAAAATTACTCCAAAACAAGGTAAGGTCATCCACACCCAAGACCTGCTTCTCTCTGCCTTGAAGAACGATCATCGTATTACATTCTATAATGAAGTACTGGAAGAAAATGTTCTCTTGAAATACGACGACAAACAAAGTATTGCTACTATCAAAGCGGTGAGTAATGGCTTTATAGAGGCCACCCACCTCGATTCGATGCTCATTGATGGTAGCATGCTCTTAAACGATAGCTCGAATACGTGTGCGCTGGGGAGCGGCCTGGCTGCAAAACTCGATGTAAATATTAATGATGAATTATTGCCGGTACAAGTATATGTGCCGATACGGGAGCAATTTGATCCACTGAACCCTGAAAGTAGTTTTAATAATCAACCCATTTATCCTACAGGCATTTTTGGAATACAACAAGAAATTGACGAAAAATATATTTTGGTGCCCCTCAAATTTGCACGTACTTTACTCTCCTACACCGACGAATCGAGTGCCATTGAAATCACCACTCAACCCAATACAAATATGGAGGCGATGCTGCGTGAAATTAGAAACTCTGTAGGTGAAAAATACACTATTGAAAGTCGTGCTGAGCAGCATGCCGGATTATATAAATTGATGAAAATAGAAAAATGGATTGCCTTTTTAATCCTGGCTTTTGTATTACTCATCGTTTCATTTAATTTAATCGGATCATTATTGATGATCGTGATTGAAAAGAAAAAAGATTTTAGCATTTTAAATGCCTTAGGAATGCCCATCAAAAATATTCGCAACATTATTATCGGTGAAGGATTTTTAATTGCAACCTTGGGCAGTATCATTGGAATTAGTTTAGGAATCCTAATTTGTTTTTTACAGCAACATTACGGACTCTTAAAACTGGGTGGTAAAGGCGCTACTTTCGTCGTCGACTCCTACCCTATTGTAATACAAACAGGGGATGTGATCATTACCTTTATGGTGGCCATCATTATAGGAATTCTGGCCTCGCTTTATCCTGCTAAAACAGCATTAAAAATAAATAATATTAGAGAAGAATAATAATTTCAACCAATGCTCTAAGGGAACTATTTGTGATCTGATTTTGAGGAAGCTTTAGCAACATTTCACCGTAGCAACTTTCATCGATTTACAGCCCTTTAATCTCCCCTGCAACCATTCTTTTTTTTCCTTGCATATCGGTACGGATTTCGATATTTGTAAAATTATTTTCTTGTAATAATTGTGCCACTTCAGGACCGTATTTTTCATTTACTTCGAAATACAAACGCCCGTGAGCATTTAAAGCTTTTTCGGCCAACAAAGTTATTTTTCGATAAAACAAGAGCGGGTCAGAATCGTCCACAAACAATGCCAGTGGAGGCTCATAAGACAGAACATTGACATGCATAAATGCCTTCTCACTTTCGAGAACATACGGTGGATTGCTTACAATTACATCAAAAGTGCTGGGCCATAAACTTTCCATCGCTAAAATATTTGCCTGCCTAAATTCGACCTGCGCATTTAATTTCTTGGCATTACCGGAAGCTATTTTCAAAGCCTTCTCCGAGAGGTCGACAGCCATCACTTTGGAGTTGAATAAATTCTTACTTAAGGCAATGGCGATACATCCACTTCCGGTACCTATATCAAGTAAAGAAACATTCATTTTGTTTCCATTTTCTGCAATGATCCAGTCCACTAATTCTTCTGTTTCACGACGTGGTATTAGCACCTCCGGTGAAACCCCGAAATCATACCCCATAAAATGTGCCTCTCCAATTATATATTGAATGGGTTCTCCAAGTTGAAGACGATTTATAAAATTATCTAACTGCGAAAGATCAATCGATTCGACCTCCTTTTGATAATTTAAAGCATACTTTAAATTGTTTAATTTAAGAATAAATTGCAACGCAATTTTAGCGATAGATTTTGCTTCCTGATAATCATATTGCAGCAAAATTCTATTTAATAAATATTGTTCGGTTTCTTTTAGTGTCATTTAGTTACTTTCGCAAAAATAATACGTTTCAACTAGATCGAGGCAGTGAATTGAAATTAGACGAATAAATACTGCTTAGGTTGATTAAATAATTTATTGATAAATGCCCGAATCATTACAGAATCTATTCATGCATCGTTGTATCCAACTCGCTCAATTGGGCCATGGCATGGTAGCTCCTAACCCAATGGTAGGTTGTGTATTGGTGTATGAAGATAAAATTATCAGTGAAGGTTTTCATCAGTATTTTGGGGGTGCGCATGCCGAGGTAAACGCCATCAAAAATATCTCCGATTCCATTTTAAGTGAATGCACTTTATATGTTAACTTGGAACCTTGTTCTCATTTCGGGAAAACGCCCCCTTGTGCCGATCTCATCATCGCAAAAAAAATAAAAAAAGTAGTGATTGGCTCCCTAGATCCGTATTCTGAAGTGGCGGGAAAAGGGATAGAAAAACTCCGAGCTGCGGGCGTAGAGGTGATCCTTGATGTATGCCGTGATCATTGCCTGGAGCTAAACAAACGATTTTTCATTTCGATAGAAAAAAAGCGACCTTTTGTTATTTTAAAATACGCTCAAACAGCAGACGAATATATCGGTCTTGACCCAACATCCTCTGAATTTATTTCTCGTCAAATAAGTAACGAATATGCGCAAATCATAACACACCGGTGGCGCTCAGAAGAATCGGCCATTTTGGTTGGAAACACCACCGCGATGATCGACAATCCACAGCTCAACACGCGTCTTTACGGAGGCAAAAATCCCGTCCGTGTGGTGTTTGACAGAAATCTAACCATCCCAACAACACATCATCTCCTCGCCCCTACACAAAGAACCATCATTTTTAATGCCTCTGAATCTACGGCGTCAACTTCAAATATTCAGTACCAAAAAATCAATTTCGACAACCCTTATTTTTTAACGCAGATGCTGGAAGTGTTATTATCCCATGGCATTCAAAGCCTTATGGTAGAAGGGGGAGCGAAAACACTGCAATCTTTCTTCGATTCTAATTTATGGGATGAAGCACGTGTATTCACCTCTACTAAAATATGGGGTAAAGGTGTTAAAGCACCGAAAATAAGTAGTAATGCAAGAATGATTTCAAAGAAAAAAATTGCTCTTGACACGTTAACAATTTATAAAAACACCGATACCAAATGACCTTAATTCTATTTGCAATAATTTTCTCTGCCTCTTTAGTGATCTGCTTTAAGGCGTTCGTAAAACTAGAAGTAAACACCTTTCATGCGATACTCGTGAATTACTATATCGCAGCATGCACGAGCTACCTCTTCGCCGACAAAAACGTTCCCATTGCAATTACAGAAAACTGGTTTAAATTTTCCAGCGCACTGGGACTATTGTTTATTCTCACGTTTGTCGCTACCAGTATCACTACACAAAAAATATCCGTCATCACCAGTATGATTGCTTCAAAAATGTCGCTTGTAATACCTTTAAGTTATGCCGTAATCTTTATTGGAGAAGAGATGACCCTTTTAAAATTAACAGCCATCATCTTGGCCATGTTAGGCGTTGTTTTAACGGTGATACAACCCAAAAATGATGCATCAAAATCAAAAAAAAGGAAATCCCTTTGGCTTGTGGCGGCGGTTTTTGTAGGGAGTGGATTGGTCGACAGCGCATTTAAGTACATCGAAACAAATTTTTACGGAATCGTACAGCCCCAGTTGGTGATGATGGTGTGTTACGCCAGTGCGGCAGTAATTGGCACCTTCTATTTAATTATTACCAGCCTTAAAACACCGTTGAAAATAACTATTCGTAGCCTGATCGCTGGAATACTCCTAGGGGTATTGAATTACTTCTCTTTTATTTTTGTAGTGGAGGCGTTACACGACCCCTTGCTGCCTAGTACGATTGTTTTCCCACTCTTAAATGTAGGCGTTCTGTTAGTGGCCACCTTTACAGCACTACTTGTTTTCCATGAGCGCTTACGTTCTATCAATTATATTGGAGTGGTTATTTCAATCCTTAGCATCCTCCTGTTAGCCCTTCAAAACTATGTTGTTTAGCAATAGCTATAAAACAATTTTACAGCCCGTAGAAGCACTCTTTAAGGACAGAGGAAGTAAATTTTACGCCTATGCTTTCCCCGTGAGAAATGAGCATGATTTTAAAAATGAATTAAAAAAAATAAAATCCAATACTCCCGATGCTACCCATCACTGTTATGCCCTCATTCTGCATCCTGATAAAAGTTTTCAAAAAAGCAACGACGATGGAGAGCCCAGCAACACCGCTGGAAAACCGATACTGAGAGCCATTCTTGCCCATGACCTTACCAATATTGCCATCGTGGTAGTGCGTTATTTTGGGGGTACCATGCTTGGAGTGCCTGGTTTAATTCAAGCCTATCATCAAGCCTGTAATGAGGCTTTGAAATTGGCTCAATCGATTGAAATTTTGATTGAAGATAACTATCAATTACGATGTGAATTTTCCCATGAGAGCGAGGCCCATCGATTTGTAAAAAAGCTAGGAGCGAAAATTATTACATCATCCTACGACATTGACATTAAAATTAATTTTTCGATCGCCCGTTCGAAAAAAAATACCCTTAAAGAACTACAGGAAGAATTTTATCACCTTGAAATAATCGATGCCGTGTAAGTATTCTTGTAAATCCCAACCTGTTTAAATTAGTAATGAGACTTCCTTCTATTTCAAACAAGTTGAATCAAGTTCAGATAATACCGTTAGAAGGGTTAATTTAACTGCACCTCTATGCGCTCTCCCCGGCTCCAAAAGCTTAAACTTTTCGCATTACTATAGTAAACAATTAAATTAGGATACACCGTGAATGAATTCACAATATCCTCGCTCACACTATATACCACACCTTCTTGATAGGCCTTCAATCTGTTTCTAAAGTCCATATAAACAAAGGTGTTATTCCTTCCACTAAACTGGGTGGGGAAATAATTCTCAATCACCTTTCCTTTCCCATTTTCAAAAATTTTCAATTCATTTTGCATGCTTTTGTAATACATCACTTCATCCATGATGTTGAATGATCCGGGATCGTAGTCTTCGAGTAAAAAAATATTGCCTTTATGAAACAATTTCAGATTGCTATTTTGGTCAACCCAGGCTACCATATTGTCGCCCACCACAAAATTCTTAGGTCGTAATTTATCGAGAGTAAAGAGTTGATTCTTATAAAACACACGCAACCTGTTAGCGTTGTCAATGAATCCTACGGTATTTAAGGCGCAGGAAAACTTCAGCGTGTCGCTAAAATATTCGAGGCTTACGGTGGTATCTTTACTCCAAACCTTAAGCTGGTTATGCCGATCGACGTAGGCAATTAAATTGCGACCTAAAGTATAGTTTAAAGACGCTGAAATGTCAAGATTTCTAATTTTATGATCATAGAAAATATTGAAATATCCAAATCTATCGGTAAAAGCGACCATGCTATCATTGACAGAAAAACCAAGTACTTCATCGCCTATTTTTTTTACTCTTCCATCATAAAAAACATACGAAGCCATCCCCGAATTCCAAGCTACCAAAGCATCACTGCAAAGATAATGCTTGGGCAAAAATTTCGATACGAGTACACTCTTCCCGCCGGAATAAATTTTAAAATCGAGCACATCGGTAACATAGGCACAAATATTACTCCCCGATTTAAAACTTTGAGGAGCCGCCACTTCAATATTTTTCAATTGACCGTTGTCGTAAATGTTAAAGTGCCGATTGTATTGATCCCAATAGGGATAAAGTGGTTGAGCCACCCCTTTTAGTGAAGCAAAAACCAGGACTATAAAAAGAAGCAGAGGTAACTTTTTAGAAAAACAAAACAAAAGCATAAAATTTGTCTATTGATATATTAGGAAAACTAAATGGTTACTTCCTCAAGAAAGTCAGGTATGTAAACGGTCGAAAACCCCGTATCTTCGAGTCGGTTTTTAAATGCTTGCTGAGTTTCTAATTCTCCGTGAACCAAAAATACTTTCTTCACTTTTGAAACTTCCTGACAGCCTAGATAATCGATCATTTCATGATAGTCGGCATGAGCACTATAGCTGTCAATAACCTCCACACGCGCATTTACAGGATAGTACTCGCCAAAAATCTGAACTAGTTTTTTTCCAACTTTAAGCTCGCTTCCCAAACTTCCAGGAGTACAATATCCAACAATTAAAATGGTGGTATTCGCCTTTCTTATGTTATTCGCAATATGATGTTTTACTCGACCCGCCTCGGCCATGCCACTAGAAGAAATAATAATACACGGCTCCTTTATATCATTGAGTTCTTTGCTTCTAACCACATTACTGACATATTCCAAGTTCTCGAATCCAAAGGGATCTTCATCTGTTTTTAGATAGTTTAAAATGGTGTCATTAAAACATTCCCTGTGCTTTCGCATGATGTTCGTTGCATTTACGCTAAGTGGACTATCCACATAAACTTTGATGCGAGGTAAAATGCCAGCATGTTTCATTTTATCGAGTGCATAAACCAGTTCCTGTGTTCGGTCTACACTAAATGCAGGGATGATAAGTTTACCTTTGTTTTGCACGCATGTTTCCTTCACGATCTCCAACAAACGTTGTTCAGTACCCGCTATTTTCTCATGAAGTCGATCGCCGTAGGTACTCTCGCAAAGGATATAGTCGGCCTGCGGAAAGCGTTCAGGCCCGCGAAGTATCTGGTCATTGGGACGTCCTATATCACCGGTAAAAGTGAGCGTGAATGTTCTTGCTTTTTCTTTGATTGTAATATTCACTGCGGCACTTCCTAAGAGGTGTCCTTGATCGGTAAAATTGAAACTAATTTCTTCATTTATGGCAAACTGTTGAAGATAATCGACTTCGAAAAACGCATCTAACACTTCCTCAGTATCTTCCATCGTGTATAGCGGTTTTATTAGCTCTTCTCCCCTTTTTGCACGACGTTTATTTACATATTTTAGGTCGCTTACCTGTATAAAAGCACTATCGCGGAGCATTATTCCACATAAATCAACGGTGGCCGGAGTGGCAAATATTTTGCCACGGAATCCTTCAGCAAATAATTTTGGGAGCAGTCCTGAATGATCGATATGGGCATGCGACAAGATGACAAAATCAATTTCTGAGGCCTTGAAACCAAAGTTTCGATTCCGCTTTCCTCCTTCTGCGCCCATGCCTTGAAACAAGCCACAATCGAGCAAAACTTTCACCCCACTCTCTAAGGTCAAAAGATGTTTTGAGCCCGTCACGGTTTGTGCGGCTCCGAAAAATTGTATTTTCATTTTGAGGCAGAAAATTAAACAGGCACTTCTAAAATACGGTGATTGTCGCAGCGGTATACCTTTCCAAAAAACTTATTGATGAGTCTATAATCATGTGTTGCAATCAGGATAGCGGTCCCACCCTGACTAATTTCAATCAGAAGTTTCATGATTTCATCACTTACTTCAGGATCTAGATTCCCGGTGGGTTCGTCGGCTAAAATGACATCAGGGCTATTGAGCAGCGCCCGAGCAATAACCACTCTCTGCTGCTCTCCACCCGAAAGCTCATGTGGAAACTTATAATCTTTGGTACTTAAATGCACTTTCTCCAGCACCTCCTTAATTCGATTTTTCAGTAATACCTTGTCCTTCCATCCTGTGGCTAATAGCACATATTCTAAATTGTCGTAAACACTTCGGTCGGTAAGCAATTGAAAATCCTGAAATACAATTCCAAGCTTTCGGCGAAGGAATGGAATTTGACTCGTTTTCAATTTTCGCAAGTCGTATCCTGCAATGCTTGCCTCTCCTTTCTCTAAGGCCACATCGGCATACAGAACCTTTAACAGGCTCGACTTTCCGCTGCCTGTCTTGCCAATGATGTATATAAAATCACCTTTGTAAATTTCAAGATTTACATCATCTAAGATTAAATTATTGCCTTGAAAAATATCAACATCTTTCAAACTGATGACCAATTCACTTTTCATTATTATCTAATTCTATGGGGTGCAATTTACCAAAAGGTATTTCATCTAATATTTTTTTTATCAACTCTAATTTAAGTTCGAAACCAGCTCTTCGTAACGCTTTTTCAGGACGGTCAGCCCTAAAATAAACCAAGAGAGTAAAATGTTCGTCACGAAGTTGCACATAGTCAGGTATATTAACCTTTCCCTTTATTTTAATAATGTAGTGCATATTGGAATAATTCTTGTAAATTTGCTTATTATTGATAACTGCCTCTTGATAACTAAATTTTTGTTTTCAAAAGTAGACAAAGAAAATTTCAAAATCATGAAAAATTTTTACTTCAAACGATTCACTGTTTTGATCGTTTACGCTTCGCTCCTTTTCACCTTTTCTTGCAAGCTACAAAAGGAACAAGAACGATTAAAAGCTACTGTGTTTAAAATGGATCGTGAGGTCATGGAAGTTATGGGAGATAGCATTCTAATTGCATTTCAAATAAAAATCCCTACAGATGCTTTCCCGAAAGAGGGTATTGCTGAAATTGAACCTTATATTAAATATGGTAATAGCAGTGAATTACCCTTAAAAATAATGAGACTTCAAGGGGAGAAAGCCAAAGGTAATAACCAAGTGGTTCCCTTCAAGGAAGGAGGCACCTATGCTTATATTGAGAAAATTCTCTATACCCCCGAGATGAAGTTGTCTAATTTAAAATTGAATCCTTCTGTTCGCATAAAATATGATGATGTTGTTCAAGACCGTTGTTTTAAACTCGGATCATCCGACAACCAATTATCAAGAGGCACCATCACAACCTCCCTTACGCAGCAAGACAAAGACGATATCATTATCAGTAATGAGAATTTTGAACCCACGAATATCGACCCGAAGTCTTATTTCTCAAATGATAAATTTGCCTCAGAAAAAAATGTGATCAAATCGGCCAATGAGGCACCTGGGAGAGTGGATGAAAAAGGCAATCCTACCATTTCAAGCGCTGTTTCAGGCATCATGAAAGAGGATAAAATAATCCCACAAGTATCAGCCACAGGCCCTGAAGGTTATTATGAAAACAACAACACAAATCTTGATGTAATCCTCGACCCCGCTAACGCCGCCGCCGCCGCCACCGCTTCAAATAAAAAAAACGCCTCCTCCAAAGACGGTTATTCGGCGCTAGGAAACAAGTATAAAGTCGGATCTAAATTTATGGCCGGCACTTCCTCAACAGGTACGAAATCAAGTGTGGCTACAAAGACGGATGCAACATACGATCCTGCTAAATCAAAAAACATACATTACTTCGGTGCCAGTAGTATTGGACCTGTACAAGTAAATAAAACAGCGATTGTTTACTATGTGCTCGATTCTTGGAACTACCGTGACAGTTACGACAAAAACAATCCCGAGTTAATGGAATTAACCAAATTTGCTTCCAACTCAAAATACAAACTGAACGGCATCTTAATCCACTCTTTTGCTTCACCTGAAGGAGCCTACGCACAAAATCTTAAC
>CAIUDH010000110.1 GCA_903897855.1 uncultured Bacteroidota bacterium | reverse complement strand
GGGCCCCTGTCCTTCATATCCATGTGGCAAGAGCATAACAAGTCCGTTTTTTGTTTTCCACTTCGCCTCACCACAACTTATAAATTGGTCTATCATTATTTGGGCCCCATTGGCAAAATCGCCAAACTGTGCCTCCCAAATGGTTAACCCTTTAGGCATGGCTAAAGCATAACCATACTCAAAACCAAGTGAGCCATATTCACTTAAGATCGTATTATACACTTGAAATTTCGCTTGCTCGCCACCCAAATGATTCAAATAAATATACTCTTCTTCGTTCTCCTCTTTTTTAATTACTGCATGTCGATGGCTAAAGGTTCCTCGCTCCACATCTTGCCCCGAAAGCCTCACTGCATAACCCTCTTCAAGTAGGGTTGCATAAGCCATAAGCTCACCCATGGCCCAATCGTATTTGTTATTAACGGCCATCGCCTTGCGATCGGCAAAGAGTTTCTCAATTTTGTTAATCGGGATGAAACCCTTTGGAAGGGTTGTTATTTTTTCTTCAAGTTCCTGAAATTTCTTTTTGCTGATTTGTGTTTTTACCGGCCTGAAAAAATCTTCATCCCTTGGATTCTTAAAGTTTTTCCATAGGCTACTGAAAATGTTTTTGGGATTTACTTTTGAGTTTTTCTTCTCTTCTTCTAAATCGTTTTGTAGGGATAATCTAAATTCGCGCTCTACTTGCTTACTGTATTCTTCGGTAATGCTACCCTCGGCAATTAACTTATCGCTATAGGCCTCCCTAGGGTTTTTGTGAGACCCAATCGATTTATATAACAACGGTTGGGTAAAACGTGGTTCGTCGCCCTCGTTATGTCCGTATTTCCTATAACACAACACATCAATCCACACATCGGTGTAAAATTTTTGTCGATACTCTAGTGCCATTTTTGTCACAAACACAACTGCTTCCGCATCATCGCCATTCACGTGAAACACGGGGCATAGTGTTGTTTTTGCTACATCTGTAGAATAAGTCGACGTTCTAGCTTCGGTATAATTAGTTGTAAAACTCACCTGATTATTAATCACAATATGAATGGTTCCTCCTGTTGTAAATCCTTCCAGACCCGACATTTGAATCGTCTCATACATAATTCCCTGACCCGCTGCTGCACCATCTCCGTGAATAAGAATAGGCGCTATCTTGCTCACGTTGCCATGATAATGAAGGTCAATTTTAGCACGTACGATTCCTTCTACAACAGGGTTTACCGCTTCCAGATGCGAGGGGTTGGGGGCTAAGCTCACGGAGATTAGTTTCCCGTTTCTTGCAATCCGGTCATTTTGATAACCTAAATGATATTTAACATCGCCTTCAAAGTTTTCCTCTGTATACGTTTTACCATCAAATTCACTAAACAACTCTTTGTATGCTTTACCCAAAATATTCGTCAACACATTAAGCCTGCCGCGATGTGCCATACCTAAAACAAACTCTTCGATTCCCAGTTCTGCTCCACGTTCAATCGTTTCGTTCAGGGCCGCTATACATGCTTCTCCGCCTTCAATGCTAAACCTCTTCTGGCCTACAAATTTTGTATTTAAAAATTGTTCTAAACCAACCGCCTTTCCCATCATTCCAAAGATCTCTTTTTTTTCCTCAATTGAGAATTTTGGAATGTTACGGGTTTTTTCCATCCTGCTTTTTAGCCACTCCACACGTTCTGGAATTCTTATATAAGCATATTCTGCACCTATACTTTGGCAGTAGGTTTGTTCTAATAATGCGATAATGTTTTTTAGTGCCGTTTTTCCTAATCCTACATCGTTTCCTGCCTCAAACTCCGTTTCTAAATCATCAATAGTTAAACCAAAATTATCTACGGTTAGCTTTGGAAAGTATTGCCTTCGTGGTCGCACGGGGTTGGTTTGCGTAAAAAGATGCCCTCTTGTTCGATAGTCGCGTATTAAATGAAGTGCCTGTATTTCTTTGAAACTTAAGGGTGAAGTATGGGATATTGATTGTTGACCAAAAGCATACCCCTCAAAAAATTTTTGCCATCCAAAATCTACATTATTCGGGCTTTTTTCATAAAGCTCATACAGGTAATCAATATACGCAACTTCTGCGTTGCTGAGATAGCTTCGGGTATCACTCATGTTGGTTCTTAGATCTCATTTTATAATAATTCGTAGGAGAATTCGATCTGTTTAATTTTCTTAAAAGTATTGTTATACAAGATGCAAAGGTAAAAAATAGAACGTGTTCTTTTAAAAAGATATTTAAGAACCCCTATCACTGGAACGACGATACAGTGATATAGAGCGTTTTTAAATCTCGTCTACAAATTAATGTTTCCCGGCCTCTTTACTTTTTGTTAATTTAGCAATACGATAACTATGAATAATCCCCTATTTTTGCACGATGATTAGTTTCACTAAGTTTGTGTTGGATAATGGTTTGCGTGTAATTCACCATTACGACGAGAGCACCCCTCTGGCAGTTTTAAATGTGCTTTACGATGTAGGGAGCCGCGATGAAGACCCCAATAAAACGGGGTTTGCTCACCTGTTTGAACATCTGATGTTTGGCGGTAGTGTGAACATCGAAGACTACGATGAGCCCCTTCAGTTGGTGGGCGGAGAAAACAACGCCTTCACCAATAATGATGTTACCAATTATTACATACAACTACCTGCCGATAATATTGAAACGGCTTTTTGGCTTGAAAGTGATCGCATGTTGTCACTGGCTTTCAGTAAAAAAAGCCTTGATGTACAGCGCAATGTGGTGAGTGAAGAGTTTAAACAACGTTATTTAAACCAACCCTATGGCGACGTTTGGCTAAAACTTCGCCCCTTGGCCTATACCCAACATCCATACTTATGGGACACGATTGGAAAAGAACTAAGCCATATTGAAAATGCCTCACTGAAAGACGTTAAGGCTTTCTTTAAAAAATACTATGCCCCCAATAATGCTATTCTTGTGGTAAGCGGAAACATATCCTTAGATCGAAGCAAGGAATTATGTGAGAAATGGTTTGCCCCAATACCGTCGCAGCATATTCCCTTGCGTGCCTTACCTCAGGAACCTTTGCAAACAGAAGCTCGCACCCTCGAAGTAAAAAGCAAAGTACCCGCAGATGCGTTTTATCTTGCATTCCACGGTGTAAAACGTAACGACGAAAAATATTACACCATGGATCTTCTAACCAATATATTTGGATTGGGCGAATCGTCGCGTTTATATTATGCTCTGGTGAAAGAGAAACAACTCTTTAGCAATTTCAGTTGCTACCATACAGGAAGCACCGATGAAGGCTTAATTATTTTTAGTGGCAAGACCATGGCTGGCGTAACACTTAAAACAGCCGAAAAGGCAGTCTGGGAAGAGATAGAAAAACTAAAAAACGAGGGTTGCCGGATGGAAGAACTCACCAAAGTAAAAAACAAAACCGAAAGCAGTCACATTTATGAAATGATGAGTTTGCTGGAACGTAGCATTGCATTGGCTTTTGCCGAAGTCTCGGGGAATGCCAATATGGTAAACGAAGAACTGCAACACTTCAACAACGTAAGCCTTGAACAAATACAACAATTTTCAAAAACATTTCTTACCAAGGAAAAAAGCAATACACTCTATTATGAAATGGAGAGATAGGGTCCACTTGGTTCAGGCATGAACAATTAATATTTTTTGCTCTATCATTCTTTGTTCATCTGGCTTCTTCAGTTTATTAGACAACACAAATCATTAGCACCTGCGATAGTGTCTCGTCTATAATTCCTTACTATATCGTAACTTTGCAGCCATGCTTAATCGTGCAACTCCCCCACCCTTCGTGGTACCCTCTAACTTTACTATTCCTCTGGCTACAAAGTATCCTTTGGTAAATGGTAATACCCTCCACGTTATTAATACCGATGCTGACGCTCTCTTAAAAATTGATGTCTTTTTTCCTGCTGGCCGAATTCATCAACAACAAGCCTCTGTCGCCGCCCTTACCATCGATATGCTTTTTGAGAGCACCCAAAAAAGGACCGCGATGGAGTTGGCAGAAGCCATGGATTTCTTTGGAGCATACACCGACTATAATGTACGTTCAGAATGGGCTTCGGTTACGCTATACACTCTAAACAAGCATCTTGAAAGCGTGTTGCCTTATTTCATTGAGCTTCTCACGTTGCCGGCATTCTTAGACAAAGAATTCGATCTGCTAAAAGCAAGGGAAATTCAGGATTTGAAAGTTTCACTAGAGAAGAACTCTGTTTTAGCCCAACAGGAAGTTTCACGGAAACTCTGGGGTGAGCACCACCCTTGGGGCATGATTCCAAGCATCGAAAACTTTAACCTCGTTACACGTGCAACAATACAACAGTTTTTCGACCAACACTATGCACTCGGTGACGCTAAAATATTTGTAGCCGGAAATATTAATGACGAGACTATAAAAATACTAAGTCGCGCTTTTGCCGCTGGAGTTAAGTCGATGAATCCGTTTAAAATTTCCGAAAAAGCATCTTCAGAAGTCATTGAAAGGGTCTTTGTTCAAAAGCCAAACTCGCTGCAAGCCGCGTTAAAGGTGGTGCGAAAACACGTTCCTCGCACTCACCCTGACTACAACGACACCCAAATGCTTAACCTTATTCTCGGAGGATACTTCGGTTCGCGATTAATGGATAATTTGAGAGAGGATAAGGGTTATACCTATGGCATCGGCAGCAGTATCAGTGACTTTAGCTTTGGAAGCCAATGGGGAATTGGGACCGAAGTAAAAAATAGTGTAAAAGACGATGCTATTAATGAAATATTTGAGGAAATGAAGCGTTTAACTAACGAGTTGGTAGAGTTAGAGGAATTGGATGTCGCCCGTAATTATTTATTAGGACAGGTTTTGCGTAGTTTAGATGGGGCCTATAGCCAATTGGGATATGCAGAAATGGCGGAACTTAATGGATATTCGTACGAAATGATGTATGCCGGTTTTGAAAGAATTAAGACCATCACTCCTACCGACTTAATGCTGGCGGCACAGAAATATTTTCAACCAGAAAACTGGTTAGTGGTTGTTTGTGGAAGCAACGAACCTTCAATATTATAAACTCTGTTTTTTGACTTTATTTCTCGCTCTATATCGCCCCCCGTTCAACAAAACCATCCTTAGTTTTGTGTTGTATTTGTTTGCCTCAACAAATACGCTAGCCATAAACACACCCTTAAACATTCGACGCGGTTGCAAAGCGCCCAACGACTCCGACGTGGTATTAAAATGGGTTGTTCCTGCCGATGCGTGTAATAGCTTTCAAGCCTATTATATCTATGCCAGAAAAGACACCTTCTCGCCTTTTAATTTAATTGACAGCGTCAAAACACTCTCCCAGCAACAATATACACATAAAGGTGCTTTTCTTCTGGCAAATACCTGGCAATATTTTATCGTAATGCACTTCGATTGTTTCGGAAATCCTACTATAGCAAGCGATACTTTATCTATTGATCTTACACAAACAAATAACCAATATATTGATAGTGTGAGCGTAGATCCCGTCAGTGGGAAATATGTAATTGGCTGGAAAACCAATGGTAGTAAAGATTTGGCCGGGTATAAAATTTACACCATTAGTGGTACAAATAATATAATTCTGAATGATGTAGATAATAAAACCAATGTTTACACCGATAACAGCTCCTCCCCTTCGGCAAACACCATAACCTATTCGATCGCCGCCTATGACAGTTGTAATAACATCACCGCTATCTTAGACAAACACACACCTATTAAACTTTCAGTACGTTTTGATAGTTGTAGTCGCGCTTTTGATATCAGCTGGACTGGTTATATCGGATTTCCTTTACTAAAATATGAAATCCTTGCGAGTATTAATGGTGGTTACTTTTTCGTGGTTAAAAATTTTCTTGCCGTCTCGGGCGTATTGAACTTCTCCCTTGTCGACACCTCGTTTCACGATGGCGATAATGTATGTTTTGTCGTTCGGGCCATTTCGTCAGGTTCTGCAGCAAGCTCCAGTAGTAATGGGGTATGTATGATTATAAAATTTATTTCCTTGGCTAACATAAATTATATCTCTACAGTGAGTGTAATAACAAAATCAACCATACGCATCGATTGGTTAACCGACGCTCCCACCCTTATCAACTCTCTTTTGTTCCAACAAAGCACCGACGGTATAAATTTTATAACACGGAAAATTATTTCACCCACGCTTCCAGCATTTAGTTTCTTTGCCGATAGCCTAAACACCGATGAGCTTAAATACTATTTCAGGATCATCATTTTCAACTCTTGTAATCAAATACAAGACACAAGCAATATTTGCAATTCGATTTTACTACACGTAAAAAAAGCAAGTGCTTCTTCGAACCAATTAGTATGGGGCAACTATTTGAATTTTAATTCCGGGGTTGGTTCGTATGAAATTTATCAGGGCACTGGTGATCCTATCTTAGGACATACTTATAACCTCCTTAAAATTGTTACTCCCGATTCGTTGAAATTTTTAGATTCTAATTTCCCCGGCGACATCCTAAACGATGGTGTATGTTATTATGTTATTGCTGTCGAAAATCCAGGAAACGCTTATGGTGTCATTGGAGCCTCGAGTAAATCAAACGAGATTTGCGTTGCTGGCGATTTGCTTGTCTTTTTTCCAAATGCTTTTAACCCCGCATCCACCATTTCAAGCAACAAAGTATTCATGCCCAGAGGCTTATACATTGACTATGAACATTCCTGGATTAAAATTTATGATCGTTGGGGGGCGTTGGTTTTTGAATCAAACAGTTTACTCACAGGTTGGGATGGCACCGATGCGAATCATGTTCCATTGCCTGCAGGCCCATACATTTTTTTATCTACCATTGCGTCCCTAAAAAGCAATGGACAAAATATTAAAGGGCTAGTTAACCTAATTCGATAATAAATAGTTCCACGTGAAACACCCAGAAACACATATAGAGATAAACAAAATTGACACCTCCTTTAGGATAGACAAATGGGAAAACACCAAATTGTGGTTGTCCTATATCGCGAAACAGGAAGGTTGTGTGGTAGGGTTTTTAAATTATAGTCTCGTAAACGATAATGCCCTTTTGGAGTTGAACAAGGAAAGGCTAAAGCACGATTATTACACTGATATTATTACCTTTGATTTGAGTGATAACCCAAAAATAATAGAAGGTGACATCTATATAAGCGCTGATAGGGTTGTGGAGAATGCTCAAACGTTTCACGTGAAACGTATGGACGAGATGAGGCGCGTAATGGCACATGGCTTATTGCACCTTTTAAAATATAAAGATAAAACAAAATCTCAAAGGGTGGTGATGCGTGAAAAAGAACAGTTCTATCTGAATGAATTTAACACACGGTATAAAAAAAGAAAACGGAATAATGTTTGAAGAATATGATGTTATAGTGGTTGGGGCTGGGCATGCTGGTTGTGAAGCAGCAGCCGCTGCGGCCAACTTGGGAAGTTCGGTATTGCTTATAACCATGGATATGGTTAAAATAGCTCAGATGAGTTGTAATCCAGCTATGGGCGGAGTGGCAAAAGGCCAAATTGTAAGAGAAATAGATGCGCTGGGAGGATACTCGGGTATCGTAAGCGATAAAAGTACTATACAGTTTAGAATGCTAAACTTAAGCAAGGGTCCGGCCATGTGGAGCCCTCGTACACAAAACGACCGCCTGCTATTTGGTAAATATTGGAGAGATATGTTGGAGCATACCCAAAACATTGACTTTTGGCAAGACGGGGTAAAGGATATCATTGTTGAAAACGGACGCGTTTGTGGTGTAAAAACCGGACTTGGGCTAGAAATAAAGTCGAAGAGTGTCATACTCACTTCAGGCACATTTATGAACGGGGTGATCCACATCGGCAAAAAGAACTTTAGCGGTGGAAGAATAGGGGAGAGCGCGTCATTCGGAATAACAGAGAAATTAGTTCGTCTTGGATTTGTAGCAGGAAGAATGAAGACGGGAACTCCACCAAGGGTAGATGGAAGAAGTTTAGATTATACGAAAATGGAAGAACAGGCCGGTGATAAAAAACCGGGTAAATTCTCCTACCTTAAAACCCCTCCTGTTCAACATCAAAAAAGTTGTTGGGTAACCTACACCAACCAAAACGTACATGACATCTTAAAAACGGGTTTTGAAGACAGTCCGATGTACGCTGGCAGAATTCAAGGGGTGGGTCCAAGATATTGCCCAAGCATCGAGGATAAAATAAATCGTTTTGCTGAAAGAGATCGACATCAGATTTTTGTAGAACCAGAAGGTTGGGATACGGTAGAAATATATGTTAATGGTTTCTCTACATCACTAGCCGAAGATATTCAGCTAAAAGCCCTAAAAGAAATCCCTGGCTTTGAAACAGTAAAAATGTTTCGTCCTGGATACGCAATTGAATATGACTATTTCCCACCTACCCAACTTTATCCAACACTAGAAACTAAACTAATAAATGGCCTTTATTTTGCGGGGCAAATTAATGGCACCACCGGATACGAGGAGGCGGCATGCCAAGGGTTGATGGCGGGAATAAACGCACACCAGAAACTACGTAATAAAGACCCCTTTGTGTTGTCGCGTGATCAAGCATACATTGGTGTACTTATTGATGATTTGGTGAACAAGGGGACAGAAGAACCCTACCGCATGTTTACATCAAGAGCCGAATATCGTATTCTGCTTCGCCAGGATAATGCAGATATTAGATTAACAGCCCTAAGTAATAATATCGGCCTTGCCTCTAATGACCGACTCCAAAATGTAGAGCATAAAATAGGTGGTAGTAATAGAATAATAAAATATTTTTGCGATACCTCGATAACCAAGGATCACGCCAATCACGTTTTAGAAACAGTAAACTCAACACCCATTAGCCAACAAGTAAAACTAAGCACTTTGATTACAAGACCGGGGTTATCTATTTCCAACTTCGTTGACGAAAATGATCTTATAAAAGAAGCACTAAAGGACTATGATGAAGAAATGCTTATACAGGCTGAAATACTTATGAAATACGAAAGTTATATAGAAAAAGAAAAAGAGCACGCCGATAAGATGTTGAAGTTAGAGAATATACACCTATTACCCGAACACAACTACCATGCTATAAAATCACTTTCTCACGAAGCAAAAGAAAAGCTAACAAAAATCAGACCCTCCACCCTTGGACAAGCTTCAAGAATATCGGGGGTGAGCCCGGCAGATATTTCCGTTTTAATGATTAGTTTAGAAAGATAAGTTACTTTTGCAAAAATGGATACCGTTGATAAATGCCCTATATGTGGCAACGAAAATTTTAAAGCCTTACTAGAAGGTACAGACTATAGCATCAGTAAAGAAGCTTTTAAAATAGTTCAGTGTTCGGGTTGTGGATTAGCGATAACAAACCCAAGGCCCCAAGAAAAAGACCTTGGAAAATACTACAACTCCGACATCTATATTTCCCACCACTCCAACAAGTCGGGTCTTATACCGTGGATTTATAGAAAAATTAGAGATATACAGTTTGTAAATAAAACAGCCATTGTTTTAAAACACTTTAACCGCAACGTTTCTATCCTGGACATTGGTTGCGGTACTGGCAATTTTTTGGAGTATTGCAAAAATTTGGGTTGGACAACAACGGGCGTAGAACCCGATGGTGACGCACGAAAACAGGCGCTTCAAAAAAACATTTCTGTTTT
The DNA here is from genome assembly GCA_903897855.1 of uncultured Bacteroidota bacterium. GTDB lineage: Bacteria > Bacteroidota > Bacteroidia > UKL13-3 > UKL13-3 > CAINMV01. The sequence goes on along the minus strand of CAIUDH010000110.1, from coordinate 31,144 downwards.
TGATTTAGATTATTTGAACAACAGTCATGAGGCTTTCGATGTGATAAGCATGTGGCACGTATTAGAACATGTAAACAACCTGAATGAAAAATTAGAGCAGTTATATCGTTTACTTAATACCAACGGTATTGTTATTATCGCTGTACCTAACCATAAGTCGTTTGATGCGTTACATTACGAAACGCATTGGGCCGCCTACGACGTACCAAGGCACCTTACCCATTTTACATCTGACACTATTGAGCGTTTATTTAACAAACACAGCTTCGTATTAAATTCTATTCATCCCATGAAATACGACTCTGTGTATGTGAGCATAAAAAGCGAAGAATATAAGAACAAAAAATCCATCTTTAATATAATTAAGGGTGTTTATGTGGGAATAAAATCCAATTGCCTTGCAAAAAAAAGTAATGATTATTCAAGCTTGATCTATGTGTTTCAAAAAAAATCTACTTAGGTACTCAGTCTTAATCATATTCTTATCTTCCTGTGCAAACATTGTTGCACCCACAGGAGGAGAAAAGGATATAACCGCACCGGTAGTGATTAAATTATATCCGAAAGATAGTACTACCCTTTTTTTATCTTCCAAAATAGCCATCACGTTTAACGAAAACATTACTATAAAAGATCCTCAAAATGGCGTAGTGATTTCTCCAAGTTTGGGCACCAACGGTTTTAGTGCAGAATCTCAAACTAATAAATTACTCATTAAACTCGCCAACCTAAAACCCAACACAACATACACTATTAGTGCAAAAAACACGATCGCTGATATCACCGAGGGAAACACCCTCAGTAGTTTAAAATATGTATTTAGTACAGGAACACAAATTGACTCATTAAAATTGAGCGGTGTGGTTATTGATGCCATCACCCTCCAACCCTGTTCTGCCTCTTTGGTGTGTTTATATCGAAACCTTGAAGATAGTATCATTCTTAAACAAGAGCCTGATTATTTTACCTTGTCGGATATAAAAGGAAATTTCGCATTAGAAAATATTAAACCCGGTGTTTATAAACTGGCCGTGATTGAAGACAAAAATAAAAATTTATTATGGAACGAGGAAGAGGAATTAGCGTTTGTTACCGAACCTATACGTGTTGATTCTTCTAATAAACAGGTGGTGATTCGTCAGTTTAAACAACCCGTCAATAAAAACTATTTAGTATCATCAAAAAGCAGCAGCATGGGTGTTTATGAGTTTGTCTTCCATAAGTTTAACGCAAACGATAGTGGCCAATATGTGATAATTAATCAGGAAGATCCAAGCACGGATAAAACCCAAAGATACCTGCAACACAATATTCAAGATGCTTGTTTTGTACCAATATATAAATCATTCATTACTAGTAATTTACACTCAAAAGATTCCGCTCACTTTAACTATTATATTAATCATAACTTATATAAAACAGCGATCAAAATATCTCAACAAAAGGTTTTTTTGCCACTCAAAACAATTTATACAACGACAGATAATACGCCGGTTCTAATACCCTTTATAAGAACACTAGATACCGCTAGTTTAGATATAAAAAAGATAAAAATATTCAATGATACGAACGAGTTGAAGAATATATCATTAAGGGCTGACCCTTTGTTGGGTTTAACTATAGAGAACTTAATGGCTGGTTCTTATAAGGCTGTCTTTGCGAAAGGCGCCATCTCTGATTACTTTGGCGAAATAAACGATAGTTTTATGATACAAATTTTGGTATATAATACCGCAGAATTACCATCACTTATTTACACATTTGATACTATACAAAATCGAAAATATAAATTGCGAATTGTAAATTCTGATATGTATTGCAGCGAAAAAATATTAGAACCAAGTAAGGCTTATAAATTTTCTCATTTATTGCCTGGCCAATATAAAATATGGGTTTCAGAAATATCAGATGATTATAATCGCCCTTTTACTGGAGATTATTTTAAGCATATACAACCAGAAAAGTTTGTTTATTATAAAGAACTTAATATTAAAATAGGTTTTGATATTGAAGAAAAACTAGTTCTTTTAGATCAATAATGGTGTATAAAGCGGTGTATAAATCGGTTGTTTTTTGTGTGTAATAAAATTAAAAATTAAAATGTTAATTACTCCTCACTTATACATAGTTATACCTACTGTAACACACAATAAAGACAGAAATAAATAACCACAATATCGGTTATCCACAGTCGATAAAAGATGTTAAAAACGGGGTAAAAGCCAATGAATACAATAAACTATATTAAAATAAAAGTGGATAAACTATTAATAAAAAAGATTCTCTAATAAATTAAATAAAGTACTTCACAGAATTAACATATATAAATATAAATAAATAACTTTTTAAAAATTTAATATTAATACAATGCTGTGTATAAACCGACCGTAATTAAATATTACTTTTGATAAAAAATAAACCGCTTAAAAAAATGAGTTTAGAAGAAAAGATAAATAAAATAAAAGAAGAGGTAAAGAATTTTTCTTTAATCAGTAATGATGATTTAGAAAAATTTAGAATGAAGTTTATTGTAAAGAAAAGCGAGATGATGGAGTTGTTTAATCAACTGAAGGATTTAGCAATTGAAGAAAGAAAAGAAGCAGGTAGAATTTTAAATGAAGCAAAGAAAGCGATAGAAGATAAATATCTCACCCACCAAGAAACATTGAGTAATCAATCAGTGGACTATACTTTAAAAGAAGATATTACACTTCCTCCATTTTATACAAATAAAGGTAGCAGGCATCCAATTTCAATCTTAAAAAATAAGATTGTAGAAATTTTTACTAGTATTGGTTTTATAATTGAAGAGGGGCCAGAAATTGAAGATGATTGGCATAATTTTTCAGCATTGAATTTTGCGCTAAATCATCCGGCACGTGATATGCAGGACACTTTCTTTATTAATATGGAAGACCAGCTTGCTTTACGTACACACACCAGCAGTGTACAGATACGTACAATGCAAACACAAAAACCACCTATACGGATATTAGCTCCAGGACGAGTTTATAGAAACGAAGCTGTAAGCGCAAGAGCAAACTGTTTCTTTCACCAAATTGAAGGATTGTATATTGATGAAAATGTAAGTTTTGCCGATTTAAAACAAACTCTTTTTTATTTTGTAAAAAAGATGTACGGTGAGGCTGTTGAAGTACGTTTTAGACCAAGCTATTTTCCATTTACAGAGCCATCAGCAGAGATGGATATCAGTTGTACTATTTGTAAAGGAAAAGGGTGTACTATTTGTAAACATACTGGATGGCTAGAAATATTGGGTTGTGGAATGGTTCACCCCAATGTGCTTAAGAACTGTGGTATTGATCCTGAAAAATATAGTGGTTTTGCATTTGGAATGGGCCTAGAAAGGCAATCTATGCTTTTAAATGAAGTAAATGACTTAAGAACATTTTTTGAAAACGACACCCGTTTTTTAAAGCAGTTTTAGTGTAAACAAAAACGTATAGAATAAAAAAACAAGAATAACGTCTTTAATAAACGCACCTCTTTTTTAAAACAAAGCATTACATTTGCAGTAATAAAAACCAAATATCATGCTTGTAAAAACTTTTGGAAGCGCCGTTTATGGCGTAAATGCAATTTCAATAACGGTTGAAGTAAATGTAGGTGAGGGCGTACCCCATTTTTATATTGTTGGGTTGCCGGATAATGCAGTTAAAGAAAGTCAGACGCGCATTGAAACCGCATTTAAGAATAATCGTATCCCTCTTCGTGGTTTAAGAATTCTTGTGAATATGGCACCTGCCGATATTCGCAAGGAGGGAAGCGCCTATGATTTAACGTTAGCGACGGCCATTTTGGCCGCATCGGGCGAAATACCGCCTGATGAAGTAGGTCAATATATAATTATGGGAGAGCTAAGTTTCGACGGAACACTGGTGCCCATAAAGGGGGTTTTACCTATTGCAATACAAGCACGCAAAGAAGGTTTTAAAGGTTTTATCTTACCCAAAAAAAACGCCCGCGAGGCAGCAATTGTGAGCGATTTAGAGGTATATGGCATAGCAAACATAAAAGAGATTGTATCCTTTTTTAAAGAGGGCGCAAAGCCACCGAGAGAGGTGTTTAACACGAGGGAAGAGTTTGCCAATAAGCAGCAAAACGTTGAGGTAGACTTTAGCGACGTAAAAGGACAGGAAAACATAAAAAGGGCCTTAGAAATTGCTGCTGCTGGAGGGCATAATGTAATTTTAATAGGTCCTCCGGGTGCAGGGAAAACGATGTTAGCAAAACGCCTTCCTACCATACTTCCCCCACTCAGTTTGTATGAAGCACTAGAAACAACTAAAATCCATAGTGTTGCAGGTAAATTAAGTAAAGAAGCGGGTTTAATAAATATACGCCCTTTTCGTTCGCCACACCACACCATTAGTGATGTTGCGTTGGTGGGAGGGGGCGGCAACCCACAACCAGGAGAGATATCATTAGCGCATAATGGGGTATTGTTTTTAGACGAATTGCCCGAGTTTAAGCGACAGGTATTAGAGGTAATGCGTCAACCGCTAGAAGAAAGGCTTATAACGATCTCACGAGCAAAATTTGCCGTTGAGTATCCAGCAAGTTTTATGCTTGTTGCCTCTATGAACCCTTGTCCTTGTGGCTATTTTAACCATCCAGAAAAGGAGTGCGTTTGTGCCCCCGGGGTAGTACAAAAATATTTAAACAAAATAAGCGGACCGCTGCTCGATCGCATAGATATTCACGTAGAGGTAACCCCTGTGAGTTTTTCTGAATTAAGCAGTACGACCAGGACAGCGGAACAAAGCGTTACGATACGCGAGAGGGTAATAGGCGCGCGCGAAATCCAAGCTGCTCGATTTAAGGGAGCAAACCAAGTTTATAGCAATTCTCAAATGAGCGGGAGGCAGGTAAAAGAAGTTTGTGAGATTAGTATAGCAGGACAAACCCTGCTTAAGACCGCCATGGAACGACAAGGTTTAAGTGCCAGGGCGTATGACAGAATATTAAAAGTATCTCGTACCATTGCTGACCTGGCCGCAAGCCCCGAAATAAGAATCGAACATTTAGCCGAAGCCATTCAATACCGAAGTTTAGATAAAGAAACTTGGGGTAATTAAATAAAGAACCCCTTCTTATGACGTTTTTGCAACAGCCCCCTGTTTCAACCCAAACGACACCGAGAACACGCCACTCCGCAACCGGGTTTCGGCGATGACGACTTCATCTACCAAGGTGGGTTGCCCAATGCGTAAAGATCAACACTACCGCCAAATACGTATTTTAACGTTCGTATAAAACAAATAATTTACCTAATCGTTAATTGGGTTAATAAACAGAAACGATACGCTTTTTAAAATACTTTTTAATATGAAGCTTCTCCAGATGTTTTTAACGGTGGTTGTTTTCTTACAAGGATGTGTAAGTATCACAAAATACCAGCGAGTTGTTTTAGCTAATGCGAGCCAACGCGTAACCATAAAAAAGCTACATCTAAAAATAAAGACACTTCAACAACAGAACAATGGATTGCTTGACAGCCTTGCTATTTTTAAAAATTACGCAGCATCAAGATACCCATCCAAAACCCACACAGCGACTAATATTCGCCCTGAATCGGGTGTGGAGGTATCAAACGACTCCTTTCAAACAGCCCGCGAAAAAAAAATTTTGTATTATATGAATTATGCTCGTGTTAAGCCAAAAGAGTTTTTGAAAACAGGTGTGCTTCCCAACCTGAAAGACACGACGGGGTATTACGAAAGAACCCTGATAGAAACACTTCGTAAAATGAAAGCAGTATCACCCCTTATGGCGAGCAAAAAAATGTATGCCTTGGCTCTTTGTCATGCTCGGGAGAGCGGGCTTACAGGATATGTAGGACACATTAGAAGCCATGGTTGTGCTAAAGGATACAATGCAGAATGCTGTGCTTATGGGCATGCAAATTATTCATCCGACGAAGCACTAAACTATGTATTACAACTTTTGGTTGATGATGGTGTTCCCTCTCTTGGACATCGGGAAATTATATTACTGCCGTGGTTAAAAACAGCAGCCGTTTCTTTACAGCCGCATGTTTCATACGGGGAAAACGTGGTCATAGACTTTTCTGCAACCAACTAAGATCTTCTTTTGTTTTTCACTCAGCTTCTTATTTCAAAATACCATCTCTTAGAGTGGCGGTGATTATATACTTGAAGTAAGTGAAGGAGAGAACCAGGAGAGATATAAAACAGAGAAGCGCTAGAGGTCTGGAAGGAGTGGAGATAGTTGTTGAAGCACTCGAGGCTATAGCGTTACAACACGTTTACACGTATTTAAATAAGCGGGCAAAAACCCCGAAAGGCTCATCTTAAAAAACATTTTTTCTTTTGGTGTTTCAATCAGTGGCAAACGGGGAAGTGCATATAAATTATTTTTGTGGTCTTTAAAAATATTCGCACGCCGTGTAGTTGTTGCTGTGATGAACCCGGTTTCTTTCACGATTTCAAATTCCCGTGCGCCTGCTTCGTCAGCGCTTCCATAAGGATAAGAAAAATGTTCTATGGGTTTTTGTAGCAGGTGTTCTAGATAGGTTTTGCTTTCGAGCACCTCAAAAGTAGCTTCGGCCAATTGTAGTTTACTCAACGAAAAATGGTTTACGGTATGTGCACCCAATGTTACCAACGCATCATCATTCAAAATCGCCAGTTGGTCTTTGCTCATGGGTTTCCAATTTGAATAAGATTTGCAAGGGGGGTATTTGGCCATGAGTGCGTTATAAAAAGCGTATCCCGTTTCAAATGGGGTGTGAATTATGAGGTGTCTAATTTTTAGGTAGGCTAGTTCTTTTTGCTTTTTTGTTTTTGTTTCAAGGTTGAGCTCACCAAGAGTAATATTATTATAGCAAAGAAGAATATCTTCAACATCATACCACCAACATTTTAGTTGGTTTTCAATTAAGGCTTTTGTGATGTAAATAGCGAAAGGGAGATTGTGTTTTTTGAAGATAGGATAAGCCCAGATGAAATTATCCTCATAGCCGTCGTCGAAGGTGAAAACAACGAATTTTTTAGCAAGAGTCTTCTGTTCGGTGAGCCGGTGGTGCATTTCGTCCAAACTTATGATATCGTAGTTGTTGTTAATAAAGTAATTAACGGTTTCTTCCAAATAACCTGCTGTAATCTCTAAATTTCGACTCCAGGTGAGCCGATTCTCTTCAAGCTGTTGCACTACCCGATGAAGCGTTAGAACGTGCCCAATGCCCCCATAAAGGGGTTTGGCGACCTTGTATATACGTAGGTTATAAATTAGAGCCGAGAGAAGAGACATCTTAAGTAGGCAAATAAATAAAAATTAGCAACGCTGTAAAAAAGCGAATCGTATTACAAAGGTCGTTAGTTTTCTGTTAAGAAACCGGATTTTAGTTGTGTATCAGCCACGGTGTCGTAATACCGCGCATCATCAAGCGCTATTTATTTCAAATCGATTATAGCTGAATCGGTTATCGTGAGTAGTTGGGGGCTTCTTTGGTTATAAAAACATCGTGAGGGTGGCTTTCTTTCATGCCAGCCCCAGTGATACGTATAAACTTAGCTTCCTGTAATTGGGAAATGGTGCTAGCTCCGCAATAACCCATTCCAGCCCTTAGTCCGCCGATATATTGGTACATCACCTCTCGTAACTCGCCTTTGAAAGGAACATGTCCAACGATACCTTCAGGAACTAATTTGGAAATTTCCTCTTCAGCATCTTGAAAGTAGCGGTCTTTGCTTCCCTTTTCCATGGCCTCGATACTACCCATACCTCGATATGATTTAACTTTTCTACCATCAAAAATAATGGTCTCTCCCGGGCTTTCTTCCACGCCCGCGAATAAAGATCCTGCCATGATGCAGTCGGCGCCGGCCACAATGGCCTTTACAATATCGCCACTGTAACGAATACCACCATCGGCAATGACAGATACGCCGGCAGGCTTACAAGCTCTTGCGGCTTCATGAATTGCGGTTAGTTGGGGAACACCAATGCCAGCAATGATACGCGTGGTACAGATAGAACCTGGGCCAACACCTACTTTAACAGCACTTGCTCCAGCATCGACTAAAGCTTTTGCGCCGTCGTAAGTAGCCACATTTCCCACAATGAAGTCGAAGTCGCTGTAGCGAAGTTTTGCTTTTTTAAGTTCATTGATTACCCCTTTACTGTGACCGTGAGCGGTGTCAATAATGATGGTGTCAACACCAGCACTGATAAGGGCGTCAATTCGTTCGTCAGTATCGTTAGTAACCCCAACCGCGGCACCAACACAGAGTCTTCCAAAACTGTCCTTACAGGCATTAGGGTTTGATTTAACCTTGAGGATATCTTTATAGGTAATGAGCCCGACGAGTTTATTGTCTTTGTTTACTACTGGCAGCTTTTCAATTTTAAATTCTTGTAAAAGTTTTTCGGCTGTTGCAAAGTCTGTTTTTTCGGGAGCTACTACGAGATTGTTTTTCGTCATCACCTCGAAAATCTTTTTATTAAAATCCTTTTCAAAACGAAGGTCGCGATTGGTAATGATGCCTTTTAGTTTACCATTTCCGTCAATTACGGGGATGCCACCAATTTTGTTTTCGCGCATTATTTTTAGTGCATCTTCAATAAGTTGATCTTCACGCAAGGTAATAGGATCGAGGATCATACCACTTTCAGACCGTTTTACTTTACGGACTTGCCTTGCTTGTTGTTCAATGCTCATGTTTTTATGTATGATACCCAAACCACCTTCACGAGCGATAGCGATAGCGAGCTGATACTCGGTGACGGTATCCATGGCCGCAGAGATAATGGGCACATTGATTCGTAATTTTTTTGTGAGTTGTGTTGAGGTGTTGGTGTCGCGGGGAAGCACTTCAGAGTAGCCCGGTAGTACTAAAACATCGTCGAAGGTCAGGCCTTCGGTTGAGAATTTGTTATCTAGAGAGAACATAGCAAATAACTTTTATTATTTGCGGGGCGAAAGTACAAAATAAAAGTGTAAAGAGAGAATAAAGTCGTTTAAATTAACAGATACTTAATGTAGACTTTAATCATTATTTAAGCGTTATCAGGGTTTTGATAGGATAGTGGTCGCTATATTTTTTTTTGATGATATCAAATCCGCTGATATCAAAGCTTTGACTACCCATTATATAATCGATACGAAAACTTGGAAACTCGCCGGCATAACTTCTGCCTAAGCCGTTACCGCTTTCCACAAAAGCATCTTTTAAACCATCGTTTATTTTAGTATAAGCAAAAGAAACAGGAGAGTCGTTAAAATCGCCACAGACGATAGTCTTACCAGGACTTTTTTTGATGGCTTCCTGAACTAATTTAGCTTGTTCTGCACGCATGATGTAGGCTTGTTTCATGCGCGAGATTATCGATTTTGACTCTTCAATTGTTTTATCCTTATCGTCACCAATTTCTTTGAGGAAGTTATAGTCTTTATTTTGAAATCGGATAGATTGCAGATGCACATCAAACACCCGAACGGCTAACCCTGCTATTTCCACATCAATAAAAATGGTACTGTTGGCTGAAGCGAGGTTATAGGCAACCACCCCAGTGTTTTTTATAGGATACTTAGAAAAAATAATGGTGCCCACTTTATAGTTTTTGTTACTCGGGTTGATGACATGAAAAAAACTATATTTTGTATGAAGCACCTCTGCAATCTTTTTTTCTACGTTGATAGGCCAGTTGCTATTATTACAAAACTCTTGCATACAGAGTATGTCGGGCTGTTCATCAGCAAGTAGTGAGATAATGTCATCGCGTGAGTTTTGGTTTTTATCGAATCCAAAATTCATCACATTATAACTCATCACTTTTATTGATTTATTATTGATAGGAGTTTTATTATGAAACTGCAGGGTACGGCCAACATATCCCCAACCCGCAATGATGGCCGCCAAGGACATAAGGAATTTTAGATTGAGTTGAAAAACCCACCAGATAATGATTAAAACATTCGCTAATAAAATAAACGGATAGGCCAATCCAAAAAAGGCAGAAATATAAAAGATGTCGGGATTAACATATACGGCAGTATAGCTTAAAAAGAGGGCTGCAACAAAGAGCACATTCAACAAAAAGAAAATAATATTTAAAACTCTTCTCACGATTTTAAAGGATATTTTTGGAGATCTATTCTTTGGTTAATTCAAAACGCTTTAATATCTCCGATACTTTTTCGCTCCCGGGTACGACTTCAACATTTTGTTCGATTAGAGCATCTAATATCTTGTCGTTTATTTTTCCTTGTGCCAACGCATAAGCATAGGGTTTAAGGCTAAAAGTTACCAATTCGTATTGCGATTTGAAGAGGTGTCCGAAATGCTCGCTAAGTTCGTGTTCTATATGCTTACGATGCAAGAATTTGGCATCGCCCACCCTGTCTCGCATTTCAATAAAGTTTTGTTGAGCGAGGTACGCAATGGCATCAGCGTTAGGTTTGCGCAAAGTTTGATATTCGTCAAAAATTTTATTCCAGTCATCGCCATACTTGGCAATACAATCGTCAAGCACGATACAATCTTCGAAACTACAGTTCATGCCCTGCCCATAGAAAGGCACTACCGCATGTGCCGCATCGCCGATGAGCGCAAGTTTGTCTTTAAACACCCAAGGGAAGCATTTTACTGTGACCAAATTACCGACAGGATTAAGCAGATAGTCGTTTAAATAATTGGGCATTAATGGCACCACATCTGCAAAATATTTTTCAAAGAACAGGCGCGCGTTTTGTTCGTTATTGATGGTCGCAAAACTTGTTTCTCCCTCAAAAGGGAAGAAGAGGGTACAGGTATAGCTTTTATCGATATTGGGCAAGGCGATCATCATAAAATTACCCCGTGGCCAAATATGTAAACAGTTTTTATCTAAAGCAAACTCATTCGTATCGGCAGGTGGAATATGTAATTCTTTATAACCATAATTTTCAAATTCCTGGTCGTAATCGAAGCGTTGGAAAAGCTGCAAGTGTAATCGAGTAGCTGCAAATGCACCGTCAGAGCCGATAAAGATATCGCTTGCCACCTCGGTTTTGTTGCTGTTCTCGTCTTCAAATGTGGCGATCGAACAATCCTGGTTTAAATCAACGCAACGTTGCCCGAAATGGAGGGTAATATTTTCGTGTTCATCGGCCAATTCCAGCAAACGAATATTTAACCCACCTCTAGAAACAGAGTTAATGGCTTGTCCTTGCATACCGTAGGGTTGATACGCAAGCGCGCCTTCTAAACTGTGTATCATCCTACCATTCATAGCGACGGCTGTTTGCAAAACAGGCACGTCTAATCCCACTTTTTTTAATGCTTCGATGCCTCGGTTTGACAAAGCCAAGTTTATACTTTTGCCTTGATAGGCGTTTGCTTTTCTGGGATCGAGACGGCGTTCATAAACATTGATTTTGTATCCACGTTTTGCCAGAAAGATGGCCATTAACGAGCCGGATAATCCACCACCGATGAGAGTTATATTTTTCATTTTAATGAAACAAAAGTAGCTAAATACAAGTAAATGCAGGCAGTAGGTTGTTTAGCATTGAGAAACACGGTTTTAATAACTTAAGCGTAAGGAAATAAAGAGTGTAAATCCCACTTTTTTTAACCGTCTTATTCGTGTAGGTATACTCGTTTTATGCGTTGCGACAAGGTAGAAAGTATTTCATATGAAATTGTTTTTGCATTTGCGGCAACAGTCGTAACGGGCATTGCGCCACCAAATACGACCACTTCGTCTCCTTCAATGCAAGGAATATCGGTAACATCCACCATCGTCATATCCATACAAATCGTTCCAAGGATCGGAGCTGGTTTACCCTGAATGATAAAACTTCCACAGCCATTGCCTAAGGCACGATTTAAGCCATCGGCATAACCAATAGGTATCGTAGCGATGCGCAAATCTTTATCTGCAACAAACCGACGGTTATAACTCACGCTATCGCCACTGTACAATTTCTTAATCTGAGATATGGATGATTTGAGCGTGCTGGCAGGAAGCAATAACGCAGTAAGTTTTTGGGTGGGGTCTATACCATAGAGCCCAATGCCCAAACGCACCATATCAAATTGGGCCGCTTCGACCCAGCGGGAAATTCCAGGAGAGTTTAGGAGGTGGCAAAGCACTTCAGGATACTCTTTTTTAATCTTCTCGGATATTAACTTGAACGATTCAATTTGCTGTAGAGTAAAAGCATCATCACTTTCATCTTCAGCTGAAGCGAGGTGGGAGAAAATGCTTTTTATTTTTAGATGAGGATTTTGTTTAAGCAGGGACAAAACATTTTCAGTGTCATCGACTTCCAACCCGAGGCGATGCATACCCGTTTCAAACTCGAGGTGTATTGAAATATTTTCTTTTGTAAAACGAGCCAAGCGTTGTAGCAGAGAAAGAGAATATAATGCAGGTTCCAAGTTAAAACGCAAAAGCAGATCGAAACTTTTTTCTTCGGCATTCATCACCATAATGGGGAGTGTAACCCCCGCGTTTCTTAGTTGTACGCCTTCATCGGAGTAGGCAACAGCGAGATAGTCGGCCTTGTGAAATTGAAGAAGGGAGGCTATTTCATGGCTTCCGCTACCATAAGAAAACGCTTTCACCATCACCATTATTTTTGTTTTCACGTTTACTTGTTTTTTATAGACATGAAAGTTATGGGCAATGGCATTTAAATTAATTTCAAGGCAGGTGGTATGATGTTGTGCTGAGAGGGCCTGTGCAACCTCTTCGAAACGGAATTTACGAGCGCCTTTCAACAAAACTAAGCTATCATGAATGACGATTTTTTTAGTTGAGAGCGCGTGTGTTAAATCGTTTGTTGAAGCAAAAAAAGAGGAGGGCAAAGAAAACGCTTTTTGGTGTTTTGATATTTCTTCTCCAACACCGATGAGTCTTGTGATCTCAAAAACACGTAAGAGCATTCCCACTTCCCGATACAGTACATCTGGGGTTTTTCCGCTTTGAAGGATATCTGAAAGCACCACCATTTTTTCACCTTTATGCACTTGTTTATGCATAAAACCTAGTGCGTTTTTTAATGAATTTAGGTCGGCATTATAGGCATCGTTTATGATCACATTATGATCATTTCCACGTTGCATGGACAGTCGCATTTGTAATGCTTGAAGGGTGAGCATATGACTTGCAATGACACTATTGCTAATGTTCAACAACAGGCAGGTACATAAACAAGTAATGGCGTTTTCGATGGAAGCGTCATCGGCAAAAGGAAGCGTTAAAGTATAATCGACGGCATTGTGTAGGTATGATATTTCTGTTTGAGAAGCGCTAGAATTTATTTCTGAAACAAAAATGGTAGCCTCCTTATCTTCCGTGCTCCAAGAATAGATATTTTGAGAGGGGTTCAAAAAACGTTTATAACGGTGGTTCATTACGACCGTTTTACAATGCGTAAAAAGCAATAATTTTTCAGTTAATTTCTCGTCATTTGAAGCGAAGCCTTCATTATGAGCATCGCCTAATGAGGTGAAGATACCGACGGTAGGAGCAATAATTTTTTCCAGCTTTTCCATCTCGTCAGGTTTAGAAATTCCAGCTTCAACCAGGCCTAGGGTGTGTTCGGAATTAAGTTGCCAAACACTCAAGGGAACACCAATTTGAGAGTTATAGCTACCTGGACTTTTCATCACATTATATTCTTCTTCCAACAAGGCACTCAACCATTCTTTGACGATTGTTTTGCCATTACTTCCGGTAATTCCAAGGATCGGAATATTAAATTGTTGCCTATGGAAAGTGGCAATTTGTTGTAGTGCGGTGGTGGTGTTTTGCACCCATAAAATATTACTGTTGGGGTAGGGGGTTATGTCAAGCGTTTCGTCCACAATAAAATTCCGCAATCCTTTATTATAGGCGTCATCTAAAAACCGATTGCCATTAAAGTGTTCTCCACTCAGGGCAATAAACAAGCCGTTGTCGGCAGGGTTTATGATTTGCCGACTGTCGGTAAAAATATTTTTTACAGAAAAATTATGATGACGAGACAGTACCTTCGCAGCGGTAATCTCGGCTATTTTAGAGATGAGAATCATATTTAAAAATATTTATCAGTGTTCGTTGGTTGGCATATCTGGCAATGGATCGTGTAGGCTTGTTCGAGTATATTATACAGTAAACCATCACATCGACAAAATATCCTCTAGTATTTTTCTATCGTTACATAACCGAGGTACTTTGTTCTGTCCCCCGAGTTTCCCTTTTTTGTTTAACCAATTATAGAAAGTTCCTTGGGCCATGGTGTGAATCACCGGAGCTTTCATGGCCAGGTCATTAAATCGTTTGGCCTCATAATCGCTATTGAGCGATTTTAGAGTATCGTCCAACACTCTATTAAATAACCGCATGTCGGTAGGTTCCTTTTCAAATTCAATAAGCCATTCATGTCCAGCATCATGCTGTTCTGAAAAATATTTAGGGGCAGCGGTGTATTCTTTAACCGAGCAATTGCAAACGTTGCAGGCTGTTTTGATGGCTTGTTCAGCATTTTCAATCATCAACTCTTCGCCAAAAGCATTAATGAATAAACGGGTTCTTCCGGTAATTTTTATGCGAAAAGGACAGAGAGAGGTAAATCGAATGGTATCACCCACACAATAACGCCACAACCCTGCGTTGGTGCTTATTACCAAGGCATACACCTCATCCAGTTTAACTTCCTCGAGGCTCAGGAGTTGAGGATGTTCTTTACCGTATTGATCCATGGGCATGAATTCATAGTAAATATCGTAGTCGGGCATTAAGAACAATTCATCGGGGGTAGATAAATCCTGCATCCCAAAAAAACCTTCACTGGCGTTGTAGTTTTCTAAAAAATTAATGGGCTTGCCGGCCAATTTTAGAAAGCGCTCCTTGTAAGGAACAAAACCCACTCCTCCATGAATATATAGTTCAAAATTAGGCCAAACTTCAGCGATTGTTTTTGCTCCTGTTACCTCTAAAACACGCTCCATTAAAATGAGGGTCCAGGTGGGTACACCGGTAATACTGGTGATATTTTCTTTTATAGTAGTGGATACTATCTTTTCCAACTTTTCCTCCCAGTTACTGAGTAGGGCAATATCGTTTTTAGGCGCCTTTAATATTTCACCCAGGAAGGGCATATTTTCTAAGAGCACTGCCGATAAGTCGCCGAAGAAAATATCTTCATTCATGTTATTCACCTGATGGCTCCCTCCAAGCACCAAGCCTTTACCGCTAAAGATTTCGGTGTTTTCGAAACGACTACAGTAATTGGTGAGCACATCTTTACCGGCGCGAAAATGGCATAATTCCAAGGATTCGAAACTTACAGGGATGAATTTGCTTTTGTCGTTGGTAGTACCACTGCTTTTTGCAAACCATTTTATATCACTTCCCCATAAAATATTTTGTTCTCCATGCATCATTCGCTCGATATATGGATACAATGTTTCATAGGTATTTATGGGGATTTTTTCACGAAAACTAAATATTGTAGAACAGTTTTCGAAATCATATTTTCTACCGAACTCGGTATCTTCGGCCATTTTCAACAACTTCCTACGTATGTTTTCTTGCAACTCAGGGGCGTGGCTTTGCATATATTCCAATTGACTGGAACGTGTTTTAAAGTACCAAGAGATAACAGAATTAAAAATGGCCATAATTTTTTTACGGCATAAAAATAATACTAAAAATTGAGAAAGGATAATTTACTAAAATTGCATCTTACTTGTTATTTTTAAATAAGCGGCAACACTTTCTTACTTTTGCCCTATGCAACGTATTTTAAATTATATCAACGGGGAGTATCTTGAACCAGTGTCGAGAGGCTATCTGGAGGGCTATAATCCAGCCTTAGGCAGTGTGTACAGCGAAGTGCCTGATAGCGATGAGCGTGATGTGGAGCTTGCAGTAAAGGCCGCGGAAGAAGCTTTTGAGCAGTGGAGCAATTTCACTCAGGAGCAACGAAGCGATATCTTATTACGCATAGCGCAAGGCCTTGAAGCCCGAATGGAAGAGTTTGCGTTGGCCGAAACCAACGATCAAGGTAAACCATTGTGGCTAAGCAGAGCCATGGACATCCCACGTGCTGTAAGCAACTTAAAATTTTACGCTAATGCAGCACTTAATTTAAATGGTGAGTTTCATAAAACAGATAATCATATTTTTAACTATACGCTCCGATCACCGATAGGAGTGGTGGGTTGTATAAGTCCTTGGAATTTACCCTTGTATTTGTTTACTTGGAAGATCACGCCGGCTTTAGCCATGGGTAATTGCGTGATTGCTAAACCATCTGAAATAACACCCATGACGGCATCGATGCTTGGCGAAGTTTGTAGTGCTGCGGGTTTACCCAAAGGTGTATTAAACATTATTCACGGTTTGGGTACCAAGGTTGGCAGCGCCATTACAGCACATGCGAAAATAAAGGCCATCTCGTTCACCGGGGGTACAAAAACAGGGGCAGAAATATCTCGTATTGCGGCACCCATGTTTAAGAAGATGAGTTTAGAGTTGGGGGGAAAGAACCCCAATATTATTTTTAGTGACTGTGATTTTGAGAAGACGGTGAAGATAAGTGCTGCTGCTGCGTTCACCAATCAAGGAGAAATTTGCTTATGTGGTTCAAGGATATTTGTTCAAGAAACCATCTACGAAAAATTTAAAATCTCATTCATAGAAGAGGTGAAAAAACGAACTGTTAGCGACCCATTGATTCAAAGTTCGAAATTGGGTGCCATTGCATCGAAACAGCACTTCGAAAAAATCTTATCCTATATCGAATTGGCAAAGCAGGAGGGAGGAAAAATTCTTCTGGGTGGTGAAGCTGTAAAGTTGGAAGGAAGGTGTGTTGATGGTTGGTTTATAGCTCCTACCATTATTGAAGGCTTACCCTATGATTGCCGTGTTAACCAGGAAGAAATATTTGGACCGGTTGTAACGCTGGTGCCCTTTACAACAGAAGCGGAGGTTTTGATGATGGCCAACAGCACGCCTTACGGATTGGCGTGTACGATATTCACCGAGAACCTATCGAAAGCACACCGGGTGGCCGCTAAAATAGAAAGTGGTATTGTTTGGATTAACTGTTGGCTGGAGCGCGATTTACGCACGCCTTTCGGAGGGGTAAAACAAAGCGGTGTAGGTAGGGAAGGGGGCTTTGAGGCCTTAAAGTTTTTCACTGAAGAGAAGAATGTCTGTGTGAAAATATAAATTTATTTTAGCTATCAACAATCAGACTTGTGGAGGTAACATCTTACAATTAGGAGTTTAAAGGAACACCCTCCTACGATTTATTTGCAAATCAACGTTGAATTGAAAACAAAAAACCCGGAGTAAATTCCGGGTTTTTTGTTTGTCTAAACTTTTGTCTTTTTATTAATCGATCTCTTGTTTTGTTTTGAGAGAGGCTTGTGCAGCGGCACGAATTTTATTCTCTATTTCAAGACACATTTCTGTATTATCGGAGAGCATTTGTTTCACGGCGTCGCGACCTTGACCAATTTTTGTTTCATTATAACTAAACCAAGACCCTGCTTTTTTTATGATCTCAAAGTCAACGCCCAAATCCACAATCTCGCCTATTTTGCTTATTCCTTCACCATAATTTATATCAAATTCCACGACGCGAAAGGGAGGAGCCACTTTGTTTTTAGCTACTTTAACCTTCGTGCGGTTACCTACTATGGCATCGCCGTCTTTAATTTGTCCGATTCGACGTATATCCAACCGCACAGAAGCATAAAACTTCAAGGCGTTACCACCGGTGGTTGTTTCGGGACTTCCGAACATCACCCCAATTTTGTCGCGCAACTGGTTAATAAAGATGCATACGCAATTGGTTTTGTTAATGGAGCCTGTTAGTTTACGTAAAGCCTGGCTCATGAGTCGTGCTTGCAATCCCATTTTGCTATCGCCCATATCGCCTTCAATTTCAGCTTTAGGCACCAAAGCAGCTACCGAGTCGATTACAATAATATCTATTGCACCAGAGCGAATAAGGTTATCGGCAATTTCTAATGCCTGCTCTCCGTTATCGGGCTGAGCAATCAATAAATTTGAAGTATCAATGCCTAATCTTTCTGCATATGTTTTGTCGAAGGCGTGCTCGGCGTCAATAAATGCGGCCATGCCACCTTGTTTTTGGCATTCGGCGATGGCGTGCATACTCAGGGTAGTTTTTCCTGAGCTTTCCGGACCATAAATTTCAATTACACGTCCTTTCGGTAATCCTCCAACCCCAAGAGCGATGTCGAGCCCTAAGGAGCCAGTAGAGATAACCTCTAAAGGTTCAATTCGGGTATCACTCATTCTCATTACCACCCCTTTTCCATATTCTTTTTCAAGCTTTTCGATGGTGAGTTGTAAGGTCTTCAAACGTTCCTTATTGTCGTTTGCTGTATCTTTTGATTCTTTTGCCATGGTAGTATAATTTAATTGTGTTTTATTAGGCAGCAAAAATAGTAAGTAATAGATGTTAATCTTGTCTTGTTGAAAAATAGGTGCTAAGTTTTTTAGCAACTATTTTTGGGTTTTTGATGGCTTTCTCTTGATATAAATTGAGGCAATGGCAATTTTCGCTTTGTGCCTTCTGATAGGGTTAGTTATTGAATATCAGCAACAAAACAATTAAAGTGTAGGTAAGAGAAATACCAATATGCTCCAATATGCTTCCTTAGAGAGGCAAAACCGAATTAAACGCTGCTGCTGGAGTTGGCGACGGAGAATCTCTAAAAAACTTAACATATACATAACATAGAGGTAACTCCTGGTTAACCCCCTATTCTTTATTTTGTATCATTATTTTAATCAAGTCAATCATGCAAAGAAAAATTATCATCGTATTTTTTACCGCTATGTTTTTTGTTTGTTTTGCCCCTAAAGCATTCTCACAGGAAATAATTCAAACACCTTTAGACACTTTAACCAGTGCTGTTTACAAGCTGCAAACCGAGACAGAATTGCAGAAAAGGTTTAAGATCACGGGTTATGTGCAAGCACAGTATCAATCTATTGATTCGGTTGGGGCTGCAAGTTTTGCAGGGGGGAATTTCCCTGCTAATACTGACAATAGATTTGTTTTACGCAGAGGTAGGATAAAGGCGGCATATGATAATGGTATTGCACAAGGTGTGATACAATTTGACGCCACAGAGAAAGGGCTTGCTTTGAAAGATGCTTATGTGAAAATAACCGAGCCTTGGTTAAATGCAGTTAGTTTAACGAGTGGTGTTTTTGATCGTGCTTTTGGCTTTGAAATATCTTATTCATCAAGCATGCGCGAATCGCCAGAGCGCTCTAGATTGTTTCAAACGATTTTTCCAGGAGAGAGAGATTTGGGAGCAAAAGTTGGATTTCAAATGCCAAAGACATCGAATTGGAATTTTCTAAAAATTGAAGGTGGTTTTTATAATGGAACAGGAGGAACGGCAAGCGATTTTGATTCCAAAAAAGATTTTATTGGTAATATCGGGATCAACAAAACAACAAAAAACGAAAAAATAAATTACGCACTGAGAACCTCTTATTATAATGGAGGCTATCGCCAGCCTACTAAGTTTATCTATAATAATGCCTCGGGTATTGGTTTTGCGGTTGATTCAAC
Organism: uncultured Bacteroidota bacterium; assembly: GCA_903897855.1. Classification (GTDB taxonomy): domain Bacteria; phylum Bacteroidota; class Bacteroidia; order UKL13-3; family UKL13-3; genus CAINMV01. The sequence continues at coordinate 11,559 of CAIUDH010000110.1, read as the reverse complement.
CACAGAAAACAAAGGGAAAATTGCAAGAAGGGAGTATGTAGGTGTAGATTTCCAGGTGAATTCGGTTTTTCCATTTGGGATGACCACTTTAAGAGGTGAATATATTCAAGGTACGCAACCAGGAACTGCAGCCACAACAAGCAGCCCGGCAGCCGACCCGGCAGCCGATACCTACCTTCGTAATTTTAATGGAGCCTATGTATATCTGCTACAGAACATAGGACAGTCAAAACATCAATTGGTTTTAAAATATGACTGGTATGATCCGAATACAAAGGCAGCTGGAAATGATATTGGCAAAGCAGGCAGTAAGTTAACCAAAAGCGACCTAAAATATACAACTCTTGGAATAGGTTGGGTATTTCGTGTAGATGCCAATGTTAAATTTACAGCATACTATGATATGGTGACCAGTGAAACCAGTAGTAATGTAGTTGGTTTCACCAAGGATTTGAAAGACAACGCCCTCACCTTGCGCGTTCAATACAAGTTTTAATTCAAAACTAACAGGAAACCCGCCAACCACTTAACAAAAACTTAACACAGGGGGAACATATAATTAACAATAAGAAACCAAATTTGCAACCTAGTAAATCACAATCAAAAAATGAATTTCAAATACAAAGCAATACTTTCCATCGCAACATTATTTGCCATGGCATTCACACAACCGGGAGTAACTCTTAAAATCAAAGGAAGCGACACGGTACTTCCTCTTTCTCAAAAAGAAGCAGAGAGTTTTATGAAAAAAAACCCAACGTCTAAAATCACTGTTATAGGTGGAGGAAGTGGCGTAGGAATTGCCGCTTTTCTTGACGGGACAACAGATATCGCCATGTCGTCGCGTAAGATGAAGATGAGTGAGAAAATGAAGCTACAAGACGCCGGTAAAGCATTCAAGGAGGTGACTATCGCCTACGATGCCCTTTCGGTGATTGTAAATCCAAACAACAAGGTAAGTCAACTTACCAGGGAGCAGTTAGAGGGAATTTTTACAGGAAAAATAACAAATTGGAAAGAAGTCGGCGGTAATGACGAAAAAATTGTAGCTTACTCCAGAGAGTCAAGTTCAGGAACGTATGAGTTTTTCAAAGAACATGTGTTAAGCAACAAAAATTATGGCACTTCAATATTAATGATGCCTGCCACAGGAGCTATTGTTCAGTCGGTTAGCCAAACCAAAGGCGCCATTGGATATATTGGTTTTGCCTATATGGAAAAGACGGTTAAAGCCTTGAAAGTTTCTTATGACAAAGGCAAAACATATGTCGAACCAACCGTTGCCAACTCAAAGAATAAAAGCTATCCAATCGTTCGTCCGCTATATTATTATTATCTAATAAAGGATGCTGCCAAAGTAAAGCCATTCTTAGATTATGTATTGTCGGGTGAAGGGCAAAAGGTGGTGAGCGACGTTGGTTATATTAACCTAAATTAATCCATAATAGCATTAAAGCAACCGGAGTTCTTTTAGCCCAAAAGAACTCCGGTTGTTTTAATTATAAAATAAAATAGAAGCATGAGATTTACCATTGACCGAGAGCAGTACATCGTAAATAAGGAGGGAGTAGAAATTGATTTGCCGAGAAAAGAATTTGAAACTCTATGGCTCTTGTGTTCCGACCCAGGGAAAGTATTTTCGCGCAAACAAATCTTTGAAAAAATATGGACAGAAAAGTCTCTTTCAAAAGAAAGAACGGTGGATGTGCACCTGGTAAACCTGCGTAAAAAACTAGGTGATCAAGTTTTTTCAACCATCAGAGGTGTGGGGTATAAAATTAATATAGGCAAGACAGAAATTAAGGTTATAAAAGCGAAACCGTGAAAAAAACCCTCAAAAAGTGGTTAGAAAAAACCATTGAAGGAATCTTATTCCTAAGTAGTACCATTACGACTTTAACGGTAATCCTAATTGTGGTTTTTCTTTTCAAGGAAGGCAAATCACTTTTTCAAAGCACGCCTATTGAAGAAGGTTTTGTGTTAGCGGTGAACAAAGCAAATGCGGCAGGCAATCTTTCGGCCAACCAGATCAAAAATATTTTCGATCAAAACATCATAAACTGGAAAGAGTTGGGAGGGAACGACGAACCCATTTTTTTATTTAGGATGGATGATCTTAGCAATTATTATACTGATGAGGAGTTGGGAGAGAATTTTGAATTTGTTCCTCAAAGAACCAATGAATTTATCGATAAGACACCTGGCATTATAGCCTTTTTCCCGTCTAAAAATATTGATTCTAATTTTAGCGGTAAAATTTTACCTATAGAAAAAACAACACTCAAACAATTTCTATCTGAAAAAGAATGGTTTCCAACGGCACAACCGGTTGCGCAGCTAGGCGTTTTATCCTTGATATTGGGAACACTTTGGGTTAGTTTTGGCGCTATTTTAATAGCATTGCCTTTAGGTTTAGCTACTGCCATATATATGGCCGAAATTGCCACCAAAAGAGTAAGAAACATATTGAAGCCCTTAATAGAACTACTTGCCGGAATTCCTTCCGTGGTTTATGGTTTTTTTGGTTTAATTGTTATCGTGCCACAAATACAAAGTTTATTCGGCTTGCCTGTGGGGGAAACAGCCTTGGCGGGCAGTATTATTTTGGGAATTATGGCATTACCAACGATTGTTACCATCTCTGAAGATGCTTTACGAACCACGCCCAATGCAATGAAAGAGGCGAGTTTGGCTCTGGGGGCGAACAAATGGCAAACGATTCATCGGGTAGTAATTCCGTATGCCGGCTCTGGTATTACCGCTGCCGCAATTTTGGGTATCGGAAGAGCCATTGGTGAAACGATGGCTGTATTAATGGTAACGGGGAATGCGGCTATTATTCCGCATACTTTTTTGGAGCCTGTGCGTACGATACCGGCGACCATTGCGGCCGAATTAGGAGAGGCTCCACAAGGTGGTATGCACTTTAAAGCTTTATTTGCGTTAGGTTGTATTTTATTTATTATGACTATCGTTGTAAACCTAACGGTGGAATTTATCTCCTCAAGACGAAAAAATAAAATAAGTCATTAGAAAATATAGTATGAAATTTTCGATAAATAGCGTTAAGAAAAAGGAACTGAAACAGTGGCTTGCATTCAATGTTTTTAGAGCATTGAGTGTTTTAGTGGTGTGCATTCTTATTCTTATCCTTTCCTTCATTACCTACCATGGAATAAAGGTGATAAGTTGGGAGTTTCTGACCTCCATGCCTGAAGACGGTATGACGAAAGGAGGAATTTTTCCGGCCATCGTAGGCACGCTCTGTTTGGTTACAGGCAGTATGATTTTTGCTGTTCCTATTGGCATTTTGTCGGCCATTTATATTAACGAATATACAAAAGCCAGTTTTTTTAAACGCTTTGTAAAATTGATGACCAATAATCTGGCGGGAATCCCATCCATTGTTTTTGGTTTATTTGGAATGACGCTCTTTGTGAAGACACTTGGCTTTGGAGATTCAATTTTGGCGGGTTCGCTTACCTTAGGGCTGCTGACGTTGCCGGTGGTGATTAGGACTACAGAAGAAGCCTTAAAGTCGGTTGAAAATTCTTTTCGGCACGGAAGCTATGCCCTAGGTGCCACTAAATTGCAAACCATACGAAAAGTGGTGTTGCCGATGGCTTTTCCTAATATCATTACAGGTATAATTTTATCAATCGGGAGAGTGTCGGGAGAAACTGCCCCTATTTTATTTACAGTAGCGGCCTATTTTCTACCTAAACTACCTACCGGAATATCAGATCAGGTAATGGCTTTGCCTTACCATCTTTATGTAATTTCCACCAGCGGAACGAACATTGAGGAATCGAGGCCGATGGCTTATGGAACAGCCTTGGTGTTGATAGGTATTGTGCTCATTGTAAATATTACAGCCAATGCGTTAAGAAAATATTTTAGTAAAAAAGTAAAGATGAACTAGTTACACTATGACCCCAATTATTACTACACGATTTGTTAATTTATTTTACAACGAGTTTCAAGCGTTGAAAAATATCAATATGGCAATTATGCCTAATACCGTTACTGCCTTGATAGGTCCATCGGGCTGTGGAAAATCAAGCTACTTGAGGTTGTTCAACAGGATGAATGATTTAATAGATGGTGTTTCTATAACCGGAGATATCATGGTAGATGGTGAGATGATCTATAGCAAGGGCATTGATATTGTTGCCTTGCGGAGGAAAGTAGGGATGGTGTTTCAGAAACCAAACCCGTTTCCAAAAACCATTTTCGAAAACATAGCCTATGGATTACGTGTAAACGGAGTCACCGACAAAAAGCGAATAGAAGAAAAAGTAGAGTTCTCATTACAGCAGGCGGCCTTATGGGAAGAGGTGAAGGACAAATTAAAAAAATCCGCTTTTGAACTTTCGGGTGGGCAGCAACAGCGACTCTGTATTGCTCGGGCCTTGGCCATTGAACCATCAATCATTTTGATGGATGAGCCCGCCTCGGCACTCGACCCCATTTCTACTGCCAAAATAGAGGAGCTTATCTACGAATTGAAAAGAAATTACACCATAGTCATAGTTACACATAACATGCAACAAGCGGGAAGAGTGAGTGATTATACCGCATTTTTTTATTTGGGTGAATTAATAGAATTTGGCGATACCAAAGAGATCTTTACCCACCCTAAGGACAAGAAAACGCAAAATTATATCACGGGTAGATTTGGGTGATGGAAGGGAAAGGTAACAGGACAAATTAAAAATAGAGCGACAATCAGACTTAAAATTTTTTATTATGACACACTTAGACGAGGAGTTGCTTCAACTCAAAAAAGAAATCATAGAAATGTGGAAGCTTGTTGGTTTACAACTCCATAAAACACAAGTAGCATTAATTACCTTCGATAAAGATCTTGCCAGGGAGGTAATGGCCACCGAAAAAAGGGTGAATGCCATGGAATTAAAGGTAGACCGAGATTGCGAAAATATTTTTGCACTGTTCAATCCTGTGGCCGTCGATTTGCGATTTGTGTTGGCAGTACTGAAAATTAATAGCAACCTAGAAAGGATAGGAGACATTGCCGAGGGCTTAGCGAGATTTATACTCATTGTCGAAAATCCTTTTGACGATTACCTGTTAGAAGTAACCCGCACTATTTTAATGTACGAAGAGGCCAACAGCATTCTTGAGGATGTACTTAACGCATTTGAAAATGAAGACACTAAACTTGCTAGAGGTGTTTTTAAAAGAGATGAATATTTAGACGAAATTAATATTCAATGCAACACCGTCCTGGTTGAATATATTAAAAACAACCCTGACAAGACAGAGCAAGGACTTTATATCCTTTCTGCTATCAGAAAACTTGAGCGTGTAGGAGACCAATGCAAAAATATCGCCGAAGAGATTATTTTTTATATTGAAGCGAAAGTATTGAAACACCGCGGAAATATCACCAAGTAGAAAAACAGGATTCGTTATCTTCTGCCTTCTGTTTGACTATCGGGCAGGAGAAAACCTAGCATCTTCAACACAATTTTCTTAATTTATGATTTGAATCATAAATGATTTGAATTTAGAAATTGACATTTGTCCCCAAATTAAAAGTTTTTTTAAAAATGAGGAAATCTATATCTTTTACTATTATTTTAGGAGTTACATTGCTTTATGCTTGTGGAGGTAATACAAGTACTGCTGCGGCCACTACCGAAAATTCAAACCCATCAACTTATGATCCTAACCGGGGCGAAGGTAAATTCACCCCCGAAAATGTTACTGTAGGAGCCGCCTTGGACGTTACCATGGCCACTACAGGGGAAGCTATCGCAGGAACAAAATGTACTTCGTGTCATAAACTAACCGGAGAAAAACTGGTGGGTCCAGGATGGAAAGCAGTTACTGAACGAAGAAAGCCGGAGTGGATCATGAACTTCATTACCAACCCCGACCCTATGATTGATAAAGATCCTGCAGTACAGGCTGCTTTGGAGTTATGTTTGGTGCGCATGCCAAACCAAAGTTTATCGGATGTGGATGCAAGAAATGTGCTTGAGTTTATGCGCAAAAATGACGGAGTAAAATAAAATTCTAATCACTAATACTTTTATATATGAATAAGTCAATTGGTTTAATTTCACTATCGGCCTTAGCGCTGGTATTGATGCTAGGTTCATGCAAACCTAAAAATACTGCTAATGCAGTAAGCGGTGATGCTGCTTCTAAAGTGTATGTTGCCCCAGGTAAGTACGATGAACTTTACAACTTCGTTTCTGGCGGCTTTAGCGGCCAAATGAGCGTCTATGGTTTACCAAGCGGACGTTTGCTTCGTGTGATTCCTATATTTTCGGTGGACCCTGAAAAAGGATGGGGTTACAGCGAAGAGACTAAGCCCATGTTGAATACTTCTCATGGTTTCGTGCCTTGGGATGATTTGCACCACGTACAACTTTCCAAAACAAACGGAGAACAAGATGGTCGTTGGGTTTTTGGAAATGCCAATAACACGCCACGAGTAGCTCGAATTGATCTAAAAACATTTAGAACAGCAGAGATTATCGAACTACCTAATAGCGCGGGTAATCACTCTTCGCCATTTATTACTGAGAACACAGAATATGTGGTAGCAGGTACTCGTTTTAGCGTTCCACCAGATGATGCCAATGGCGACGTTGCCATAAGCAGCTATAAAAAGAATTTTAAAGGCACTTTATCCTTTATTAGTGTTGGTAAAGAGGATGGTAAAATGGATATTGCTTTTCAAATCCAGTGTCCAGGAGTGAACTTTGACCTTAGCCGTGCAGGTAAAGGGAAATCACATGGTTGGTTTTTCTTTAGCTGTTATAATACAGAGCAAGCGAATACTTTGTTAGAGGTAAATGCATCACAAAAAGATAAAGACTTTGTGATGGCAGTGAATTGGAAAAAAGCGGAAGAGTATATCAAAGCAGGTAAAGGAAAGAAACAAGCCGTTAGATACGCTCATAATACCTATAGCGACATAACCCATACGGCCACCTCAGAAATAAAAACAGAAGTAACGGTGCTCGATTCTAAGGAATTTGCCGACATCTGTTATTTTATACCTTGTCCTAAATCGCCTCATGGTTGCGACGTAGACCCTACCGGTGAATATATTGTAGGGAGCGGAAAATTAGCAGCGCTTATTCCTGTATTTAGTTTCGACAAAATACAAAAAGCAATTGCCGACAAAGCATATGATGGTGATTATCAGGGAATTCCAGTTATAAAATACGAAGCTGCATTATATGGAGAAGTAAAAAAACCAGGCCTAGGCCCATTGCATACCGAATTTGACGCTAAAGGAAATGCCTATACTTCAATGTTTGTTTCTTCAGAGATTGTTAAATGGAGCATTAAAGATTTAAAAGTGCTCGATCGTGTTCCAACGTATTATTCAGTAGGTCACCTTTGTGTACCTGGAGGAGATACGAAAACACCCTATGGAAAATACTTAATTGCGTACAATAAAATCACTAAAGATCGTTATTTACCTACCGGACCAGAACTTGCACAAAGCGCGCAGTTATATGATATCAGTGGCGATAAAATGCAAATGATTTTGGATTTTCCAACGATCGGTGAGCCGCACTATGCACAAGCTGCACCAGCCGACCTGATACGTAATAACGGACAGCTTAAAATCTTTAAAATTGAGGATAACAAGCATCCTTATGTGACCAAAGGCGAAGCTGATTCAAAGGTGGTTCGTGAAGGAAATAAAGTGCATATATACATGACTTCTATACGTTCTCATTTTTCGCCGGATAACATCGAAGGTGTGAAAATGGGTGATGAGGTATACTTCCACATTACGAATTTAGAACAAGATTGGGATGTGCCACATGGCTTTGCTGTGAAAGGGGCTTCCAATGCCGAATTACTAATTATGCCAGGAGAAACCAGCACGCTAAAATGGACACCAGATAAAGTAGGAATGTTTCCTATCTATTGTACTGACTTTTGTAGTGCCCTACATCAGGAAATGCAAGGCTACGTGCGTGTATCTCCTGCCGGTAGTACAGTACCACTTACTTTCAGTTTAAACAAAGCTGTTCCTGAAGATAAGTAGAACTAGTTTATCATAATTATCAAGAGGAGCAGTATAGTATTCCCACTTTACTGCTCCTTTTTTATGCATAGAAAAATCAATTTACAATGGACTCAAATAAAATTTCAACTTACTCAAGATTACTGTTGTTGCTAGCTACGGCACTATTAGTAATTTCTATTTTTGTACCTATCTGGAGTATAGAATTGGCTGCTCCGCAGTATCCAGAGGGTTTAGGATTGCTTATATTTGCCGATAAGATAGGGGGCGATGTTAATATCATTAATGGATTGAATCATTATATAGGAATGCAAACCTTACACTCAGAAAACTTCATAGAGTTTACCATCTTGCCGTATGTTATTGGGGCATATGCTTTGTTTACTTTTCTAGCCGCGATCATCGGTCGAAAAACAGGATTATATATTTTATTTATCGCTTTTGTTTTATTTGGAATTATCGCGATGGTTGATTTTTGGAGATGGGAATATAATTATGGTCATAACCTAGATCCTGCCGCCGCCATTATTGTTCCTGGAATGTCTTATCAGCCGCCATTAATAGGATATAAGCAACTTTTAAATTTCGGCGCCTTTTCTGTACCAGCGATTGGTGGATGGCTCTTTATTGTAAGTGGGTTATTGATGCTATTGGCGGTACTTCTTGAGAAGAAGGTATTCAGTAAGCTAAGAAGGGTAAAAGCGTCTGCAATGCTTCTATTGATGCTGCCAGTGTCGGTACTTTTATATTCTTGTACGTCAGCTCAATCGGAACCTATAAAGCTGAATAAGGACCAATGTGATTATTGCAAAATGACTATTGCTGACGGAAAGTTTGGTTGTGAAATTGCAACCGAGAAAGGACGTATTTATAAATTTGACGACCTCGGTTGTTTGTTTCGCTACAAAGGGGAGAACGCCCAAATGCAAGTGAAACGGGTTTATATAAACGACTATTTAGGCGAGAATTCATTAATTGATGCCGAGTTAGCCTATTATGTTACATCAAACGAATTAAAAAGCCCTATGGGAGGAAATTATTCTGCCTATCACGACAAAGGGCAGGCCGAAATTGCTGCGGTGAGATATCGTACCATCGTGAGTGATTGGAAGCACACAAACCAATAATGAAGCATCTCCTACTATTCATTTTTCTTGTCAGTGTTTCTCTTTCAGAGGCAAAAACCATTCGGGTAGGAGCTGGATCGGAATATAAAAATATCAAGCCCGCACTTGCCAGTACTGAAAATGGGGATACCGTGATTGTGGAACATGGGTTTTACAAGGAAGGCAATATTCTCATTAAAAAGTCAATTGTATTTTTAGGTGAAGGATTACCTATTTTGGATGGCGATAGAAAATTTGAGGTTCTTTCCATCAAGGCCAATAACGTTACTGTAAAGGGTTTTATGATTCAGCATTCGGGTATTGCCACACTCGAAGATCCTTGTGGTATAAAGCTATACGATTGTAGCTACGTAACCGTATGCGACAATTATTTATATGATAATTTTTTCGGTATTTATGTTCAATATGGGAAAAGCTGCTTGATTAAAAACAATAAAATTATAGCCTTTGGAAAAGAGGAGCAGCAGATAGGCAATGGAATACATTGTTGGAAAGGGGACAGCTTACTGATTATCGGAAATAATATAACAGGACAAAGGGATGGAATTTATTTTGAATTTGTAACACATTCAGTAATATGGAGGAATATTTCCTATAATAATTTACGCTATGGGTTACATTTTATGTTTTCTAATGACGATGCTTATTTCACCAATCTTTTCAGGAATAATGGGGCAGGGGTTGCTGTTATGTTTTCTAGGAAAATTATTATGGTGAATAATACTTTTGAAGAAAACTGGGGTGATGCCGCTTACGGATTATTGTTAAAGGAAATATCAGATGGATATATTCAAGGCAATAAATTCCTTAACAACACTTCCGCAATTTATTTAGAAGGTGTAAGTAGAGCTAAAATTGAGAAGAATGTATTTAGAGCGAATGGCTGGGGATTGAAAATTCAAGCAAGTTGTATGGACAATGTTATCGTGAGTAATAATTTTTTAGGGAACACGTTTGATGTAAGCACTAATGGTAGCTTGGTATTAAATATTTTCGACCAAAATTATTGGGATAAGTACTCTGGATACGATTTAAACAAAGATAGTATTGGTGATGTGCCATATCATCCGCTCAGTTTGTTTTCTGTAATTGTCGAAAAGAACCCGCCTGCGATGCTGCTCTATCGCAGTACCATGGTTATGCTTCTCGACAAATCGGAGAAGATTTTACCAAGTTTAACCCCCGAAAATTTTATCGACAACAAACCTTTGATGCATTCATTACAACTATGATAGAAGTAAAAAACATATCGAAGTGGTTTGGGAAAATCCAAGTACTGAATGACGTTAATTTATCGTTCCAAAAAGGAGCGTGTATAGCCTTAATTGGCCCCAATGGCTGTGGCAAAACAACGCTCATCAAGAGTATTTTGGGCATGGTGATGCCCACTACCGGAGAAATTCTATTTCAAGGTCGAAGTATCGAAAGTGATTTTGAGTATCGGAGAAATATTGGCTATATGCCTCAAATTGGTCGCTATCCCGACAATATGACTATTGGGCAAGTGATAGAAATGATCAAAAACATTCGCAAGTCGGTAGGCGACCTGGATGAAGACCTCTCAGTACAATTTAATTTAAAAAGTTTATTCGACAAAAGGATGAGAACTTTGAGCGGGGGTACTACTCAAAAAGTGAGTGCTACGCTTGCTTTTCTGTTTAATCCGGAGGTCTTAATTTTAGATGAACCCACTGCCGGACTTGATCCTTTAGCCTCTGAAATATTAAAGGAGAAAATCATTAAGGAAAAGCAGAAGGGCAAGCTCATTCTTATCACCTCACATTTATTAAGTGAGTTAGACGATTTGGTGACAGAGGTTATCTTCATGCAGGAAGGAAAGGTGCTTTTTCATAAAAATATTGACTTATTGAGGTCAGAATCGGGGGAGGAAAAAATTGGGAAAGCCATTGCCAACATTCTAAAGAAGCAGCAAAAATGAACAGGATAATCAAATTTATCTTCTTAGATATTCTGAGGAATAAAATAGTATTATTATATACTGTTTTGTTGGCCGCTTTTGCTTGGAGCGCTTTTAGTTTGGAGGATAACAGTGCCAAAGGGCTACTCACCTTACTCAATGTTATTTTACTCACAGTACCATTAGTGGCGATTTTATTTTCGACCATATATATATATAATAGTGCCGAGTTTATTGAACTCTTGTTAAGTCAGCCGGTTAAAAGAACGACCATTTGGTTGAGTTTATTTATCGGATTATCGCTCAGTTTAATGTGTGGTTTTTTAATAGGAGCAGGAATACCAATTCTTATTTATGCTCCATCGGAAGTCGGGTTTATGATGTTAGCAACGGGGTGTATCATTTCAGTCGTTTTTGTTGCTATTGCATTCTTGAGTGCCATTTTTACACGTGACAAAGCAAAAGGTATTGGTATTTCAATAATGCTGTGG
>CAIUDH010000109.1 GCA_903897855.1 uncultured Bacteroidota bacterium | reverse complement strand
CCTTTGCAAAAAGGGTTTACGCTAACTACAAAAAACGGAGCGCGGATTCAAAGTGTGAACCAACTCAATGCCAACGATGAAATAGAAACCCTGTTTTTAGATGGAAATATCAAGTCAATCATAAAATAAATAAAAAATGGCAAAGCAAAAAAAAGAGAATTCATTTGAAGATAATATTCAACGTGTTCAAGAAATAGTGGACCAATTAAACCATGCCGATTTACCACTAAAAGATGCCATAGCACTGCATTCAGAAGCTTCCATGTTGATTAAGGCAAGTAATGAGTATTTGCAAAAGGTGACCCTGCAATTTGAAACTTTAGAGTAATTCAAAAGCAGGATGAATAATCCATATCCACTTTTACAGTTGGGGTTTCAAGCCTAATTTTTCTCCCTCAAGGAGCATGAGTTGATAGGCTGCATCAAAAGTATTGATGATCACACCATCAAGAATGGCTTCTCGTATCGCAGTTTTGATGATCCCAATTTCCTTTCCGGGAGGCAAATTAAATGTTTTCATAATCTCTTCTCCTGACAAAGGAGGTTGCCAGTTGCGAATATGATCTTTCTCTTCCACCTCCTTTATTTTTTGCTCGACTAAAATATAATTCTCTAGATACCGACGTTTTTTATTCTCATTTTTAGAAGTGATATCAGCCCTCACGAGAAGCATTAGATCGTCAAGCTCCTCACCTGCATCAAAAATCAAACGACGAATGGCACTATCAGTTATATTTTCTTTCGTAAGTGCGATAGGCCTCAAATGGAGTAATACCATTTTTTCTACATAACGCATTTTTTCATTTAAAGGAAGTTTCATTCTGGTGAAAATCCGTTTCACCATCTTTGCCCCTTTAAACTCATGCCCATGAAAGGTCCAGCCTTCACCGACTTCAAATTTTTTCGTTGCTGGCTTGGCTATATCATGCAATATAGCCGCCCAGCGAAGCCATAAATCGTTGGTGAACACACAAATATTGTCGAGTACTTCAAGCGTATGATAGAAATTATCTTTATGCCCTTTGCCCTCAATAATTTCAACTCCTTTTAGATTACAGAATTCAGGAAATATGATTTCGAGTAATCCTGCTTCATCCAAAAGTTTAAACCCGACAGAGGGTTTAGGCGACAAGATAATTTTATTTAGCTCGGTAAGAATACGTTCGCTGGTTATAATATTTATTCTTTCTGTATTGCGTTTGATCCCTTGAAAGGTTTCATCATGGATAGAAAACTGTAATTGCGTTGCAAACCTGATGGCACGCATCATTCGCAAGGGGTCGTCGCTAAAGGTGAGGTCAGGATTTAATGGTGTACGAATTAATTTATTAGCTAAATCTTGTAAGCCATTAAAAGGGTCAAGTAACACGCCGAAATTGTCTTTGTTAAGAGCAATAGCCATCGCATTCATGGTAAAATCTCGTCTGAGCTGATCGTCCTCTAATGACCCTTGCTCCACAGATGGGTTTCGGGTTTCAGGAGAATAGGATTCTTTTCGAGCACCGACAATTTCAATTTCAATCTCATCATATTTAATTTGTGCCGTTCCGTAAGTCTTGTAAATCGTGATCGCTTTGGTTTTGTTTAAAGCTCTGGCTAAGTTCTGTGCATAAAGGATGCCATCGCCCACCACAACAATATCAAAGTCTTTCCCCTCTCTATTTAAAATACAATCGCGCACAAATCCACCTATAACATAAGCTGGATAATGCATTTCATCGGCTACCAAAGAAGCTGTTTTGAAAACTTTATGTTCTAAATAATGCGTGTACACTTATGGCGAAAATAGTTAATAGACCTGAATCATACTAAAATGAAAGTTTAAAATAAATATCGATGGCAATGTTGTATAATATACTACCGAAGCACCTTAAATGTTCCATCGTCGTTCATCTTGATAATTTTTGAAGGATGGCGCAAGTTGGAATTGTTTTGAAAGTAAGGGACAATAAAATCGACCCCGGATTTTACAACTTCATTAATCTCTTTGAACGTCCGAGGTGTTGCTTCATTACTAAAATTGGCCGAGGTAGATACTATCGGTTTATTTAACTTCCTGATTAGTTCGGCACAAAATTTTGCTTCTTCATTGATGGGTTTAACCAATCGAATAGCGATAGAACCATCGTCTTTGGCGACGTTAGGGGATAGTTTCACTCCTTTAGGGAAAATAATAGTGACCGGGAGTTCAGAATATTCGAGGATGTCGACCGCGAAATTTGGAAATGAGTCGATATACAAACCAAGCATATCCAATGAGTTTACAAGTACAATGAAACTTTTCTCCGCCGTCCTCTTTTTCAAGAGAATGATATTGTTTACGGCACTTTCATTGGTTGCGTCACAGCTTATCCCCCAAACAGTATCGGTGGGGCAAAGTAAAACATGGCCTTGTTTTAGGTGTAGCAATGAATCAGTACAATCAAACTTCATAGTGTAGGCAATGAATTAATATTTATAGAAGTGCCACATTTAAAGTGACCTAATGGGCAGGCATGAAATCCGTGAATGCCACACGGTTTGCATGCAAGCATCAGTTCGGATTGAACTGTGATAGCACCCACCGACAAAGGACCAAAACCGAATTCCGGAATCGTACTACAGAAGAATGCTGTACATAAAGCGTTGGTAGCACTGCAAAGATGCAAAGGTGCCGAATCGTTCACGTAATTCATCGAAGCCTCTTTTATCAGAGCCGCACTTTGCAAAATGGTAAGTTTGAGACAGAGGATTTCCAGGTTCTTATGGGTGGTTTTGGAAAGTATTTCAAGGGCTAAATCATTTTCATTGGGGGCCCCAATAATATAAATCCGACACCCTGTGCCATTGCAAAGCTCCACCCATTTATCAACTGGTAATCGTTTGGTAGCCCATACCGAACCAGGTGCAATACAGATATATTTCTCAGATTTATAAATTTTAACTGCATCAAAATCACTTTCACTTGGATAAATTTTAGGCATCGCGAAATCACGATCTGTTAAAAATTCTATAAGCTGTTGATTTCGTTCCACCTCATGCATCCCATTGCCAATATGATGCCTGAATTTATGCGTATAACAAAAAGAAAACGGATTGTTGTGAAATCCAATTTTGAATTTAGCACTACTTAGAAATGTAATAAAACCAGAACTGGCAAAGCGGTGAAGATTAATCACGTAGTCGTACCTATTCTTGCGAACCAGTTTAACCATTTGCATTAAATTAGCCAATTTGTTAGTGCCCTTCTCCCAAACTAGAATATTGTTTAGTTTAGGATTGTTCTGAAGTACGGTTTCATTCCCTTTACGCACCAGCAAATCAATCGTATCCTGTGGATAGTGTGCATGTAGTTTTTCAATAACAGAAGTAGCTAAAATTACATCGCCTAAAAAAGAAGTTTGTATGATTAAAAATTTCAATGACACGTTGCAAAGATAGGACTTAATTAAGAAATGTATTTTTGTTATTACACCAAAGCTAGTCTTTACTCCAATGCAATGAGACTTTTGAAAACATGACCTTTCCGTCTAATGGTGGATTTTTTTTGCGTATAGATAACTCTATATTTAAAATCGGTGCCTTTAAATTGAGTATACCCGTTAATATTCGATGTGCCACATCTTCCATGAGTTTACATTCAACTTGCATTTCCATCACAATAATATGATATACTTTTTCATAGTTTAACGTATTTATCATATCATCATGATCCCTATTTTCAATCCATGATTCTTCTATGGTTACGTCAATCAAAAAAGTATTCTTCTGAATCCGTTCAACCTCATAAAACCCAATGGGAGCTATAATTTCAACACCTTCGAGTGCAATTTGTTTTTTTAGCATAAATACGAATAAAAAAATCCTTCTGCCAGAGGCAGAAGGATTTTTTTAGGATTAACCAATTGAGTTATTTTCTAATCAGTGTTACGATACCTTTATTCGTAAACACTTTCTTAGGGTCGGCTTTGGTTTTGTACTCAAAAGTGAAGTAATACTCTCCAGCAGGCGACTCTGCCCCTGTGTTATTTACTTTACCATTCCAGTTATTACCATCGTTAACGTTGTTTGGATCATTATCACTATCGCTATGGAATAATTTTTCTCCCCAACGATTGTAAATGCTCAGATTATAGTAGGCTTCACCTTCAATCGCGATATCAAACACATCATTCATACCATCGCTATTTACTGTAAATACATTCGGAATTAAAACCGAGAAGAAATAGCTATTACAAACAATCTTCACAGTATCATCCTTACACGGTAAGTCAATGCTGAGTTTCACATTATGACAGCCGGTATCTAACAAGGCATAAGTATGGGTAGGATTTTCCTCATTTGAAGTTTTACCATCTCCGAAATCCCAAGTATATTTAGTTTTAGACGTTGTACCCGTAGACGTATTCTTAAATACAAAAGTAGGTTTGTTCGTACTATCTGCCACATCGAAATTAGCATTTGTTTTTTGCACAAAGATGTTTTTCGATTTCGTACTCGCGCATAAATAATCTTTCGGAGTAAATGTAATGGCGTAATTGCCTGGTGCTGTATAGGTATGATTTACAGTATATACCGGCTTGAAAAACTGTTCGATAGCAGTTCCATCACCAAAATCCACATTATACTCTGTATATATCATGGTATCGCGAGTTACTTGAAACGTAATAACATCATCCACACAAACAGTGTCGGGGGTGTTGAAATCGGCCAAGGCGAAATCCAGAATCGTTACACATAAACAGGTATCGCAAGTACTTCGAGTACAAGGATTGGTTTGTCCCAAATCATTGATAACAGTATCTGTTGCATCAGCAATAATGCAATAATGTCCAGGAGCTGTATAGATATGTTTAACCGTATTTAATGGAACCAATGCGAAAGGATCTTTTTTAAGTGATTTCGTCAAAATCGTGTCTCTTCCATCTCCCCATCGTATCTGCACCGTTCTATAGGTACTGTCGGAGAAGTTCTTGATGTGAAGTAACACTTCATAAGGTAAACATCCCGTATCGCGTGTGCCGGCAGCCAATTCGAATTCTGGGGCAGGCCCTTCAATATGTATCTTTCTAATGATGGAGTCTTCACATCCCTGTTCAGTAAATATTCTCAATTTAATAAAGTAATCGCCATTCACATCATAGGAATGCACCGGATTCTTTTGCGCGGATGCCAATGACCCATCGCCAAACGACCAGTTATAACCAATCACTCTATCGTATTTTACTTTTAATGAAGTATCTTGTTCTATCCAGCTACTATCAAGAAACTGCACAATTTGATCGCATGCGATTGTTTTCTGCGGTAAATAAAAGGCAGCGTGTGGTTTCGTAATATGAATTAAATCTTTTAGAATTAAGGTGTCAAAGCATCCATCACTATCCTTCCACATAATTCGAATCGTATAGTTACCAACAGCATTATAGGTATGTTCACGTATGCTTCTGATGGCGGTATCGAAACGGATATAGTTTCCGCCATCTCCCCATTTAATGAAATACACTTCTTTACTGCTTAAACCTGCATTATTTCTAACCCTGTCATTCCAATAATCATATGGATCGTATGGTAAGAATGGTGGAGAAGGCAGGTTCCAGAAATAGCGAATATTAACGATTGGTTTCACGGCTTCGCCTAAGCAGAAGGTAGTATCGTTTACTTGAAAATCAATCTTGTTTCCAACGATTACCAGGCGTATTCCTTCTGTGGCCTTATCACAGGTATCGGTATTGGTTACATTTAAATTAACAACCCATTTTCCGTTAGAGGTAAATTTAAACTTCTGACAATGCACCGAGTCGCGTTGAAAGGTATCTCTGCTCGTAATCACAAGTGTATATACACCATTGATATATTTATAACAGAAAGTAGAGTCGATAACTAAAGTACGTTTGTATAAACTGGTAACGTCAATTGGGCCAATGGTATCGGAAACATAGTTACCATTACTTATATACTGTTTAATACACCAATTCAGGCGATAATAAACTGGAGATCGATATATGGTATCCGTATATCTGTAAGAGGTGTCACTGGCTACAGCTCTAAAGTTGGGTTTGCCCGGGTAATATACATAAGCATCCCATGTTGCTGCCAACAAGTCTTGTTGAGAAGCCGATTGCGGCACTGAAGGTGCACTCGATGGGCAATAAGTTTCTTCCTCATTCACGCAATATTTAGGTTTCACTGCAACATTAGCATTTTGGGTAGAAGTTAATTGTTTGTATTCAATAGCATTATGATACCAGAAGGTATCTCTACAGGCATAACAAACCACATTGGCATTAGGCATAATAAGTAAAGCCGAATCTTTCTGATGCTTACTAAAGAAATTAATCTTTTTAGCTCCATCAATGGCAGCATAAGCCGGATTTACCGGTGTATTAGGGTTGGCAAGTTTGCACGCTGCCTTTTGAGTGGGAGAATTGAAAGGACATTTTTCCCAATCGCAACCAGTCCAATAGATCCATAAACTATCCTGAAAAGATACCAAGGCACTATCACATCCATTTTGAACAACCAATCCAATGGTTACTTTTCCTGTTGGATCGCAGGTGAAGGTATATTGTTTGGTATAATCTTTAGGAAATGAGTGACCTTCTTGGCTAAAATGTACCGGTTTTTCGGCGGCCATTGGGCTTCCTAAATAACTACATCCATAGGCAAATACGGGTGGCCCGCCCCAAGGTGGAATACTAAACGCCGTTTGAGGAGTAAAATTATTCATGCCACAAGCCGAGTCAAAGTTTAACCAAACGAATTGATTGGCGCAAACAGGTTCCGACGTGGTCCACTTTAACTGTACCTTTCTTCCATCATTACCACCACTTAAACATTTCTGTCCTTGAAAAGTTAAATCAATCGAATTCTTACCGGTAAGTTTCGCCTTCGGAGGCTGTAAAGCAAGGCTAAGCAAGGCTGTATCTCCACATCCCGTTTTTAGATCGAGTAAATTTAATTTTACCGTATAACATTTCTCTTTACCTGGCGTGTACCAGTGTTTAGGCAAAGAGTCCATACTGTAATTACAATTGAGGGTGGTATTCATCGTATCAGCGATACGATAAGCGAATTTATTTACTTTTGTTACGGTATCAAAATACTTCGGATTGACGGGGTCGCTATAGGTAGTACAAATAGGCGAATTTCCCATGTCATCAAAATCCCATAAACGCAATACGGTAGGATGCGACGTGGTGTTTGGAGAGATAATTGAGTCTGTCACCCCATCTGCTTTTTTCAAGGCAGAGTCGCCCTGGCAGTAAGTAGAAATATTCGTAAAGTATACGGTATCTTTTATATGACATTGATATCTATTGAGAACACAAATACCTTTTGCGGGACTCTGTATATTGGCATGGGGGCCCCAGACCTTGACATACGCACTATCCATTTTAGAGCAGATGACGGTTTTACCATCGGGCATATAAACCGTTACAAACACTTTTGCTAGATAAACACCGCAATCAGAAAATTCATGATCTCGGTTCCATACAATAGGATCGGTGGCTTTATTTGGGTAAGTATTCGCCGGCCCGCTGTTGGGGTCACCGAAATTGTACGACGACTTAAACACAAATATAGGATGCACCGGTTGTGGCACTTTAAAATTGAATGCCTTGATTTTTTGGCTTACGAAGCACATACTATCAGAGTCGCTATAGATTCCGGTATGAGTCACCTGAAAATCAGCTTTTGTGAAGATATTATCAGCACCACGTTTCAATAAATAGGTATTCACGCAACCAATAGAGTCGGTTACGGTGAGGGTAATATCGAAGGGACCCATTTTGTTTTTGTACTGATAAGAATGGGTAAGCCATCTGGGGTCATTCACACTATAACCCTGATATGAAGGGCTGCCGTCGCCATAATTCCACACAAAACTTTTCAGTAATCCGGGACGCGCACTATAAGCACCGAGGATATTGGTTGATGTATTTGTAAAAGTAACTGGTGTTGAGTCACATTGAACCGTATAAGCCGTTCTGAAACTTACATCTATACGGCCTCCTACAATGAGGTAATTAGGGCGAGTCACCCTGCTAATACATCCAAATTCATCGCGAACTTCTACCACAACAGTATAATAACGTGGTTTCCCATTATCGGGGTCGCCGGGTATATACGTTACAAAAGAGTGTGTTTTCGTATTCAACGGAGGGGCAGGATTTCCTGTCGATTGGTCGCTTGTACCATCTCCCCATAAGATTTTACGAAACACGATCTTAGCACCACTTGGGCTATACGATGAATCGACAATATTGAATAAGTTACCCGACTCACATTGTGGGTTAAAGGAGGTGGTTTTGAAAATTACTACCGGAGGTGGAAATACCTTAATGGCATCGGCACCTGTGAGTTTACAGGTAAAGGTAGAGCCATTCGAACAGGTTACAACACAAGTAATAGTGTCGCCGGCTGTTTTTACAGCGGTGAAAATATGTTGTGTAGTATTTGTAGTGGTGGTTTGGCTTGAGCCATCTCCAAAATCCCAATCATACTTTGTAATCACACAACCACCCGACACGTTGATTGTGAATGTTGCAGGATCGTTCAAACATGCCCGCCCGTCGTTTGGATCCTTCACAATGGTACAGCTTTGGGCTGTGACCTGAGAAAATCCCATAAATAAAACTACAACAACGGCGAATAACCGAAGGTAGTTTTTGAAGTAAGAGTGCTTCATAAAATTGGTTTTAAATGATTGTGTAAACATATCTAATTTTATCTTAATAAACAAATGTGTTATAAGCCTTTTATTCACGGATCAAAGTAACGGCGCCCACTTTTTGGCGCATTTGATCCTCCTCGTAAAGCTTATATTTAATAATATAGTTGTAAGTGCCTTTGCTACATTCGGCTCCCAGGTTATTCTCCTTACCATTCCAATAACTCTTTTGGTTATCGGTTTCAAATACGACTCTGCCATTGAGATTCATAATAATAAGATGCCATTCTTTAAAGTCTGTAACGGGAATCTCAAAAACATCGTTCAACCCGTCGTTATTGGGGGTAAACACATTGGGCATGGTGGCAAATAAAGTATTTTTAAACTTCGGATTTTTCACTTCACTTTCAAAGGTATCACTACAACCTGTAACTATATTGATGGCGATAAGTTTTACATGAAACAGAGGATGTGATGAGTTACCGAAGTTGTGTATGATGGTATTGGCCGAATAATTGGTCTCTTGTTTGCCATCGTCAAAAAACCAGATATATTTTGAGCTCGATAAGGATATATTTAAAAACTCAAGGTCATTATTTTCATTGATTTTAGTTTTAT
This sequence comes from uncultured Bacteroidota bacterium, assembly GCA_903897855.1. Taxonomy (GTDB): domain Bacteria; phylum Bacteroidota; class Bacteroidia; order UKL13-3; family UKL13-3; genus CAINMV01. The sequence continues at coordinate 52,695 of CAIUDH010000109.1, read as the reverse complement.
AGAAGGCTGTCGGCTTTTCGTCAACCAAAATCTCATCCGCGCTAATCACAACATTATTCGACTTCATTGAAATCCGATATTTACCCGCCTGAGCATACATATAAGGAAAATTAGCTCTTCCAGAAGCAATAACGACTTGAAAGTTATTGCCAAAATCCAGCACCGAGTTCGCTGGTGCTCCAGAAATTTTGACAACAAACAGCTTTCCTATACAAACTTGGTTGGAACTTAATTTAATTAAAGCGCTCGAGCTGGCATCCGTAGAATTTTCGTTGACATTATCCGAAGCTGTTTTATTCGATGGTTCCTCCGTAGGCTTAGTAGCAGTAATCTTGAATTTATTTTCAACCGAAGAGTTTGGTTTGACAGTACCCTTGCTATTGGGCGTCCCCGTCCCGGCAAGCGTTTCTGGAGTCTGATTTTTCTCTGATATCGCCTTCGATGACGACTCTGTATTATCGATACCATCCTGTCCAGGTTTTGTTTCTGGCGTTGTTACTGATGGCGCTGTTGGAATAACCAACTTATCGGCCGAAACAGTTACGGGAGTTTGATTATCCGAAACAGGCATTTTGGTGGAGAGCAGATAGACGATGCTTAGGAAGCTAACGGCAACAGAAGAAAACACCATCATTTTGGAAAAAGTGATGGCATACCAAGGACGGATTGCCTTTTCAATGGCATTCCATACTTCTACTGGAGGCTGCTCCTCCATAGAATTCAGTATATCTTTATATTCTTCATCCAACATGTTGTTGTTTTATTATCTCTTGTAACAGGGCTCGTGCCCTCGACAGCTGTGATTTTGATGTTGATTCTGAAACTCCTAATTGTTCGGCTATTTCTGCGTGTGAATATCCTTCAAGAACATACAGATTGAAAACCGTTCGATACCCGATAGCTAGCTTTTGCAATGCCAATAACAAGGATGCCACTTCAAGTTTCCCTTCGGCCTCATTTCGAACCGAGCTCGACAGTTGCACTGACTCATCAAACCGCTCCTCGAACTTGCTTTTATTGCGTCGTAATTGCTCTAAGGCTGTATTGACCATGATCCGTCGAAGCCAGCCCTCAAAGGAACCCTCAAAATTAAAGGAGGCCATTTTGGTAAAGGCTTTCACAAACCCATCTTGCAAAACATCTTGGGCCTCTTCACGACTGTTCATGTAACGCAAACAGATCGAATACATTTTGGGACTAAAAGTTTCGTATAATATTTTTTGAGAACGATTGTCTTTTTTTACGCATCCGATAATTAAATGCTCCAACGCTAACAGATGCATGTTTTGAGACATTATTTCGTATTAGATGCTAATCGTTATAAAAAGGTTGCAAGGCGGAAAATTTAAATAACTAAGGTTGAATTTGCGTCAAGTTTATATTCCTGGTCATAAACGCTTAGAACCGTACTTATTCCACTCTGGTTTTCAATTTCAATGCGATCCTTGGTGATCGTCAACTTTAAGAGTGCTTTTCGAAAGGTGATTTTGAAACTATACTGCATCCATTGTTGGGGCAAGTATGGATTGAAATGAAGAGATGAATTAACCACACGCATTCCGGCGAAACCTTGCACGATACTTAACCAAGTGCCCGCCATACTCGTAATATGGCATCCATCTTCGGTGTCATTATTATAATCGTCCAAATCGAGACGGCTCGTACGTAAATACATCTCGTAGGCTTTTTCATAATCACCAATTTTTGCGGCTAAGATGCAGTGAATACAAGGGCTTAATGAACTTTCATGCACGGTACGCTCTTCATAAAAATGAAAATTACGGGTAATGGTATCCAAATCGAAATCCTCTTCAAAGAAATAAATACCCTGTAACACATCTGCCTGCTTAATAAAACAACTTCTAAGGATTCTGTCCCAACTCCATTTTTGATTGAGTGGACGGCTACTTTCAGGCAAATCCTTTACCAAAATCTGTTCTTTATCCAGATACCCTTCTTGCTGTAAAATTATTTCAGATTTAGCATCGAAGGGCAGATACATATTAGAGGCAATAGTTCGCCATTGTTTCAGTTCATGCGTTTCATCAAATTTGATTTTTTCGACGATTCGATGATAATTTTCAGGACTTTTAGCTTTAAGATACTCCATTACTTCAATGGCGAAATTCAAGCACCATGCAGCCAGATAGTTGGTGTACCAATTATTATTGACATTATTCTCGTATTCGTTAGGGCCCGTAACGCCCAACATCACATATTTATTTTTGTCGGTACTAAAATTTACCCGTTGCGACCAAAATCGGGCAATGGCCAACACCACCTCTGCTCCAGCTTCCTCTAGATAGGAATAGTCGGCGGTATAGTGTGTGTAATTGTAAATGGCATAGGCGATAGCTCCATTACGGTGAATTTCTTCGAATGTTATTTCCCATTCATTATGGCATTCTTCGCCATTCATCGTAACCATAGGATACAAAGCAGCGCCATTGCTGAATCCAAGCTTTTGGGCATTTTCTATCGCTTTGTCGAGTTGGTTATAGCGATATAATAATAATTGACGGGCCACTTTTTCGGGTGCCGTGCTTAAATAAAACGGGATGCAATAAGCTTCTGTATCCCAATAAGTACTGCCTCCATATTTTTCGCCTGTGAAACCTTTAGGTCCAATGTTTAAGCGGGCATCTTCCCCTGTATAGGTTTGGTTTAACTGAAAAATATTAAAACGAATTCCTTGTTGTGCCATAATATCACCTTCTATGGTAATATCCGACAGTGCCCATTTATCGGCCCAAACTTGCTGATGGTCTAAAAGCATTGATTCGAATCCTTTCGAAGTAATACTTTTAAGAATTTTCTTTGCTTCATTAGGTAAATTGTCGATGCTAAAATTAAGACTGCTCAAGTTCACTGCATACTTATACATGGTATAGGTCACGTTTTGCTTGGCCTCAATATTCACAGTCACACCAGCATACTTATCCTTCAGCGTAGGCTTACCCTGAAACTCCATTTCAACACTATTTTCATACATCGTAAAAGCAAAAGCCGTACATACATGAAAGTTCGTTTTGCGGGTACTTACCGTAACCATGCCCGAATTATGACCCGCATCATTCAGAACGGCATCCCAAAACTTTTCGTCGTAGTTGCTGTCTGAATTTTTTACATCTCCATCAACAAAGACTTCAAAAGAGATTGTACCACTGAAATTAAGCGGTGTCACCGAATACTTTATGGCTCCCGCTGTATCTTCTGCCATACTGCAAAAACGCAAACTTTCGATTCTAATTTGTTTCCCATTATTTAATTCCACTTCACAGGAGCGAAACAAGGTGCCGCCTTGCATATCCAACACACGCCTGAAAGCAGAAACATGTTTTGCGGTATGTAAATCGACCTCCTCCTCTCCTACCTTCAAATGGATGCCTATCCAATTACATGCATTTAAAACTTTTGCAAAATATTCAGGATACCCATTTTTCCACCATCCTACTCGGGTCTTATCTGGATAATATACTCCGGCAATATAATTGCCCTGCAAAGTTTCCCCACTAAACTGCTCCTCAAAATTACCACGTTGGCCCATACGTCCATTGCCTAGACTCATGAGGCTCTCGGTAATTTTATTTTCCTGTGGATGCCATCCTTCCTCGATGATACACCAGGGATCTTGTTTTAAATAATTCTTCATGACAAATGAGCCAATCCCAATTGGTGGGGACTAACCTAAATTAATAACAGTCGCGATTTTACGAAAAATGCTCGAGATTATGTCATTAAAACAAATGGTTATTTCAAAAATGCACCCTTGTTTTACCCATTGAATTCTTCATTATTGGTAATTTTGGGAATTCACCATACTGGCAAATTTAAGACAGACGAGGGGTGAATTTCGCCAACCAAAGTAGGCATTACATTTGGTGGTTTTGGCAATCTTTACTATTATTGCAAGGGTAAGTCAGAAGGGGTTAGAACCTAAATATTCAGCTTAAAAAGGAGTCGCTTTTATGATTTATATTCAAACTTGTCTCTAAGCTTCTTCCATGATAATAGCAGGAAGCACCATTCTAAAACCAAAAGAAAAAAAATAAATAACTCATCAAGATGCCATCGAAACAAGAAATTATCGAAATTATATTCAAGAGTATTGACGAGATCAATCTGCATACCAATAAACATATTGCGAAAGCGCACGATACCATGTTGTTTGGCAAAGATTGCGAATTAGACTCTTTAGGTTTAGTAAATTTGATCACTTCTATTGAAGAAAATATGGAAGAGCTCACTGGTAATTATACGCCGATTGCCGATGAGCGGGCATTTTCACTTGAGTCTAGTCCGTTTAAAACGATAGATACGCTCGCTAATTACATTGAAACTTTACTCCATGAGTAATTTGAACCAAGCCCATCCTGTGATGCTCATAACAGGTACAAGCCAAGGAATTGGGAAATATCTGGCATCTTATTATTTGGGAAAAGGTTACCTTGTCATTGGTTGTAGCCGACAAAAGTCGGATATTACAAACTCCAGATATACGCATCTGATTGCGGATATTTCTAATGAAAATGAGATTCTAGATGTTTTTAAATTCATCAGAAAAGAACACCAACGATTAGACGTATTAATTAATAATGCGGCCATCAATCCAGCGATCGTTACTGTTTCACTTTTACCCTACGAAACCATACAGAAGACATTCAAAGTGAATGTATTTGCTCCAATACTTTTTTGCAGAGAAGCCATCAAGCTTATGAGTCGTCATAAATTCGGAAGGATCATAAACATCGGATCTATGGCCACCCGCCATGAAGTGGCGGGAGAGTCAATCTATACTTCAACCAAGTCAGCACTGAATGCATTTACGAGGGTGTTGGCAAAGGAAGTCATGAGTTCAGGCATCACGGCCAATATTGTTGCACCATCAGCCATCGATACTGAGCTCTCTAAAGCAATAAATCAGGAAGCGCTTACGGAGGTCTTAAATAGAAACGCCATTAAAACCTGGGGCGATTTTAACGATGTATCCAATTCAATTGACTATCTACTAAAACCCGAGAGCAAAACAGTAACAGGTCAAATTATTTACTTAGGAGGAGTATAATGAAAATTACCATAAAAGTAATCACGGTAGGCAACTGGAAAGCAAATTGCTATTTGATTGCTTACCAAAATGAAGCATGGATTATTGATCCTGGTGAAGAGGCCGAAAATATTATAACGCAGTTTAGTCTCGACCAACTCAAAATTCTTGGCATCGTAAACACACATGGTCATTTTGATCATATTGGAGCCATCGCTGGCATTCAAGAAAAATATAAGACTCCTTTTTATATTCATTCAAATGAAAAACGATTGGTTCATCAGGGCAATCTTTATCGAAGATTGGCAGGCGATTTTACCATCGTCAAAACACCTGTTATCGACTCCTATTTAGATTCTTTAACCGCCCTTCCATTAGGCGACAAAGAGATACGCATCCATCTTATTCCGGGCCACACTGGCGGCAGTGTTTGTTTTGAGTGCGATGGCCATTTGTTTCCGGGAGATTTAATTTTCGAAAGCAGTATTGGCCGTGCCGATTTACCTGGGGGCAATAAAGAATTACTTCAAAGCTCAGTCAAATTTCTGCTTCATCATTTTATCGGTTTCGAAATTCACCCAGGCCATGGGAAGTCATTTATTCTTGAAGCAGACTATATTAAAAATTTAAAAACAACGACTCAATGGGATTAATCGTAAATCATATTGCATACCACCTACCCGAAAAGGTAATTACGAATGAAGATTTGGCTCGTGAAAATCCTACCTGGAATTTGGAGCAAAGTGAAAGCAAATCAGGTGTTAAAAAAAGGCATGTAGCATCGACTGAAGAAACAGCCTTAGATTTGGCCATCGCAGCAGTAGAAAAAATGTTCGCATCCGGAATCGTTGCCAAAGAGCAAATTCAAGCAATCTTATTTTGCACCCAGAGTCCCGATTATATCATGCCTTCGAATTCATTTCTCATCCATAAACATTTTAAATTTAAGGAAGACGTGTGGACCTTCGATTATAACTTAGCATGCTCAGGGTTTGTATTTGGATTGGCCATGGCAAGAGGGATTCTTGAAACTCGTTTAGCCGATTCTATTTTGTTAATTACCGCCGAAACCTATTCCAAATTTACCAACAAGCAAGACCGATCGACAAGCATTTTATTTGGCGATGCAGCCGCGGCATGCCTTGTTTCAAATCGTCATGACCAAGGGATAATCGATATTATTCTTTCCTCTTCCGGTGAAAAATATGACACCTTCTATATTCCGGCAGGAGGCTGTAAAATTCCGAAAGATATTCATACCAAAGAAACTACCATTGACCATAGTGGAAATGTAAAAAGCTTAGAAAATATTCACATGAATGGGTTTGCCGTTTGGCAGTTTATTTCTAAAAAAGTATCAGAGCAGATTATGAAACTGCTGTTTAAAAATAATTTGAGCGTACAAGATATTGATTTGTTTATTTTCCATCAGGCAAGTAAACTTACCCTAGACTCTTTGGGCAAAATGCTTAAAATAGAAGCCGACAAAATGTTTTTGAACTTAGAAAATATCGGCAATACCGTTTCTTCTTCTATTCCAATTGCACTGAAGGATGCAGAGGATAGTGGAAGATTGAAGAGAGGTGACCTTATTGTCATTTCCGGGTTCGGGGTAGGCTTATCTTGGGGAAGCATCCTCATGAAATATTAATGCGCCTGTTAGTATGAATAGTATAGTTAATAAATTTATTGAATTCGACCATTCGCCTGCTGTTATTTGGAATGATCGTATAATTCCTTACCTCGAATTGTATCAGCGATTTCTTGAGGCCAAGAAATTCCTTCAATCCGTGGGGGTAGCGGAAGGCACGGTGGTGTCAATCAGTGGTGATTTTTCTCCAAATACAATCGCACTCCTCTTCGCTCTTATTCAGAATAATAATATCATAGTGCCATTAAACGATTCAAAAAAAGAATCTGAATTAATAAAATTGGAGATTGCTGAGGTGCAACATGCAATCACAGTTGATAGTATCTCTGATGAGTACCGACTTGAACACCGAAATGGAAGTGGACAACATGATTTTTATGACACCATCAGAGCACGAAAACATCCTGGGTTGGTTTTATTTACCTCGGGCACCTCGGGCACTCCTAAAGGTGCAGTGCATGATTTTTCGAAATTGTTAGAGAAATTCAAAACCCTTCGAAAATCTTTACGTACCGTAAATTTTTTACTTTTTGATCATTGGGGTGGACTCAACACCTTGTTTCACACGCTCTCAAATGGAGGAGTGGTACTCGCCTTAAAGGATCGCCGACCCGAAAGCATTTGTGCCTTTATTGAAAAACACAAAATCGAACTACTACCAGCCTCACCTTCTTTCTTAAACATCTTGCTCATAAGCGAAGAATATAAGAATTACGACCTCTCTAGCTTACAATTAATCACTTATGGCACGGAACCAATGCCTCCATCAACGTTGAGAAGATTAATAAAAATATTCCCTGCCATAAAGATGCAACAAACCTATGGATTAATCGAATTGGGAGTGCTTCGTTCAAAATCGAAAAATGATGATTCGCTTTGGGTGAAAATTGGTGGAGAGGGTTTCCAAACCAGAGTGATTGATGGCTTGTTAGAGATAAAGGCAGAGTCGGCGATGCTTGGATATTTAAATGCGCCATCGCCTTTTACTGAGGATGGTTGGTTTATGACACACGATGAGGTGGAGGTAGATGGAGAATACATAAAAATCCTGGGGCGGAAATCAGAGATCATTAATGTGGGTGGAGAAAAAGTTTATCCAGCTGAGGTAGAAAATATCATACAGGAATTAGAAAATGTAGCCGAAGTAACTGTTTTTTCAGAAAAAAATCCAATCATGGGCAATATTGTTTGTGCCAAAGTGAGGCTCATAAATAAAGAAGATAGGAAACAATTCATTTCACGATTAAAGATATATTGCAATCAAAAACTTCAATCATTTAAGGTACCTGTGAAAATTATTATCGATGAAGAGCAACAATTTAATGATCGATTTAAGAAGAAACGAAATTAACTAAAAATAAAAATTATTGACATGGAATTGAAAGGAAAATTTGCCACACTAAGGCCCATTGAAGTAACGGATGCTCGCTTAACGCTCCAGTGGCGATTGAGTGAGAGAGCTAAATTTATGCAAATAGGCGCTCAAACAGTGGAGGAACAAGAAAACTGGATTAAAATAGCCTTGGCAAAAAGCCATGAGATTACTTATATCATTGAGTATAACAATACTCCTGTCGGGATGTTTGCCATCGGCAATATAAATCATAAATACAAAAATTGCAGCTTAGAGAGGCTCTTAATTGGTGAAAAAGAAATCGTGGGTAATGCTCCTGTAGCTTTTGAAAGTGAACTACTTCTATGCGATCATATATTCGATACCATGAAAATGCACAAAATTAATGGTGATATTATGGAAGACAATACGGATATGGTTCGATTTCGAAAGTATTTAGGCTATCATTTTGATGGCATCCTTCGTGATCAATATATCATTCAAGGCGAATTCAAAAACACCTTGCTTGTATCATTACTCGAAAAAGAATACCAAAGCAAGACGAGAAAAATGCTTGTGAATCTTATTAAATTAAGCCAAATTTAATTTTCTGGACACGTTCAATCTTTTTTAACCCTTTCTAGTCATTCGAGGAGCGTTCATGATGTCATATAAACCGAGTCGGTAATGGAACTCAACCGATTATTTGCAAGACGGTATCCTTAAAAATGAAAACCAGGCTCAGATATATTGAATAAATACAGTTTCAAAAGCTTTCACAACCTCTTTGTTTTAAAGTTCCTTCACCTCATACAAATCCAATCGTCTATCTTTCCAATTTAGCACAGTACCTGTATTGCGCGTACGCTCTAAGGTTGCCAAGTCGAGGTCGGCAATAACCACTGTTTCTAAATTAGGACTGCATTCACCGGCAATCGCTTCTGGTGGAAAAGAGAAATCACTCGGGGTGTAGATGCCACTCTGAGCATAATTTATATCCATATTATCGACCGAAGGAATATTGCCAATGGTACCAGCAGTAGCTACAAATATTTGATTTTCGGTAGCCCTGGCTTGGGCACAAATTTTTACCCGAAGATAGCCATGTCGTTCGTCGGTACTGAAAGGTACAAAAATAATTTTTGCCCCTTTAGCCGCCGCGATGCGAGCCATTTCGGGAAACTCAACATCATAACAAATGTTGATGGCCACTTTACCACAGTCGGTATTAAATACATTAATAGAATTTCCTGCCTTCACGCCCCACCATTTTAATTCGTTGGTGGTAATATGAATTTTGTATTGTTTCTCAAAAGTGCCGTCACGCTTAAATAAATAGGCTACATTAAATAAATTATCATTTTCAATTTGCAAATGGGTACCCGCAATAATATTTATATTATAACTTAATGATAAATGAGAAAAAAGTTTGATATAGTCTTCCGTATATTTATCCAATGAACGAACGCTGCTCTCAGGAGAAATATCTTTACGCTTTTCGAAAGACAAGAGTTGTGTTGTAAATAATTCCGGGAACATCACAAAATCAGATTTGTAGTTACTTGCCACGTCGGTAAAATACTCACACTGCTGTGCAAACTCTTGAAATTTGGTGATCTTGCGAAGCTCATATTGCACACAACAAATACGCACCTTCTTCATCATCACACTCCGTTCACGTGTCTCGGGCATATAATCGAGATTGTTCCATTCTAAGAGTAAAGCATAACCTTCACTTTCTTTGTCGTCGGGCAAATAGTCTTTGATGACTCTTCGAATCGAAAAATTTTGTGAGAGTTGAAAGGTAAGAACAGGATCCGTGATTTTTTTATCCAGTACCCTTTTAATATAGGCTCGTACCCCAAATTTATCAGAAAATTTATGAAAATTAGGCAATCTTCCTCCAATAATGATGCGGCTACAATTTTTATGAATGCAAAGCTCACGGCGCATTTCATAAAGCCTTCGACCAATTTTAAATCCGTGATAGTCGGGATGAACCATCACCTCTATCCCATACAAAGTATCACCGTCAGGATCGTGATTTGTAATAAAACCATTATCACAAATCTCACTCCAAGTATGATCTTCATCGTACTCATCAAAATTAATGATTAGCGAAGTAGCAGATCCCACAATTTGTTTATCGTAAACAATAATTTGCATACCCTCAGGAAACAGAGCATGCTGACTTTTCAGCATTTTTATAGTCCAAGGAGCACTCTCAGGAAAGCAAATTTTGCTTAACTCAATAATTTCCTCGTAGTCATCGCTTTCGGCGCAACGCTGAATAAGTTTGGGTTTTTTAGGGGATCTGGTTTTCATAAGCTTTAATCCATGTTATGAATAATATGGAACAAACGATTCCAACGAATTCTGCCCAGGAAGCTTGGATTATCTTTGTCGTAGCTGAACCATATAATAAGCGCTTTCCCCACTACATTTTCTTCAGGTACCATGCCCCACATGCGTCCATCACTTGAGTTATGACGGTTATCCCCAATCATCATATAATAATTTTGCTTAAAGGTATACTCCGTAATAGCATTCCCATCAAGTAGATATTTCCCCTCTTTAATCTCAAATGATTGGTGATGTTCATAATCACGGATCACCTTCTCATAGATAGCAAAATTCTCCTCATTCATGGGAATGGTTGCTCCTTCTTTGGGGATATACAGAGGCCCGAAATAATCACGATTCCAGGTTAATCTATGACTTCGAGGATAAATCGACATTGAAGCACCTCCGGCGCCCTCTTTTTCAAAAACATCTAAACTTAAGGAGTCAATTTCAGTAATCTCGTACAACTCTTTATAGCGTTTCGGGTCAATCTTTACATTCCAGGCATTGGAAACGATGTATCCCTGAGCATTTCTCTCTAAAGCAACAGGTTCAAGATCGTCGATAGCAATATTATGTTTCAATAACTGCTTGTAACTAAATGGATAAACCACCTCAAAAGCGCCTTCTCTGGTTTGTTTAACAATGGTCTGACTTAAATACCTGTTCACCGTTTGTTGGCTCAACCAAATATTCACTGATACCTGCATTTTCTTGTATTCCTTTTGTGCTTCACCGTTAATGAAAATTTTACTGTCTCTCAACAAAAGGGTGTCGCCAGGCATTCCCACACAACGTTTCACATAATTCACTTTCTTATCCATGGGATTTTTTTCCGTAGCTGTGAAGTCGTCGTAACGAGAGTCGCCTTCTACCGGAAAATTAAAAACAACAATATCATGTCGTTTAATTTTTTCTAATGCCGGCAGTCGATGATATCTAACTTGAGGCCATTCTGTATAGGATGGATAGTCGGTGCCCGGTATTTTATTATGGATAAAAGGAATGGCCAGTGGCGTCATCGGTAAACGAGCACCATAATTACATTTGCCGACAAACAAAAAATCGTTCACCAGTAATGTTTTCTCCATCGATCCTGTTGGAATCGTATACGCTTCGAAGAAGAAGGTACGTATCAATGTTGCTGCTATTACAGCAAAAATGATAGCATCCGACCATTCACGAATCCCCGATTTCTTTTTATTGGATTTGTCTTTTGTGATATAATATAGACAAATCATAAGTTGCCACATAAAATAAAACAGCACACTTCCAGCTATAAAGTATCCCACAACAAAAAAGATAATAAGAAGTATAAAGTTAAAGATGGAGGTACCCCAGAACCAGCGTTTTTCAGATTTGTCTAAGAGGTTATAAAATTTCCAGTTCCAAGCCATAGGTTAAATAATATAGTTAGTTTAAAATAAAATAATTCGTTGTAAAATAGGATATAAACGTTATTTCAATATCTTTTGTTTCATAATTGCATGATTACATCATGCATCGAATATACTCCTTTTTTATTTTGCAAAAATTCAGCTGCTAATATCGCACCACGGGCAAATCCTGCTCTACTAAAAGCTTCATGCTTAAGTTCGATACGATCGACAGCACTTTCGTATATTACAATATGAGTACCTTTAGCATCCCCTTCACGTATGGAGTGAACCAGCAAGTTCTCGTCTCGTTTTAAGTCACTTCCACTCGACAAGAGCCATTGTTTTTTAGTCTCGAGCTCTTCCAAGAGCAATTCGGCCGTGGTAATGGCAGTGCCGCTAGGCGCATCCATCTTGGCAATGTGATGAATTTCAGTGATGCTTACATCGTAACCTTTCATTTTTTTCATCAACTTCGCCAAGGCTCTATTAGCCTCCCAAAACAAATGCACCCCAATACTAAAATTGGTAGCATAAAGTAGTGCACCTTGATGTTGTTCAACACTCTTTTTAATGTCATTGAATTTATGGTACCAACCCGTGGAACCTACCACTACCGGAATATGAGCCTCAATGCATTTAGTCATATTGTAAAAAGAGGCTTCCGGATTACTACATTCGATGGCGATGTCGCAACCTTCCAAAACATAGGTATGTGCATTGTCTTTGGTTACCCGTAATACAATTTCATGACCCTTTTGTAGCGCTATTTCTTCAATCGCTTTTCCTAATTTGCCATATCCTATCAGTGCAATTTTCATAAATTAAAATTTATATCGTAGGGTGAATGCAGGCATCATACTTTGTGAATTCCTGTTGTAATTTGGAGTAAAATGCAAGCTGAGATCGTCTACATTAAAATAATACAAATGAGCATAAACATTCGCATCGATGATATTTGCTGCATAAACCAAAACAAACCCAATCAAGCATTGGTCGCGATACTTTCGGTAAGAAGAGAAGGCATTATGCAAGGCATCAGACGATACTCCATAGAGGTCGTTTCTCACATTGGTGTTGGTATCAGCATCGGTTAAATAAATCCACTGTTGCCGGTAGTCTTTATAAATTCGATTATTATCCTGTATAAAGTAAGCCAAACTTCCCATGCCTCCATAAACGATAGCTAATTTCCAAACCTGATGGTTGTATATCTGCCCAGTTCCAGGAAGCACTGCCGAGAGTATTGCCGCTTTTTTAGGAGAGTGTAATTGGGCAGCACTATCCTTCACAAGACCTTTATTTCTTACGGAAGTGTTTATCATCGCATTCTCCTGCTTTTGAGCCATGAGCATAGAAGCAAGCAACATCGATAAAAAAAGAGAAATGACCCTCACCTTGCAAAGATAATACATGAAAAGTAAGGAAAATAAGAATACAAATGAAAGAATAGAAAAATAACGAAGAAGGGAAACAAGGTCATAGGGCCCATCATATTCCCAATCAGCCTATTGCTGCAAAAGATTCATCAATCGTTCAAACTCACTCTCAGTATTGAATTTTATAATGACCTCCCCTTTTCCCACTGCCTTTGCTTTAATGTTTACCGGCAATTGATACTGAGACGTTAGATGTTTCTGGATGGTCTCAAACTGCTTTAAATACTCAGGATGAATGCTATTATTGGCTTTAGAATTGTTTTTCGGCTCCGACTCATTCACTTGCTTCACCAAATTCTCTATAGACCGTACCGATAAATTTTCTCTTAACAAATCTTCATACAACCTTAACTGCTCGTTAGGATCAGTCACGGCTAGCAAGGCACGTGCATGGCCCATACTCAATTTACCATCGCGCAAGCCTACCTGTATTTCCGTTGGCAGTTTTAACAATCGTAAATAATTATTAATCGTGGTCCTATCTTTTCCTACTCGGTCGCCCAGCTCCTCCTGTTTTAAAGTGCATTCATCAATAAGTCGGCGATAGCTTAAGGCCACCTCCATAGGATTCAGGTTTTCGCGCTGCACGTTTTCAATAATTGCCATTTCAAGCATATCCTGATCTTTCGCAATTCGAACATAACCTGGCACCTCATTTAAGCCAGCTACGATACTGGCACGTACGCGCCGTTCGCCCGAAATAATCTGATATTTCTCAATCCCTACTTTACGCACGGTGATGGGCTGAATAATACCATGCAGTTTTATTGATTCTGAGAGCTCGTGGAGTGCTTGTTTTTCAAATTCAGTACGAGGCTGAAAAGGATTTGCTTCAATCTGGCTCAAAGGAATATTTGAAATTGAGCCCACCATACGCTGGGTGGTTTTGTTACTCATCAAATCGGAATTGCTATCTTGCAATAAAGCACTAAGTCCACGACCTAATGCAGGTTTTTTTATAGTTGACACTTTTATATATTTTTAAATTGTTATTAGTTTACTACTCCACTTCTATTCGACGGTCCTTATTAGGAATCAGAGTCATATTGTTTTTCTGCAAAATCTCTCGGGCTAAATTCATATAGTTAATGGTGCCTTTACTGTCGGCGTCATGGTTGATTACCGGCACACCAAAACTCGGCGCTTCGCTTAATTTGGTATTACGCGATATAATAGTGTCGAATACCAAATCCTGAAAATGTGTTTTCACCTCTTCCACCACCTGGTTACTCAAACGAAGACGGGAGTCGTACATGGTGAGTAGGATACCTTCAATATCCAACTCAGGATTTAAGTTATTTTGTATAATTTTTATAGTATTGAGAAGCTTGCCCAATCCTTCCAGAGCAAAGTACTCGCACTGCACCGGAATGAGCACTGAATCGGAAGCTGTTAAAGCGTTTGTGGTTATTAACCCTAAACTTGGTGAACAATCGATAATGATGAAATCAAACTTGTTGCGAACTTTTTCAAGAAGCTTTTTCATCAGTTTCTCTCTACCCGAAAGTTCAATTAATTCCAACTCCGCTCCTACCAAATCAATATTGCTGGGTAAAAGATAAAGATTGTCGAAATCACTCTCAATGATTATTTCTTTGGCTTCATTCCCATTAATCAAACACTCATACAAGCCGGTTTTGATAATCCTTGGATCAAAACCAAGACCAGAGGTGCTATTGGCCTGTGGATCAGCATCAATTAAGAGCGTTTTGTATTCTAATGCGGCAAAACTTGCTGCTAAGTTAATGGCCGTTGTAGTTTTACCTACCCCCCCCTTCTGATTGGAGATGCTTATAATCTTTCCCATACTTTTAAGGTCACAAAGTTTCTTTAAAATTATTCCGTGAAACATTCAAAAGTAACTGTTTCACGGTGGTTAAATGCTTTTAAATCAAACAGAACGATGAATGCCTAGAGCCACGTGGGTTTTTGTTTTTAACATATTAACAAACATGTGGATAACTGCTTAAAATGCGTCGTTGTGGATAAATCTCGATGCCGAAAAGAAGTCCTAATACATAAGATTTCTGGCGATGCTATTGAGTCGTAAACCGAGCGTAAAATATTGGTTTTGATAACCGAACTCCTTCATTGAGGTTCGTTCGTTACGATACGTGAAACCGGCATCTATATAAAGTTGTTGAGCTACTCGATAGCTCAGCGATAGCTCATAATACACAATCACGGTAGGAAGTCCTTGTGCGGTAGCATTTCCAAACTCACCTCTTTTCAGGTAACTCGACTTCAATAAATCGGATCCATAACTGAGGGTATTTGAAGTATCAATTCCGGTACGCAGGCTAAAGGTTCGAAACTGCAGTTTTAAAGCAGGTGTTGGCTGATAAAACACAGCTCCGACAAACTCTTTCAAATTGGCACCTAATGGATGGGCCATACTTTGGTTAAAATCAGTAAAATTTAAGGATGGATTGGTATAACTATAGGTATAGGGCCGAATATGATTGTATTCCAACTGAATATCAAGGTTTTTAATTTTAAGAATATCAATGTATTTTAAACCCAATTGCAACGCGTATTTATTCCCCCACCATCCCCACTCACGGTTGCTTTTCGACTTTGTAAATTGGGTACGCATATAGGCTAGGTAAAACTCATCTAGCACAATTTGACCGTAAACCTGAAGGTGATGTAATAAATCTAATTTATAATCCAAACCCAATAATACATTGTCCGGGCTGCCTAGGCTATGCTCCACAGCACGATAAAAAATGATGGGGTTAAGGTAATTGAGTTCATAGGCATTATTATCTCTTTTGAAAATTACGGTCTCGAAAAAACCGAGGTTGAATCTTTTGCCAAGGTTTATACTAAGATGGTGCGTAGCCCCAAATTTCTTTTTGTAATTCCCTGAACCCGTCGTGTAAGCCGAATCGACAAGCTCATAAAAAAGATTCTGGTTATTTATTTTCCAAATTTTAGTGTTTAATTTTAAAAACAGATGCTGTTTTGAGAAATCGCTCAAGATGAGACTTCTCATACCATCGCCAATAAATTGTTTTGAACTTCCAAACTGCATATCAATATGCTTTGTGATGGGAGCAGAAACATAACCTTCGGCATGAAAGAAATCGACGCCATTGCCTTTAAAATTTTTATAAAACGATTCCCCCGGCAGCGCATAGGCACTTGCGCCATACAATTTAGTTTGTAAAGGCACCCGCATTTGATTGTCGGTGGCAAAAGCATAAAAAGAAATTTTATTGTCTATAACACCTTGCAGTTCTGCACCACGGGTATTTATGTAAAGTGTTTCATGAAATGAGTTTTCAGAAACCTTCCCTGTTTCAGATGACCCTGAGAAATATAGCACAGGATTCACGCTCAAAACAAAATCATTTAATTGAACACTATATAAGGCCGCATTCTGCTTATAAAAATAAGATAAGAATCCCTGCGCTCTCGCACCAAATTCGGGATTCATAAAAAAAGATTGATTCTTGAAATTGACGAGGTTGAAAGAATCATTTCTCGTCAGATCGGCATGCTTGACAGCTAGATTAGAAACATCAATATACCGATAAGGCTTCGAGCTACTATGGAAATTGAGTTCATTTAAATCGTTTGTTTTTATTTCAGCGCGCTCCACCATATGGTATAAACCTGCGTCGGCACTAATATACAGTTGTGCATGAGTGTAAACAGAGCTGCAGAAGATGGCTGCGCCAATTAAAAATAGACGCATGTTATTATTGTTTCCATTTAATACCACATCCATCTGCTCTGATTTCAGGATAATCCACCTCTATTCCGTCTAAGGCATATTCAATGGCATCTTCCAGATAAACATGTGTTACATTGTTCTCATTATCCCAGCAGTCGTCGATGGCACCTTTATACACTAACTCACGTTTACTATTGAATAAAAACACTTCGGGAGTAAGTTCTGCACCAAAAGCCTGGGCCACTTCCTGCGACTCGTCAATAAAGTAATCGGGATAAATACCCACTTGCTTTGCCGTGATTTTCATATTCTCAAAGCTTTCGTCTGCATTTTGTGAAGCATCATTACTGTTAATGCATAGCATCGCTAAATTGTCTTCCTCATAACGTTCCTTCAGTTTAGCGATCCTACTCCAATAGGACCGAGAGTAAGAACAATGATTGCAAGTAAACACAATTGCTAATGCGTATTTATCAGCAAAGTCAAAGTTATTATACATTTTGTCGTCTACCCCAAATAGATTAAATTTGGGCATTTTATCGCCTATGTTCATGATGAAATTTTAATTTAAATTGCAGCCAAAAATAATAATAGTTTTTATATGTTGAGAGAATTATTGAATAGTAAAATGTTTTGGCTCTTTTTAGCCACCATTTTAGGCCTATTATCAGGGTCCATCGTAAAACGCATAACCGAGAGCAGGCAAAGTAAAACAAGCCTCGGTATGCCCTTTATCGGCATCTACCTGTCCATCATGATGCTTTTTTTTGTAAAACTGAACGTGAAATATTTCGATATCAAGTTTACTTTAATTGGCATCGTATTGATGCTTATTTTAAGTTTAATTCTTGGATATATGACGTATTTGTCCAATAATAAGAAGTTAAGTTACTTCAAGAATTTCATATTCGTCTATGTTGGACTCAGTTTTGTAATTTTTTATGTTTTTTACAAAAATGAGATTTTAATCGATACCACCCAGTGTCCAGAAACTCAAGACATCTATTTGGTGCTAAAAAAAGAAGATGCAGGATACTTCGAAATTAATAAGCAAGGCATCGGCTATGTTGGTTCAACTTTATTTTACAATGGCTTTAGACCCAACTTCGAATACCGTGGCATGACGACCAACTTCTATAGTCATACTCCAGAAGCTGTTGAATTAAAAACGAGCTATGGTGTTGCGCATGCCCTCAAGTTTAAAGGTAAAAAAGGCAAATTCTTTTTTAGTTTAGACGATCAAATTTATTACGGGGTGGTTAAAGCTGATGAAATTATTATGGGTGACCTAAAAGACGCAAAATAACATTCATCCCCTCCTTAACCAAGCCTTCAAAACACTAAAAACCAGACCCCATAACTTTATTTAAACGATCCATTCCATCATATTTTCAATTCGCAATTTACTAGATCATGAAACCATTATTCAACCTCGTTCTTCTATTCTTAATTTCACTTACGCTCCCAGCACAAACGGAATATCGCGAAGTGAGATCCACCGGAGTTTACCCCTATACTTCCGTTACCAGCGACCCCACTCAAACCCGAACTTACGTATTGCCTAATGGATTAACAGTTATGCTCTCGGTAAACCGAGAAAAGCCCCGCATTCAAACCTATATCGCAACCAAGGCTGGGAGCAAAAATGATCCGAAAGGCCATACAGGACTCGCTCATTATTTAGAACATATGCTTTTTAAAGGGACGGATAAATATGGCTCCTTGAATTGGGCTAAAGAAAAACCTTTATTGGATAAAATAACATCATTATATGAAATATACAACCACAGCACCGATACCAACCTACGTAAGGATATATATAAAGAAATAGATAGAGTTAGTGGTGAAGCTTCCCATTATAGTATTGCCAACGAATACGATAAGATGCTGAGTAGTATCGGGGCAACAGGAACCAACGCATTCACGAGTTTTGAAGTCACTGCTTATGTCAATGATATTCCATCCAATCAAATCGACAAATGGTTAATGGTAGAGGCAGAACGTTATAGAAACCCGGTTTTTAGAATTTTTCACACTGAACTAGAAGCCGTTTATGAAGAAAAAAACAGAGGAATTGATAACGATTATTGGCAATGGTACGAACTAGCCTATTCAGAATTATTTAAGAGTCACACCTACGGAACCCAAACCACCATTGGCACCATTGAGCACCTGAAAAACCCCTCTTTAGAGGCGATTCGGAGATACTATGAAACCTATTATGTTCCGAATAATATGGTAGTCATTATGTCAGGCGATTTTAATCCTGATGAAGTGATTAAGGCCATCGATAAAAACCTAGGGACCATGGTACCAAAACCCATTCCTGATTTTAAATATACCCAAGAAGCTGAATTCACTTCCAATATTGAAAAAACCATCTATGGCCCCATGGAAGAATTTACAGGGGTATTCTATCGTATGCCAAGCGCCGCTACGAATGAGACTCGTATGTTAAAACTTCTTACATCCGTACTTAACCGCTTACTTATCCTGAATTTAAACCAGAAACAATTAGTGCTGGGAACCCAAGCTGGACTCGATGGAATGAAAGATTATAGCGTATTCTATGTGTCGGGATATGCACGTGAAGGACAGGATTTAGCAGAGGTGAAAAAACTTATTTTAGATCAAATAGAATTAATAAAAGCCGGAAATTTTGATGATGAAATGCTCACGGCCATTATCAATAATTATACGCTTGAACGAATACAGAAAAACGAGACCAATGACGGAAGAGCTTCTGACATGCTCGATAACTTTATACTTGGAAGAAACTGGAGAGAGGCCTGCTCCGATTTGAATGAAATCTCTAAAATAACAAAAAAACAACTCTCTGATTTCGCTACTACGCATTTGAAATATTATGTATGTATTCAAAAGAAAAATGGGAAGTCGGACGACCGAGTTAAGGTATCGAAACCGCCGATCACTCCGGTAGAAACCAATAGAGACAGTGTCTCCTCTTTTGTGAAAAGCTTTATGAATCTGAAAGCCGCCAACATCACTCCAAAGTTTGTTGATTTTTCAAAGGATATGACCATCGGCGTTATTAACCATGAAATTCCATTCCACTATATTCAAAACAAAGAAAATGGACTCTTTACACTTTTTTATGTATTCGATTTTGGAAGTTATAACAACAAAAAATTACCCTTTGCTTTCGACTACTTAAATTATGCAGGTACCGATAAGTATAGCGCAGAGGAGATGAACAAAGAGTTTTACAAACTGGCCTGCAGTTATGGCATCAGTGCCGGTACTGAGCAGAGTTATATCTACCTCAGTGGCTTGCAAGACAATTTTGATAAAGCATTAAAACTCTTTGAACATTTTATTAATAATATCAAACCTGACAACGAGGCCGTAAAAAAAATGATGGAGGCTGAGTTCAAGATCAGAAGCGACAATAAACTTAATAAAGGAATTCTTCGACAAGCACTGGCTCAGTATGCTAGTTTTGGTCCTGTAAATCCGTATAACGATGTATTATCCAAAGAAGATCTTCTTAAGCTCACAGCAGAGGGACTTTGTGACATGGTGAAGACCATTAAAAATTATAAGCACAAAGCCTATTATTATGGACCTCTTAGTATGTCAGAAGTGAATTCTAAAATTTCACAAAATCATTTAACACCTCCACTCTTTAAAACTTATGTAGAAGCCAAAAAATACCCGAGGCTTACCACTACCAGCACCAAAGTTTATTTTGCACACTTCGATATGGTACAAAGTGAAATAGTATGGCAACATAATAATGCCGTTACCTACAACCCCGATAATGCCTCCTCTATCAGCCTTTTTAATGCTTATTTTGGTGGAGGCATGGGATCGTTGGTGTTTCAAACCATCCGTGAAAGTAAAGCGCTTGCCTATAGTACTTATGCCAACTTCAATTCGCCTGCTAAAAAACAAGACCCTTATAGTGTGGTTGCTTATGTTGGCTGCCAAGCCGATAAATACAAAGAAAGTATCGAGGCCATGAATGAACTACTGCATAATATGCCTCGCGCTGAAAAACTACTCGATGCCTCTAAGGAGTCTATCTTAAAAAATATTGAGACTCAACGAACCACAAAAACAGCCATCTTTTTCAAGTATGATGCGAATCAAAGATTAGGTCTGACCTACGATATTAATAAAGACCTCTATGCGAAAATACCATCCATGACCATGGAAAACTTGATGACGTTCTACAACCAATTCATGAAAGGAAATACCTATAACTATTGCATTCTAGCCAACAAGGAGAAAATCAAGAAGGAGGAGATGGAGAAACTTGGTGCATTTGAGGAAGTGAGTGTGGAGAAGTTACTTGGTTACTAGCATCATACGATGAAGATGATTTGGGTGGAAATTAATTTTTATCTTTAGGCAGTTTTCCACTATACTTGTAAACGAGACCGCATTAAACAAAATATTAATCAAAAAAAAGAATGACTAAATACATTAATGAATTCGACCCCAAAAAAAGTAGTGGATTGAATAGTGTTCAGGAGGACTTCGCAAAATTAAAGTTCAATAATATTTTAAGTTGTATTGCCGTTTGCCTAGTACCTGAAGGTCAAGGTAAAATGATTGGAGTACACTTTACCTTTATGAACACTCGCGATATTGAACAGATAAAAAGCGCCATTGAAAAAATGAAACTGCTTGGTGGCGTAAACAGTGCCTGTAGCATCTATTTGGTGGCTACGTATGGTCATCACAGTAAATCATCACTTATTTCTGAATTAAAAAAACTCACCAAAAATATTTTTCTATGTGATATTCCACCTGATACATCAACCTCGGCAAGCGTGGATGTTAAATTTGAAAAAAGAGGTAGGATTGTTGAAGGTTGGATAAGGCCTTGTGTGACCTATGTAAATGATGATAAAGGGCAACGGATTCAAAAAACTCAAGATTCCAAAGGCCATGCCATAAGCCATGCTGATCTCAACGCCAGAAGACTTGAAGGGAAAAATAATTTCCTCACCGACCGCGATGAAAAGCCTTGGATGTTGGCTCCGTTTAAAAAAGTATAATCTTCTACCAAACTACGATATAACCCTCGCAAAACTTTTTTTTGCGACACGTTAATTATACCCTATTTAATTTTTCTGATTAGGTAAGTTGCGTAAAATTGAGCAATGAATAAAGTAAAAGAGAATCTTTTAAACGCAGAGAAAAAAGCACTCATGCTATTTAGTGAGATTGAATACCGTAAATTAGTCCAATCGGGAAAAACAGAACAAGAAATAAACAATCAGGTATTCGATTTGGCGTTTGAACTCTTTGGCATCGAGAAATATTGGCATAAAAGAATTGTGCGGTCAGGCAAAAACACCCTCTCCCCTTACCATGAGAACCCACCCAACCTAACGGTAATGGAGGATGATATTTTATTCTTCGATTTCGGACCCATATTTGACGACTGGGAAGCTGATTTTGGAAGGACTTATGTTATTGGCCACGACACCGCCAAGCATAAAATAAAAAACGATATTGAAACCGCCTGGCATCAAGCAAAGTTCTGGTTTGAGGCGCAAAAAAGTGTTACAGGAGCCCAACTATACCATTACGCTACGGCCCTAGCAATGAAATACAACTGGACTTTTGGTGGTGCCATCGCAGGTCATATCATTGGACATTTTCCTCACGAAAAACTTGAAGCTGAAAACTATCATTTATATGTTCATCCTGAAAACAACATTGACATGCTTCTTCCTGATACCAATGGCAATAAAAGACACTGGATCTTAGAGATTCATTTTGTAGATGCTGAAAAAGAAATTGGAGGATTCTATGAGCAACTTCTAACCTAACAATTTGCCTACGATTGCTTATCGCTGTCCTCATCTGTAACTTGTATATTTGCAACACGAAATGCGTAACCCCAATTTGAATACCGAGGAAGAAAACTTAACCAACACCGACAAAGAGTTGGAGCGCGTGCTGCGTCCTCAGCAGTTTGACGATTTTACCGGTCAGGAAAAAATTATTGAGAACCTAAAAATTTTTGTTGCGGCTGCCAAACAAAGAGGTGAAGCGCTCGACCATGTGTTGCTTCATGGCCCTCCCGGACTTGGAAAAACAACGTTGGCTACCATCATCGCCAACGAGTTGGGAGCCAACATGAAAACCACCTCTGGCCCCGTTTTAGAGAAACCCGGAGACCTCGCTGGACTACTCACGAATTTAGAAAGTGGCGATGTCTTGTTTATTGATGAAATTCATCGCCTGAGCCCTATCGTAGAAGAATATTTATATAGTGCCGTTGAAGACTATAAAATCGATATTATGATTGAGTCGGGACCTAACGCTCGCTCCATTCAAATTACCTTAAACCCTTTCACTTTAATTGGAGCCACCACCAGAAGTGGATTACTTACCTCTCCTCTGCGTGCACGTTTTGGCATCAATTCCCGACTTGAATACTATGATATTAATTTATTGACCACCATTATAAAACGGTCGGCATTAATCATTAAAACGGTCTTACATGAAGAGGCGGCCTTCGAAATAGCCCGTCGCAGCAGGGGAACACCTCGAATCGCGAATGCTTTACTTCGTCGCACACGCGATTTTGCACAAATAAAAAACAATGGAATCATTGATATTGAAATTGCAAAATTCGCCTTGAATGCACTCAATGTTGATGCCAATGGTCTGGATGAAATGGATAATAAAATCCTGCTTACGATTGTCGAAAAATTTAAAGGAGGCCCTGTAGGAATTAAAACGATTGCCACAGCAGTAAGTGAAGATGAAGGTACCATCGAAGAAGTATATGAGCCTTTTCTTATCAAGGAAGGCTATATTAACCGTACCGCACGAGGTAGAGAAGCAACAGAAAAAGCATACAAACATTTAGGTGTACTTCCGAATTATAAGTTGAATCAATTGTTCTAAAAGATGAAAACATTCTGTCGCATTTCAGCTTCCCTTCTGCTCCTTTTTTTACTTAACTCCTGTCATGAAACTTTGCCACAAGGCAAAAAGCAATCTGATCAATTTATTGCTTTTGTGAAAAATTTCGACACCTTAAGCTTGCCACTCATTTTAAGTAATCCGAATTTCTTAAAGCAGCATGTTTACCAATTCCAAACTTTTAAAAAAATAAACCCTAAAGAGATGTATGAATTTATGAAAATGGATTCGCTCATTCCTTATCCTGTGTATTATTTCGGGCAACTGCCCATGATGGATTCCATTTATTATCTCATCAACTATTTTGAAGTAAGAGATAAAAGCAATCCCAGTATGTGGTGGACGTTGATGAAATTCGATTATTACGGATCCTTGTTAAGTGAAACACAAATAAGCTATTGCCTGAAAGACAGTGATGAAATAAGAGAACGCTTCTGCAAGATTACGCCCAACTACCAATGTTTCTACCTCGAAACAACCGGCCGTTGGAATGCGGGGAAGCAAGCTATAACCGACACCGTGCTGCATACCAAAACCATCAATTTGACTTATGACCAAAACCGATAATCAAACCGATGCAATCGTTTGATTCCTTGCTATTAAAAAACGAAGCTATAAAGGCAGGCTTCAGTTTTTGCGGCATCAGTAAAGCTACCGAACTGATTGATGACGCCAAGCGTCTCGAACAATGGTTAAAAGCTAATAGACATGGAGAGATGAGTTATATGGAAAACCATTTCGAAAAACGCATTGACCCAAGGAAACTCGTGGAAGGTGCAAAATCGGTCATTACCTTACTCTATAATTATTTCCCAGAAAAAGAACAGAATAAAGAAAGCTACAAAATTTCTAAATATGCGTATGGTCATGATTATCATGAAGTGATAAAAACTAAGCTTGCCGCCCTGTTTGATTATATGCAAAAAACTTATGGCAATATACAAGGTCGCTGTTTTGTCGATTCCGCTCCAGTGCTTGAACGCTCCTGGGCACAACGAAGTGGAGCAGGATGGATAGGCAAAAATGGCAACCTCATTACCAAGAATCAAGGCTCCTTTTTTTTTCTCGCTGAAATAATTTGTGATCTGGATTTCGATTATGATGCTCCACTTGCTAAAAACTATTGTGGCACCTGCACTGCGTGTATTGACGCCTGCCCTACAGAAGCGATTTTAACGAAAAATGAAATCGATGCCAGTAAATGCATTTCTTACTTCACCATTGAATTAAAGAAGGCCATTCCGAATGAGATGAAAGGAAAATTCAACGATTGGATGTTTGGTTGTGACGTTTGTCAAGATGTATGTCCTTGGAATCGGTTTAGCCAACCTCATACCGAAAATTCTTTTGAACCTCTTGAAGCCGTTTTAAACTTCACCAAGCAAGACTGGCATGAGATTAATGAAACCGTTTTTAAGGAGGTATTTCATCACTCCGCCATCAAGCGCACAAAGTTTTCTGGCTTACAACGAAACGTCGCATTTCTGAGACAACGTTCATAATTAAAATTCAGGGGCACGTATTTTACGGCTTCCGCTGTTTTGCAAAAAAACGTCACGCACTCTTTCAATGGCAACGCTATCTAAGTTTTTAGGCTAGGAATTTCAATAAGTTTTATTTGCTAAATAACAAAATTCTAGACTACATTCGCTTCCTAATGAGGTACATAAGATGGGCAAAATAATTGTTTTAGGCGCAGGTATGGTAGGCAGTGCCATCGCGATCGATTTAGTAAAGAATCATGCTGTTACACTAACTGATATTAACGCCGAAAGGCTGCAAAAAATAGCAATAAAGTGCCCTTCATTGCGCATTCAAACACTCGATGTTTGTGATCGTGCCAAGCTAGAGGTTGCCCTTGAGCCGTTCGACTTGGTTATCTGTGCCGTTCCTGGATTTCTTGGCTTTGAAACCTTAATGAAAATTATCAATGCCAGAAAAAACGTAGTCGATATTTCATTTTTTCCTGAAAACGCGCTCGATTTAGTTTCTCTTGCAGAAAAGAATGGGGTTACAGCCATTGTAGATTGTGGTGTTGCACCTGGTATGGATAATATCATACTCGGATACTATAATGAAAAATTAAAACTTACTCATTTTGAATGCTTAGTAGGTGGCTTACCCATAATTAAAAAATGGCCATTCAATTATAAAGCCCCTTTTTCACCGGTCGATGTTATTGAAGAGTACACGCGTCCCGCCCGTTATGTAGAAAATAGCCATGTCGTCATTCGTGAAGCACTCACAGATATCGAATATATCGAGTTTGACACGATAGGCACCCTGGAATCATTTAATTCGGATGGCTTACGTTCTATTTTGTTTACCATGCCTCATATTCCAAATATGAAAGAAAAAACCCTTCGCTATCCTGGGCATGTTAATTATGTAAGAGCATTGAAAGAAAGTGGTTTTTTTAGCACTGAAAAAATCATAGTCGATGGACAAGAAATTTCGCCCCTATCGGTAACAAGCAGAATTCTTTTTGATGAATGGAAATTGGGTGAAAATGAGGAGGAAATTACAGTTATGAGGGTCACCATGACAGGTGAAAATAAAGAAGGGGAAATAGAGACCATTGTTTATGATTTATTGGACCAATATTGCAAGCAAACACAAACTTCATCAATGTCGCGAACCACAGGATATACCGCTGCTGCAGTCGCAAACATATTGTTAGATGGATTGTTTACTGAACAAGGGCTCTTCCCACCTGAGCTTATCGGAAAACATGAATCGTGTTTTAATTATATTTTGAATTATTTAAAGGAGAGAAATATTCATTATAAAAAAACCTCAACCCTGAAATTGAAATAAAAACAGGATAAGAATCTGATGCTTTGATGCTCCATAAAAGCGCCGGCTGTATTTAAATTACCAACTTAAAAAAAACCGATTTTACCTTTGATTCGGTCTTCAATATTTTTCAATTGAACATTAATGGCGGTAATCGATTGCATAATTTCTACCGCTGATATGATAAGCGACAACGACATCAAAATCAGACTTGCCGCAAACACATATTTCGCCATCAGGCCTTGGTTGGCGAAGAGTAAAAACAAACAAATGACACTAAGTAGCAAACTTAAAACGCCTATTAACTGCATATTACGAATGAGAGCTAAGCGTTGACGTAAACTTTTCAGCTGTAATAAGTCATTTTCATCGTTCGTTTCCATAAAATCGGTGTGTAACTCTCTAATTAGACGAGCAATAGCCAAAAAACGATTCGTATAGGCCAACATCAGCAGCGAAGTGGTGCTAAAAAGAAGAGCAGGGGTGGATAATTCTAATTCCATAATAATGTAACTGAAATATGACAAATGTAGAACAATAAATATTAAAAGAATGCGTTTTTATGTTTTTAATTATATGTTAATTTTACACCTTATTAATAGTTTTATTATGAAACAAATTTTTACATCGAGTGACTTATTGCGTTATTTATACAAGGAGTTAAACCCTGAAGAGGAAAAAGCCATTGCACAGCAACTTACCAAGGATCATGAATTAAGCCAAGAGTTGAACATGCTACTCGAAGGCATTTCGTTACTTCAAAAAGCAGAAATCAATCCAAGTGCTAGCCTAATGCACGATTTAAGGCATAAACTACATCTGAATATAGAGGAGCACTCGATATAAATTATTTGAGTGTTTTCCGCCTGTTTCTCTCGAAATCTTCAAATATAAAATCACCTAAATTGTTTAAACTGCTATAATAAGCCTTGCCGTTATTAATCTGGGTAAACTCCTTTACAAACTGCTGTAAATACGGATCCTTTGCAATCATAAAGGTAGTGATGGGGATGTTTAAGCGTCGGCATTGGGCCGAAATATTTAAGGTCTTATTAATTACTTTCCGATCTAAGCCAAAACTGTTCTTATAATACTTGCCATTTTCTTTCAGGCAAGTAGGCTTACCATCGGTAATCATAAATATTTGTTTGTTATTATTTTTTCTTCGACGTAAGATATCCATGGCCAACTCAAGTCCGGCGTAGGTATTGGTATGATAAGGACCAACCTGAAGGTAGGGCAAATCTTTTATTTCAATTTGCCAGGCATCATTGCCAAAAACAACAATATCCAAGGTGTCTTTTTTGTATTTTGTGGTGATCAATTCGGCGAGCGCCATAGCCACCTTTTTAGCAGGTGTAATACGATCTTCACCGTACAAGATCATACTATGAGAAATGTCAATCATCATCACCGTGCTTGTTTGCGACTTATGTTCACGCTCCTGCACCACAAGATCATCTTCGGTCATCATAAACTCTTCAATTCCATGATTGACGTGAGCATTTCGAAATGAATCGGTATAATTAATACTTTCGAGGCCATCACCAAACTGAAATGCTCTAAAGTCACTACTCCATTCATCCCCACTACCAGTATGAGGCGTTTTATGGTTGCCGGTCTTCCCTTTCTTGAGTTTGCCAAAAATCTCCTCTAAACTTCTCTTTCTAATAACCTGTTCCGTTTTGCCCGTAATATTAAAATTTCCTTCTTCGCTTTTCTCCTCAATAAATCCTTTCTGCTTTAAATCTTCAATAAAGTCGCCCATACCATATTCATTGTTCGTAAGCTCATACTCTCGATCGAGCTGATTTAGCCATTCCAAAGCCTCATTGGCATTGCCATTGGTATGATTAAGGAGTTGCAAAAAAAGATCTAATAAGTTCTGATAGGTCGATTGATCAGGCTTAATATATTTAGAGAATAAAAATCCGCGCATAAGAAAAGAAAGCAGCTAAACTGAAGATATTAATTAATTTCAGACAAAGTTACGAAATTATGGTTGAAGAAAATTTAATAATTCATTTACCGCAAGCGCCCGGTGTGATATCTTGTTTTTTGCCTCTGGAGTCATCTGTGCAAAAGTAAGATTATGACCATGAGGCAGAAATAAAGGATCATATCCAAATCCGGCAGCGCCCTGTTTTTTAGAGAGAATAATACCATTCACCACTCCGTTAAAATAGTGAACCTCTCCAACTTCGTTGAGGTAACAAAGCACCGTTCGAAAACGAGCCTTACGGTTCGATTGACCCATTAAGCTATTTAGGAGCTTATCCATGTTCTTCTCATGATTGCCATGCTCGCCACCGTAGCGGGCACTATATACTCCGGGAGCATTGAATAGGACATCCACTTCTAAACCACTATCATCGCTGAAACAAGGCATATTATACTGTTCGTAAACATATTGGGCTTTAAGTAAAGCATTGCCTTCAAAAGTGTCGGAGGTCTCCTCTACCTCCACATTACAACCTATATCGCTAAGGCTCAACACCTTAAACTTAGCACCTAAAACTGAACGTACTTCCTCAAGCTTATGAGCATTATTGGTAGCAAAAATAATTTCCATATTGATGGTTACAAAGATAAGTTTTTCAATCCGAGGACGTCTAGATGAATGTTAACTTTTGCAGGAAATTAGATTTACCTTCCACAAAATCTATTTCTGCATAAATATGCTGCAAACCGTTAGTCACCATCAATAATGGCACTTTTAACTTCATATTATAACGTGCAATTTGATCAAACACCTTCTGTGATAATGGTATTTTTACCGACTTGCATTCTACAATTAGCAACGGGCAAAAATCAGCATCAAAAACAACGATATCACAGCGGTGTTGCATTTCATTCCATTTTAAAAAATATTCTACCGAAATTTTGTTCACGGAAATATGATGTTCCTCCATTAAAAAACGAATGACATGCTGTCTTACCCACTCTTCAGGAGTGAGCGTTACAAATTTTTTTCTCACAATGTCGAAAACTAAGGTTTTGTGTTCTGAGGATTGAGTACGAAATTCGTACTCTTGGAAATTTAGTTTCGGAAAAATCACGTTTCAATATTAAGATAATTTTATCACATGGCTAAGGCAGTAAAAGAGGTAAGCATCGACGAAATCATAAAAAAGTTAAAAAACAATGAACCATCCCCTGTTTATATCTTACACGGTGAAGAACCTTATTATATCGATGAAATAAGTGATTATATCGAAACCCATTTACTTAGTGAAACAGAAAAATCATTTAATCAAACCATCCTGTATGGTAAAGAGGTGGATGTTTATTCAATCATAAATGCGGCACGCCGTTACCCCATGATGTCGGAAAGGCAGCTGGTGATGGTGAAGGAGGCTCAGAATTTGAAGGAAGTAGAAAAACTACTCCCCTACTTAGAAAACCCATTGGCCTCAACCATCTTCGTTTTATGTTATAAATATAAAAAGATGGATGGACGAAGTAAAATGCTCAAATTAGCGAAAGAGAAATATGTCGTTTTTGAAAGCACACCCATTCCCGACTACAAATTACTCGCCTGGATAGAAAATTACTGCAAGTCGAAAAAAATCCTTATTCAACCCCTTGCCTGCAGTATGCTCACCGATTTTTTGGGCAACGATTTAAGTAAAATTGTGAATGAAATCGATAAAGTTTTAATTAATATAAAAGACCATCACGAAATAACTTCACAGCATATCGAGAAGTATGTTGGAATTAGCAGAGAGTTCAACACGTTTGAATTACAAAATGCCATTGGTGCAGGCAATTTCTTTAAAGCACAAAAAATTATTCAGTATTTCGCCTCGAATCCCAAGGAAAATTCTATCATTCCGGTGTTGTCATCGTTATATAATTTCTTCGGAAAACTATTAGCAATACATAACAGCAAGGATTACAGTGAAAACAACATTGCAAAAGTAGCGGGTGTGCATCCATTTTTCGTCAAAGAATATATCAAAGCTAGTCAACAATACCCACTCGAAAAATGCATTCGTATTATTGGTTATATCCATGAGTTCGATTTGAAAAGTAAAGGCATTGGTAGCACCGACATTTCAGATGGCTCTTTACTAAAAGAACTTGTTTTTATGATTATGAAACTATAATTAGACGCTGAATATGCCATTTAAATATATACTTATTTTATTTCTGATAGCCTCTACATTCAACAGTTGCGCCCAACACAAAAAAACCACTACAAAAAAAAAGAATTCGAAAAAGACCAACCAACTCAAAATAAAAGATGCCAATACGGCTGTTTTAGGTTCGAAGGCAGATAGTATTGTTTTATTCTCAAAGAAATATTTAGGGGTTAAATACAAGTATGGCGGACAGGATGCTAAAGGTTTCGACTGTGCCGGTTTTGTTTGTTTTGTTTATGCCCACCACGGTATCAAGATGCCACGAACAGCCGATGCGCAGGCACTATTGGGGACGATTGTAACACGAGCGAACCTACAACCCGGCGACCTGGTGTTTTTCAAAGGACGAGAAATCAAAAGTAAAGCCGTTGGTCATGTCGGTATTGTGGTGGAGAACCAAGCAGGAAAAATTAAGTTTATTAGTGCTACGGTCTCCTCAGGTATTCATATCGATGATATCGACGAAACCTACTGGAAAGAACGATACATGCTCGCAAAAAGAATTCTTAAAGAGCACCATTAAAAATCTCCAATGCAAATCGGTTCAACATTAGGCATCGTTGTCATGCCAGACAGTAAGCATGTAAAAGATGATTCGTTCCTATGAACAGATCTTTTCTTTCATCAAAACATTTTTTTGCAGGGAGGTATTATAAAACAGAATCAATATCCTCAACATTGTCGTGACCAATGAGTTTTCTCGTTTTATACGAGAGTAATGACAACAATTTTATCGTTAAGGAAATGGGGTTTTTATTAAGAATTAATTTCACCAATTCATTGTTTTTTAAGCCAAATTGAAGTCTTAATGCGTCAAAGGAAGTGCTGTCCTCCCAAACATCTTTCAGATTTTTTATTGTTTTTGCCATTTTATTAAATACGAGTACAAATTTAGTCAACAATAAATTAAATTTAGGTGCTCTGAGAATATATTATTGTAAAATTTAGGTAAATTTTTCTATGTTTACATCGTGAACTAATTAAAGAATCCATTGAGAACCATTAAAAACCCGATAAACCTATTGCTTGTTGATGACCATGTCATGCTGTTAGATGGCTTGAAAATGCTTCTAAAAAATGAGCCTGGAATTGAAATACAAGCTGAAGCCACCACGGCAGAAAAGGCCTTGGAGGCTCTAAAAACCCATTCCATAAATTTTGTAATCACTGATATTAATCTGCCGGGGATGAGTGGAATAGAATTATCTAGGAAAATCAAGGAACTTTATCCGAAAATAAAAATATTAGTGCTGAGCATGTTTAATGAGAAAAGTAAGGTGAATGAGATGATCAATAATGGCGTCAATGGTTATATCCTGAAGAATACCGGAAAAAAAGAACTCATAGATGCTATCGATAAAATATGGAATGGAGGGTTGTATTTTAGTGATGAAATAATTGAAACTCTCATGAAAGCGAGTGCCACTGAGGAAAAACAAGTCAACAGTATTGTTCTTACGAAACGTGAAATCGAGATTGTTAAAATGATAAGCACAGAACTAACCAACGGAGAAATTGCTGAAAAGTTATTCTTAAGTGAACGAACGGTAGAGACGCATCGCAAAAATATTTTCAAGAAAACCGGATCGAAAAGTGTCGTAGGCCTTATGAATTATGCTTTTGAGAATGGTTTAGTAGAAAAGAAATAAAGCATTCTAACTCACCCATTTGTATTACACACCTCTGAATCTAGGAATCGAAAATTGATGGCCCGCTATTGGCAATTCTTATTTCTGGTTATCACGCCATTCATAAACCCAAGCCGACTGTATCATTTCTAAATGCCCTTCGTTACATTGCTCTGCAGTGCCTTTAAAATTTGGAACTTCGAGTATCCACTGCATTAAATCGGTGAACCGAATCCTATAAATATTCCCTTCATTAAATTCATCACCAAAACGTTCATAGAGAGCCATCGCGATGTCCTCATGATCAGCCCACTGAATAGGTAATTGAAAACCATTTGCCATTTCTTTGTTTTTTTTTTATTTGTTTAATGCCCGTTCAAGGCCGTTTGATCAGGAACCATTACAATAACATCGGTGTCGCTTTTAAGAAGGCACTGACAAGCCAAACGAGAATTTATTTTAGGATTAATGGCCCTATCAATGAAATCTTCCTCCCGGTCGGAAATTTCTTGAAAGTGATCCATCCCATCCACTACATAGATATGGCAGGTGCTGCATCCACAAACACCTCCACAGTTATGATGAAGACCAATATCTTCCTCCATCGCTATGTCTAATACGCTTTCGCCGTTTGTAATTGAATACGTTTTAGACGCTATATTTTTATCTTCGAACTGAAATACTATGGTGGCCATTACTTTTAAGAAATTCGACTGCAAAGGTAAGGTAAATTCGGGGTTAAATTGAGTGCTAAAAGAGATTTTTAACATCACATTCGAATAACCCTCTGCCCATAGTTGCAGCGCGAATCATCTTCGATTCGGATAAATATTCTACGTCGGTAATTCGGCAAGCGGGCAATTTTAGTGCTTTTCGAGGCAGCAAATCATTAAATCTCCTCCATACCCAATCGCCAAAGAAATTTGTATTCCCAATCCAAAGTCCATAATCGCAGGCTGCCAGCACCCAATTAGA
The DNA here is from genome assembly GCA_903897855.1 of uncultured Bacteroidota bacterium. Taxonomy (GTDB): domain Bacteria; phylum Bacteroidota; class Bacteroidia; order UKL13-3; family UKL13-3; genus CAINMV01. The sequence continues at coordinate 19,371 of CAIUDH010000109.1, read as the reverse complement.
GTTAATATAAGCTAAGGTGTTTACCGCACCCGCCTCCAAAGGCATCATCGTATTGGTAAATGAAAGTCCAGAGTTTTCAGAGAAAAACACTTCACCCTGTGTCGACCCGACACAAATTTTTTCAGTATTTAAAGGATCAATAGCAATATCGCTTAAGAAGCCCCCATAAGGCTGTACATTATATTCCTCCCAATGATGGCCTCCGTCGATCGATTTGAAAATTTGAAAATGATAATAGGCTCCTTGTTGTTGCGTTGCAGCATAGATAACATCACTATTCCCAGCGGCAACCCTTGGTTGCAAAAACGATTTATCACCTTGTGGATGATTCAAAATTATACTATCCATTGAAATGGAGGAACCATAATTCACCCCATGCAGCTGGCTACCGTAGGTGTATAAAAACTTGCTTTTATGAGGAATAAAAGTGAAAAAATCGCCATAATAAATTTCCCTTCCTGTAATAATATAGTTACTATCATAAGTAAAAAGAGTCGCGTTGGTGGGCCCCGCCGAACCATCGAGAAAGGCATTATCAGTCAGTTCAAAAACGGTTGATTCATTCCCAAACAAATCAAAGAAATGCCCCCCTTTGGAATTCGGGGTTACCCAACGACAGGAATTATCCCAATTGGCAAAACCAAAATTTTTTTTATTTACACTTGAAATATTTGTGATTCGACCTACCTCTAAACCAAAGGATATATCCGACACTCGATATGAATTTGTAAGAGTGTCGAAAACAAGCAAAGTAACTCCGCCATCATTGGCTATAACCATATTTTTGCTGCCCGGATAATAGGCTATACTTCGAATATCACTATGCATTTCCATGTTTATATTTTGAGATGATTTTCCTATCGCGCAATTTAAACTTACAGATCCTGCACTATAAAAAGCATCTGAAACACTCGACACGGCAATGGCGCCACAACTTCCGGCATTATGCCACTGTCGAAACGTTTGAATTTGATTTAGTTTTTCGTCGGCTCTTATAAAAACCTCATTGCTGTAGGCTGTTGACTTACAAATCCATAATTGATTCGTTATTTTAGAGCCAAAGCAGATTTTGTAAAAGCACCCTTCCTCATTTAATTCATTATGAGTCGCTAAAATGACATTCCAGGATTTCCCTTCATCATTACTTTCCAGGAAGTGGCCAGGCTCTCCTTTTAGGTAATTACAACTTGCAATGATATTCATACCATTACTGGGATTTACTTTCATATCTTGCAGGATAAGATTCTTCAGGGTCGCTTTTAAAAACCAATCGGAGCCTCCATTCATAGAACGATAGATATAAGAATTGTAATGCGTGGAACTTATTTCCTCTATCACTGCTAGAAATATTGCCTTACCGTCATTAGAGTAGGTTAATTTCCCAACACATTTAGTACGTTCACTCCAAAAAGTATTATTGTCTTTAATGTTCTCACCGTCATGAAAATATTGATCAGGCAGAAGTGCCCAGCTTACCTTGTTTATCTTTGAAATAGTACCAGCAAAAACGCCTTTGCCTTTAGGCAGACTAAACAAATCCTTATTTCGCGACTGACGCAGTTTAGGCAGGCCGGTACCAATAAGTATTCTATTTCTGTTTTGTGGATGAATGGCAAAATCCCCTATGGAAGTTTCCGGTAAGAAGTCGGTATTCAGTAATTTCCAGTCATTACCCATTCCACTCGAGGAGAGCCATAAGCCAGAACTAATTCCCGTGGCATACAAACGTTTATATGTTTTGCCATCATAATAAGGTTCAAATTTTAAATCCCAAATTACCCCGATACCATAGGGGTACAAATCACCTGGGTTAGGTTCATAGATATCGGCAGGATTCCGGATTCCAATTTGTTTCCAATTTTGTGAAAAACCGAACTGCGTTAAAAAGCATAACAGTAAAAAAAGATATGCTGTTTTTTTAATCATTATTCGTTGAACGAAAATAAAAACCATAGCCGTGTGGAACCTCTTTAATTCAAATGTTCATTATAATATACTTGAAACCGACTCACTAATATTGGCTGCTGTACTTTTAAACTCTATTTGTTTCATCGTATTACTACTTGCGTAAAAACACAAACTTACAAAACATATATAAATCAAGGCGAGGATGTACAACCTTTTTTTATTTGATTTCAATAACCGAAGTGTTGAATTTTGAAGTAAAAATAAGGCGTAAAAATAAAAGAAAAAATGTAATGGAATAAAAAATCTTACTTCGACAAGCGTAGGCACAACTAACAGTGCAAGTGTCAATGAAAGCAGTGTAACTGTTTGGGTAAGTATTGACAACTTTCTGAAATTTAATATCATTCCTAAAACACCCAGAAAAAGTACTGAATAGTTAAAAAACTTCAACCCCGAACTACGGTAATAAATATCACTTGTTAGAAAAATCCTGGGGGTAGTTATATCAAGACCGTTAAAAAGATGCTTTAGATAAATGAATAAAACCGGTGGATGACCGAATACAAAATGAAGATACTGGCCATAGCCTTCAAATCCTTTTTCAGGCATACCCACACCCATTTCTTTAGCCCACTCATCCGTATAAAATATTCCTGGTTTAGGATAAGTAGTGCCAATGTTTGTTTCGTACTTTTGAAATCGTATTCCAGAGCTGAGTTGCATCAGGTATAGACTTTTGCCCTCTGTAAACTTCGACTTATCGCTTTGCACCAAAATAGAATTGGTACTAAAATGTGCTCGATTGATAACCCATTGTGGAGTTGCCAATAAAATAAAGCCTATGAACGTGAATGCCAATGCCTTGATTTTAGGTTTCCATGCCTGAATCACCAAAACGATATAAAATACAAAAAAAGGAATCGCGATAATATTGATGAGCCGGAGATTTAGCGTGGCATATAAGCAAGCACCGGAGAGAAGATGAAGCCACTGGTTTTGTTTAGGGAGCAGTGCAAACGAGAGAAACAAAAATATAACACCAGCGATATCCGTTAAAGGTAAGGTAAATGCCTCCCACCAGAGCACCACTAGAATGACTCCCAAAAGTGCATGCAGGAAAGGGCTCAAAACCGATTTGAAGAAAACTTTAAAGAGCAATGCTATGCCAAAAGTGTAGAATAATGCAAAAATCCCAATCAGATAAAATCTACAAATTAACACCTCATAAGAAAACAACTCACCTAATTTTACTGCGGGATACAATAATAGTGGCAAAAGATAACCTCGTAAAGAATCATTGAAATTTAGAAAATCAAAATGCCCAGCAGAACCGTATTGTTTAGCCAACTCCCAATATTGACGGCTATCATAGCAAAACTGTCCACGATTATTGAGCACCAACACCATCAGCGCGAATGCAAATAATATTCCATTTACGAGCTGATGGTTTTTTCGATAGGCCAAGTCAAAATTCATAAAAGTTTTCTTTATTTAGGGTCAGCGTAACACTAACAAATTTACATGTATGGAAGTAAATATAGCCTTTGTACTCAAGCAAATTAACTAAAAGAGGAAGATCACTAGATTAGCTATTTAACACTTCCAAGATTTCATTCAAGCCTGAAACTTTTTCGTTATTCTGGAGAAGCTCATACGAGTAAATGAGATTTCTACAGCATCTTTTTATAATATCCAAATTACTACATGGCTCCAAAAAATCCTGATTCGGTTTAAGCCCTAACGATTCGATATATTGTTGCACGTGTTCATGACTAAAAACAGCCCCATTGTCGAATGCATTAATGTAAAACAACACATCAGTATCATATCTTAAGGTCTCACTTTCGTCGACATAAGCAAGCATAAAATGCTGAGGGACATTGATGCCTTTTATAGGAATATCGAGCATTTCAGCAATAATAATATATAAAACACTTAACGTAATAGGATTCCCTGTTTTAAGCGCCAATACTTTGTTAAGGTAAGAATTATCGGGATGATGATAGAAGGCAGTGTTGGGTTTTAGCTTAAACACATGAAATAAAATATGATTCATGATTTTCACTTTCTCGAAAGACGTTAAATCATAATGTAATTCTAACCACACTTTTAATTTCAGTTCATGAATGGCCTTTTTTATGCCATCGGCATCCAAATCGGGATAACCTAACTTGTTTAAGAGTAAAATCCCATCTAATAAATTTTGATTTTCTGTATTTTTCCATTCGGCAAACAGTTTTATTAACGATTGTAGTCGTATTTTTTTAATCAACCTATCAATCTTTTCATACTGTGTTTGATCCATATTGAACAACTCCTGTTCAAGCAAAGGCAACGCCTCATCGCCCCAATGAAGCAATCGCTCGTTTACATTCTCAGCCACCTCCAAATCCTCATCATCGAGCAAGGCAATGAGCGCATGAACTTCATTTTGGCTATTCATAAAACAAATGTAAGTCAAAGCGAAACTAGTTCTTCTATATGTTGAAAATCTAGTTTAGTGAACTTAGAAGGAATAGCAAAACTAACACTCGTTACTATTTTAACTTATCCTTAAAATATTTCTCCAGTTTATCTATTTTAGGATTAATTACAACCCTGCAATAGCCATACTCTGGGTTTTCATTATAAAAATTCTGGTGATTATCTTCGGCTATATAAAAAACCGTGAAGGGCGTCACCTCTGTCACTATTGGGGAGTCAAACACTTTTTGTTCATTCATTTCCCGGATCACTTCTTCGGCAATTTTCTTCTGACTTTCGTTATGGTAAAAGAGGCCTGAGCGATATTGTGGTCCATGATCGCCTCCCTGCTGGTTTAGCGTCGTTGGGTCATGGGTCTTGAAAAAAACCTGTAATAGTTCGTATAGTGAGATTACCGTTTTATCGTAGCATACCTGTACCGCCTCGGCATGCCCCGTCGTACCTGTGCATACTTCCTTGTAGGATGGGTTTATTACCGATCCACCAGTATAGCCTGAGTATACCGAATCGACCCCTTTTAAGCGCTGGAAAATAGCTTCGGAACACCAAAAGCATCCAGCCGCTAACGTAATGGTATCGAGATTTGAGTTGTCAGTATTCATATTTTGTTTAATTGATACTTTTTTAGTGTTTATGTTTGATTGGGTACAAGAAGCTAGTAACCCCGTGAATACATGGGCAATAATAATAAATTTAGTGGAGAGTTTCATCTAATATATACTTAAAAGGTATTGAGATACGTTATAGTTTGAAAAAGGGTTTATATTTACCGAAAATAAAAGAAAGCGCATCAAAGATGAGAATTTTTTTGCTGATTGTATTTAGTTTGATATTAGAATATAGCTTTGCTCAAGTAGATGCTCCGCAAGTGAACTTTGAAGTTTCACATTCGAGTCTTGGCCAAGTGTCTAATGCGGGTACCCTGATCTCGTTATTTACTTTTAAAAACACCGGCAACTCACCACTTTATGTACTTCGTGCCGATCATGCTAAAAGCATCACCGTGCAAATACCTCAACATAGCATCTTACCAAATGATACGGCTTCAATTTTAGTTTTTTATACCCCTGACAGAAAAGGGAAATTCAATGAAAAAATCATTGTGTACACCAATGCCTCCGACAAACCTGCCATTTTAAAACTAAGTGGAGATATCAAATCATTGAGCACCTCACCGCAAGAATGCTATTCTTTCATTCTTGATAATAGCAGTCAGATAAAACCACCTTTATGTGCCGGAACAGTAATCAATAAAGGAACAAAATTACCTATTGCAGTAGCAAAAGTATCTATTTATTCATCCAACCAACTTGTTGGGAAAACGACAACACAGGACGGCGATTTTGCCATAACACTCAACCTAGGGTTATACGATTTTATGGCTACCGCCGAAGGTTATGACACGGCCTATAAATATGAAACCTATTTCAACAAAAACACCCCACGCCTTATTTTTGAATTGTCTCCACGAACAGCCTCAAGAGACACGCCTGCGATAGCGAAGGCAGAACCGATAAAAAGAGACACCACGCCCATTGTTACGGCCCCAGTGGATTCACCGATAGTGTCAAGAAATAAGCCTGGGCAGTTATCGTATGATGATTACAAACCCAATAATATTGTTTTTTTAATCGACATCTCCAGTTCCATGCAAGGCAAAGAACGATTGCCTTTATTGAAAATATCAATTAATAAAATGATCTCTCAACTACGAGATATTGATCGAATAACCATTATTACCTATGCTGATAAAGCACGTGTGATGGTAGCTTCAACCACCGCCGATAATAAAACAGAAATTTACAGAAGCATCGACACACTGAGAGCATTAGGAATGACCGCCGGATCGAAAGGACTTGATCTGGCCTATCAAATGGCCAGCCAGAGTTATATAAACGAAGCGAATAACCAGATTATCCTGGCCACCGATGGGGCCTTTACCCTAAAAAGCAAGGATCAACGAACCATCAGAAAATATTCGAGTGGGCTCACTAAAAAAATTACACTTACAACGGTAGGTTTTGGCTCTGACAGAACAAGTTTGAAGGTTTTAGAAGAATTATCTAAAGCCGGTAAAGGCAATTACATTTATATCAACTCTAAAGAGTTGGCCGAGAATGCCATCTTGGATGAAATAAAAAATAACAGCAAGCGATAATGCATCTTAATTATTTTGCGCTGCGCCATTTTTCAAGTGCACTTGGTCATCGTATAAAAGAATCCACTTTTATCAATGCCTTTAGTTTTAGTAAAGAAGAAATAATTTTCAGTTTTCTCACGCCCAAGAACATTGAACTATTTCTTTCTGTACATCTCGAAAACAAAAGCTGCTATTTGCAGCTGCTTGAAAGCTATCATCGCCCCAAACGAAATTTCCTCTTTCAGTTTGAAGAAAGTAACGGAGGCATCGTCGAAGATATTATTCAAATTAATTTTGACCGTAGTTTTTACATTAAATTAAAGACAGGATTCAAAATATTATTTAAGCTGCATGGAGGATTCAGCAATATTGTACTTATTAATCAGGATGATGAAGTAGACGATATCTTCAGAAAGGAATTCGCCAACGACAGACTGATTCAACTACCCGAGTTACACAAAACATTTGATTTAGATTTATTGGTAACTACCCATTCCATGGAGTACGCTGATCTGAAAAAGTTAATTCCGATTCTGGATGCCCATAGTTTGTCGTTTTTAGAAGAAATAAAATTTCTCACCCTTCCCGAAATTGAAAGAAAAAACATCATCTCTACTTACTTCAAAAGCGAACAAATACCCTTCACCATTATTGGAGGTGGATCAAAGAGCATTCTTCAAATATTCCCTAAACAAGAGGCACTTGTATTCGACAATGCCATCGAGGCATACCTGCGTTTAGCTCGTTTAGTACTTCCCTCCTATCAATTTGAAAATTCTAAATCGAATCTTTTTTCACAGTTAATGGCGTTGCTAAAGAAATCAGAAAAGCAGTTATTCAGTTCGAATAAGCAGCTAGAGAACGCGATGACTTTCATTGAATATGAGCATCTCGGGCATATCATCATGGCGAATATGCATGCGATTCAAAAGAATTTAAGCACAGTAGAGCTTTTCGATTTTTATAACGAAGGTTTGATTACCATTAGATTGGATAAAAATTTAAATGCACAAGAGAACGCCGAAAAATACTATCGAAAATCGAAAGCACTCAAACACGAATTGCCAAATCTAGAAAAGAATGTGGAAGTGTTCGTATTGCAAATTGCCAGATACAAGGCGCTCCTTGATCAGCTTCAAGCCATCGAAGATATTAAACCTTTGAAGGCATTTGCTGCCTCCAACAATTTAATAAAAATAGATGAAGAAAAAACACTGTTCCCTTTTCGCAAAATGTTGGTAGATGATTATGAAGTGTGGATAGGCAAAAATGCGACAAACAACGACCTTCTTACGTTTAACTACGCCCATAAGAACGACACCTGGCTTCATGCCAAGGATGTATCAGGGTCGCATGTCATTATCAAAAACCAGTCGGGGAAAATCATCACAAAATCAACGATAGAAAAAGTGGCGTCGATTACTGCGTATTATTCTAAATCAAAGAACCAAGGACTCGCCGCCGTGCAGTACACGATTAAGAAATTTGTGATGAAAGCCAAAGGAAGAAACCCCGGAGAAGTCCATTTACTGAGTGAGCAAACGGTACTTGTGAAGCCTGGAATAGATTAATTTGTTGAATAATCGAAGCCTAATGCCGGTGAAAAACCTAAAATCTGGTGGTATTGAGAAGCGATATTGATGTTTATAATTTTTGTTTTTATCGAAATCCCAAAACTCAAAGGCGCATTCGAAGTTTGAAATCCTGCATAAATAACGAGGTTGGATTGAGGTGCGTAAGCAATTCCCATTTTAAACACTCTTAGTGAGTTCCAGCCTAATTTATACTCAGTGTATACATTCACCTGTTTGGAAAGGCTGTAACAGACGCCGGTAGAAATAATCGTTGGGATTCGCTCGTGGGTATATTGGGTGAGTTTTGATGCGAATGGGTTATACACTGTGGCACCTACTAAAAACTGTTTCGAAGGCCTGAAAATAAGGCCTGCCTTTGCTAAGAAATTATTTTTAGAACCAATGGTTTGCTCAAAAGTATTTAAATATAGAATACTGATACCGACAGCAAATTTTTCATTTATCTTTTTTGAATAGGCTAAAGCGATGGTATTTTGTCTGAAATTTACAGTACCGTCGAACTGAATGACCAAGCCAAGGGCATCTGATTTGGAGAATTTATGCACGATTCCAAACCCACCGAGCTTAAGATTTTTAAGAAAGAATCGATTACTCGCCATAATTCCAAAAGAGGTCGATTTAGGAGTCAAAGAATTTGTGGTCATGGCAGGATTTCCAACTGGAGCAAAAGCATTAAACATGGTAACACTTTGATTTCCCAATGCAATACCTTGTACAGCAAAGCTTTCATCGTAGGACTGCCCATTTGATAACATTGCTATACAGAGTCCCAGGATTACGATAATTTGTCTCATAAATTTTTCTATTAAAAAATTAATTCAAGTGTTACTTCCCGCCTAACCAAATAATGGCATTCATCAATAATTTACGATGATCTCCGTTGACTTCACCGGTGTATCCTGCATACAATTTGTCGTTCACATCCCCAGTACCATCATCAGCCGGACTGCTATCGCTAAGAGCCACCACCCTGCCTTTCCCTAAAGCACCTACAGCCACCAACACACCATGGTTTTCATCCTTGCTTTGCTTAGTTACACAAAGCGCCTGAGCGCCTTGAGCCAAATGCATTTGCGATCCTGCCGAAATTTTAATTTCTTTCGGTCGCCCATATTTTCCATCAAGCACTGGATGTTGAGCTATTGCAAAATGATCCGACAACTGAGAAATTTCAACCAAATCAAATTCAATGGGGATAGTCTTTGCAGTATTAAAATCATTCCAAATATTTGGACTATCCCATTTGTCTCGATTCCTGTCACTTTTGTCATGGTCAGCAATCATCATCAAGCCACCCCCATTCTCAATAAACATAAGTATCGCAGCCTTTTCATCCGGTTCGAATTTGATATTTGGCTCATCCACCACAAAAATTTGATACTGTGTTAAATCTTGCTCATTATTTTTATCTCCGTATGAAATACGGCCACGAACAGGCAATGTTTCAACATAAAAACCTTCCTTCACACAATCTATCGCCCAAGCGCTTAATGCGCCTGTCCAATAGTCCTCTCGAGTATCCGTAGTAATATTTTCCTGGGCTGGAGTGGGCACTCTCTGAGGATTCGCTTCATTACTTTTCCCTTCCATCATTCTTCCTGTATTGGTGTAGCCTAAATTAAATGCATCGGCATCAATGACCCAATCGGCATTTCCACACATCTCCGCTTTAGAGGCATCGAATAAAATTTTAAGCTTCTTTCCCGATGAGTCTGTTCCTTGAGGCTTGGCGTTTTGAGGATTCCCGCAGTGCGTAAACAATAAGATGACTAGAGTATATAAAGTAAGTTTTCTCATTATATTTATTATCCGAAGCCCTAGGTTAAAATGACTTGTTCGCTGAATTAAAGTTTTTCTAAAATAAAGTTGGTCATTTTACTGTAAAGTTGGTAACGTGTTTCACGGCCTCCGATGCTGTGATTCTTATTTGGGTATATTTCACTATCGAAAACTTTGGTTTGTTTTACCATCGCATCAATCATCATGACACTATTTTGAAAATGAACATTATCATCGGCCATTCCATGGATAAGCAGGAAATTGCCTTTTAACTTAGCGACCATATTTACTGGAGAATTGTCGTCGTAACCACTTGCATTTTCAGCAGGTGTTCTCATGTAGCGTTCGGTATAAATATTATCATAGTATCGCCAGTTAGTAACCGGAGCTACCGCGATGGCTGCTTTGAAAACATCAGCCCCTTTGGTGATACAAGTACTGCTCATGAACCCACCAAAACTCCAACCCCAAATACCAATGCGAGTAGCGTCAACAAAATCCCATGCAGCCATCGTTTTCGCAGCTTCAATTTGATCCTCACTTTCATATTTCCCTAATTGCAAGTAAGTCTTTTTTCTAAATTCTTCACCTCGAAAGCCGGTGCCTGTATTATCTACCGACACAATAATGTATCCCTTTTGTGCCAATAACTGATACCATAAATAATTGGCACCCATCCATCCGTTGGTCACGGTTTGAGAGTTAGGTCCACCGTACACGTACATCAACACAGGATACTTCTTCTTAGGATCAAAATTTGAAGGTTTCATAACCCATGCATTATTGCCATTGATTTTTTGAAATTTAACCTCAGCGAAATCATAGTCGAGCATTGTTTTTACCAAGGCGGCATTGTCTTCCAACACACGAATGGTGTTGCCCTTGATATCACACAATCGATAAACTGGTGGAGTATTGGAAGTGCTATAGTTATCCGTAAAAAGAGTTTGAGTGGTGTTCATCTCAATTCGATGCATTCCCTTTTCGGTAGTTAGTTTTGTTCTTTTCAAGCCAGTAAAATTAACAGCACAAAACTCCCGTTCAGTAGGCGTTTCGGTTGCAGCCGTATAATAAACCAACTTATTTTTCTCGTCGATACTTTTCAGCTCATCAATATCAAAATTGCCTGGTGTTAAACAAATTTCTAATCCTGTTTCTATATTTCTCAAGTAAAGATGATTCCAGCCATCCTTCTCGCTGTTAAAGATCATACTCTTGCCATCCTTTAAAAAGGTAAGATTGTCGTTAATCTCAATATATGATTTGTTAGCCTCTTCATATTTTACAGATCTGTCGCCGGTGATGAGATTCAAAAAATACAATTTAAGGTTGTCCTGATGTCTATTTAAATTATAGACACAAAGGATATTGGTATTATGTGTGAATTTTATGCGAGGTACGTATTCCATAAAATTTTTGGTGGCAAATAAATTATGAGATTCAAGAGTATTCACATTAAAACTCCAGATACTTACAAAAGAATTGTCTTCGCCTGCTTTGGGATACTTATAAACATAGTTTTCGGGGTATAGCTTGCCATAATTTATAAAATTAAACACCGGCACATTCGACTCATCAAATTTGTAATAGGCTAAAAAATCGCCTTGTTCATTCCACTCAAAAGCACGAGTAAACTCAAACTCTTCTTCGTACACCCAATCGCAATTTCCATTGATGACACTGTTTTTTAAGCCATCCTTGGTAACCGCCACTTCGCTCGAGGTGTTCAAATCATAGATGTATAAGTTATTATCGGGCTTCACATAAGCCACTTTAGTAGCCTGTGGATTAAAGGTGGGGTGAAGTAATTTCTCCATACTCAACTGCCACAACTTTTTCGAACGAAGATCATAAACATAAACAAGCGACTTCACACTTCTTCTGTAAATATTTTCATTCTCAGTTTTGATAATTATTTTTGTCTCGTCCTCACTAAATTCAAAATCACCTAGTTGGAGTTTTTTGTCATTCAAAAGCAAATCACCATCTTTAATTAAAGTAGCTATCACCAATCCGGTTTTCACCTCCTTTTTCAAGAGCGCATTATCTTTCACTTCGGTGTAATGCAGGCCATCTTTCATAAAGTTAAACCCTGAAAACCCTTTGGACGAAAACGTGCCACGGAGCCAGATATCATCCAGGGAAATAGCTTTTTTGGGCTGAGCCGAAGCCATAGACGCAAGAAATAGAAGAAGATAGAGAAGATTACGCATAAATTAATTGATTCTTATTTTAGAACTACAAATATGCTAATAATAGATTACTAAATGATATAAAATATCTATGAAAAAATGTTAATTCAATTCACCTATATTTGTTTCCTAATATTCAGAAAACATGTTTTTAATAATTCTAGGAATCCTTATTATTGCGGTGGCACACTATGTTCTAAAAAACAATGCTGCTACTTTTCGTTATACCTCTCTTGGCTATATAACAGGAATTGTGATGGTTTTCATCGGAATTTCCATCTCATCGATAGTGCAAATTGGCGCCGGACAAATTGGGGTAAAAATACTTTTTGGCAAAGTACAGGACGATGTTTTATATAGTGGCTTACACTTTGTAAATCCTGTGGTAGAAGTTAAAATTTTGGAAGCCAAAACACAAAATTACACCATGAGCGCAGTGCACGATGAAGGCGATCAGCAAGGGGATGATGCGATTCGTGTACTTACCAAAGATGGCTTGGAGGTGATTATAGATTTAACGGTACTTTATAGAATTCTGCCCGACGTAGCCCCACGATTGCTGCGAGAAACAGGAGCAGACTATAAAGATAAAATTATTCGCCCCATCGCACGTACAAAAATTCGTGACAACGCAGTTTATTATGACGCTGTGGAATTGTATTCTACCAAGAGAGATACCTTTCAGATGCGTATTTTTAATACCCTGGAAGAAGATTTTAACAAACGGGGTCTTATTTTAGAACAAATGCTTGTGAGAAATATAGATCTTCCAGCCTCCGTAAAAAAAACAATTGAATCAAAAATCAATGCGGAGCAAGATGCTCAGAAAATGCAGTTTGTGTTACAAAAAGAGAAACAGGAGGCAGAGCGTAAACGAGTAGAAGCGCAAGGTATCGCCGACTATCAGCGTATTGTGAGTTTAGAATTGAATGATAAAATGTTGCAATATGAAACCATTAAAGCCAATAAAGAAATTGCCATCTCTCCCAACACAAAAGTGATTATCATGGGTGGTAAAAATACGCCCGTGATCATCGACGGAAAATAAACACTTTTCGTATGCAGAAAATCTTTTTAGTTCGCCATAGAATTTCGATTCAGGTTCTCGTTGTGTTGATTTTTGCAATACTCGTTATCTGTTTCAATTTTGCACCTCATGAAGAACAAGCAAAAGTGGAAGAGAGTATGGTTAGGTTTATCTCTAAGGCACCACTAGAAACTATTATTGCAAGTTCTACAAACCTCAATGGCATTTTGGATACCACCAAAAGAGATTTTTTATTTCGAATTAACATGGGTAGTTTTAGTGGTTTTAAAAGCCCCTTACAAAAAGAACATTTCGAAGAAAACTATTTGGAAATTGACAAATACCGATTCGCCAGTTTTACCGGAAAAATTATTGAAGAAACTTCCTTTAAAAATGATGGGCTCTATGAGGTACGAGGAAAAGGTATTTTTAATTTACATGGCGTTTCGCAAGAAAAAACAATCAAATGCCTGGTCAACGTGAAGAATGGTATCTATACGGTTTCTTCTACCTTTAATTTAAAGCTGAATGATTACAAAATTCTTATTCCTTATTTAGTACAACAAAAAATAGCAGACGAAATTACCGTTTCCCTCTCGATAAAAATAAAATGAGTATCGCATGAAGTTCCTTCTTTTATTGTTATTTTCTCTTCTGTTTTGGGGTCATAATTATGCTCAGCAACCACTTTTTAAAGAAATAAAGTTATCTTACGAAGGAAGAGTATTGACCATTCATGAGGCTCTGATTGATAAAAACGGTATCATCTGGCTTTGCTCGGAAGACGGGCTTTACCTCTCGGATGGTTTAAAAGTGAGTAAACCTAAGGGTCTTACCGATTCGAAAATTTATGTTACTACCATGCTCCAAACGAGCGATAATAGAATTATCGCGGGAACAGACAAAGGTGAAATTCTTGAATTCAAAGATTATTATGCTATTGGGAATAGTTTTCAAAATCCCATTTGTGAGTTTCCCATCTCTAGTATTCGAGAAGATGAAAAAAACAGACTCCTTATTGGCACCAAGGGAGGCGGTTTGTTTGTAGTTGAAAACTACAAAATCTACCATTATTCAACCGAAACCGGCTTAAACGACAATTTCATCTATACCATTGAGTTGACGAGCGACAATACCACCTTAATTGGCTCTGACCGAGGCATTAATTTTTGCAAAATCTCGTCGGGTAATCTAATTGTTTTAAGAGACCTGACGGATAAGAATGGGCTCAAGGACAATATGGTTACAAAATTAAAACTCTCACCAAATGGAATGCTTTGCGTTGGGGCTCAAGATTTTGGATTTCAGATTTACAACCTAAAGACCAATACATTTCTGGCACTTGAACCTGAAGTTGGAAAGGGAAGTGTGACCTGCATAGAAAATATCGGTGACGAACAATGGATAGGTTTGGAAAATGGAGAAATATTAGATTTAGAATACAACCCAGATTTTGTGATTCGACCCTTAACAGAAAGAGGTATCGGATTGTATCAAAAAATTCAAAAAATAGTTTATAGCGAATTAAATATTTTATTGGTTATTGCCAATGGCAGAGCTTATGTCACTTCCGGCGAATGGTATGAAAAAATTCAATCTCCTGACAAAAACTCAGAATTAAAATGTTTAACCTACGCTAGTCCTAATTTATATGCTGTTTATGAAAGCGGCATCTACCTAAAGAGTAGACTTCAGAAGTGGCAAAAGTTGGCAATTAACTACGGATACATTAATTTCAAAGCCATCAGCAGCATTTGCATCGACAAAAATGGGGTACTATGGTTGGGAAGTTTGAGTGATGGCCTTATTTATATTGAGCCCAACGGAAATGCTACAACCATAAAGCTCGACAATATAAATGTTGATATGAGCATTTTTACCTTGGTTATTATTGAGGATAGGCTTTTGGCGGGTACAATGAATGGGATCTTTTCGGTAAACTGGAAAACCAAATCTCCGAGCCTCAACAACGATAGCTTAAGCCGTGCTTTAGAAACAACAAGAGGAAAATACATCTACACCATTTTAGGCAACAATTTAAATAAACTCCATTTCGGAACGGATAGTTATGGCTATGGCATCATAGAAAATGGCAAAGTAAACTATTTTACAAATTTCAGCTCGTCCAATCAGAAGTCGGTACTGGCCATGACGGCAACCAACGATTACCGTGATTTTTGGTTTAGCACACTCGACATCGGATTATTTAAAACATCACAAAATGAGTTTTATAATAAAAATAAAAAATATACCTTTAATAAATATCAGATCTTAGGAATAGGTTCTGACTATAATAACAACCTTATCCTATTACACGATAATTTAATCTCTATCATTAACCCAAGTCAAAATCAACAATACTCCTTACAATTTGAGAATGACAAAAGCGATATCAATTTAAATACGAATATGCTTTATCAGACCCATGATTTCATATTTATTGGAAGTAAGGATGGAATCGTTTCGATCCAACCCAAGCGTTTTAAATTTCCTGAAAACATCCATGTGACCATTTTAAATACGTTGCTTTTCCTTGAGACACTGGATATCACCCATTCGATGTCATTTAGCCATGCGGAGCACGATATCTCTTTTAGATGTCATTTCCCTTGGTTTCAAGACCCTGAGCAAGTGCGATACGAATATTATCTTGAAGGCTATTCAACCGATACTTTTGAGTCGACATCAAACTTAATCTCATTCCCTAATTTACAACCAGGCAAATATAAATTTCAAGTCCGTGGTAAAGTTGAAGGATTTTTATTAAATACCCCATGGACCTCACAAAGTTTCGAAATTCGGAAGGCCTGGTACAACGACTATTGGTTTTACACACTGGCTTCTTCCATTATCTTGTTTCTTTTTTATCTTATCATTAGATTTAGAGTGCAGCAAATGAAGCGGATCTCAGAAATAAAGACGAATCATCTGAAGCAAGAAATTAGAGTGCTTAATAGTCAGGTAAACCCTCATTTTCTTTTTAATAGTTTTAGTAGCCTACTAGGCTTAATTGAAACAGATTCAAAGAAAGCAGTCGAATATACCGAAAACTTAGCTGAGTTTTATAGAAATATTGTAAAATACAAGGAAGCCGAAAATGTACCCATAGCAACAGAGATTAGCATTACCGAAACCTATGTAAAACTTCAGAACATCCGATTTAATGGCTTTATTAATTTAGAGATCTCAAATGAGGTGCGGAACTTAAACGCCACTTTACCACCGATGACTTTTCAGATTCTGGCAGAAAATGCAATAAAACATAATAAACTCAGCAGCAAAGAACCACTCACCATAAAAATCCAATACATGGCGGGCGTCTTACATTTTAGCAATAACTTATCCTTGAAAATCACCAGAGAAAAATCTACCAATTCGGGGTTGAGTTTTGTGAAAGACCGAGTATTTATAACCACTGGAAGGCAGGTTGAAATTGAGCAAAACGACTTGTTTTTTATAGTAAAAATCCCAATTGCTAAATTAGAAAAGTAAATATAAAACGCAAATCTTATCTTTGCATTACCTATGACGCATCGCGTTCTAATTATCGAAGATGAAATTCATTCTGCTAACCGATTGAAACAATTGGTGGAAGAATTTGACGACTCATTTACTGTTGTTGCCATACTTTCGGGTATTGAAGAGAGCAAGCAATGGTTAAATAAAAACCCCTTGCCCGACCTAGGCCTCTTCGATATACAGTTGTCCGATGGCGTTTGTTTTGATCTGATACAACAAACCAATCTGAGAATACCTATCATATTTGTTACCGCCTACGACGATCGTGCAATAGATGCCTTTGAGTTACAAGCTGTAGATTATTTATTAAAACCGGTGAGTTCAGAAAAGCTCCGAGCCGCTTTGGATAAATTTAAACAACAAAAAACAATTCTCGACCAGAGTAAATTATACAATCTAATGGTTTCCCAACAGAAATCGGAGAACAAATATCCAGAGAGATTAAAAACTCAGATAGGTAACACCTTAAAGGTTTTTAATGTAATTGACATTGCTTATTTTTATGTTCAAGACAAAAGCGTCTATGCCATTTTGCATACGGGTGAGCGTTTTCTACTCTCCTACTCTTTGGATGAAATCGAACATATGTTGAACCCAAAGGATTTCTTCAGAATCAATCGTCAGTTTTTAATTTCATTGAAATCAATTTCTAAAATGACCGTCTATAGCAAGTCTCGTATTAAACTCGACCTTCTTCCAGACCCCAAAATGGAGACCATTACAAGCGTGGAAAGGTCGTCAGAGTTCAAAAACTGGCTAGGGCAGTAATTGCTTGATTGCCAATTCCTCCCGCTCAAGAAGGAATTATTCCCGTTGAGCTATTTTTAATCTTCATTTTGCATCGATTTATCTAAAATTGCACTAGGGAATTAGAAACAATTCGGGTGCCTCATTAATCCTTTGCTCAAGTACTATTAAGCATCACTTAAGTAACTTATTTGAAATTCTTGAATAACTATCTTTTACACTAAATTGACAAAATCAACAGAAAATACTTTGTTCCAAAATGTAAAATTTGCCTTACCTTTGCCGGTAAATAGAGGCCTGTTTTTAAAATCAAAATTTGCCTCATTTTAAGAAAACAATTATAAATCGGGAGAAAATGCAACGAACTATGGCTACAATTAATTTATTAAAAATGCTTAAAGGGGTTGGATTTGTATTTTTCTGCCTAATTCTTAACATCAGTAGCAAGTCACAGAGTGATAGCACTTTGCTTTCGATGTTGGACGACGAACCTGGGAAAAAGGAATATGAGCAGGCCACTTTTAAAGCGACTCGTATTATCAATTCTCAATCAATCGAAAATGTATACAAGGGGGTGCTTGATTTCCGGATAGCCCACCGATTTGGAGCCTTAAATGGGGGTGGATATACTCTTTTTGGACTGGACCAAGCCTCCATGAAAATAAATCTTGATTATGGACTCACCAAAAGACTCGCTGTGGGTTTTGGGCGGAGTAATGTGGAGAAGACGTACGATGTTTTTATGAAGTTGAAAATTCTTCGTCAACAAACAACAAATAGAATGCCCATTAGTCTTTCCATTGTAAGTGGTACAAGCATGAATACACTCAAGTGGACGGATCCGAATAGAAATAATTATTTTACATCCAGACTGACATTTTTTCATCAAATACTCATTGCTCGAAAGTTCAATAAAAGCTTCAGCTTGCAAATGATGCCGAGTTTAGTGCATTATAACATGATAGTCAACAATAATTTCGAGTCGAACGATCATTATTTCTTAGGCGTCGGTTTTAGGCAAAAATTAACAAAAAGAATGTCGGTTAATTTTGAGTACACCTATTCCTTTAATAAGCCTCAAAACCAAACCTTGTATAATTCTATGTCGGTAGGTATCGATTTAGAAACCGGGGGTCATGTGTTTCAACTTCAGTTTACCAATAGCAACAAGATGCACGAAAGAGGTTTCTTGGCAGAGACCTCAGAATCATGGCTCAAAGGAGGAATTCATTTTGGCTTTAACATAAGCAGAGTATTTACCATTAAATCATATAATTAAAATGAAACTATTATTTTCGGCAACAATCATATGGCTTTTTATATTAAGTAACAGCTGCAAACATCTTCCTGAATGGTTGCCCAGTGATTTGCCTGTGAACGACAGCACCTTGAGTGGTATCCCTTGCAGTGCTGATACGATCTATTTTAATAGAGATATTGCACCGCTCTTAGCCACCAATTGTGCGATGAGCGGCTGCCATGATGCTATCACTCATGCTGAGGGAGTCAACCTTTCGGTATATTCAAAAATCATGTCGACTGGTGACGTAAAACCTGGGAGCCCGACCGCTAGTAAATTATACACTGTGACGCTGAAATCTGACCCTAATGATCGAATGCCCCCTTCGCCATCCCCCGCACTTACTTCAGCCCAAATAAAGATGCTGAACACTTGGATTGCGCAAGGAGCCCGAAACAACTATTGTTATGATTGTGATTCGACCGCTTTCAAATTTAGTTTGAACATACTTCCGATAATACAAAACAATTGCACAGGCTGTCACAATTCAGGCAATACCTCCGGTGGGGTCATGCTCACGAACTATTCTGAAATCACTGCTGCATTAGTCGACAATCGGTTACAAAATACCATCGCATGGACAGGCGTTAAAAATATGCCACCATCAAAAAAATTACCTAGCTGTAAAATCGATAACATTAATAAATGGATTGCCAATGGAGCGCTTAATAATTAAACTT
>CAIUDH010000108.1 GCA_903897855.1 uncultured Bacteroidota bacterium | reverse complement strand
CCAAGAAAATGCGCTGGAAGAAAATTTTTCTTTCAAAACAGAGCCCGACCTTGACCAGTCTGGAGAAACTGCCTATCTTCGCCTAAGCGGTGAACAGGACAACAGTGGGGAGAGTGAAATATTACACAACCGTTTTAAAAAATCTGTCCAAGAATTAGGGGGCTAATACAGTGGTTTCCGGTCCGTATTGCATAAAAAATGCTTTTAAGGTGACGTATTTCTTTATCGTATTATGTGCTTTTAGTTGCTTATGATTTTCATAGTACATATGAATATAATCCGTAAAAAGTTTTCTTTTCTTTGGCGTCGTGATGGTGTCACCTTTGATAAGATCAGCCAATTCAAGCAAGTCAATTTCCTTACCTGTAATCTCACATTCATTGTCATACGCATCTACTTTGCTGGTGATGGTGCGAAGTTGTTTATTCGCTGATGCTGTCTTGCTTATACGCTTCTTTTTATCCCACTCTGAAACTACTGTACTAATACCAGTAGAAATGCGCAACCGTTCATTCTTTTTACCTAAAATTACCATGATGGTCGTTTTCCTTATGGCTGTTGGATTTAGCAGATAAAAGTAAGTGCTGATGTGTAACATATTATGAGTGATTAACTACTGTACAAAACTACTGTACAAACACCGATAAAACAAGCATAAAATTGATTAATATTATTAAGGGTAAAACTTGCAAAAGCTTTAATAACGCTATGTTTAGTGAAGTACATTAACTCATACACGTACCCCGGCTCCGGGTACAAAAACAGAGTGAGTGTGAAGAGCGAGAGCGCAGCGAGCACTCTTCACACTCACTCTGTTTTTTCTTCTTCTCTCACTCTGGCTCTCACTCTTTTCTTTGCTCCAGTCGTCACACGCTATCTTTTTTTCTATATTAAATTATTACGAATTGGATATATTTGTTAAGATTGCATTCAACTTAATAAATAACTTATCTCATGTTCGATTTTGAAAAACTTATTGTTTATCAAAAAGCCAAAGGCTTTAATAAACTTACCTACAATTATTTAAAACAAACCAAAACACTAGATCGTACCACCAACGACCAACTTCGAAGAGCCTCATTGAGTATTATGCTAAATATAGCTGAAGGCTCCGGACGATTTAGTAAACCTGACCGAAGAAATTTCTTTGTCATCGCTCGTGGATCTGTATTTGAATGCGTCGCTATTTTTGATTTCCTGAATGATGAAAAATTATTGAATGAGGAACTTCATCAGAGTTTTTATGGACAGGCTGAAGAATTATCGAAAATTTTATTTGCTATGATTGGGAACCTTGCATGAAGATTGATGTTCCTTTTTATTATCTATTTCAATAAAAGTTCATACCTCTCTTCTAAGAGCATTTTGTATTTTTCCTTAAATTCATCCGATAAAAAAGAATTACCTATCCATTCTATCGCAATTGGTTTGTTTTTCAAGAACCGTTTAAAAACACCTTCAACCTGCTTATCGTTCAAATCTAATCCTTTCCCAAGTCTTTCAATATGTTCACGTTTTAGTTTTTTCTTTTTCCCTTCAAGAGGCAATGCCAGTTCTTCGGTATCTCCTGGATTAACAATTGCCACATTTAACAGATCATAAGCAGGTGCAAGTACCCATTTTATTCCGGTATTAATCATTGAAAAGTTCTTTAGATGCATATCATTATTCCCGGTAAGGAAACTAAAAACTGTCAACTCAAAGAAATACAATTGATCTAATAAAGTATCGCTCGAATGTTCACCAATAGCTTTGCCGATCTTCTCCATCGAGCTTTTGTATTTATCAAATGCCTCTAATATTTGGAACATATCCAGCATGTGAATTTTTTCTCCGGTTTCTGTTCGGTCTATTCTTTTAGTGATATAAGATAATTCCCCGGACTTTAATCGAATTAAACTGGATGGAACCGTATTTATACCAAAGGCTTCCGCAATACGCATCGTTACGTGTTCGTTCTGGGGCATTTCAGGATAATGTTCAATGGGTGGTTTGAAAATATAATTTCCACCTAATGCTCCAACAATGGTAAGCCTTCCTGAATTTTTATTCCCCACCGCATCTGCTACCAACGATAATGACAACTTGGGTTGCACACCAGGCACTGCAATACTTCGCTCAACAACATTCTTCGCCAATTCGGACATTTCATTGAGCGAATATTCTAACAAGGGCGGCCTCTTTGTCCCGAAAAAAGCAAGGCTGCAATGCTCATGATAATCACTTTCATCAGAGCCGTCCAATCCCTTATAGCAATACAAACATTTTTTATTCATCTTCTTCAGGTATTGGTTTTACACTAACGGCTCCAATGCAATTTTGACAACATGCTAAAAGTAAACCCATGCGGTCGTTCGGATTAATTTTCCAATTCTTTGATGCAATATCCAACAACCATCCTTCCGGGATAAGTCCTTCAAAAAAGGGAAACAATCGTTTATCGGTATATTTAATATCACTGACCGGCATGGAAAAAGTAATAAATTGATCCGGGTATTTTTTTACGTAAGTATTTTCATATTGAAAAGTATATTCTCCTTCATCGGTTTCGGTAAGAATTCCGGCAATTGCATCTTTATAATATATTTCGGCTTTCCTCATGCTTTTGGTTTTTCATTTTTAGCTAACCACTCTTTACGGCTTACCGGTACTAGTATATGCCCGAACATTTTCAGCACCTGGTTCACCTTTTCAAGGTTCAGATTCTCCTTACCCTGTTCTATTTTTCGAATAACAGTAAGGGCAACGCCTGCCCGTTCAGCGAATTCTTCCTGGGTTAGATTCGCTTCTTTTCTTTTGCTTTTAACCAATTGAGCTAATGAAGTCATTATATGTATTTGCATCTAATTTTTACAAATATATATAAATTATATGTAATTAGATACAATATTATAAATATGTAAAGTTTTATATGTTTTTACATTCATTCCGGTTTATCACTATCCCACATTTCCCGGTAATAATTTATATAATCTGCTGTTGCCACCGGATTAATTTTCCAATAATATCTGCAAAGGGTTTTGTAAAGCAAAAGCATTTGATCATCGAAACAGAAATCAAGGATGTGATCGAGAGTGTGCTGTATTTTGTTATCGTCTTTGGTTTGGCTTCTAATAAGGTGTTCAACTTGTGGCTTATAGGTTTCATAAGCCTGTATTGACAACTCACCAAATTGATTAATTAATGGCCTTAAATCATCCAGCAAAGATTTCGATTCGTTCGATTGAATAATTTTTCCGCTATCCCTTTTCATTTGGATTATAAAGAGTGGTCAAAGTTAAATTTATTCTGAATAGAACGAACAAACCGAACGCAACGAAAAATTAATCCGAACAGTTATTTTGGTTTTTAAAATATTCCTCAATGCCATCTTGAAGGGTTTAGATCTCAGACACTACTCAACAAAAAACTTTGTAAAAACTTTAAGAACCTCTTTCGTTGTGATATGTACATAATATTGACCTGCTGAAATATTCGGCAATATTATCTTTTGTTCTTGTAGTTCATTTGAATATGTTTCATCAAATATCAGTTTACTGTTATTATTGAAGGCAAGTTTTTAATTAAAAAAATGCAGAAATGGTAGATTTATGAAGTTATACCGAAATTATTTTTCAACTATTTTTCCACCTAAAAACCCCTGTCCGGAGTAGAACCAAAAATGTTGTTCTTGTGTTGTTCTAAGACCTTTAAAAGCCTATTGGTATAGAGTTATAAAACCCCGGCTCCGGGTACAAACCAAGCCTCGCAAATCGCGGGGCTTCTTTGTGAATGACATAAGTTTGATTCCTTTTTTATTCCTTATGTTTGTATCATTGAGTTTTTATAAAATGAAATTTATTACCCCACTCTTAGTTATCCTTCTTCTTTTTTCGTGTAAACGTGATCAGCTTGTGGTAACTCCACCCAATTCGAACCCCGTTCCGAAAATCGTTTACGATAGCAAAATTCTCCTTTATCCTAATGCCACAAACCCTTACAGTAAAAATTATATCATCTCGGCAAACTCGCAATTTCTTGTCTTAAATGCCTCCTCCCGTTGGTTTGGTAATGATTATGTTGATGTAACACATTGCTGGTATAATGAGTTGCTTAACGAAAATTGTAGTTTTACAGAAAACCAATATATCTACGGACAAACGACAGCCGCCTGTGAAAATAATGGCAATGTGTTTTGTTTTGATAGAGGTTATCAAACGTCGGCTATTAAAAGAATTCAAGGTTGTAATTTTGGAGGAGAGGTTTATGTTAAGGATGATAAAGGCTCCGTTTTTACGGATGAGATCAATTTCTTAAAATTAACACAGAAAGGCAATCTGATAGTAGAATTCAATAAGGACTCCCTTTATTGCATGGATATCCTCGGCTCCATAAAATGGAGAATCTCAAGCTCTGGGGTAAAACTGAGCAACTTACACGATGTTTGCGAAACCGCTTCAGGCGATTTTCTAATTCTTGGAGGTTCTCACACTTCAGCATCCGCAGATGATTTTTGTGTTACACGGTTAAATAAAAATGGTGACGTGGTATGGCAAAAATTGTATGGAGGCGATTTGAATGACCTTCCGGAACAAATTTTATATTATAACGACCAACAAATATTTTTAATCGGGAGCAGCAACTCGTTTGGCACCAATGCAAATAACAGAGAATATATTATTCACGTAAATGCTGATGGGGCCATGTTTCAACAAAAAACTTTCGGTGAATCCTTACATAGCGGGATGCAATGCGGGAAAGTTTACAAAGACAAACTCCTCATTTCAGGATACTGCAATTCGGACATGAATAGCAAAGGACAAGTATTTGTGAAGTTGCTCGATCAGGACCTTAATATTTTACAACACGCCGAATCGCCCACCACATCCGAACATTTTACTACCAGCTGTGCTTTAGTAAACAATAGCTTTGCCGTTTGTGGTAATGGATTTGTGATGCGTTTCCTATTGCAATATTAAAGAGTAAAAAAGGAGTCATTGTTAATGTCTTATTGCGTGAGGGCCTAATAAATGGATGGCGAGTACAAGAAAAAATAGATAGCTTTAATAAAACCCAAACGAGTTACTAAAAACGCGTATAGAGTCTCAAATTCAATCGGCGTGCGGTGAGGTAATTAGGCACCGCATAGGTGGTTCCGGTTAAATCCTTGATCCATAAATAGGATAAGGTGTTATTGATGTTGAGCAAATTGAAAATTTCTAAACTGAGTTTCAGTTCTTTTATTTTTTTGGTGATATGACCCTTGCCTTTGTTTTCGTCATCGTAAACCACCCTCGCAAAACCAATATCCACGCGTTTGTATTGAGGCACTGTAAAGGTATTACGCAATGACGCTTGGCCTGGAGGAGAAGAAGGCATACCAGTGCCAAAGAGCAGATTTAAATACATTTTATTTTTCGGGAAACTGGGCAGCGCATCCTGGAAATAAATGGCCGCGGTAACACGTTGGTCGGTAGGACGCCTAAGGGTTCCAATTTCCTGCATACTCCCATCAGCAGCTAAATAGGTATCGCCTACAATATCCTCCTTGGTGTTTAAGTATGACAACGAAAACCAGGACTCTTCATTTTTAATAAACTCACCATTCACCCTCAAATCGACCCCAGTGGCATAGCCATTCGATACCTTGTCGGCGAGATACCGTATCCGAATATCGTCGATTTCATAAGGTACTAAATTGTTTAAGATTTTATAGTATACCTCACTGAAAAATTTAAAAGGCCGGTCCCACATTTTAAAATTCATGTCGCCACCAAGCACGAAATGGGTGCTTTTTTGTGATTTTATAGATGGGTTTAACACGCCATCAATGGTGCGGAGTTCACGGTAAAACGGAGGTTGATAGTATATTCCGATGGCGGCTTTTAAAACAATATCTTTTCGTAAGGTATTGATAGTATCATTTAGATGAAGGCTATTGTATTTTTTGTTGGGCAGCCAGCTAAATTGAAAGCGTGGCGACACATCGGTTTCTTGGTTGTAGTCCCAATAGGTGGCCCGCACACCATAAGTTAATGTTATGGCGGTATGGTTTTTAAAGTGTTGTAGGTTTTGTACGAAGCCACTTATTCTTTGAGAACGCAAATCCAAATTGGTTTTGAGTCGGTAGCTGAGGGGGAAGGTGTTATTAATATCATCGGGTTTATAGGGTACGAAGAAGTTCGATGAATCGTTGAACTTCCATTCGTTAATCTCATCTTTTATTTGTTCGTATTGCCATTTTACGCCCCAATTGATATAGTTATAATCGCCCACGTAGTTGCCTAAATGTTGAATATTATAAATGTTAATATCCATGTAATTACGAATATGATTGAAGTATCTTCCATACCCCAAATTGTATTTTACCTTGCCAAAGTTAGGTTTGCCGAAATCATTTTCCAGCTGGTCTAAATTATAAGCAGCATCAATATCGGCCAATTCATCTTCTAACGAAGAGTAAGCCGAACCAATAAATTTTAGTTTTAATTTTTCGGAAGCGAGGTAAGTAAAATTCAAGCCATTCAAGAGCGATTGATACTTCAAGATGTTTCTCCCTTCATAGAACACACTCAACTGTTTTGCATTTTTTACGGTTCCAAATTTAGTTTGTCTATCTTGAGGTAGGCTCAGGTAATTATTGCCTGCAGCATAGCCCAACCAACTCACATTCCAGCGTACACTTAATTTATAACTCAGCAAACTCTGAAAATCTTGAAAATTGGTTTGGTATTCGCCTTGTGTTTCCAGGGAGTTTAAGAGCATCTGGCTACTCCGAATGCGATACCCTGCAAGCCAGGTAAAACGTCCGTCTTTGGTGGCTCCTTCATGATGTAATTGTACCCCCAGCAAGCCCACGTTTACGGTAGTCATCATTTCCTTTGGGTCGTTGTATTTGATGTCGAGCACGGAGGCGAGCTTGTCGCCATATTTTGCTTCAAACCCTCCGGCGCTGAATGTTATATTCTTCACCAAATCGGGGTTAATGAAACTTAGTCCTTCTTGTTGGCCGGCACTTAAAAGCAAGGGACGATAAATTTCGATGTCGTTTACATACACCAGGTTTTCATCAAAATTACCACCACGAACATTATAAGAGGAAGAGAGTTCATTATTGGTTGTGACACCTGGCAATAATTTTATGACCGCCTCAAACTGCCCGGTGCCAGGAATATTTTTAAGGAGCTTCGGGTCGATGGTGATTACGGAAGGTTTGTTTCTGTTGTTTTGAGCATCTATATTTACATCAAGAATTTGAAGCTTATAAGCTATTAATACATTCACTTTTAATCTTTCGTTCGACTTTAAAGCAGGAATAGAGATATGTTTTGGGGTGATGCTCAGATATGAAAAAACCAATGTTAGGGGTTTTTCCGAAGGTACTTGTAGGAGGAAGAACCCTTTTTCATCAGAGATGGTCGATAGTTTTGTTTTGTCGATAAAAACATTCACATCGATGGCAGGGGTACCACTGCTATCGAGCACGGTGCCATAGATGATGGCTGTTTGGCTGCTTGTTTTTACAACGGAGAAGAAACACAGTAACCCCCAAAGAAGCAGTTTTAAGATTTTGCGCAAGGCTATTTTATTTAGTAGTGATATCAACGTTTTTTGTACTTTTTTAGTATGTCAAATTTTAGGCCCTCAGTTTACGAAAGTAGATCAACCTCGATGTTAAAGTCGTCGGCCAAGAAAATTGTCACAAGCAATGGCCGCCGACACTGCCACATTCAACGATTCGGCTTTGCCAATTCTTGGAATGGTAATGGGGTGCGTAACGAAATGGAGAGCACCCTCACTTAACCCTTGGCTTTCATTGCCTAAAAGGATCATGGCATTGGCATCGAACAAGGTGGCATAAATGCTAAAGCCATCGAGCACCATCCCATAAACGAGTTTCTGGGATAAACGTATATAATCTTTCAAATCGGTATAATGCACTTGAACCCGGCAGAAACTACCCATGGTAGAGTTAATGACTTTGGGGTTATAAACATCCACCGTATCTTCGCTGCAGATGATGTTTTTTATTCCATACCAGTCGGCGATGCGAATAATGGTGCCTAAATTCCCTGGATCTTGCACATTTTCCAGCCCGATTACGGTGTCGGTGTCAAAATGCGAGAGGGTATATTTAGGCATCTCCACCACCGCCAGAACCTTGTTTGGAGTAATCTGAGTACTGATGAGCAATAACTCTTTTTCATTCACCTCAATTATTTCGACGCGCTTTTCTATTTTTGCACTATTATTGTTAAGCCATTCGGGGAGGGCGAAAATAAAATTTACCGAGAGTTTCGACTGAAGAAGCTCGTTAATATTTTTTTCACCTTCCACAATAAATTGATGCGTACTATTGCGTGCTTTTTTTTGATGTAAAGACTTAACGAATTTAACCTGAAATTTAGATAACATAGATGTTTAAAAAATCGCATAAAATTAACATATTACTTGTAATTGTCATGTTTTTTTATGCATGCAATACTGCAAGGCGTGTTCCACAAGGGAAAGCGTTATTGCAGGAAAGCTATATCACAGGGGTAAATCGCGATTTGGGCGATGTGTTAAAGGGTCAGATACAGCAGCAACCGAACCGAAAAATACTTAAAAGTTTCAAGCTTTTTTTGGCTTTTTATAACACCTTCGATACCACGGCTAAGAAAACTTGGCTACGTCGAAAATTTATTGGGTTAGGTGAAGAGCCTGTAATTTATGATAGCTCATTAAATAAAAATTCGACACAGAATATTAAACAAGCTCTTTTCAATTTGGGCTATTATGATGCAGAAGTTACTTGGACGGATACTCTTTTAGGTAAGAAATCGAATTATGCCAAGGTGTATTATCAGGTGAAGAAAAAGGATGCTTATTCGGTTTCGAAAGTTGATTATTATGTGAGTGATCGTATTCTCGACAGTGTGGTTAACTCGGAGATAGGAAATTCATATATTCGGGTTGGTAGGAATTTCGACAAATCCGATTTTGATGCCGAGCGCAGTCGTATTACCAATCAGGTGCGCAACTTGGGTTATTATTATTTTAATAAGGAATACATCTACTTTGAATTGGATTCCATAGCCGATTCACTTCACGTAAGAGTGAAGGTCATCATCGAAAATCCAGAGCAATATTCAGAACACAAAAATTACAATATCAGTGCAGTCTATCTTACCATTGAGAATCCTTCTTATTATGGATCTCGAGATACTTCGTTTAATAACTATAAGGGATATCAAATAAAGCGCAACGGATATAATATTGCCCGTGATATTTTATTAACTAAGATATTTATCTATCAAGGCGATCGGTATCGCCAAAAAAACACGGTAGCCACCTACGACCATCTCAACGATTTACAGCTGTTCCGGTATGTGAATATTGTTTATACACTTGATACCAGTAGATGGGTACATATCATCATTCAGGATCCTTATAGAGGCGATTATGAATTTTTTGGCGATACCACCGAGGCGCAACCTACTTTAATTTGTTCTATTCGTATGTCGCCCACCAGCAAATACGAGGTGGTACTCGAACCCCAAGCGATCATTTCTGATCAAAGTGTTATTGGTGGTGAGAAAAATACCAATTATGGAGGAGCATTGAATGTTTTGTTTCGAAACAAAAATATTCTCACCAAGGGCGAAACGTTTCAGTTAACAGCCAATGGAGCACTCGCTTATAAGTTCGATAATTCGAATAAGATCTTAAATAAAGAGTTCGCCTATAAGCAGTTTGGGTTGGATGCCCAAGTGAAAATTCCGAAATTTATTTTGCCAGTTAATTTTAAATTTATCGATGCTCGTAGCTCTAACACTACCTATAATATAAACTATAGTACGGAGGTGTTTAATGAGTTTAAACGCGACATTTTCGGGGTAAGCAACAGATATCAAACCGCGCTCTTAAATAAATTTATTCTCACGGTATCGCCGTTGGACTTAAGTTATATTCAGTCTAAAATTAAGGATCCACTTTTTGAGGCTCAAATTAATGCCAATACACTGACTCGCATACAATTTCAGCCCAAATTTATTGTTAGTATGCGAGCCTTTGCTTTGTATAATAGTCCTAGCATGGTCAATAATTCACCGTTGTTCTCTGCCCGCCTAGGGCTTGAATCGTCGGGGTTTCTATTGTATCGGTTGTCACAGAAATTAAACGCAAATTATGATGACACCATCAAGGCCTATACCTTATTTGGTGTTCCTTATTCACAGTTCATCCGAGGAGATATAGATTTACGCTACAACTATCATGTGGGAAGTATGAAAAGCTTAGCCGTTCGATTTTACGCTGGTCTAGCCAACCCCAAGCAAAATTCACAGTACACTGGAATCCCTTTCGAGAAACGTTTTTTTGTTGGAGGAACCAATGATATGAGAGCTTGGCGCATCCGCAAAATCGGTCCGGGTAGTTATTATTATGCCGACGATCAAGATTTTTACCGGGCAGGCGATTTGAAGTTGATGTTTAATATGGAATACCGAACCATCTTATATAAAGCTATTAGTATGGCTTTATTCGCTGATGCGGGCAATGTTTGGAATGTTAAAAAGGAAGTGGGTAAGGAGGGAGCTGAGTTTAGTTTGACTCGTTTCTATAAAGAAATTGCGATGGATTTCGGAGTAGGGATACGGTACGATTTCGATTTTTTCGTATTACGACTAGATGCGGCTTTCCCTATTTTTGATCCTCGGGATATGCCTCTAGCAAAGGATAAGTGGATTATTCGGAATATCAATACCTACGATGATTTTTCTCGTAACATTAATTTAAACATCGCCATTGGCTTGCCTTTTTAAAATATTTATCAATGTGTGTAACTGAGGTGTCGTCGCATCAACAAGGAAAAGAAGTTTTAAACTATTTTATCTAAAATATTTATCATGGGAGAATTAAAAATAGCCTTGGTCCAAGCTAGTTTAGCCTGGGAAGATGTGGATGAAAATATTCGTCATTTAAGTGCTATGGTGCAACCTATTCTTCAGGTTGATATTATCGTATTGCCCGAAATGTTTGTTACTGGTTTCAGTATGAATGCTTCAGTATTAGCAGAAGAAAGTTATGAAAAAGGTTTAAAATTCATGCTTTCGATGGCCGCTTCTAAAAATTGCGTTCTCTGTGGAACACTTATTTGTAAAGAAGGAGAGGGCTATTATAATCGTTTTGTTTGGGTATCTCCCGATGGTGAAGTGAAGCATTACGATAAGCGTCATCTTTTTACCATGGGCGATGAAGGGAAACACTACACACCAGGGAAAACTCAATTAACAATAGAGTATAAAAACTGGATCATAAAACCATTTATCTGTTATGATTTACGATTTCCTGTGTGGAGTAGAAACACCAAAGAGAATCCTTTCGACCTGTTAATTTACTGTGCCAATTGGCCTGAGAAACGGATCACAGCTTGGAGTAAATTATTACAGGCACGAGCCATTGAAAACAGTTCGTTTGTGGTGGGCGTAAATAGAATTGGGGAGGATGGAAACGGTTATGCTTATAATGGTCAGAGTATGTGCGTCGATTATAAAGGAGAGCCGACCATTTTAAATGAAAATATGGAAGAAGTGAGTGTCTTTACTTTAAACAAGCAAGAGTTGCTCGATTTCAGGAGCCAATTTCCTGTATTAAATGATGCTGATGATTTTGAAATTTTAACGTAGTCATACGCAAGATTTCAAACAATACCCATTTTCGAATTGAGTCGTCAAGAAAAAGGTTAATACTCTTTTACAAACTTCGTAACAAAGAGCAGGCCATCTGAATCAGAGAGTTTTAAAATATAAACTCCGCTAGAGAGTGAAGAAATATTGATGCTTTTCTTCATTTCATATATTTCACCATTCAATAGTATTTTTCCGGCGAGGTCGTAAATTCGGTAAACAGGCTGAGCGACATTCAAATCATAATTTGTATTTACTTGCAGAGCCATGATCTCTAATTTATCACCAACAGGATTGGGGAAAATAAGAAATTTAACGACCTCCATTGAATTCGTATATATGCCGGTGGTGGTTACATTTACCGTCACCATTTTGGTCGATTTGCACTGATTGGTGTCGGAGCCGACCACACTATAGGTAGTGGTGACGATTGGCGATGCTATCACAGTATTGCCGGAGGTGGTGTTTAAGCCCAAGGCTGGCGACCATTGGTAGGTGGTGGCACCCGAAGCCGATAAATTTACAGTTTGGCCTTTATTGATGGTAGGAGCTGCTGGAGTTATTACTACAGCAGGGATATCGTCAACCACAATTTGTATTTGGGCAGTATCGCGGCATTGATTAGAGGAGATGACGATGACATGATAGGTGCTGTTATTGGTGGGCGATGCTATTACTTGAGCTGCATTGGTTGAGTTTAAACCGAAGGCAGGATACCATTGGTAGGTATTTCCTCCAGAGGCAGTAAGTGTAGTGCTTTCACCTTTACAGATACGATTTTTGCCAGCGATTACAGCTTGAGGTTTGGTTGAAACATAGATGGTAATCATAGAGCTATCTAAACACCCCCCAGCATTGATGCCAATTACGGTATAGGTTGTAGTGGTTAGTGGATTCACCGATACATTATCACCTACAGAGTCATTCAGGCCATTGGCTGCCAGCCAGTGATAGGTATCAGCTCCGTGTGCGTTTAGTACCACCGCATTGCCCCAACAAAGCATGGTGTCTGAAGTGGTAATGGAAACCTGTGGTAATGATGATACTTTAATAAGTATACTTACGGTATCAATGCAACCATAAATATTTACGCCGGTTACTTTATATAATGTTGTGGTGAGTGGCGCTACTGTTATGGAATCATTTGATGAACCATTAAAACCATTGGTAGGTAGCCATTGAAAGGAGGAGCCAGAGGTTGCACTTAAGGTAACTTTTTTGCCGACACAGATTTGTGTGTCTGAGGCATGTGTTTTTATGGGTGCGAAGGAGTGAAAATTCAATTCTAATTTAGCTGTATCAAAACAACCCTGGGCTGAAAATCCAATTACTTTGTAAATGGTTGGTTGGGTAGGATGAACTACCACGGTGGTTCCCGTAGAGTCGGTCAAACCATTGGCAGGAAGCCATTTATAAGTAGAGGCACCAGAAGCCGTTAAGGTGATAGGGTAATTTACACAAACGGAATCTTGAGAAGCTGTAATTTTAACCAAGGGTATTTGATTCACGATGACAGTGATATAGGAAGAGTCGCTGCAACCATATGCATTGGTGGCCACTACTTTGTATGTTGTATTTAAAGTGGGGGAGGCTTTTACACTGATACCAAATGGGGTGTCAAGTGTTGATGAAGGAGTCCATTTGTAATTAGAAGCTCCGGATGTTGCGGTTAGAACCGTATATGTACCTTTACAAATGGAAGTGTTGCCAGTAATTCCCTTGGCGGGTAGTGGAGCGGTATAGATTGTGAT
This sequence comes from uncultured Bacteroidota bacterium, assembly GCA_903897855.1. Classification (GTDB taxonomy): domain Bacteria; phylum Bacteroidota; class Bacteroidia; order UKL13-3; family UKL13-3; genus CAINMV01. Next base: position 50,416 of record CAIUDH010000108.1, on the reverse strand, counting down.
AAAATTGGTATCGCTGCAGCCATTACTGGTTTGCATTACAACTTTATAGGTACGGGTGGTGTCGAGGGTGGCTATTACATTGCGCCCGGTGGTGGTGTTTAATCCAGTGGATGGCGACCAAGTGAAGATGCTGCCAATACCATCGGCAACTAATTTTACCGACTGGTTTTTGCAAACGGTGGTTTTATCGGACGACACTACTACTTTAGCTTTACAAGCAAGCCTTGAACTACACGTAGCGCTCAACTGATTATCCATCCATAAGCATCGATTATAAATCCATGCTTTCAAGTTATAAACTTCATCTTCGAAGGTATAACTTAGGGGGGCAGGATTGGGCCATATATACACTCCTAAAATAGGCCAACGTTGGAAATTACGGTAAGTGGCTTCTTTGATAAAATGGGTCGTAGAGTCGATGAAGTTATTGATACCTTCAAAGGAAAGCGTCGATGTTCTTAATTCATTCCATCGGCAGAATTGAGCATTTACATATGCTGTATCTTGCCTAAAACGTTTCCACCAGAACGGGCTGCCCGACGATAAATCTATTTCCCATCCAGCGGTGCTATAACTATTATTGTAGTCGGCATTGCCCCAGGCAATACTGAAATCCCAGATGGGTCCCATCATTAACTTTCCGGCTTTGGTGTCTTTGTCTTTATAGAGGTAAGTGCTTAAACGATATCCATCCACATTTTTACTAATTTCATTCATGAGCGAGTAGTCGATGAATGAGCCTACATCGGCATATTGCCGATAGCCTGTGGTTGGATTTGTAAATTGAGCATTCGACAAGGCCGTTTCAAACAAATAGATATTGTTTTTTATATAGGCTTTTTGTTGAGGAGCCATCACCGCTTCTTCCGGATAGTCATATTGAAAAAAAACTCTTTGGTTAGAACCAGGATACGTAGGGAAGGTATCGGTCCATCCTCCACTATAGTTCCCGGTAGTTTTATCAATTTTTACAATATAGCCTCCAGTAAGGTTATTGCCGGTAGTGTCTTCAGGTTTGAGTTTGGAGATATCAACTCGGTTCGCATCGCGTTTTACTTTTTCCATCAAAAGATAAAGCCCCACATATTCGCCATTGATGAATAATTCACAATATCTATAACGCGATGCGTATCGGCCAGTGCGTCGGGCGAGTTCGTAGGTGAGCATGTCGCGCATCAACGACTTATCATTATAACTTGCATTAAGCACCCAGTTATGTTCTGCAGGCAGACCAATGAGGGTCGTATTGCTATCGGCACCCGTGCCATCGACAGTAAAAAAGCCGTAAGGCCTTTTGGGAAATGATTGGGAGGAGGAACCTCTCGATTCGATGCCTATTTTGTGATTGTAAAATTTTGAGGAGTCGCTAAGGTAGTTGAGTGAAGTATCGTTGCTGATGATTCGCATACGTCCAGCTACTTTGGGCTCGTCGGGGATATATTGATTATAGGTATTAATCAGCATCAAGGGTAAATTGGAGCTGGTAAATGGAATGAGTTTCGATGGATTACTCGAAAATATGAGACTCCAATTTAGCAAGGTGCCAGCATCGGCACTTTTTTTAGCATCAACAATCAAAAGTTTCCAGGTTCCGTTCGGGTTCTGACCATTATTTACGATACCGAGTGAGCCTTCAGGCTTGAAACTGCCGGTGAAAGGAGCGGAGGCAATATTAATTTTGACACTGGTATTTGCGGTGAAGATGCAATTCGAATAATTATCGCCGGCACCTCCGTTTTTGGTACTGAGCTCAACAGTATAATTATTAGGTGCGATTAAGAAAATGTTGAGGTCGGCATCATACGTATGTGAGATGTTCACCATCACGCCATATACACCATAATTATTGTCGATGGAGGTATTGGTAACGGCAACTGTTTGGGCGTAGAAATTGGGAAGGCTATCGTTGCTAATGGCACCTCCAGTGCCTGTAAAGACTTGCGCTTTTGCTGTGTTCGCTAAAAAGAGAATAAGGATAAGAAATGATAATGGGTGTAGAAATAGCTTCATGTTATTTTTTAATAAGCAAAAATAAATTGCTCAACATTTACCTTGTTAAACTTCTTCTCGTGATTATTTATCATCCCCATTTTTCATTTTATTGCAAGCCGTCGATTGGAATATTTTCATTAACATCTTCCAAATAGTCAACCCCCGAAAATCCAAATCCAAATAAGTTTAAAAAGTCAGATCGATAACCTTCCAAGTCGCCAAGTTCGGCTAAGTTTTCAGTGCTTGTAAGTGCCCATGATTTGGCCACTTCCGATTGCACTTCCGCTTCCAATTCCCAATCATCAACGCGAATCCTGCCTTTTTCATCGGTAAGGAGGGTGTTGCCGCTAAATACCCGATCTCTAAATAATCGTTGAATTTGTTCGATACAACCTTCGTGAGTGCCTTTTTGCTTCATTGTTTTATAAAGCAATGAAATATATAAAGGAATCACAGGCAAGGCGGAGCTAGCTTGCGTGACTAAAGCTTTGTTAACAGAAACGAAAGCTTGGCCATGAATATGTTTTAATTTATCGGAAATCTTGAAGGCAGTCGACTCTAAATCATCTTTGGCTCTGCCTATCGTTCCATTGCGATAGACCGCTTCTGTCAAAACGGGTCCAATATAGGAGTAGGCAAGCACGGTGGCATTGTTTTCGAGAGCATCGGCTTTGAGGAGGGCATCAATCCACATTTCCCAGTCTTCGCCTCCCATGACTGCAATGGTATTGGTTATATCATCCTCAGTACAAGCGTCAACCGAGATGTTTGTAACAACTCCAGAATGGAAGTCAACGGTTTTATTCGTGAGTGCAGTGCCAATGGGTTTCAACACAGAACGATGCAAAATACCTGTTTTTGGATGCAATCTAACAGGTGATGCTAAACTATAAATCACCAAATCTACCTTCCCTAAATCTGCTTTGATGAGTGCGATTGTTTTGTTTTTTATGTCATCCGAAAAGGCATCACCATTAATACTTTTGGCGTAAATCCCAGCTTTTTTGGCTTGGTCTTGAAAGGCAGCAGTATTATACCATCCTGGCGATGCGGTCTTCCCATCTTGTGGTGGTTTTTCAAAAAATACACCGATGGTAGCTGCATTTGAGCCAAACGCACTGGTAATTCTGGAGGCCATTCCAAAACCTGTCGAAGCACCGATGATTAAGACTTTTTTGGGTCCTTCGATGGGCCCCTTCGATTGGGTGTATTCTATTTGGTTTAAGACACTTTTTTCACATCCTTTAGGATGCGCAGTTAAACAAATAAATCCTCTTATTTTTGGTGCTATTACCATGTTTTATTTTCTCTTGCTAAAGGTGGGGGAGTTGAAATTGCCAATAAGGAACTTTCGTGATTTGTAGATTTTATTGATATTTTTGAGTATAGATATACGTTTCAATACTACGAAAAAAGTATGAGAAGGCAAAACCGCTCTCTAAAAAGCGTTTTAGCATATACCTATACCTAACTATAGTGACATTTTTTTTCTGTCTAAGATCTCGATACAACTTCCGTTGGTTTTTATAACCTTTATTTAGAAGTAAAATCATTTTTCTATGATAACGCAGAGCTAGTTTCTTGGCCTACTTCAAGAGAAATAGTATTATTTTCTAACTGCTAAATAATTTATGGCAATAAAGATCTCGTAAGTTTCTTTGTAGGTGGGCATTTCAACTAAGCCATCTTTCAAAATTCGATAAATTCGATAATGATCTTTTAATAAGTAGAAAAAATCCTGAAAATAAGTTCTTGAATCAATATTACATCCACCAAATTCAAACTGAATCGTATCAATCTTTTTGTCTTTTATCATCTGAGCGGCACCATTCAATGCTTTCAGTTCATGCCCCTCAATATCTAACTTTAAAAAATGAATGCGATTAATGTGATTTGTCTGACAATAAGCATCAACAGTAGAAAGTTTTATTTCCTCACTTTGGTCCATAGCAATACCAAAATGTGCTAAGTTTCTTTGATATACCGAAGCAAAACCCGAACCTTCTATATTAGTATATAGGAGCTGCACATTCTCCGTATCGCTTAATCCAAAATTATTAGGGATCATGTTTTTTATGTTTTGGGTGGTCTTAAGAAATAGCTCGTACGTTTTTTTTGATGGCTCGAAAGAATGTATGGTCCCCTTTGAGTTAAAGTAATCGGATAAAAGTACGGAATAGTCGCCGTTATTGCCACCCACGTCGAAGAGTGTTAATGAGGGCTCATCTTTAAACTTATTTTTTATAAAGTGAAGTACATGGATCTCGCCACTCTCATTAAAATCGCCACCATTACCATAGTTTAAACCCTTTAATGAGAGTTGAAACAGAGATTGAAAGAATTTCTGAAATCTACTTTTTCCTAAAATATTATTTAGGATTTTCATAATGGTATTCTTTAAGGAACGTATCATTTTTCTTATGGGTGTATGTGTTATAGAGTTATATCAAGGCCCTCGTGCCATTTGACATTACAGAAAACTTAAGAGCTATTAAAAGTTAATGGAGCAAGCCTTCCTGGGACCTATTTAAAGGGCAAATATAGTGCTTTCAAATAAAGAACAGCGAAAGCACCAATAGCTTTAAAATATTAGGTAACAGTATGGTTTTCGCAACCTACCTTATCTTAATGTTTTGATGTTTCGAAAGTTTGTCATAATTCATTATTTTTGCAAGCTTTTATGAATCTACGTAGAAAGGCTAAGGCTTCTCGTAATTCTATTATTTAAACAATTTATAAATCTTTAAAATGGAAAATAAAATAAATCAGAGTACAACACCTCCTGTTGAGAATAAATGTCCTTTTCATGGCGGAGCTCTAAAACAAAGCGCTGGCGGTGGTACACGAAACCTCCATTGGTGGCCCAATCAGTTGAAATTAAATATTCTTCGTCAAAACTCTTCCTTGTCCAACCCGATGGGGGAATCGTTTTGCTATGCTGACGAGTTTAAGACGCTCGATTTGGCTGCCTTGAAGCAGGACATTTTTAATTTAATGACTACCTCTCAAGCTTGGTGGCCAGCCGACTACGGCCATTATGGTCCTTTGTTTATTCGAATGGCTTGGCATAGTGCAGGTACTTACCGTATCTCCGATGGACGTGGAGGCGCAGGCTCTGGCACCCAGCGATTTGCCCCCTTAAACAGTTGGCCCGACAATGCCAACCTCGACAAGGCACGCTTACTATTATGGCCGATTAAACAAAAGTATGGAAAGAAAATTTCCTGGGCCGACCTTATGATTCTCGCTGGCAACTGTGCCCTAGAGTCGATGGGCTTCAACACATTCGGTTTTGCTGGTGGGCGAGAAGATGTTTGGGAACCGGAGGAAGATATCTATTGGGGTTCGGAAGGGAAGTGGTTGGATGATCAACGTTATACGGGCGACCGTGAATTGGAGAATCCATTGGCAGCAGTGCAGATGGGTCTAATCTATGTGAATCCGGAAGGCCCTAACGGGAATCCTGATCCACTCGCCTCTGCTCGTGATATTCGTGAAACATTTGGTCGTATGGCCATGAATGACGAAGAAACAGTAGCCCTCATTGCTGGTGGGCATACCTTCGGTAAAGCGCATGGCGCGGCCGATCCAGGCAAGTACGTGGGGCCGGAACCTGCTGCTGCAAACATTGAAGAGCAAGGTCTTGGTTGGAAAAATACTTTGGGAAAAGGAAATGGAGAAGATACGATTACCAGCGGCCTTGAAGGCGCTTGGACTACCACCCCCACCAAGTGGAGCAATAACTATTTTGAAAACATGTTTAACTACGAATGGGAGTTAACCAAGAGCCCGGCTGGAGCCCAGCAGTGGATACCCAAGGGTGGTGCAGGGGCAGGTTCGGTACCTGATGCACATAATTCTTTGAAAAGTCATGTGCCCATTATGCTTACCGCCGACCTTGCTTTGAAAGTGGATCCCGCATATGAAAAAATATCAAGACGCTTCTTTGAAAATCCGGATGAGTTCGCAGACGCTTTCGCTCGTGCTTGGTTCAAATTAACGCATCGCGATATGGGTCCAAGGTCGCGTTATCTGGGCGCGGAGGTGCCTCAGGAAGAACTAATTTGGCAAGATCCGATACCCCATGTAAGCTATAAAGGTATAGATGATAAAGACATTGCTTCATTAAAGATAAAAATACTTGAATCGGGATTGTCAGTTTCACAATTGGTATCTACCGCTTGGGCTTCAGCAGCCTCTTTCAGAGGTTCCGATAAACGCGGTGGCGCCAACGGAGCTCGTATTCGCCTTACCCCTCAGAAGGATTGGGAAGTAAATAATCCAGGTCAATTGGAGAAATCATTAGATGCGCTTACCCATATTCAAACAGCATTTAACACGATGCAAACTGACGGTAAGATGGTTTCACTTGCCGATTTAATAGTATTGGCCGGAAGTGCAGGTATTGAGAAAGCAGCGAAGAATGCAGGATATAACCTGATTGTTCCTTTTATACCTGGAAGGGCCGACGCCTCACAAGAACAAACCGATGCTGAGTCATTTGGGGTATTAGAGCCGAATGCAGACGGATTCCGAAATTATTTCAAATCGAAACATAAGGCATCGGCCGAGGAAATGCTTGTTGATAAGGCGCAACTCATGACGCTGACAGCGCCAGAAATGACTGTCCTTATCGGTGGAATGCGTGTATTGAATACCAATTCAGATGCATCAGAACACGGTGTGTTCACCAAGCGTGCAGAAGCACTTACCAACGATTTCTTTGTAAACTTACTCGACTGGAGTATTACCTGGAAGGCGAGTTCTGAGTCGCAAGAGGTGTTTGAAGGCCGCGATCGTGCTACTGGCGAACTGATGTGGACAGGCACACGGGTAGATCTAATTTTTGGTTCAAACTCTGAACTCAGAGCTCTCGCTGAAGTTTATGGATGTGTCGACGCTCAAGATAAATTTGTGCAGGATTTTGTGTCAGCTTGGACTAAAGTCATGAATCTTGATCGATTTGACTTGGCCTAATTCCTGGTTTTTAGGCATTCCTAAAATCGGAGTTTATCGCACTCGTATGGCATGAAACAGGTTAAGAGATCATTGAATAAATAGTACGAGGCTAAATCAATTAACTGAGAGGAGGTGGTCTGAATAAGGCCACCTCTTTTCATTTGGTATTCTTTTTTAGTTGGCATCTTGATGTTTTTTTGGGGTAAGCAAAACCCATCAGAGACGAACAATTTTAAAACAGGTTAGATGTTGTATGGTAAGCTGAAATAAAATGTGGAGCCTAATCCGACTTCACTCTCTGCCCAAATTTCCCCATCATGCTTTTCAATGAATTCTTTGCAGAGTATTAAACCAAGGCCAGTTCCAACCTCATTATTGGTTCCAGTGGTGGAGTAGCTTTGGTCAATCCGAAATAATTTGAGGAGGCTTTTGGGAGATATTCCAACTCCTGTATCACTTATCGAAAAGATAATCTCATTTTGCTTTTCCACTGCGGCAATAGAGATCTCACCGCCCGATTTCGTGTATTTTACAGCGTTGGAAATTAAGTTTCTCAAAACAGTACTAATCATAGCCTTATCAGCGGAGATAAAAATATGGGGTGGCAAACTTGTTTTGATACTAATTGACTTTTGTGAGGCAATGCTCTCATAAAAAAGTTTAGTTTCATTGATTAGTGCCACCATTTCAAAGTACTCTGGATTAAAACTCATCCTGCCTGTTTGCGAAAGCGACCATTCCATGAGGTTCATTAATAAGCTCATCGCTTTGTTGGACGATTGAATGATGATTTGTGCATACCGATCAATATTCGTGATGTCCTTATTTTGAATTTTATCCAAGAGGAGATTGCAAAAACCGATAATAGAGTTAAATGGGCTCTTGAGGTCATGGGCAATAATCGAGAAAAATTTATCTTTGGTAATATTGAGCTCACGCAGTTTGATTTCGCTTTCCATTAAGGCCAACTCGCTTTGTTTCCGCTCAGTTACATCGTGTATCACGGAGAAGAGTATTTGTTTTTCCTGAAATTTGATTGGTGTTGAGTGAACTTCAACCGTCCGTATTTCCCCATTGGCTAATTTATGAGGTGCTGTGAAAGAGTTTTCATTATTATCTTTTGTGTTTTTTCGTAAAGTTTTAATTTCTTCTGGTGGCAAGGTATTAATTTTGTAAATATTCATGGTCAGTAGCGTTGACTTGCTATAACCATAAAATTCGACGGCTGCATTATTCGCACCTAAAATGATTCCTTCTAACGGTTCAATAAGTAGCATGATGGCACTATGCCTTTCGAACATATTTTTAAACCCATCCTCACTCTCTTCGATTTTTGCTTTGGCAATAATTAACTCATTGTTTCTTTGAGAAAGTTTCTCGTTTAACGCTTTCTGATTTTCGTTTTGAGCTTGAATTTCTTGATTTTTCAGAATCAGCGCATGCTCATCCTCTCTAATTTCTAAGGTTAATTGTTCTGCTATTTGCTGCGCTCTAAAACGCGTGTTAAATAATGAGAGCGATAAAGAAAACAACAAGAGGCTGATGACCAAACCACTGAATAGAACGATTAGTACTTTGCTTTGGAAATAGGCAAAATTTTGAATTGGTTTCGAGAAATGTAAAGTCCATTTCTTCTCATTAAAAACAAGAGGAATGGTAATTGTTTGCTCAGAGATATTAAAAGTGATGGTGTCTTTTTTTCGACTATCATAAAGTAATGAATTTTGCGAGATGGTTTCGTTATCGTATATCTGCAAATGAATTTTATCTTCTTCGTTTAGATCACGAGCTCCTAAAATACCATTGAGTAAATTGTCCATACGATAAGGGCTATATACCCAACCCAAAATCGCTTCCCGCCGCTCTTGTATGGTATTTGTCGGCTTCCTTTTTTGGTAAACAGGCACATAGATTAAAACACCTGCTTGTATATCCTTGTTGGTTTCTTGTACGAGAATTACTTTTCCTGAAAGTGCTTCAACATCAGAATCGCGGGCTTGCTCCATCGCTTTTCTTCTGGTTGGTTCCGAATACATATCATACCCGAATGCCCGTAGATTTCTGTCTGAAAAGGGTTCTAGATAGATGATGGAAGTATAGATATCTCGGTCGCCTGCCGGACGAAGACTATAAGTAGGGAAGCCTTCTTTTCTAATTCGTTGGATATGGTCTTCTAAGGCTTCTTTTTTGATGATTAATGAAAACCCAACGCCCTGATTACCGGGCCAATTGGTGTTGAATTTCGAATTTTCAACAAATACTTTCCAGTCATTTCTAGTCACCGAATCCGACACTGCGAATAAAGAGGCACCACTTCTTAAAAATTGAGCATGTGTGAATAGGCAGCTGGAGATTTTCGCTTCGATTTCATTACATACCATCGCAAATTCACGTTCCGATTTCTTTTCTAAATCGTTTTTGGTATAAATAGCAGCTATCATGGTTAACCCCATAACCACAATAAGGACTGCGAAAGACACCCATGATTTTTTAGAAAGAATTTTTGGAATCATGTTTTTTTACAAAGGTTTTATTATGGATTCGTGTTGTTTCTTTTTTAGCTGGCAAGCGAGTGCCCGTAGTATGCAATGGTCAGTCTGAGCAGATCATAAAGGAAGCTATTAAATTAAGGCTTCTGATTTAGTTAATACTCTTCACGCCACAACCGTCGAATTTATGGTTGAGGATCCTCGAAATTGTTTCTCAAATAACGAAAAACTTTTGTGTTCAGCAAGTACTAATGAAGCAAAGTTTATGATCTGCTTTGTGCAAGTCCCAATCGTGTGCCGTGGAAATTATGTTTCGTAGCGTGAGAAGACAGTTAAATTAGGTTGTTGGACAAAAATTATAGTTTGCTTAACCCTCTAAAAAATATAGTCAAAAATAGAATAAGGTTCTTTAATCGTATATTAAAATTATTATTTAGTTTTGAATTAGTGTGAAAGACTCCTTAAGAAAGAGTCCACTTTATGCTTACGATTTACAACCTGGCATGAAAGAAACAAACTCTCGTCGTGTTTTGTTTGTTCTTATTGCTTTATGAGTTTAATGGTAAATTCCGAATTGGGTTCTATTACTCTGAGGAAATACAAGCCAGGTTCAAGGGTTGAAAAGTCAGTTTCTTCGATATTGATTCCTGTCCAAATTATTTCACCAAGTGCATTTGTTATTGCATAGTTTTCCAAGCCTGTTTGGCCTTCTATTTTTATTTTATGAATGAATGGGTTGGGCTTGATCATAATTTTACCATAATCAAATTCTTTGTTCAATCCGCTTGTATTACTCACTGTTCGCACTAACCTCACGTAATTTGCTGCTCGTATGGCATCGCCTTGAGGACCCCAAGAATATCCAGTATAGGTATTACCTCCAACCACTACCGAGTGAAGGATAGCACCTGGATTAAAGCTTGCCGTGGTTTTAGGATCACTTCGTTGTGCACCGGCACCGTGAACGTCAATCCATGCCCCTGTAGTTGTTGGCCAGCCCATAGCTCTACCAAAAGCAACATAATCAGCTTCGGTTGCATTACCATTGGTATTGTATGGCGCATGCGTTGAAGCCGACCAGTAATAGGGGAAATCTGCCTGGCCATTTTCATTGGTTATAGAACTGCATACAAAATAATTCACATCGATGGCAGGTAATGAGTTGTAGTCAGGCGAATTCGAATAATTCACGAGGCTTTGTAATTCTTTCACATCGGGCATTCGCCAATCATTATAGCCAAGGTAGTTTGCGGCATTTTGAGTTTGAACCCAGGTTAAAGCATCCAACCAATTAAGTCCTTTCCCATTATCATTTTTCGACCACATCAATCGTGTTTCCGAATCGGTGATGGTTTGATTGCCATTATCAATAAAGCTATTGATGCCATAGGTTAGTGGGCCACGAACTAATTGAAAATAAAAAGTTTTTAGCAAACCACTTAGTGCATCAGTCATATCATAACCTTTAATACGCCCATCTGCAAAATTCACCGCAAATAACTTTTGATAACCAGAACCACTAGGGTTGAGGATAAAAGTGGTACTGGAGGCATACTGCTGGTCAATTAAACGTTCGCCAGTGGCCGTATTACCCCATTTGAATTTAAAGTAATTGGTGTCAATAAAGGGAGTCAGCACCGAAAGATCGGTTCCTATAAAGCTGCTAGGATCTGTTCCCCTTGAGCTATACAACGAATATATTTCTTTAATGGTGGGTATACGCCAGTCGCTAAAACCACCATACTTCAATCCGTTTACAGTGCCAACCCACGTTTGAGCTGCCGAATAGGTCATTCTGTTGGCCTTCACGGGCCCCGTATTATTGGTGTTAGGGCTACTCATCCAGGTTAGCCCTGTATTCTTATCATAGACAGTTTTTGTATCGGCACTCAAAACATAACTAGCAGGGTGAATGGAATAATGGGCATCTTGCCCGAAAAATGGTTGTCCAGAAGTTGGACATGTCATTTCGCCGGTAGAGCTATAACATTTAAGTTGACCAGCATCCACAACGGTGTATCGGAGCGTTTGTGATAATCCATGGATGGCCATGAAGCAAAATAGTGCAATTGTATTAAGACTAATGTTCCTGTTCATTTTAATAAATCTTTTACCTAATTTATGAGTGTGCTCTAATGTTTCAAGGTCGAAGTCGAAAAATCATCCCTGAAAGATGGAGTGCCTCATTCCCAATATCGAGACAAATATAATCAATTTGTCCACTTTTCATTTTAATACGAATGCCAATATGGTAAGGATTGCTATTTTCATTTTAACGGTTTTGCGTCTCGATTTATTCTTTCTTTCGCGGTATCCACTAAGTAATAAACCATTGGGACTAAAAAGACAGTCAAAATTAAGGAGGAGAGTAGCCCCCCAATAATAACCCAAGCAAGTCCATTTTTCCATTCAGCGGCAGTTCCTGTTGCCATCGCTATAGGAAGCATACCAACCACCATTGAAAGAGTTGTCATTAGAATGGGTCGCATCCGGCCTTTTCCTGCCATCAGCAAAGCTTCTTTAAAGGGTTTGCCTTCAGCTTTTAATTGATTCGTAAAATCCACAATCAGAATAGCATTTTTAACGACTAAGCCCATAAGCATAATTAAGCCAAGTAAAGCGAACAAACTCAGATTACTTAACGATAAATTCAATGCTAGAAATGCCCCAATGGCAGCTACGGGGATTGAGAACAAAACTACAAACGGATAAACGAAACTATCATATAGAGCTACCATAATTAAGTATATCAGTAAAAAAGAAATAAGCAAGACCGACCCTAATGCACCAAAACTATCATTCTGTCTTTTAATATCGCTGCCCCAAGTCATTTGTATACCTTGTGGTAGTGGATTCTTTTTAAGATAAGTTACTACATCATCAGCCACCGTGCCAGAAGGTCGTCCTAATGCATTCGAAGTAAGTGTAACTGCGGCTTGTCGGTCTTTGCGTTCTAATAATGAAGGTGAATTGTCTTGCTGTACTGTCGCAAATTGTGAAACTGTTATGGCTAAACCCATGGGATTAATAATCGAAAGCTGTTGAACATCCTCAAAGTTCTGTCGGTTAAATTCATCTATCCAAATTCTTACAGGGTATTCTGTTCCTTTATCGGTAAGTGTTGCATCATCATTTCCTGTAAATGCGGTTCTTAGGTTCATTCCAACAAAAGCTGTTGTTAGTCCCAATCGCTGCATTTTATCTTTATCTGGAATTATTTTGTATTCGGGACTGCCTTCTTCAACAGATAAACGTACATTGTCGGCACCTGGAATTTTCTCAATAATTGTTTTTAAATCATTTCCGCTTTTCATCACCAAATCCAAATTGCTTCCACTTAAGGTAATTTCAATTGGGGCTGATCGAGGGATCAAACCCAATGCTGCCATTGAATAATTGATACTCTTAAATTTTGTTTTTAATTCCTCTCGGAGTTTTTTCATAAACGCTTCAGTAGGAAGATTCTTCAATTCTTTCTTCGACTTCAATTGAATGGTAAATTCTGTTTTGTTTGCAGCGCCAACACCCAAGCTTCCAATTCCGGTACTTGGCCCGCCAATATTGCTAAATACTGTTGCCACTTCGGGTTGTTGTATGATGTATGTTTCAATATTTTGAGCAATTAAATTGTTTTGCTTTATTGAAGTTGATTTGTCAAATTCTAAAGACATTCTAAACTTTCCTTGATCGCCTGTGGAGATTAGTTCTTTGCCAATAATACCTTGCTTCATTACACCTAAAGTTATCGCAAAAAGCAACAAAACAGTTCCGGTAAAAATAAGTTTGTGGCCTAATACCCATTCTAATTGTCTGCCATACCAATGGGTGAATTTTTCTAATTGATGTTCAAACCAAAGTAAGAAACGATTGAAAAAATTAGTGGGTTGTAAATCTTCTTTCTTGCCAATACGAGAAGCCAGCCAAGGGGTCAGAGTAAATCCAACCAATAAACTTGTAAGTGTTGAGGTCACTACCACTACCGAAAACTGTTTGAGCATATCGGCTACAAACACTTGTAAAAAAAGAATTGGCAAAAACACCACAACGTCAACCAATGTGATTGACAATGCTGCAAATCCAATTTCCATACGGCCATCCATGGAGGCAGTTCGTTTATCTTTTCCTTGGTCTAAATGTTTTTGAATGTTCTCTAAAACCACCACAGCGTCGTCCACTAATATGCCTATGATTAATGACATTGCAAGCAAGGTCATTAAGTTGAGGGTATAACCCAAAAGCCACATTACGGCAAATGCGGTTACCAACGAAGTGGGAATGGCAACAATTACGATTAATGAATTTCTGAAACTTCGCAGAAATAAAAGCATCACCAACGAAACTAATATGACCGCTAAAATCAAATCAAAAACGACTGAATTAACTGCGGCAATGGTATTGTCGGTGCTGTCATCTGCGATTATGAATTTTACCCCTGAACTTGAATTTTGTTGTTCAATGGATTTGAATTTTTCACGAACTAATTTTGAAACGTCAACCGCATTGGCATCACCTTGTTTTTTTAACATCAAACCAATACCGTCTTTCCCATTATAGCGACTGATTGAAGTGGTTTCTTTGATACCGTCAATAACATCCGACAAATCTTTAACATAAACGGGGCTTCCAAAAAGAGGCATGGCTACCTGAACCTTTTTTATGTCCTCTAAAGTTGTAAAATTACCCGTTAAGCGAACGGAGTTATTTTCTTTATCTGTTTGCACTTTCCCCGCAGGCAAATCCAAGCCCGAGCGATTAATAGCCTCTACAACCTGAGATAAAGAAATTTTATAAAGTTTAAGTTTGTCCTGATTTACTTTTACCTGTATTTCTCTTTCCTGACCTCCTAAAACGGTAATTTCTGCTACCCCTTTTATTTGTTGAATTTGAGGCAGATAATCATCCTTCATTTTTTGATAAAACGCTGTAGGCGACAGATTACTTGTTGCGCTGATGGACATGATTGGCAAATCATTAGGCGAAACTTTACTCATTACCGGACTTAAAATGTCTTGTGGTAGATCTTTGCGGATATTATCAATATATCTTTGGGCATCTTGCATTGTTTTATCTAAATCCGTTCCATATTTCAAATTGGCGATAATGATAGAAGCATTTGGCAATGACTTCGTCACCAAATAATCGACGCCCTCCAAGTTGGATAAGGCATCCTCTATTTTTCTCGAAACCGAAGTCTCAACTTCGTTAGGTTCAGCTCCTGGATAAACCGTTTTAATTACAACCACGGGCTGATTAAAGTCAGGCATTAATTCGTAACTCAAATTTTTATATCCTATAAAGCCTAATAAAGCAAACACACTGAAGAGTACGATAATCAGTGAAGGTCGTTTGATTGAAATTTCTGTAATATTCATTTGCGCTAATTTTATTTAATAACTACACGGGCACCGTTAAAAAGATTGATAAAGCCATTGGTTACCATGATATCTCCAGTGCTTAATCCATTTGACACCACAGTCATGTTCAATATGTTTTTAGAAATAACGATATTTTGTAAGGTGGCTCTACCCTCTTTAATCAAATACACTTGAGGTTGACTGGCAGTGCCCACCATCGCCGAGGATGGAATCAGAATGCCTTTTTCTTTTGTTTCTATTTTTGATTTTACATGGCCAAACATTCCTGATTTTATTTTCAGATCGGCTGTGTTATTGACTGCAAACTGAACAGGGAAACTACTTCCTATATTGGCCTTACTGCCAATTACAAGTGCTTTTCCAGGCAATAAGATTTCAGCATCCGCATCTACTGTAATATAATAAATCTGATTGATATAAAATTGGCTTAAATCATTTTCTGAAACATTTATTGTAAATTTTAAATTTGTAATGTCTGTAATCTGAAGTAATGGAACACCGGGCGCAGCAAACGCTCCTTCTTCAAGTAGTTTCGCCGTTACGACCCCGTTAAAAGGGGCTTTGATTATGGTTTTATTAATTTGTTCTGTCACAATGGCTTTTTGCACTTTCGCTGCTTTTAATCCCAAAACAGATTTTTCTAATTGGACACCCTGAATAGCGTCTGCTTTAGCTAAGATGGTATAACGTTTTACATCTGCGGCCAGTCCTTCTAGTTGCACTTCTATCGATTGTAATTGCAGTTTAAGCAAAGAATTATCCAATAGAACCAACGCTTGATCTTTATTTACCACACTCCCATTGTCAACTAAAATAGTATTTATTTTCCCCTGAATTTCAGCACTTATTTTTGTTTCCTTATTTGGCTCAAATGTTCCTGAAAAGGATAGTTCAGTATTCACATTTTCATATTGAAGTGTGTCTGTCATCACATTGATAGCTTCATCTTTATCGTATTGATAAATTTTATTTTGTGTTATTTGTTTGTTGTTTTTCAGCTTGGTTATTACCAAAACAATAATTATCAATGGTATGATAATATAGATTACTCTTTTGAAGATGGTTGTTTTTGAATTCATGATAACAATTATTTAGTTTTGGAAATATTTCCTGTTAATTTTTTTAATTCTAAATCTGATTTTAGAAATTCTATGACAGTCATGAGGTAAGTTTGTTGTGCTTCACGCAAGGTGTTATTGGCTAACAATACCTCTGTTAAGTTAGCGGTTCCTTGTTTTTGTTGGATTGTCGTTTGCTCGTAAATTGTTTGAGCTAGTGTAATTTGTTGTGTCGTGGTTATTATTGATTTCTCCAAAACTGATCTTTGCAGTTTCGCATTTTCAACCTGCATGTTATTTTGGTCGGTGAGTAATCCAATTTGAATCTGACTATTTTCAAGTTCGAGTTTTTTCTGATTTATTTTTCTGTGAGTAACAGTGCCATTAAATAAAGGATATGAGAGTTGAGTGCCAGTAAAACCAATGGGATAGAATTTTAGAAAATCGTTCGGTGCTTTAGTGTATCCAAAACCTGTTGTGCCATAGCTTCCGAAAATATTTAATGATGGCAAAAATCTTGATTTGTTTAATATGCTAAGTTCACTCGACAATATTTGATTCTGGGTTTTTACGATTCGAATATCGATCGTGGAGGAAGATGCATATTCACGTGTGTTTTGGAATTGAATTTTTGGATCAATTTGAAGATTTTGTTCAATAGAAAGGCCCAATGCAAATTTTATTGCATTCAGCACTTGTTCGTATTTACTCCGGATACTTTCTTGTTGTGTTGCTAATTGCGCCACTTGCAATTTCACCTTACTTACATCGGTTTCTTTGGCAAGTAATTGTTCATGAAGTAGCTGTGTGTTGGTAAGGAGTTTCTCGGCATTGATTAAGTTACTATCCAGAAAAGCGAATTGATGAAGCAAGATTTGTGCATTATAGTAAAGATTATATATTTCGAAATAAACTTGTTCTTCGGTTCTCAGGTACTGTAATTCGGTCAGTGCTGATGCGATTTTCGTGGTTTGTATTGCTCCATAAACTTGTGGATTATACAATGGCATTGACAATTGCAAATTGGCGTTGATGTTATGTGGTACTCCAAATTGTGCTTCTTTAAATTTGCCATCAGGACCACCGAAAACAGACAATGGCATTAACTGATAAGGCAAATTGGTGAAATATTTGTAATCCGCACTCCCATTCACTTTCGGAATTAAGCTCGCTTTAGCTTCCTTCGCTTTTTGCTCACCAATAGAAATGTTATTTCTACTTATCTGCAAATTTTTATTGCGAACTTGGGCTGTATCAATGCATTGTTGAATGGACCAAACCTGTGCATAGTTAGTGTTAATTGCTATTATTATGAATAATAGAGTAAAACAATTTTTAATTAATTTCATAGTGTTAATTTTGTTGTTTAATTACGTGTGCTACCGTGTCCTCCACTTACTATTTTTAAAATTTTCAAACTTAAAAACAGGTATTTAAAAAACTGAATGAATTGATTTCGCATTCTTGCGTGTTCGGATTTTGAGATTTTGTGAGTCATATTTGTTGTTTTGTTAAAAATTATTCAGGGATTAACCACCAAAATGGATGCATTTTGGCTTTATAGATAAAGGCATAATGTAAGGTCAATTTCAACCAATGCCCTGCAAGCCCTATATCACCAAAAGTTCGCTTCAAATCACGGCCTTGTGTGGTTGGATATTTTTTATAATCAGGAACGATGGGGAAAGTGGTTATGCTTATACCGCTGCCTTGAGTCATACCATATCCAGCAGAAGCGATACATGCAGCTCCCATATTTCCCATGGAGCCTTTTTGTAGAATGGCTAATTTGCCATGCTTAATTAGGTCGATAATATTGTCTGCTACTATCTTAGCAGTGATGCCTGATGGCATTCCTGTACGAGGGGGAGAGGGAAAAATAGCTGTACCGTTTTTACTTTTTCTTGGTTTAGAGATGCTATGAGGAGGAGCAAAGGCAATGCCTGGAGCAAAAATGTTAGGATAGCTTGGATTTTGATATGTTTCAGGCCAGTCTTGTACTGACCATTCTTCATAAGGTTTTGAGGTATAGTCAGCATCTACGATCATGAATCCTTTGAATAGTTTGCTGGTCACATCATTTTCTTCTCTATCATAAGCTTTAAATCCATGACCAGAAAATGCAGGAATTAGCATGGCAAAGTCATAGGTTTCAGTTCTGTACTCTCCATCCAGATTTTCGTAGTGAGCAATTCCATCTTCAATTTTGGAAACTCCAGCACCCAAAATCCATTTAATACCACGATCTGCAAAAACCATTTCAACCATTTCACTCGATTTCATTGTTTGGCTGCCATAGGTTAAAAGCATTCCATCCATACCAAAATCGCCCAATTCATTTTCGTTCGTAATCCAGGTCAATTCTATTTTATCTCTTACTCCAAATCGCACCAATTCTTTTTCTACATTTAAAATATATTCAAAGGCTGCGCCCTGACAAGTAGCTTTCGCGTGTCCCGTACCGATTAATATTTTTGCTTTTTTGTTTGAGGATTTAGTCTCTGAAATTAACTTATGCAATGCGTCAGAGGCCTCAGTAGCATGTTCATAGGTGCATACCGAATACGCTTTATGGCTACCAGGATTCAAGCCTTCCGTTAATTCAAAGGCAAGTTTTGGACCGGTGGCATTAATGACAAAATCATAATTTATATTTTCTTGAATCCCTGCTTTTTCTCCAAAGAGATATTCAATTGTTACAAAAGGTTTCGTTTCAGTGACCTTGCCTTCTGGATGAAAAGAAACTACTTTCGCTTGTTTGTAACCAATACTTTTTCTCCTGTATAATGGTTCTAAAGGAAAGAAAACTTCTTCTGCTTTCATTCGGCCGATACCTACCCATATATTAGAGGGCACCCATTGATAATTTCGGTTTGGAGAAACTACCAGTATTTCATGCTCTTTAGAAAGTTTTCGTCTTAAATGTGATGCAGCAGAGTGTCCTGCAATGCCTGCTCCGAGAATAAGAATTTTCGACATGATACGTTGTTTTTAAGTGTAGTTAAATTTTATTGTGCCTCTTTCAGGAAGGAGGGATGCCTTGATTTTAGGATCCCTGGATCACCATGAATAATCAAATTTTTGGAGTATTCTCTGATGCTTCTAAGGTATCCAAATAAATCATTTTTAAATTTTTCAAATAAAATTTCCGCTTTACCCAACACGCTCGTAGCTTCCGCATGCCGAGCAATTTTAAAAGCATCTAAAATTTTCTCGTTGCTAATATTTTGCATTTTAGCCTTGTTCATCATCGCTTCAATAGATGCCTTGCTATCAGTAGCCAAGGCTACTGCAAGGTATATCAGTACCCTGGTCTCAGTATTCAGTGCTCCATTTTGAGGCATTGCGAATGCGCTACTGTGAAAATGTTCTGCAACTAAATCAGGGAATACATCGCCTGCTAATTCAATAGCTTTGGGCAGTTTCCCATTCGTTGTTCCTCTCCTCTTTGAAAGGATTTCTTCTGTTGCTAAAGTGGGTTTTTCCATGCGATTAAGATTGTAATAAAGTAAGTAAGGATTTTATCGTTTTATTTCCGGCTTTTTTGATATCGAATTCGAAATTCGATACACGCCACTTAAACATCAGAAGTCTAATGCTGCCCATTACGATCTGGACTAGCTCGGTAGCGGTTATTGAGTTTGTAAATATCTTATTTCGCTGCCCTTCCTTTATTATGGGTATTAAATGTTTCATTTTAACATCCATTATTCTCAAAATGGTTTCATTTATGCGTTGGCTTTCTTCCATCAGTCCGTCAGAAAATACCGCGACTGCAAAATGAGGGTGCTTTTTGAAAAAGGAAAATTGATTTTGAAACAGGATAGTGAATTTTTCTTCGGGTAACTGCTCGCTTGTAATTACATTAGAATAGCGTGCATCCATACTCTTAGCAAGATATTCGAGTAAAGCAATAATTATTTCTTCCTTGCTTGCAAAATGCCTGTAAATAGCACTTTCAGAGAACTTCATTTCCTTAGCAAGATTCTTAATGGTTAAGCCACTTACTCCCGAAGTCGTCAATATTTTTCCTGCTGCTTCTATGATTTCCAGTTGTCTATCAGAAATTGATGATGTCATTTTTTTTATTTGTTTAATGATTATTTTTTATAACGTCATTCCACCCTAAATTACTGAAGTAGCTAATGCAACTTGCTTTAAATAACCTAAACCAAGTGGTATGTAAAGTGAACGTTTCGTGTCCTTAAAAGTGCGATGGAGTGTAATCCAATATCGATGTTTGTTATTGTTGTTCATCACAATGTTAGTGAGTATTCACTTACAAATATAATAGATAATTGTGAGATGGTGCAAATATATTTTCAGAAAGGTATAAATATGCCGAAAATCAAACCGTAGAATAAAGCGTTGTTATTTCTAAATTTACTCGTTTTTTGCCTTATGAAGTGATATAAATGCGCAGATTGCGAATGCAGAGAACCATGAAATTGTTGAGTTTGGTTCTATCGTGTGGTTGTTGCTAGATGCGTGTTTTTCGTTTTTGAATTAGTTTTTTAAGTAGATAAAATAATTCAACGAGGTGGCAATGATTAACCAAATTAGATACGGCACAATTAAAATGGAGGCTAACTTCATATCAGTCCAATAAAAGAAAAGCATTAATCCTACTAGAGCCGTAAGTGCGCTTATAGTAAGCAAACCTGCGAATACCTGATGGTAATAAAAGAAAATGGGGTTCCATCCTACATTCAATATCCATTGGGTGACATATAAGCCAAGGAGTAGTTTTTTGTTTTCAATCAAGGGCCATGCATACGCCATGTAAACAGTGAAGCAAATCATGATGAGGGTCCATGCAGCCCCAAAAACCCATCCAGGAGGTGTCCAGGGGGCTTTAGCAATGCTCGTATACCAGATGGAAGAAACTCCTTTACTTGTAAATATTCCTCCGAGGGCAAGTGCCCCAAAATTGAGTACTAAGAAAATAATGAGCCTATAAATCATTGGGTTTTAAAGTGGTTTAGAGGACAATTTCAATACTATTTAACTTTCATAGATTCTTTTAAAATTATTTCATATTCGTCGAACCGATGCTGCCTAATGGGTCTGGTTTTGGGCTCTGTAGAAAAATACAAAACGAGACATGGACTGATCTGTTTGTATGTATCTACATATTCATATCCTGTGAGTTCATTATTTTGAATACGCTGCTTTATTTTATTATGGTAAGGATACATTTAGGGTCGAATTTAATGGTGTCAAATGATTAAAAATAATATAGCTCTTTAACTTTTCAGAGCATTGATTTAAGCATCTCACTATTCTTATTTTTTCTTCATAACGATGATGATCGCTAATGCTAGTTTGAATTGATACTTAAAATTCTTTTAGAAGTCGACCTGCTTTAACTAAGGGCATATCAAATCCATTTTCTCTCAAGGCATACCAAAAAGTAACTGCATTAATGCCAAAGATAGGGATTCCGATTTTCAATTCGAGTTTTTCAGTCAACTCTGTCATACTCATATTGGTGCCCAATTGCACAATCGCATCCAATCGGTTTTCGGGAGTTGCTAGGTAATTTAAAATGACATCCTCTTTTGCTGAATTAGGTATATGACTAATATCAACAAGGTCAGGACATCCGAAACCGAAACTTACCACCACTTCGTATCCCATATCTTCAAACATCTTTTTTGCATTTTCATTTCCTTTTTTATTAAATGGACTGATGATACCGATGCGTTTGGCTTTGTATTTTTTTAAGGCGGCATCCGATGCTTCATGCCAAGTAGCCCACGATATAGTAGTATCAAGTTTATTCATTAATCCTTTAATCTCATCCATGCCATATAAAATATGCTCTAGGCTCATGCCCATAATCAAGTATTCTGGTTTGGAAAGGCGTGCCTCACCCACGGCTCGCTCAAGGCCTGCAATAAAAAGATTCTTAAAGTTCTCCAAATCGGCTTCAGTCTGAATAATCACTTTGGGTGTCTGAATGTTTGTGGTATGAATGCCCACACCTTCAAGACCTCCAGGCTGTTGGTTATTGAGAATGATACTCCAAAGCTCATGCTCCGTGGTGGTATTAGTGACAGGAATAAGCAACCCGAATTTTCGATTAAAACTTAACACATCGGGTAATGCTTTAGAATTATCTAATTTAAATTCAGGTGCGGGTACCCCATTTTTAACGAACCTACCGGGTGTGATATTCGTCATTGAAGTAGAATTCACCTCTGGCAGATGAATGGTCTTTCCAGAAATAGCACCTATTATTACTCTTGACATGTGATCTGTTTTGTTGGAGTTATTGATCTTTTTTTTACTGATACTTTTCATAGGAGTTGAGCATCCGTATGCGAGAATCAATAGGAATATTATTTTAAGTTGTAAATTCATCTCCGAATTTTAAGGGTTTGTTTTATGGAAAAATAAAGCATTCGGCACACTTGCGAAACGCCTTCGAACCATCCTTCACCGACAAATATAACAGTTCTGATGCTATTTCGCTCATAATGCCCATTAGGTTTAGTTGTGTGAGTCCCAATGCAGCATCAGTCGCACATGTTTTTTTTCATGGTGCGCCCCGAACCTACTTCTTACACTGAGATTCGCTACCTCCAATCGCCATAGAGCACAAAGGCTCCCCAGAAAAATGGATGAACATACAAGGGGTTCTTTGAAAGCGTGGCTTGGGCCTGTCTTAATGCATCCGCCTTGGGCATCGTCTTTAAATTTTTATAGAATGCGGTCATCAATAAGCTGGTGGCATTATCATCGACACTCCATAAGGAGGCAATAACAGTTTTGGCTCCACTTTCGATAAAGGAGTTGGCAGCCGAATAATACCAGCCTTTGATAGAGTCGTTGGTAATGGCAGTCTCGCAAGCCGACAGTACGACCATATCGCAGTCGGCAAGCTCTAATCCATTAATTTCATTGATACTTAAATTCCCGTCATCGCCTGCATCTGAACTGAATTTAATATATGAATTTTTAAAATTCGAGTTGTCTAAAATGCCATGTGTCGCAAAATGGATGAAATGCTTGCTTTCCAATGATTTTTTCGCCTGCTCCTCTGTGGCTTCTTTGCCATAATAGTAATCACCAGAATTTAAAATTACCTGGATGTCTTTCACCTCTTTTTCGGCACTCGGCAGGTTTACTTGCGTGTTGTGAAAATCAGGGTTGCCAAAGGCGGCCATCGATGCCAAACTGTCGTTGCCTAAAGATGTTTTCAGAAACACATCAAGCTTGTTGATGTAGAAAATAGAATAGTCCTCTACTAAAAAACGAAAATCACTGCCCGCTTCCGGTCCACCCAATACCTGAAATGGAATATTACAAAGTTTTCCATTCGGGATGATACAGAGTTTCGTTTTTCCTTTGATGTCGGCGGCAATGGGTTCAATGAGTATTTTATAGAGATCTTCGGAGGTGCCAAGCAAACTTACCCCTGCTAGCTTTGGTTCCTCTAAAAGCTCACCACCCCTGAGTTTTAAGGTATGGGCTCCAGCCGATTTATCAGGCACATTTAATAAACTGATAAATGATTTTATTTTTGTTTCAAGTACCGTCTGCTTTATTTTTACAATACTTACTTTCTTGCTCTCGTTGGTGACGGTAAAAATAAATAAGTTGTCTTCGTTTACGATATAGAGTACGACAGCCACATCAGCAGGTATTTTTTTCTTATAAGTCTTAAATTCCTCAGGATTGGCATGTTTGGCAAAGTTGTCGGTGAGGTTGGGATAAACCGAAACTAACGAATCGATATAGTTTTTGTAATTGGCTTCTACATTTAAGATGGTTCTTTCGTACGATTGAACAATAGCTTGATTCTGTTCTTCTGTTGGCTTTGCTTTCTCTTTCGATAAATTGGCTTTCACTGTTTTAAGCTGCAGGTCGAGTTGCTGGGCACGTTTTATCGCTTCCGATTTTTTCTCGTCGTTAATTAATACACCACCCTGCGATATCTTATCCTTCATACCTTGAATATTACTCCGATTCGCAAAGTCTAGTGCGGCATCGGTATCGTGCAAGGCAATAGAGGCGGCAATAATTTTTGAGTATAAATCAACCTTACGACTATCACTCGAAAATTTACTTCTTACTTTCTCATCATCAAATACTTTACTGGAGTTTTCTTCTACGATGTTGATGGCTTGCTTGAAATAGAATACGGAGGAGTCGTATTTCTGTTGCTCGTAATTTAACACACCTAAATCGTATAAAGCCTCCCAATTAAATTTTACAATATTATATTTAGCCGATTCGTCAACACATTTCTGCAAAAATGCGGTTCCTTGCTCTCGGTTGTTCAACTTCAAATAAACACGTCCAAGATATAATGACGACTCAATTATTTTTTCTCTTTCTCTTGAAAGAATACCATATTCATTGGCTTCTTTGAGATAATTTAAGGCCGGCACGTAATTTTTTCTCTCGTATTCTACTTTCCCTAAAATTACACAGGAAACAGCAATCATGCGGTTTAGTTTCTTTTCCTTTGCAATTTTGTAGGCGGGTAATAAATATCCTAATGCGCTTACATAATCTTTTTTTGCCAGATAAGCTTCTCCTAAATTTAATGCAAACAAGAGCCAAGACTCGTTGCGGAAATTTATTTTTTCGTGCGTATTATAGGCGTTTTTGATATAAGGCAAACATCCGTCAAAATCGGCTTGCCAGTAATAGAGTGTCCCAATATTATTTTGTGATGTAGCCCAGCTTATTAAATTATTTTCCTTATGATAAATGCTGTCGGCCATGCTATAAAAATAGTTCGCTTGTTTGTAGTCGGAAGTATGCTGATAGATACCGCCTTTGTTTAAATACGCATTGGCTAAATAGGCATCATTTTGAACCGTGCTTAAAAGAGATACAGAGCTGTCGGCATATTTTAATGCCTCATCAAAATTCCCAGTTAAGGAGTAAAGATATCCGATCGAGCTTAAGGCATCCGATTGGTCGAGTATATTCTCACTGACTCTGGCAACTCTCAAGGCCTCAAAATAATATTTTTCAGAAGTGCTGAAATCTCCTTTGGTGATGTAGTTGTTTGCGATAGCTGAGTTCAGATTTGAGTTCTGTGTTACCTCACCTAGTGAATCGAAGAGGTGTATGGCCTTCAGGTAATATTCGTTGGCTTTGTCAATATTTAATTCAGTGGTGTAAATACGAGCCATAAATTTATAACAAATGGCTTTCTCTCGAGGGTTGGCATTGGCATCGGCAATTTTCAGAGCCTCATCGATCTTGCTCTTCGATTCGACAAATTTGAAGTTTAACGACGCTAAATTTCCAAGATTGAGTAAGGAATATATCTGATTGGTTACATCGCCAATATTTTTCGATAACAAATAACATATGGTGAAATATTTTCGAGAACTGGCGGTATCGTATGAATAGGTAGCCGAACCAATATTATAGGCACATTCAATCGTGTTTATAGTGTTTTTTTTCTGCGTTGCCAAGGCATATGCTTTCTGAAATTTCTCCACTGCTTTTATATTGTTTTGTTCTTTTACAAACAAATTGCCGTGAGTAATATATACATCATATAAACTGGTGGAGTCTTGGGTAAGTGAATAATAGGTTACTGCACTATCCAAGGCTGCAAGGGCATTATTTTTCTCTCCAATATCGGTATATAAACTGCCCAACTTATTCCAGCTATAGGCTACTCCTGCAAAATCATTCTCCATTTTTCTATAAACCAAGGCTTCCCTATGTAATATTATCGCGGTATCGTATTTCCCCAATCTATAATAGGCCTGAGCTGCACCCGATTTTGAGAAGCCCGCCGAAGAATAATAGTTGATCCCCAAATAGGTGTTAAAAGCCAGGTTGTAATTTTCAATGCTTTTATTTAGATCACCCAAATTGAACTGCACGGAAGCAATACTATTATAAGTGTCAGCTACTTTTTCAAGCTCACTTAAGTTTTTATAACTCTCAAGCAAGGTGGTGTAGGCTGTCAACGCTTCGGCGTTTTGACCTTGCTGCTTGTATATGCGGGCTACCATATCATAGTAGGTAATATTACGTTTTCTACTTTCGAGAGTGTTTTGTTCGTTGTTTACTCGAATGGCATTTTTAAAGTTTTCGATGGCGTTTTTGAAATCATAAATCTGATAGTAGGAGTAGGCCAAAAAATAAAATATTTTGGGCTCATTAAATTCTTTTTCTGAGGTAGAAAACTCGTTTTTATAAGTGTAGAAATCCTCTATGATTTTTTTCTGAATGAGAATAGCTTCGTCATATTTTTGTTGTGAGTATAGGCAGTATGATTCTTTGCTATTTGTTTTAAGGATGCCCGTATGGTTTTTTAATAAATTGAAATAATACCTCGACTTGATACAGTATTGAATGGCTTCCGAATACTTTGCTTCATTTTGATAGGTCTCTGCCTTATATAAATAGGCGCTAGCTAATCCACTGGTGTCATTAAGTTGCAGCCCAACTTCGATGGCCATATCCAAGATGGCATGCGCCTGGCTAAATTTTTCGGCGGGGATTAAATCTAAGCAAGTAATGGCCCAATAATAAACCATCTCTTCATGTAAAATAGTGCCCGCATTCTCATTTATAATTCGTTTTCGCTCGGCGGCATTATGCTCGAAATAGAGCAATGAATCTTGGAGCTCTTTCTTCGAATAAGGAGCATTGTTTAACACCCAAGTTGCAAATATCTCTGGGAAATTCCATTCGTTTGAGCCATAGCTACTCGTGTAAGTACTCGTGTATTTAGCGAAAGCCAGAATGTCCTTCGGTTGAGCCAAATTAAGCATGTCAATAACACTAAGGCCTTTATACCGTCCAGTGGCTAAAGGACTGAACAGATTTTCATACCCCTCTTTCTTGTCCTTGAAACGTTCGTATATCTCCTTTAAGTTAGCAATGCAAATATTGATAAGACTATCCTCTAATTGCTTACTATCGTTATAAAGCAAAGTGTTTAAATCATACAATTCGGTTTCATTTACTAGATAATGTGTATTCTGTTTTATCAATTCAAAAAATATCGAATGATAACTATAGGCAGGGAGTTTAAGGTCGGCTACAGTAACATAGTCATAGGTGTAAATTACCGACAATGGATTGGTATTGTCATAACGGATGATGGTGGCGTAGCAGCTATCTTCGAATACTTTAGAAATAATGGCGTAGCCAAGTGCTGCATTGGCTCGTTCTTCTATTTTGTTTTTTTTGGAACCGTAAACGATGGATGAAGTATTGGGTTTTATTCCCTGCTTACTGCCCCCACCCACGGTCACAAAGGTGGAATCTGTTTTTACGTCATGGATGCGTGTCACCCAAAAATTAATCTCCGCATATTCATCTTTGAACGCGTTTTGAGTAAAACTAGTAATGGTATTGACCAATAGAAACAAGATTAAACTTGTTTTTAAAACAGCGAGTTTCTTCATGCATTAATTTTTGAATTTTTGAAATTAGAAAAGTACAGATACAAATTTAAACTTTATTTGTATAGTCTTATATACCTCAGATAGGGTATTATCTTCTTTATGATTTACTACGTATGGAGATAAGTGGCTACAATAGGTAGCCTTCTTCCACTGCCAAAGGCCTTGGGCGATACTCTTAATACGGGTGGCATCTGATGGCGCTTGTACTCACTGGTATTCACCATCTTTAAAATACGTTGCACCAAAATGGCATCAAAACCCAAGGCAATAATTTCATGAGGACCTTTTCTTTGCTCTATATATTCGAATAGGATTTTATCTAGCATTGTATAGTCGGGCAACGAGTCACTATCTTTTTGGTCAGGGCGCAACTCTGCACTTGGTGCTTTGGTGATAATGGAGGATGGAATGATTTCTTCTTGTCTATTAATGTAACGTGCGAGTTCGTAAACTTGTGTTTTATATACATCACCGAGTACGGCCAATCCTCCGCACATATCGCCATACAAGGTGCCATAGCCTACAGCAGCTTCACTTTTATTGGTGGTGTTAAGTAGTATGCTCCCAAATTTGTTGCTCATGGCCATCAGTATCAATCCTCTGGATCGGGCCTGGATATTTTCTTCCGTCAAACCTGGGGTGGTATGCTCAAACTTTTCGTGTAAAGTTTGTTCAATCGTGTCGACGATGTTTTCAATGGGAATAATTTCATAAGGCGATTGGGAATTCTGAAGCATCGCTAAAGCATCGTTTACACTTCCTTCACTGCTATATTTACTTGGGAGTAAAATACTTGTCACGTTCTCTTTCCCTAAAGCGTCAACAGCCAATGCCAATACGATGGCACTGTCAATTCCTCCACTCATACCTAGGATTGCTTTTTTGAACCCTAATTTTGCAAAATACTCTTTAATGCCAAGCACAAGAGCATCATATATTAATTCAATCGTTGAAAAACCAAAATCTAATACCGGTTCATCGAAATCTTCGGTATCTACTATATTAAAATCTTCGGCAAAATATTTTAACTCATTCACCACTTCAGCTTTACTATTAAAAGCGACACTTCCTCCATCGAAGATGAGCTCTGTTTGCGCCCCAACATGATTCACGTAAAATAATGGGATCCCGTATTTTTCTGCATTGTCGCGTAAGGCTTTCTTTCGTTCTTCAATATGCTTGTAATCAAATGGCGACGCCGCAATGTTTATCATTAGCTCCGGCTTCTGTTGAATCAATTCGTCCATTGGACAAATTACATACAAAGGGTTGTCATTAATGTTCCAGAGGTCTTCACATATTGTTAGGGCAATTTTCACTCCTTTATATTCGATACATTCAAACACGGTATTTGGCTCAAAATACCGATACTCATCAAATACATCATAGGTGGGAAGCAGGGTCTTATGAATGATATCTTTGATCCCTTTATCGGCCAAAAAATAGGCA
Organism: uncultured Bacteroidota bacterium; assembly: GCA_903897855.1. Lineage (GTDB taxonomy): Bacteria > Bacteroidota > Bacteroidia > UKL13-3 > UKL13-3 > CAINMV01. The sequence continues at coordinate 21,695 of CAIUDH010000108.1, read as the reverse complement.
GAGTTAAAAAGATCTTTTCCTTCGCGTTTAGGATTTAGTGATGGTCCCCCTACGATGGCCGCGATGCCATCACAATAACTTGCTATTTTCAGGATGCTTTCCGTGCAACCGCGTATAAAATCATTGAACTCTAAAAAATCACGAGGAGGATAGCCGCAAATCGATAATTCTGAAAACACGACGATGTCGGCCTTCTTGCTCTTCGCCAGGATTATCTTGTCGATGATCTTCTGTGTATTCAATTCAAAATTACCAATATGGTAATCTAATTGAGCCAACGCTACTCTCATATTGAGAACAAATTAAGCGAGTCTATCTCTATTTTCAAAAAAAACTAGTACACAATTACCTGCGATGACTATTAAAAAGGAATATTATTTCATCTTTTCAAACTTTTTCTAGTAGGGTTTCGAAGATATTTCTCGTTTCTATATTGGTATACAATTTCTTTTTGCCTTCGCCCGATAATGAACGTACCCATTGAATACCTCTGGTAGCACTTGAGAGAAAGAGCTCGTCGGCTTCCAACAAATTGGTTACCTGAAATTCACCTTCGAAAAATTCGAAATTGTTGGCCTCTAATTGTTGAAGTAAATGCCTGCGCATGACGCCTAAAATACAGCCAGAGATGGTTGATGGGGTATAAATTATCTTGTCTTTTATCCAGAATACATTGTTGCTGATGCTTTCACAAACCTCTTTTCTCTCATTGAATAAAATACATTCCTCAAACCCCCATTTGCTTTTAAATAAACCAGCCTTCACATACAGTAAGGCATTGCATGATTTTATACTGCTTAAAATATTTAAGGGTTTTAAAATTTCTGTATAGAGTCCGAGATCTAATCCTTTCGTGTTTAAAGTATAAGCTTCAGGGCCTGAGTGTACCGATTCAATAATGAAGCTGGCACCATTTTTTGTAGGGGCATAAAAACCTTCACCCGCCCTGAAAAGTACGATGCGAATTCTAGCATTCGTGAGCTGGTTGGCTATACGTAATTTTTCTATCTCACCTGATATGTTATGTTCGTTGAGCTGCTCTGGCAAGTTAAATTCCAACATTTGTGCACCTAAGGCTAACCGCTGTGCATGCATGGTTAGGAGTTCAATGCTTTGGTTAAACATCGACATGCTTTCAAATATCCCATCACCATAACGAAACGCCCGATTGCTGTGGTGTAGATGGTTTTGAGAGGAGGCGATTAAAATGCCATTTAAATTTACGAACATATCTCTTATGGTGTAACGGCAGAGGTGTTAATGAATGACGGCGCTTTCTTTCTCCTGCGAAATGTATTGAATTCTTTACGCCAGAAGAAACCTACACCGCTAGTCAAAATGTTTTGATTATCGGTGAATTTGTTATTTAACTTTTTGCTAAAAACGGTGAAACGTAATTGTCCCGACTTATCGAGGAGTACTTGTACCGAAACATTCCCAGTAACATTATTCGTCGCTTCGCCGTCGAGGATATAATTACCTTCAAGCACCAATCGGTCGTTAAAGAATTTTTTACTCAATTTAAACACCCATATCCCGGTACGGGTAGGATCCGCTTTATTATAGTCAATTCCAAAAGGATTGTTTTTAAATACTTGCCCAAGCCAGTTGGTGAGTTGGGCTGTTAGTAAATCGCCCAAGGCAGTATAGCCACCAGCTCCGGCCTGTGCGGCGGAGGAATTTCCTGTCGCGTTGGCTGCATTATCGAGGGGAAAAAAGCGTTTGAAAAAGAGTAAACTAAAAACTTGTCTATTAAGCTCGTCAGGGTTTTGTTGCCAGCTCGTAATGTAAGTTTTTACTGTATTCTCTAACTGTGGGTCATTAAAATTTTGAAGCTTCGGAATCTCTAAATTGAAAGTAATATCAGGTTTAAACAGAAGCCCTTTTAAAAACAAGATGCAATTTACGGGGATGTATGCTACAGGATCTGCACTGGATGTGGTTGTTTTCGCCTGCAGTAAACTTGCTGCGTTGGCCTGTGAAATATTATATACTGCCTCCAAATTTACTTTTGCCGCATAGGGGTCGCCATCCCAGGTAATGCGCCCTCCACTCTTCACTACAAAGGGTTTATTAAATACGTCAAACTTGGTAAATAGATATTTTCCATGAATAATTTCATAAAACCCATACATCGCAAAATCGCCTGTCGGCGTCACATTCATGCGTATATTTCCATCGCCTGTGCCTTCGATGATATCACCAAGTTGGGAGTCGAAAATTAGTTTAATATAGGCATCTTCATTAATATCGAGGTTCATCTCTAATTCCAATCCACTCAGTGATACTTTATATGCTTTGTTCGATTTTTGACTTTTTTCTTTGAAAGTAATATAGCTCGATTTGCTGCTATACTCTGGGTTGGAGAGTGGAATATTAATGAGTGTACCGCGATTGGATTTTAGATTCATCACCATTTTAATATTCTCTACGGGGCCAATAATGGAAACATTACCGGTGGCATACCCGGTACCATAAAATAAATCGTTATCTCGCGTAGTGGTATTTAATATCTTAAAGTTTGAAAGGTTTTTAATATTGATATCCAAATACCATTTGTCGAAATTGACATGGTTTACTTTTACATCGGCGATGGCCATCCTGTTGGTTTCATCATAAAGTTTTGCATTCTTCAATTCAAAACTATTTTCGGTAATCAGTATTTCGTTTTCAATACGGTAGTGTGTCTTTAAATAATCGACGGTGAACCCACCTCCTTTTAAATAACCAGTGCCATTAATTTCGGGTTGGTCGAAAGTTCCTGTCAGTTTCGCTTTTGCACTTAATTTACCTTCCAGCTGACTGGCTATGCCTTTGAATACAAAGTTTAAAACTTTAGTAGGCGTTTCGCCCATCACAATATCAAAATCTAGATAGTTGGTTTTTTTATTAGAATAGATTTTACCTTCGAGCATTAAATTTTGCAAATCACCATCGGTGAAACGAACAGTAGAGTAAATAATATTGTCACTCTTATTGTAGCCTGAGTTTATTTTGAGGTTGCCGAAGGTGTCGTTGTCGACCTGAAATGTTTTTACGGTAATCCCATTACTGTCAGAGGAGAAATAAGGATTATTCAATGGGTTGGATACTCTAATATTACCATTTACTTCTCCATATAATTTAACGCCCATATCCTTCACCATGGAGTTCAGGGTGTTGAGTTGAAACTTGTGGATTGCCAAATTCAAAGGTTCGTCGTTATGCTCCGATAAAAGACCATTTACCACCACCTCTTGTTGCTCGCTTTGAATGGTAAAGTCGTGAAACAGCACTCCTGTCTTGTTGATGAAAATGGGTTCTTTTTGATTGAAATTAAAATTTACCCTACTAAAAGTACCCTCACTGTTTTTAAGCTGTAGCGCAATGCCATCACTCATAAAATTAAAGGCGCTTTCAATATTTATTTTATTTCCTGTGGTTTTATCTATCGCATTGATGAAAGCAGAGATGCTATTCTGATCACAAACAAGAATCAGTGTATCGCTGGTTACCCATGGAGAAAGTGTGCTTTCTTGATGTATTCTTCGAGTCGAGGCATGAAGATAAAAAGGCTCGTCTAATTTTTTTTGTGAGTGAATAATTACACTGTCAAGAAGCATGGCATTGAAAGTTATTTGCTTCGATTTGAGATTCAACGCATAGGTGTGGGTAAGGCTGTTAAAGTAGCCATCAACCACAGTGGGCTTAAGTTTCAAATTAGGATTCAGCAATTCAATAAACTCCTCCGGCTTTTTTAAATTTATTTTAAACACAAAATCCTGCGTGGGTGTTTTAGGATAGTTTTTAAAGTATTCAGGATATAAATTGAAGCACTCATTCTCTAACGCGTTCACTAAATTATTGAAATTGTAATTGCCGTCGATAGAAGCATCGACGACGTCGGAGGTGATACTGATCGCTCGCCGACCAGCAAATGTTTTGGAGGTTAACGCCAGGTTTTTGAATTCGTATTTTTTATAGTCACGTTGATAGGAGATATACGGAATCAAGGCATCACCATAGATATTTGTAATTTTGTCGCCCTTCAGCTTCATCTGCACCTGAAAATTTAAAATCGAATTGGTACTATCGAGATGAAGTGTATGAAGATTCGCGTTTTTTACGATCGCATCAAAATCAAAAACAGCCTCTGGCTTACTATAGTCGATGGTGCCATTAAAGTCGAGTTTTAAATTTTCATCTTCTATAATGGCCTTTCCAACGAATTGTTTATTCGCAATATTGCCATGGGCGGTTATGTTTTGATAGGTATAATTATTGAAACGAATACTGTTTAAATTGGCAATAATTTTTGTATTGATAGTTTTTATGGTGAGCCCACTACCATTCACCGTGATGCTTCCACTGACCCCTTCCATTAGGTTATTACCCGTTAATTTCCCTAGATTGAAATTATTGAATGTAGCTAACCCACTGTAACTTTCAGTTTTCCCTTTCGGGAATTTTAAATTTAGGTCGGTTTTGGCGATGCCCGCTGCGGTGTTGAAATTACCATCTAAAACAAAGTCACGCATAAAACCAATAACTTTAACCGTGTAGTTAATCGTTCCTAGTTTACTAATCTCTTCTGGTAAATTTTCGCCGAGTAGATACTCTAAGTCGTCCTTGTTAAGTAGAGCATCTTTGGTAGAGATATCGAAAAAAGTTTCATATATATCAGGGAGCCCTTTTAAAGTAGCGTTCCCTTTAAAATAACTGTCTTTTCCAAAATGTGCTATGATGTTTTTGCATTTGAGATTATCGATCGTGCCTCTTGTGGTTACACTTAATGAAATTTTTTGGTGCATACCCCTCAGGTCAGAAGAAAAAAGACTCAGATCGTCAAATGAGATAATGCTGTTGTCGAGGTGTGCCTCTATTTTAACGTTGCTAATAATCTCGTCAAAATCTTCTATACTGTCGAAACGCATCACAATTTGATCTTTGATAACACTATACGGGGTGATGATTTGTAGTTGACTCAAATTTAACTCATGAGAGGTGAGGGTTATCAAACTGTTTAACTTATTAACTTTAAATCCGCATTGCTCCTCCGTTCTAAGGTTTGAAACTTGGAATTGGGTGCTATCGCCCTCCATTTTCAGGTTCGTTAAATTTCCTGATAGATGCCTAAATTTGAGGTGGTCGGCATCAAATTGATTTTCATTATGACTGGCTCGCCCATTCTCGTGTTGGAAGGTACAGTCGTCGAGTTCTATTTTAGCAATTTCAATAGCCCAATCCGCTTGCTTCGAACTTGGATCTTTGCTTTTGGATTTAAAATTATCTAAGAGTATGAGGTACGCCCAGCGGTTATCTCCTTGATGACGTTGCAATTCGATATTGGCCTGCCTTAATAAAATATAATTGATAGAGATCTTCTTTTTCGACCAGTTTATTTCGCCTACATCGAGCTTTATTTCTTTAGAATACAGCACGGTATCATCGTGAAGATCGCAAAAAATCACTTCATCAAATTTAACGCCATGAAAAAAATCGATATCTACATGTCCAATTCGTACTTTTGAACCCAGTTTAGTTTCCAGTGATTCGGTAATTTTTTGAATAATATAGTTCTGTACCGGGGTGCTTTGAAGAAGCAAGTAAACCAACCCAATTAGAAAAAGAGTGACTAAAATAAATATTTTTAAAATTCGTTTCATTGCACCTTCCGCTGAGGTTAAAAGGCAGCGGAGTTTTTATAATTAAATATGTTTCAAAATGATGCTACAAAGTAACGAAATTTTTACACTATCCATAGAGTCAAGTTGCGATGATACTTCTGCCGCTATTTTATGTAACGATATCGTTCTCAGTAATATTGTAGCAACCCAAAAAATTCATGAGCAGTATGGAGGCGTGGTGCCTGAGTTGGCCTCCCGTGCACATCAACAAAATATTGTTGCAGTGGTTGATGTCGCCCTTAAAAAGGCCCAAATTTCAATGTCACAGCTCTCGGCAATCGCTTTCACCAATGGCCCCGGGCTAATGGGAAGCCTATTGGTAGGTTCTTCTTTCGCTAAAACGATGAGTATGGGTTTAAATATACCACTCATTGCCGTGAATCATATGCAGGCTCATGTTGCAGCGCATTATATCGATAATAAACCATCTTTCCCATTTCTCTGCCTTACGGTCTCTGGCGGACATACTCAAATAATTTTGGTACGCGATTATCTTACCATGGAGGTACTCGGTCAAACCATCGACGACGCTGTAGGTGAAGCATTTGACAAAGCGGCCAAAGTGATGAAACTGCCGTATCCTGGGGGCCCCTTGATTGATAAATATGCTCAAGAGGGCGATCCTTTAAAGTATATTTTTCCGATGCCCGCCCCCAACAGTTTAAACTACTCTTTTAGTGGGGTTAAAACTGCATTCTTGAATTTCATCAATAAAAACGTACAAACGAACGAGGATTTTGTGGCCGAAGAACTCGCAAATATTTGTGCATCTTACCAAAACCATCTGGTAAATTATTTATTAAAGGTTTTTTTGATGGCTTCTCAAAAACACAATATAAAAGTGCTCTGCATTGCTGGCGGCGTTTCTGCTAATAGCGGTTTACGTAAGTCGATGTTACAGTTGCAAAGTGAAGGATACAGTACCTATATTCCAAAATTCGAATATTGTACCGATAATGCCGCGATGATTGGTATTGTTGGATATTATAAATATTTGCAACACGATTTTTCGGAAGTGAGTGTTATGCCATATTCTCGCACGGGCGTATAGGAACAAACCTTGATTTTGTTCTGAAGGACCAGGTGTGATTTATTTTAAGGTATCGAGTAAAGCCGATGCTTCTTTTCGATAGATTCGGTTTAGATCGATAATCGTTTTTAGCGCTACTTTTGCATCCTCATTTTTGCCCTGCTTTAGTAGCACTTTCGCTCTAAGATAAAGTGCTTTCTCGAAATAAGCTGAATTGCTATTGAGCGAGATATAGTATAAGTTTACCAAGCATTTATCATAATATGTTGAGTCGAAATTGCGCACGGCAATGGCATAATCGGCAGAGTCGACAGCATTTAAATCGACCAAGGGTACCTTGCTGTTTTCGGCTTCAGTATTATTGCGGGTATTAACACCATTATTGGCAGAAGGATATGTTTCACTCGGGGTTCTTACCTTTAATTTTTTGCTCGCAGTTCGGGCCACCTGTACTTCTTTTTTCGTTTTACGCTCTTCCCTCGCATCATCAGTGTTTTCAATCGACTCTGACTTCGCAAGCATCGCCTGGTCTTTATAGTCATCCATTAATACATTGTTTTGAGCCACTACACTTGGAGTGGCACTGTCGAGCGGGCTTGCTGCGGCGGCTCCCGAGGCTGTCGTCACTGACGAAGGAACAGAATTCTCGGCCAATTGTTTCGTGTCTTCAGTGGTGCTATACGAGTCGGGTGTGCTTGCACCTTCTGTTGCTGGAGTTCGCTCTTGGGCTGGGTTACTGCGATTTGCTTGCTCCCTTTCAGGGCGTATGATGTCGGAGGTTCGAGTGTCGGTTTTAAGCTGTGCAATTTCTTGCTGCTCGGGCAGAGCAGGCGCTAGAGTTGTATTCGTTATGTTTTCGGACCTCGGTGTTGCCTTCTTTAACAATATCCAACTCAACCCGACACTGAAAACAATTAAAGCGGCAGCGCTCCAATACCAAAAATTGGTTTTCTTTTGGGCAGTTTCCTGAAGGAAGCTTTCTACTTCATTATTAATGGATTGAACGCGCTCCCCTAATTTCTGAGCATCAAGCATCAGATCTATACCGTCTTTTATATCTGCACAAATAGCGCATCCCTGCACATGCTCGAGCAGGTGTTGCAGCAAAGGTTCACTCAGTGTTTTGGCACTGTAGCGTTCCCACTCTGGGTTGGTTATGCACAATTGAGTGTCCATATTGTAAGGGCCATCAAGAAGCTAATACCTCTTTTGCCGAGTATGATTTTTAAATTCCGTTTTCCATTCTGGATATAACTTTTCACTTCGTTGGGAGTATAGCCAGTGAGAATGCTCACCTCTTCATAGCTTTTTTGTTTTATATAAAAAAGCTCGATACACTCTCGCTGACTGTCTTTTAACTCTTGTATGGCAAGCTCCAAACTTTGTAATTTCCCTTCTTTATCTTCTGGATTTTCTTCTTGATGTAAAAACTGTTCCAATTCCATAAACTCATTTTCATGATCGTCCTCCGACTCTCTCATACGCATGACTCTCATGGGTTTACGTAGCTCCATGAGACAGTAATTACGGCAAACAGAATGAAGCCAGCTTCTGAAATTCAGAATTTCGTGTTTTGTTAAATCAGAGAATAACTTTTCGAATATCTGCATGGTAGCATCCTGTGCGGCATCCTCATCTTTCAAATATTTGTTACTCACCCCATAACACATCAGGGAATGCCTCTTGAAAAGTACACCCACAATGTTTTTATCGAGGCTAGTCTGGTACATTTTTACCAACTCCTCATCCGTTTTGTCAGGGGGCTGCATCGTCATTCGAGGCAAAGATTAAAAAAAAAATCCTATCGTTTATGGAATATTTCGAACAATTACATCAATCACATAAATCTTTAAATTTATTTATATCATGAAACGCATCATTCTTTATTTCGTACTCTTCTCAGCATCGGTGGTTCAAGCTCAATCCTCGAAAGCGGTTATCGCCAAATTGCAAAAAGCAACAGTGTATTTACAAGGGGCTCATTTGTATTATAATGAACCTATAAATTTAGTGGCAGGCAATAATGAATTTGTCTTTGAAAACATCTCCCCATTTATTTCAGAAGCTTCCCTGCAAGCCAGTAGCAAAGGCGCAGTGGTCATGGAAGTGAAACATTTATTGAGATATAAGGAAAAGTTGGTTGTCACAAAACAATATGACAAAGAAATTCAATTTGTGCTCGACTCACTCGAAGATCTAGAATTTAGTCTTAAAGACGTCGGCAATAAAGAGAATGTGCTAGCCACCGAAAAGCACATGCTTTTAAACAATAGAATAATTAAAGGTGAGCCACTGCGCGATTCCCTTGCTCTATTGCGCGATGGCATGCAGTTTTTGCAAGAGAAGTTGAATTTTATTTATGAAGAAGAGTTAAAGCTTGCTCGAGCTAAAAATAAAATAACGAAACAGAAAAACAAACTCGAGGTTCGGTATAGTAATTTGCTACTATTACAAAGTGGACAAGACAATTCGAATAATAACACAGCACAGCCCATTCATGAGGTGGTGGTGACGCTCTTCTCTGAAACAGCCATGAACACCCAAGTAAGTTTTAATTATTTTGTTCAATATGCTAACTGGGTGCCTCAGTACGATTTACAAGCTACCTCAGCAACCAGTAATTTTCAGCTTAAATACTTGGCCACGATTACTCAAAATACCGGAATTAATTGGGCTAATGTACCCCTTACTTTAAGCACTTCCAACCCTGGCGAAAGCAATACCAAGCCTGAACTGAATCCATGGTACCTTAGTTTTATCGCTTACCGTAAACAAATGGAAGATTTATCGATGAATGCGCGCATGCCTATGCAGGCTCAAACAGCATCCAAAGCAAATAACGAAAGCACCGATGATGTAGAAGGGGCCTATAAAAGTTTAGTGCAATATGTAAATGTGACCGAGGGTATGATCCGTACAGAATATGAAATAAAATTAAATTATACCATTGCCTCTGATGGTAAAGCCCATAAAGTGCTTATTAACCAACGCGACATACCGATGCTATTGCAGTTTGCGGCAGTTCCTAAAATTTGCAATGATGCGTTTTTGTTGGCACGTGTCACCGGATGGGAAGACATGAATATCATACCGGGTAATGCCCGTATTTATTTTGATGGTGCTTTTGTTGGTGAAATGTATCTCAATGCTTCTACCACCAGTGATACCCTGAGTGTAAATTTGGGAAGAGATAAAACGATTGTAATTACACGCAAGAAAATAAAAGACAATTACAAAGAGAAAATTATTGATGATGAAAAGATAGAGACACGGTCTATTGAGCTAGTGGTTCGTAATACGAAAAACATCCCCATTGAGATTATTCTGGAAGATCAGGTTCCGCTCGTGCAAGGGACTAACGACATTAAAGTAAAGGTGCTTAAAATGGATGGGGCCACCTTGGAGGAGGCGACAGGAAAGCTTACCTGGAATGTGAAATTGGGTGTTAAAGACAGCAAAAAAATTACCTTCACCTACGAAATACGTCATCCCAAAAGCAAACCGATTGCAGGGTTATAAGGATAAAGATTTTCTGTAAATTGCGCCCCAAATGGAACATTTAAAACAAATCATTGAGGCCGCTTGGCTTGATAAGGCACTACTTCAAGACCTTAAAACACAGGAGTCGATAAGAGAGGTCATCGCGGCACTCGACCAAGGCTTCATTAGAGTTGCCACACCTACAGCGCATGGATGGGTGGTGAACGAATGGGTGAAGAAGGCGGTGCTATTATATTTCCCAATTCAAAAAATGAACACCATTGAAGTAGGTCCGTTTGAATTTTATGATAAAATGGCACTGAAAAAAAATTACGAACAATTGGGAGTACGCGTGGTGCCGCATGCACTCGCTCGATATGGTGCGTTTTTAGCTCGTGGGGTTATCTTGATGCCTAGTTATGTAAATATTGGGGCCTATGTAGATGAAGGAACAATGGTAGATACTTGGGCCACGGTGGGCAGTTGTGCGCAAATAGGGAAAAATGTGCACCTGAGTGGTGGTGTGGGTATCGGCGGTGTATTAGAGCCTGTACAAGCAGCCCCGGTAATTATTGAAGATGGTTGTTTTATTGGTTCTCGCTGTATCGTGGTGGAAGGCGTTCATGTAAAAAGTGAAGCTGTTTTAGGCGCTAACGTATGTCTGACACAAAGCACCAAAATTATTGATGTTACTGGTGCCGAACCTATAGAGATGAAAGGGGTGGTACCCGAACGATCTGTGGTGATTCCGGGAAGCTATGCCAAAAAATTTACAGCCGGGGAATACCAAGTAAACTGCGCTCTGATCATTGGTAAACGTAAAGCCAGTACCGATCTCAAAACGAGTCTTAATGAAGCTTTACGCGATTTTGGCGTAGCTGTTTAAAACTCAACAAATATTTTTTTCACTAGCAATTTATAATTAGTCCTTCATCATATTCACTTTATCCTATGAAACACTTGCTTCTGTATCTCTTTTTCTGCTTAAGCTTCTTTGCTAGTGCTCAACGCAAAATGCTTACCATCGACGATGCTGTAATTGGACATCGTTCCTATCTACAACCCAAACGCATGAGCCAGTTGCAATGGATTGCGGGTACTACTAAATATAGCTATATCGTAAAGCAAAATGGGCGTGAAGTGGTGATGGTAGGAGAGGCCGATAAAGCCGAAGCTACCCCTCTTTTTGCTAGTGATATGGTGGGTGCAAAACTTGCAGAATATGGAGTGGATAGCTTCACGAGTTTCCCTGCACTTACCTGGGAAAATTCAAATACGATTCGCTTTGCCTTTAAGAACCGTTTCGTTTGGTTAGATATCGCCGAAGGTACTGTTCGAAGCGGGGCTACCTGGGCCGACCAAGGTGCCAATTTTGATATCGACCCCGTGAAAGTACAGGTGGCCTATACAGTGGAAAACAATTTGGTAGTGATGAACAAAAAAGGAGAGAAGCAGATGGTCACTACGGGCGACAATACTGCCATCGTGAATGGGGCTTCAAATGTTCATAGAAATGAATATGGTATTAGCAAAGGCACCTTTTGGAGTCCACAAGGTAATTTCTTGGCTTACTATCGCATGGACGAGAGTTTTGTTACAGAGTACCCGATACTCAATATTGATACAAAACCCGCATCGGTAAAAATGATTAGATATCCGATGGCTGGCGACCGAAGTCATTTTGTGACCGTGGGGGTTTTTAATGTAAATACAAATACTTCTTCATTTTTAAATATTGCTGGTGACAAGGAACATTTTATCGCCAATATTAGTTGGAGCCGCGACGAAACAAAAATTTTCTTGGCTTTACTGAATCGTAGAACCGATTCATGTTGGTACCAGATTTATGATGTGAATAGTGGTAATTTAATCAAAACATGGTCTATGTTTACGGCGCCAACGTATGTTGAACCGCTCTATCCGGTGATGTATTTGGGTAACACCAATAAATTAGTATGGCGCACTTATGAGTTGGCTTCTGATAAAAAATCGACGAAAGAAGTAATACGTATTATTAATGAAAATGGTGATATGGTCGACAAAAACACTTATCGCTATGGCGATGCGGTAGCCGATGTTTTTGCTTATAACGACCAAGGGTATTACTTCACTTATTACTATAATAACGGATTAAACAAAGGCATTGCTTACCAACCATTATCCGGATCAAAAGCGAAGGCTGCTTCAGTAATAAAGATATCTTCTCGTGATGGTATTTCAAATCCTACTTTTTGTGATAACGGAGCCTACTTTATTAATCAATTCCAGGCCATCGATGAGCCTAGGTTAATAAGTATAAACGAGAGCCTAACAGGAAAAATGATTCATACCCTGCTTCAGGCGGAAAACCCGTTGAAAGATTTTTTGATGCCGAATCGGTCGTTGTTCACCATTAAAGCCGCTGATGGCATCACGAACCTGAATTGCAGAATTATTTATCCTATCAATTTTGATTCAACCAAAAGGTATCCATCCATTACCTATGTTTATAACGGCCCACACATTCAACTCATCAGTAATACATGGCTTGCCGGTGCCGACTTATGGCTCTATTATATGGCCCAGCAAGGATATGTTGTGTTTACGGTTGACGGAAGAGGAAGTGGTAACAGAGGAAAAGAATTCGAACAGGTTATTCACCGGCAATTAGGAACCAATGAAATTGCCGATCAGATGAAGGGCCATGACTACCTGCGCGCGCTGGCTTTTATCGACCCCAACAGAATGGGCGTTTTTGGATGGAGTTTTGGCGGGTTTATGACTACGAGTTTAATGACGAGAACTCCGGGTAAATATAAAGTGGGTGTGGCCGGCGGTGCTGTCATCGATTGGAGTTATTACGAGATTATGTATACCGAACGATATATGGATACTCCTGATGAAAATCAGGAAGGATATAACACCTCGAACCTACTCAATTATATTGACGACTTGCAAGGCAAACTGCTTCTCATTCATGGTACCAGCGACGATGTGGTGGTGTGGCAACATACCTTGATGTACGTTAAAAAATGTGTTGAGAAGAAAAAGCAGGTAGATTATTTTATGTATCCCGAACACTTGCATAATGTAACGGGTAAAGATCGTGTGAATCTTATGCAGAAGATATCTGATTATTTCAATCAAAATTTATAGCGCATAAAAAAAGCCGCATCTTATTTTAAGATGCGGCTTTTAACGTTTAGAACTATTGTACGTAGGTTACAGTTCCTTTGGTAGTCGAATTATGTGTTGCGTCCTGATAATTTGATTGGTCTAAAATGACCACCATTTTTGCATTACTTAGCTCGTCTAAAACTAAAGTATTTGGATTGTCAGTTTTCCCAGAAGTAGAAACGGAGGTGCCAAAAGTATATTTTGTTTGATACATAATCACAGCTTCTTTCTTTTTTAATCCAGCATCTTTATCGGCACCTAAAAAAGCCCAGTTCCCTTCTATTACGGTTGTTAAATTTGATTGAACAATAGTTTCCTTAAATGTATTGTCCTTTACAACTTCTATGGTCTCACTATAAGAGTAAGAAGAGGTGTCTACAAGTGGGGTGGCGCTTCCGAATTGTGTGGTTCTGGTACGCTTTACACGTAATCCGTCGAAGCTATAAACATTGGTTGTGTGGGTGTTACCCGAAACTGAAGTAACAGTATAGGTTTGAGCAGACAATTTCCATGTTCCTTCAAAGCGGCTATTGCGTGAACGCAAGGATAAGAAGGGGTCGTTGGCGCCTTTTTTACATGATGAAAAAGGGATAAGTGTAGCAAAGATAATCGCTACTAAAAAATATTTTAAGAAAGATTTCATGATGGAGTATGTTTTTTTATACGGCGAATATAAATAATTAAATTTGAAACCTTTAATTCAACTTGTTTAATGACTACTTCAAAAATTCTTTATACCGGCAGCTTACGCACTCAGGCTACCCATCTGGCATCCCAAAACACCATTGTTACCGATGCTCCAATCGATAATCACGGAAAGGGAGAAGCCTTCTCACCCACCGACCTGATGGCCACCTCTTTGGGGTCGTGCATGGTTACTATGATGGGAATCAAAGCCAATCAAAGTGGATGGAATATTGATGGCATTACGGTCGATATCACAAAAATAATGGGAACCGAACCCCGACGAATTGTTCAAATTGATGTCATCGTAACTTTCCCCGCGGGTGACTATGATGCTAAAACCAAAAAAATCCTCGAACATACCGCCCTCACTTGCCCTGTAGGCCAGAGCCTCCACCCCGATTTGAATCAAAATATCGTGTTCGTCTGGAGTTAAGCACTTTTAATTTTAGTGCTATGAGGCTTTCGATGAGAATGTAGTAATTCTCCTTAAGCGATTGGTTTTTTTTTGCCCGCCTTGGATGCGCACGTCCTACAATATTTTTAATTCGTAAATTATTCAATTCATATTTATATTTGCCACATGGTTAAAATTAAATTTGGTACCGACGGATGGCGTGCAATTATTGCACAGGAATATACCGTAGACAATGTAAAACGGGTAGCCGATGCTACTGCTAAATGGCTGCTTCAAACAGAGGCTGAGCCTAGTGTTGTGGTAGGTAATGATTGCCGATTTGGAGGTAAGTTGTTTAGCGAAACGGTGACTCGTATTATGGCGGCCAATGGAATAAAAGTTTTTCTTGCCGAAAACGAATTTGTTAGTACCCCGATGATCTCCTTGGGCACTGTGAATTTAAAAGCCAACCAGGGCATTATTATTACAGCAAGTCACAATCCAGCCAGTTATAATGGCTATAAATTGAAAGGGGCCTATGGCGGACCAACGGCACCTAAAGAAACAGAAATGGTGGAATCGCTGATTCAAGATTCGGTTACATACGATTTAAAATCTATTGAAGAATACCAGCAGGAAGGTTTGATTGAATATGTCGATCTAGAAACAATGTATTGTGATCATGCAGAAGCGAATTTTGATCTCGAGGCCATACGCAAAAGCAATATGAACTTTGCCTATGATGCCATGTATGGCGCTGGGCAAAATGTGATGAAGAGATTATTGCCTGATGTTGATCGGCTGCACTGTGAATTTAATCCTGGTTTCAATGGTCAAGCCCCTGAGCCCATTCATAAAAATTTGCAGGAGTTTAGTGAGATGATTAAAATTAGTGGCGATATCGCTTGTGGCTTGGCCACCGATGGCGATGCCGACCGAATTGGCCTATACGATAGCTCCGGTAGATTTATCGATTCGCATCATATCATTTTACTTTTGATTAATTATCTGCATAATTATAAAAACCTGAACGGTAAAGTGATTTTCACTTTTAGTTGCTCTCAAAAAATAAAAAAACTTTGTGAGCTTTTTGGTCTTGAATATGATATTAAGAAAATTGGCTTCAAATATATTTGTGAAGACATGATTTCACAAGATGTACTCGTAGGGGGTGAGGAGAGTGGAGGTATTGCTATTAAAGGACATATTCCCGAGCGCGACGGCATCTGGATGGGACTTGCCTTATGGGAGTTTATGGTGAAAACGGGTAAGAGTTTAGAAGAACTTATCGAAGAAGTTTATGCTCTTGTAGGAAGTTTTGCGGTTGAGCGACTAGACCTTCATCTGACAGAAGCTAAAAAGTTGCAGATTGTGGAATCATGCAAGGCAGGAAAATATACCTCCTTCGGAAATTTAACGGTAGAACATACGGAGGATTTAGATGGATACAAATTTCATTTAGGTAATGAAGAATGGGTGATGTTACGCGCAAGCGGCACCGAGCCGGTACTTCGTGTTTATTGTGAAGCCGCCACGAGCAAACGTAGCTTCGAGGTTTTGGCTATCGTGGAGGCTGCCGTGATTGGTTAGTGGATACCGATTCACGAATTCTATTTTACATTATACTAAATGCACAACACCTAAAACAATTGGCTTCGTGCTGCACTCAATGCCCTATCGCTTTGAAAAAAATTCTGATTCTCTCCGACACTCATAATTATCTCGATTCGAGGATTTGGAGGTATGTTGAGGAATGTGATCAGGTATGGCATGCGGGCGATATCGGTACGATAGCAATAACGGATCAATTGAAGAAAATTAAACCGTTACAAGCGGTATATGGTAATATTGACGGGCAAGATGTTCGAATGGTACACCCATTAATAAACCGTTTTCGATGTGAAGAGGTGGAAGTCGCGATGACTCATATTGGAGGCTATCCCCCTAAATACAACTCAGATTTATTAAAGCTTCTCAATGAAAACGTTCCTGATATTTTTGTATGCGGACACTCTCATATATTGAAGGTGATGCGCGATCCAACGCATCACAATATGATTTTTATTAACCCTGGGGCAGCGGGTGTTCATGGCTTTCACCCTATCCAAACGCTCATCAAAATAAAAATTGATGGCAAGCGCATCTTTGATTTAGAAGTGGTGGAATTGAAACGGGAGAGGGTGTAAATAAAAAAAGGCTGCAGTGTTTGCTGCAGCCTTTTTTAGAATAATTAATCAATTTTATTTATCAACTTTTATGAGTCGGCTGGTAGCCTTCCCGTATCCGTTAACAGCGCTCACGAGGTAAACACCTTGAGCCAACGATGAAACATTTAAGGTGACTGATGCCCCACTAATTAGATTGATCGGTTGCTCCGAAACTTTTAATCCAAATATGTTATAAATATAAAGTGTGGCCTTTCCTTCAAAATTTGGCATCACCACCTTCACCTGATCAAGTGCTGGATTAGGATAGATATTTAGTGTGGTAGGTTTGTTGGTTCGGTTATTCACCATAATGGGGTTTGAAAAAGCGATGCGCTCTAATCCATTATGTTGTATTTTATGCGTTACTGCTGTGAAAGTCCATTCGCTTCCAGTATCGATAACGGCAAATTGAATCGCATTTAAAACACTGTCGGTTACATTAGCAGACAATTCTGTTGCTGGATAGGTATAGAAACCACATGGAGGTTCTGCTCCTGCCGAAACACTCCAATCGCCTACTACTGATTCATAAACAATGGGTAGATAAGAAATTGAATCGGTGAATTCGATGGTCATTGGAGCAACAATCATCATGAGTGAACCGTGTTCTTCATGCACATCTCCTTCAGTACATTTTCCTGTTTGGTCTTTCATTACAGTATGGTACCGTAGTTTTGTATTTGAACAGGCTGTTAAGTTATCATCATTATCATCATCACGGTCGTTGCTATTGCCATCTACATCTTCATGTCCACCTATTTTTCTGCCAGTATAAATGGTACAGGTCGATCCACCACATTTGGTTGAAGCAACGGTTGACTGTCCGATGATTAAATAATGTCCGTTGGCCGGAACTCTGATCGTATATTTATAGGATGGTCCACCACCCACAGATACCGTAACTGGACCACTAATAGATACATTTGCGACTAGGTAATTAGTGCCATTCCATAAGGTTGAGTAATGGCTTTGGTTTCCATCTCTTCTGCCTGCAGAACCACGCTCGAACACTTTTAAACTTGCAGCGAGAGCCGATTTGGTTACCGATGGATGATTCCCTGTTCCGGTAGAATACAGCGATGAATAGACGGTGATAGTAGCACTAGGAAGAACAGTAACGGTTTTGGTCGTTGTACTGCTGCAACCATTGGCGTTGGTAACAACAAGAGTGAG
Source organism: uncultured Bacteroidota bacterium (assembly GCA_903897855.1). Lineage (GTDB taxonomy): Bacteria > Bacteroidota > Bacteroidia > UKL13-3 > UKL13-3 > CAINMV01. Next base: position 3,902 of record CAIUDH010000108.1, on the reverse strand, counting down.
GGTAAAGGTTGTTGTACTGCATGAGGTTAAAACCACTACCGAGGAGCCAGTTGTACTTCCAACGATGCTTGCCCCACTACCGCTTTTACTCCAGCTATAGGTAGACAAACCGGTTGGACCTGAATAGGTAGTTTGTAAAGCACCAAGAACGGTTGAGCTGCCTGTAATAGCACTACTAGGTGCCTCCGGTTGTCCAACCGTGGCTGACCCCGATATTACACCACAATTGTTTGTAACGGTATAAGTATAAGTTCCTGCAGGTACACCAGTTAGGTTTGCGGTACTCGCTCCATTACTCCATGAATAGATTAATGTTTCTGTGCCACTTACATTTGTAGTGATACTGCCATTCGTGCTTCCAATACAAGTAACTGGCGTAGTGGTCGCATCTGACACAATGGCTGGGGCAACACAATTAGGTGCAAAGGTGCAACTGATAGTATGATTTGAGGTAACATTTTCGAATAAGTATGATTCGATAGCACCTTGACTTACTCCATCCACTAAAACATCCAGAATATGATAATCTGCTGCAGCCGAGATCGTATAACTTTGGTTATTACCAGAACAGATACTAGCAACCCCTGAAGGTGAAATACTTCCATTGGATCCTGACGAAGCTGTGATAGTATAATATGTTTTGATAGTTTCAGTGATGGCCTCAGAGGTAGCCGGATTGCCAGTAGCACAGATGATGTTCGAAGTTAGAACACAGGTAATGACATCGGAGTTAGCCAATGTTGCATCGGTGTAAGTAGCGCTATTAGTTCCTACTTCTGTTCCATTCTTTTTCCATAAAAAGGAAGGTGTTTCACCACCATGGATAGGTGTTGCAGTGAAGGTTACACTTGTACCCAAGCAGATGGCGCCTGCAGGAGAAGCTTCAATACTCACACTTACAGGATTGAGGGCATTTACAGTTTCAGTAATGGCATCAGCAGTAGCCGGATTGCCAGTAATACAAGACAAGTTTGAAGTAAGAACACAAGTAATGACATCAGCGTTAGCGAGTGATGCATCGGTATAGGTAGCACTATTAGTGCCTACTTCAGTTCCGTTCTTCTTCCAAACATAACTTGGACTTGAACCTCCGTATGTAGGGGTTGCAGTGAAGGTTACACTGGTGCCAGCACAGATGGCACCTGCTGGAGATGCTGTGATACTAACACTAACGGGTTTTAATATGAGTAATGTTACTAATTCATGCTCGTCTCCGCTTTCTTTTTTGAAATTAAACCAAACATTTCCTGGTAACAATTCCATTTCAGGTTTATTGAAAGTAGCATCATCGCCCGACCCTCCGTAGCTTATGTTGAATGACGGATTATAGGCGATATTTGCAGTAACCCAAGTTAGTGTTGTGCTCACATCCGAAACGACGATACTCGATTTAATCTCTGTAGTATTCTGATAACTCATTTCAAAAGAATAAGTTCCAGGAAAAAATTCAGCACTTGTTGCACCACTTGAATTCGTTGAATTGGGCGAAGGAAAGTTACTGGTGGTTGCCGATGATCCATGGCCCCATTTCGCGGTACCACCACTTAAATTAGCTCCAGTGCAGGTGGTAAGTTTAAGGGTAAGAGACATCGTTGTCCAGGTGAGGGTAGTGTTTGCATTGGGTATCACTTCGCTTATTTTGTTTTTTGAGGTTCCGTTGTAAGTCATCTCAAAGCTATAGGTACCAGGGAAAAACTCTGCACTTGTTAAACCGCTTGCATTGGTTGAGTTGGGTGCAGGGAATGTGTATGAATTAGGTGTGGAATCATCGCCCCACTGTGCGGTACCTCCAGAAAGAGGTGCACTGGTCGAACTTTGAAGTTTAAGCGTGAGTTTAATGGTGGACCAAGTGATGGTTTGATTTTGATTCCCATGTTCATCTTCACCTTCATAATCCTCATCATTTTCATGTCCAGAGCCAGTATTCGTACTCGGCACTGCAATGCTTGTTTTGGCTTGATGCGTGCCATTATAGCTCATCTCAAAGCTATAAGTGCCTGCAAAAAATTCGGTCACTGTTTTACCGCTTGCATTGGTTGAGTTGGGTGCAGGGAAATTATAGGTATCTGCAGTTGATCCATAGCCCCACTTGGCAGTCCCACCGCTAAGAGGCGCGCCTGTCGAACTCAAAAGCCTTAATGTGAGTTGGTATGTATGAAATAGGAAATAGGAGTTTGTATTTGCATTTTGCGGTCCGATCACAGACGAGTTTCCATTTAAAGTTGCTTTGTATGCAAGGCTTGTACCATTACCATCAGTAATTTCAAGCAGCAATCCATCAGAGTTGGTGGTTCCACTTACATTCCAAGCATCTGCCGATGATGTAGTGCCGCCCGTGAAAGTTACTCCTGCAATAGGGTTTCCGCTACTGTTACGAACACGCAAAACAGCAATTGTTTTTTCGATGCTTGTTAAGCCGTTAAAATCAATGCTAAAGTTAATGCCTCCGTTCTCTTCCTCGTCAGAGTTAGAGCCAGTATGAATTGTTATAGGTTGTCCTGCTGAATTGTTTGGAAATAATTCATGTGAATTCCAAACACCATTGGTTTTCGAGAAGTTGGCAAATCCACCATTTTCATTATTGTCGTCATTATCGTCATTTCCATTATTGGAACTTTCGAAGCGGAGAGAAGAACCTGAAAAATGAAAAGTAACGTTGGTGGTTTGAAAAGCGAAGGTATTGCCTCCAGCACTAGATACGAATGTAGTTACACTACTTCTTGTGCCAGAGTAAACAGCATAAAGAGTGTAACTGTTGCCAGTAGTAAGGCTCATCGTACTTCCTGAGGAGAGGTGTGTAGTGGAGCCAGATACTATATAGTAGGCCCCTGATAATGTACCCCCGGAACTGGAGGTGAGGTTTACCGTTACATTTCCAGCCTGAGCCGAAAATGAGAAAGCAATTGAAAGAATCGATGCTATTAAGATTTTCATCCTCAGCATACTTCGAGTTTCAATTAACTTTAGTGTTTGTTTTAGAGTGTTTGTAATTCTGTTCATGTTGATAACTAATAAAATTTTCAGTGCGAAAGTATACATAGTTTGTTCATAAACAAATAAATAATATAAAACTTGGAAAAAGTACACAAAACAGGACATTTCATGTTTTGCGTTTTTTATGCTCAAAGTTTCGAACAGCATAAGATATAATATTTTTTATAAAATGCTTTAAATCAATTTAATATGATTAAATATTGAATATTGATGATATAAATTATCATCCTTTTAATCTAATTAATTGATGCTTATTTGAGAAAATATCAAGGTTGGAAATGTTTTAAAAAAAAATAATAAAAGTATTTATATTTCAAATTTAGCTAAAAGTTTACTAAAAAGGACATTTTTGTATTCTGTTTTTATATTCACATTTTATTTGTTTAACAACATTTAAAAAGAAGAAATTGAATTGAAAGGAGATATGATTAAAAGAAAGAATTGCTCGAATTGAATTTAACATTCTTCCGACTTCAATATTGCCCAAAATTGAAATTCTGAATTTATTTCAAGTGAAAAAGGAGTCAAAGTTGAGCCTGCCCGGATCAATGACAGGCATTTTGATTTTTAATTAGTCTATTCAGGCCAAGTTCCTTGTGTTGTAAAGTGAAATTTTGACGCTTTTAAATCGAATTACTTCAGATTTTCCTTCCCTATAATTCTTTTTCGGTGCAGGGTACCCCAGTGCCTTAACTCATCGATAAGTTTATCGAGGGTCTTACCATAAGCAGTCATCGAATATTCAACCATGACGGGTACCGCATCATATACGGTTCGTTTCACTAACTGATTGAGCTCCAGATCACGAAGTTCTTTGGAAAGCATCTTGTCGGTGATTCCTGGAATTTCTTTGGCCATCTGGCTAAATCGTTTATTGCCAAAAGACAAGGCAATAATGATGGGTAATT
>CAIUDH010000107.1 GCA_903897855.1 uncultured Bacteroidota bacterium | reverse complement strand
ATTCAAGGAAAAATATTATTAAGAAATGGCAATACCTTCCAAGTGATTACTTCCAATCTAACCTCTGTTCAGATTTCTGACATCGAAGAGTTTAATAATGAACTATGGGCTTCTGGCAGTTTTTACTCCGGTTCAGCATCGTTAGTTAAGTATAGTACAACCTGGACCTCCCTTAATCTGCCGACGGTAACGATATATGACTTATTAAAATTTAAGACAGGTTTGTACCTAATCTCCGCCAATGAATTCGCAGGGGGTGTTAAAATTAACAGAGTCGCTCAAGTCGTATTTTCTCATACTAGAATCAGTGGGCATGTGTATGAGGATTTAAATCACAATTGTAAATTTGACAACACCGACAGGCCATTCGCAAACAAAATGATTCAGGTAGTCGGAACAGACATTTTTAACTTGACGACCGATATCAATGGATTCTATTCGGCCACGATAAATACGAGCACGACGCCTTTTTACATTAACTTAGTAAAGTTTAAAAACTGGGCTGTCGATTCGCCCTGCTCAAGAAGTTATTATTCAGTTACAACGGCGACTAATTCGGTGAATGACACGCTTGATTTTAGTATGCGGCCATTGGCTCATGGAGCTGATATTCAAGTAAAGATTACGCCGAATAATGGGTATCGATCGCATGCAGATTTGTTGGAAGAGTACATCATTACCTTTTCTAATAATGGAACGCAGGATTTAACCACAGCTGCAGGAGTAAAGGTTGTCTTCGATAAAAAGCTATCCAACTTTTCGTCTCCTAATGCGTATGTGTTAAATGGAAACGAGGCTTCTTGGTCGGTTGGGCTGCTTAAAGTGGGAGAAAATCATAGCATTTCATTTATGGCGAAGGCCAAGTCCGATTCCTTTCATTTATCCGACAAGTTGAGTTTTATTGCTTCATCAGCATTATCCGATTTAGACGCATTTGACAATGCAGACACGTTGGTGCAAAGAATTGAACAAAGTGCTCCAATTCAAGTGTTCAAAGATGTATTTCCACTTCCAGCAGTGGACGATTCATTTAGCCTAGTTACCACTGCCAGAAACGAAATTAATTATATTATACATTTTGAAAACACTTCATTGACAGACACCATTCATAACGTAATTGTCATCGACACTATTGATATTAATTCTTCGATTCAATATATTCAAGAAACGGGCTCTTCGCATATTTACAGCACCAATATATTTAGTTGTCCGGCAGCCTTGGGCAAAGGAGTTATTGTATGGACTTTCTCCAACATCAATTTAGCCCCTTGGGAAAACACTGATGATGTGATGAATCGTGGTCATATCGGATTTAAAATTAAATTTAACAGTAATCTTCCTTTAGGCACTGTTATTAAGAACAAAGCACATGTTGTATTTGACTATTACGATCCATTGCAAACAAATAATACCTATGCGAAAGTATCAGACCATTTAAATGGTGTGGGTAGTGCAAAACAAATCCTGAAATCGAAACCCATTTGCGCTAATCCGGTTAAAAATAAAATTGTACTTTTCAATACCTATAAACCCAATGCCAACTATGAAATAATAAATGCTGAGGGTCGTGTTGTGTTACAAGGTGAAGTCAATTCTAAAACTATTAATATAGAGGCCTTAGTGTCAGGAATATATTTTTTAGTTATAAAAGAGGAAAACCAACTAACTTCGCAAAAAATCATGATCAATTAAGCAACCTTTGATTGCCAAAACGACTATAATACATATCAATCAACTATAATTATGAAGCCAATATACACCGTCAACAAAAACATTGCTTTGGTACTGATAGCTTTTTTCATGCTACTCTTTACGAATCAAGTGAAAGCAACTTGTAATTTTCATGCAGGATTTACTACTGTTGCTAGTTCCAACAATTGCAAATCGATCTATTTTACGAATACTTCGTATGTTACCAACGCAAGCGATTCTGGGGTATCCTACTTATGGAAGTTAGGCACTAGTATTTTCGCCTCCACTAAAAACGCGAATTACACCTTTGCTACTAATGGCACATATACTATTTGTTTAATCATGTTTAAACAAACATCGGGCGGTATGTGCAGCGATACTTTATGCCAGACTATTACTGTGAACTGTGCAACAGGATGCACTCTTGGTACTCTTGGTTGGAATTGGGCTTATAACTGTTCCACCCGAACAGTATCGTTTACAGGTACCAACAGCGACACTTCAGGGTCATATCATTATACTTGGGGTTTCGGAGATCAAAAGTACGATACCTTGAATCATCTTTCAACCAGTCACACGTATCCCAATAACGGAACTTACACGGTATGTATGAATATAAAGAAATATGACAATGGGGCCTTGTGCAAGGATACAACCATTTGCAAAACGGTTACTGTTGCAGGCATACACGGTACTAATTTCACAACCACTATTTCAACAGCCAATTGTAAAGAAGCTATTTTCAGTATTCAGGATTCTAATACATGTGGTATTTACACTTGGTCATGGGGCGATAACACCTCATCCACACAAACAAACAAGGCCAATACGATAGGTCATGCGTATGCTGGAAATGGCACGTATACAGTTTGCTTAATTGTTTTTTCATGTAACGATACAACTTGTGCAACCTATAAATGCAACACGGTCACTATTAATTGTAATCCTTGTTCCACTTATGCGAATTGGAGCTATAGCGTAGCTTGTCCTTCTAGAGCGGTTACCTTCACCTCCGGAGTTGGCGACACTACTGGCTACTTTGTATATTCTTGGAGCTTTGGCGACAGCTCAGCATTAGGGACCCTAAAAAGTACCACACACACTTATTCGGCCAATGGAACATACACTGTTTGTCTGAAAATAAAACGCTATGTTAATACCACTTCTGCGCCTTGTTTTGACACTACGATTTGTAAAACGGTAACTGTAAATTGTACCAATACAGGCTGCTCTCTTGTTGGCGAATGGAGTTACACTATTGCATGTCCATCACGAGTTGGTTCATTCCGAGCTTATGTTGGCGACTCTTTAGGCGCGTATTCATATTCATGGAATTTTGGATCCAATACCGCTACAGCAACAACCATAGACCCGCATTATACCTTTGCAAACAATGGCACCTATACGGTTTGTCTTACCATTAAGCGTTACATACCAGGCACTACAACAGTATGCAAGGACACTGTAATTTGTAAAACAATTACCGTAAACTGCAGTTCATGCAATCTTGCAGCGAATTTCAATGTTGGCGTAAATTGTGCTTTAAAGAAAGTTGAAGTGGGCAATACCTCCACCGGTGATAGTTGCTTTTACTCCACTTGGGCATGGGGCGATGGAACCTACAGCCACGATCGGAGTCCTGCACCTCACGTGTATGCTCATGAGGGCACTTACAACGTTTGTTTAATTATCAAAAAATGCACCGATACCACTTGCGTGAATTATATCTGTAAAACGGTTATTGTTCCGGTTTCTTGCTGCAATTCGCACGCCTATTTTGGGGCCACCGTGAAATGTGCAGATAAAAAGGTGGAGGTTTTGAATTACAGCTATGGCGATAGTTGCATGACATACAAATGGTCATGGGGCGATGGCTCATACAGTACAGATAGAAACCCATTAAAGCATATTTATGCGCAAGCCGGGACTTATAATGTTTGTTTGAAAGTGACCAAATGTGGTGATACAACTTGTAGTAATACGTTTTGCAAAACCATCGTTATTCCGACAGTTTGTTGCCCTACGCCTAATTTTTATTTCTATAACTTCTGTAATACTTATCGCTTTATCAATACCACTGTTGGTGGCACCTCATTCTGGTGGTCGTTTGGCGATTCAAGTTTTTCTTCCGCCAAAAGCCCATACCATTCTTTCTTTAGCAAACGTACGTTTACTGTTTGTTTAACTGTATTTGATAGTGTTAAGCATTGTACAGCAACAGTGTGTAAACAAGTTGTTGTAAACTGTAGATGGTTTGGAAATCATCATTTTGAATCTCCGTTATCAGACGGCAATATTGGCGACGCCGAAAGCATGCAGGCAGATCCAGGAGCGAATACTGATTTAACACCTTCAAAAGGACTGCAAATGAATGTCCAAGCGGGTATCAGTGCTTATCCTAATCCTACAAATAGCACTTTGAATATTATATTGCCGGCATCGAATGCTACCATTAGGATCACCGATATAACCGGAGCATTGCTTATGGAATACAAGAATATATCCTCATTTTATAAAGCGGATGTTTCGGGTTTGGCTGCGGGCATCTATTTTGTAAATGTTATAAACGAGAATGGAACTCAGAGTGTTCGTTTTCTTAAAAACTAGAAAGTTGTAGAGAATTTTAAAAGCCCGTCAGTATCTTTGCTGACGGGCTTTTTTATGGCATCATAGCATGAGAAACAAGAATAAAATCAAGGTAAAAGTGAATAACTTAAAACTAGCGAAACAAATATCACGAATCATATTTAAGGATGTGCCCATGGCTGAAAAGGTGATTAAAGATAAAACGAGATATACTCGGAAAGCCAAACATAGGAAAGATATAGGGTTATAAAAGCAGTTTGGTTACCTCTCCATGATACAGTTTATGGTATGTCAAAAGCCAGGATGGAGAATTAATCCAATTGCCTTTTAGGAGTTTGCACTTATTCTATTCATTTGTATTCAACCCCATTACGATAACTTTTTTATAATAGTCATCACCACATTTAAGTATGTAAATTCCTGATGGTATTAAACGTATTGGTACAGAAGTAAGTTTCTCGTTCAATGTACCTTGCAGGATAGTCTTTCCGGCCAAGTTGAGAAGAAAGTATTTCACTCCTGTTTTTGATTGATTGTTTTGTATAAAGAATTCTTCTGATGCCGGATTCGGGGAAATACTGAACAGCTCGTTTTTATAAACGGGGTTAATGCCATAACTAAAACCATTATTACTATACCCAGGCGTTCTATTACTTAATAAGGCGAAGGGGCCGCTACCGTCTGAAATTCTACCAAAGGCGATATCATTGCCAAGATTTGAGTAGCTGATACTGTCTATAAGCAATCCGTCGGCATCAAACAACCCAATCCATTCGCTCCCAGCGCTAAGCTTAAAATTAGTATGATATGCGCCTTGTGATGTTTGGTTGTCGCACCAGAAAAGCTTAAAGGCTTTGGGTAGAATTGTATTATTCGGCAATCGAAATTTTGAAGGGGTTGTGAGACTATTGCTAAGATAGAATGTGTTGAGTGTGATGCCAAAATTCTCTTCATTGTAAATTTCCAACCAGTCGTCATATTCATCAAATTCATCTTTTATTACAGTCGTGTTCTTGGCCATGAGTTCATTGATACGAAGCTTTAGTGAGCTTTTTGTACCGATAGGCAAAAGAAGATTCCCGATGGATGGATAGCGCGTGGTTTGATTTGTTGCAGAAGTAGCGGTGTAGTAGAAAACGAGTGTGTCGATGAAGGTATGAGGGGGCAATTGAAATCCATAAAGCCCATCATTCGCACTACCATCATCATGTAATCCATCATCGAATAAACCAGATGAAATAAATCCTAAACTTGGATTAAAAGTGTAGTATATCTTTACTAACAAGGGTGACTGGTCGTCGTAAGCTACGATACTAAATTTTAAGGTACTACTCGTTGATGCGAATTCAGGGGAGTGTTTTTCGTTCATGAGCACCGGCACAATATTAGCATTCATAATTTGTTGCTTGATACTATTTACACGTGCTGCGAAAAAAGGTTTTAATCCATATTTTACATGGGAAACACCAATGGTTTGAGTAAAGGAATTATGGAATTGTCCAACGGTGAAGCCATAGTCCAGCGTGCGTAAAGTATCAGCCACGGCAGCGGCCCATATTTGGTTGTGGATAGAATCGATACGCGAAAAAATAATTGAGGTGTCGTAAATCGAGGTCGCAATTTTGTTGAGATAATAATCAAATTTGTTTTTAAACTCGGGCACTGCTAATATTTTCGAATAAAGCGGTCTGTTCTGGGCACTATTAAACTGGTATACATTTTTTGTTGCCCAGTCGTCGCTACTCCAACCGATACCAAAGGTATTATCGGCATCATAGCTCATATATTCAATTTGATTGGTATAGGTATTTTCGTACAAAAAAAAGTTATTATTATTCCATACATAATTATCCCAATGACCTGAAGCTACCTCTAAGGCTAAGATTTTAAGGTACCCTTCTACATTAAAATACTTTTGAATTTTACTAGCGAACAAAGTATCTTGTGGAAGATTATTGAGGTTGTTTATAAAATCAGCCAAAATCTGGTAGTTATCAATACTAATGTTGTTTTGGAGTTCATAAACGCGCTGTGTTTTGCCACAGAAAGTGCCTGAAAACTTATATAGATTTTCATTCACACCTTTGTAATTAAGGTTGGCTCCATAATAACATTTGTAAAGATTACCATTGCTGTTGCCGAAACGAGACTGTGTAAATAGTTCATCCAGATTTTCTATATTTATATAGAGTCCGAAATAGCGTCCGTTAACAAAAAGTTTTACATAGTTGCACCTCAGGGCAGGGGCGTTAATTTTGTACATGGCATCCCAGAAAAGTTTTTCGCGTATCACACTAGGGTCGTTATGCTCTCCATTGAGATTGAGCTTTTCTATATCATAGAAATTTCTTCCCGACTTAAAAGTATTAAAAGAAAGTTTAAATGATTTTTTCTTTGAAAATCTTGAGGTGTTTCCTTTAAATCGTAGTCCAACATTGAGTATGGTGTCATTCGGCAAAACCCCATCGCTCCAAATTAGGGTCACAGGATATTCATGATCGCTACATTCGTTGCCTGGCAAGTAGAGTGCGGTGAGCGAGTCGGCAGGTAAGTTTATGGAAACTGTAATCAAGGTACTGTCGTTATAAACCCTTCCTCTAGCAGGATTCACCGACTGTGCTGCTGCAGCAAGAGGGCAGAGTAATAAAATCAAAATTACCCGATAATACATGACACAAAAATAGTGAATTCGCAGGCTAATACAGCTGCTGGGGATCGATTAATATTTAAGGAGGCCCTTTCCTGCTTTATCCACCAATACATTAATTGGTTTGCAAAAATGCAAAAGGAAAGGAATCCCCATTCCTAATACAATGCCACCGATGACATCTGTTGGATAATGTTTCCCAAGATACATGCGGGAGTAGGCTACGGAGCAAGCCCAGGCATAAGCTGGCACGGTTACATACCATTTGTTATAATAGAGCGCCATACTTGTTGCGGTACAGAAAGCAACGGTAGTATGACCCGAAGGAAAGGAATACGTTTTAGAAGGCTTATCAAATTGAAGCTGATTGGGATAGGCGTTGTAGGGGCGCGGTCGCTTACTCATGATTTTAATGGAGTAACTAAAAAGGCTTGCCGTACCTAGTGAAACAGCCGAATAGAAACTTTCTCTTACCAGAGGATTGTTCTTTTTAATTTTTCCTACAGCAAAACTTAATACTGGATAGGCGAAAGGGACTATATACGCACTGTTGCTTGCTAAATTAAAAAGTGTTGTAGCCGACGAAGTTCGATTCGAATTAACCTTACGTAATAAATCAATATCCCAATTCTGTGAACTAGCAACCAGGTTAAAACAAAGAAGAAAGAAAGATAAGGCGTGTTTATACATGATAGTTATTCGGCTGGTGTTTCAGGGGTCTGGTTTGGGTTTAAAGCTTTTTCTTCGCTTTGCTTTTTTCGGCCGAAGATTTTATTCTTTAACGTGATAAATAATCCACCTAAGGCTAAAAGAATAATTTTTAGAAATTTCAGAAGGAATATACCAACCTTAGCGAGGATTCCTGTTTTTGCTAAAATGCCACCAGCAATGAGTCCACCAATACCATATTCTGCAATTTTATCAATCTTGCTGTCGAATTCGGCATACTGGCTTCCGGCATTAAAATTTGTGCTATTCAAAATTTTATTAATGTCGTTATTTACTTCAGGTAATTTGCTCATGGATGAAATAATATTCAACATGAGATAACCCTTCCTTCCCAAAACCCGAACGTTGTAATTTAAGGTATGCAGGCTATCGCCACCAAATTCAT
>CAIUDH010000106.1 GCA_903897855.1 uncultured Bacteroidota bacterium | reverse complement strand
GGCACTGCGAGTTGCAAAATACTGGCTTGAGTTGTTATTGGTGTGTAAAAAACGGCTATTTAAAGCAGCGGCACCAAAAACATCCACGGTAATGCCTGCTTTACGTTTGTGTATATTTGTATTGGCTGGTTTTATGGTCAAATCGTTGGGGGGTGTTGCTGCTGCCTCGGTTTTACTTGCGCTTGGCACAGCTGACATTTCACCTTGATTATTCATATTCTCCTTGGAGGTCGTCACTGTATCAATATTGTGTTGAACTGGCGCATTCGCCTCTGCTTGTTTCAGCGCTGCTAAAATAGTGGCATTGTTATCCATCACCGTTGAGGCAAGGTTCGCCGCTGCTAATCGACGATCAGAGGTGGAAGAAAGAACCTGTCCTAACGGGGTTACCTCCCCCCTATAAGTTTGGTTATTATGCTCTGACTCAGCTCTGAGAACGGTATGGTTACTATTTTCCGACTCACCTTTCTTTAAATTAGGTAATCGATTAGTTTGAGAATTCTCTGGTTTTGTTTGTTCGGTGACTATGAAATCGGAATTTACTTTGGTTGAAGCCTGATGGAAAAATTTGTATCCCATGTTCCAAGCTGGTAGTAAAAGTATCAATAGAAGCCAGGCGTAACGTTTCCTGCTTTGTTTCTGTTGCAATTGTTGAACTCTACTTCGTATTAAAGTAAATTCTTCATCATGGGTTTTACCCTCAAAATTTAGTAATGCATTTTTGAAATAGGTATCAATTATTTTTTCGCGATCTAACTTATTAAGAATCTCGTGAAAGGGCACCCTTGGAAGAGATGAATTATAATCAAGTAGGGCCCCTTTAAAGTAACTGTCAAGTGCGACTTTCGGAGACTCTATTTTATTTTTGATAGAATCGAAAGAGAGGTCATCTGCATTCCCTTCCACTCCTAACATGGCGAGCTTAAAATAGTCATCGATAGAAACCTGAGAAGCTTCAACTTTGCTTTTAATGCTGTCAAACATGGCATCATCAGCCTCGCCTTCAAAGTTTTGCAACGAAGTTTTAAAATACTGATCGATATGGATTTTACGCTTGTCCAACTTTTATTGATTTAACGCCTGCTTTGCCTGTTTTTCGTTTACCCAACGCTGCAATTGCTTACGTGCTCGAGCCAATTGCGATTTGCTTGTACCTTCACTAATACCCAGATGATTGGCAATATCCCGATGGCTCATCTCATCAATGGCATACATATTAAAAACCACCCTATAGCCTGTAGGCAACTGTTGCACTAAACTCATAAGCTCATCCACACTCAGGGGCTCATTCGCGACCTCCAAAACCTCTTCAAAGTCAAGTACGTCGTTACTATACTTCTCAAACGACTCGGTGAATTGCAACTTCTTATTTTTCCTGAAATTGTCAATGGCTGTATTCATCATAATCCTGGTTATCCAAGTGGTAACACTGCTATTGCCTTTAAACCGATGTAAAGTAGTAAACACTTTAACAAAACCCTCCTGCATCACATCTTTTGCATCGTCTAAACAATTGCAATAACGCAAACAAACACCCAGCATTTTATTAGCAAACATTTTATATAGTTTGCTTTGTGCGTTGGCGTTGCCATTAATACATTCTTGAATAATTTCTTCCACGGATTACGGGCGGATTTATGCTTTTGTCGTTTAATAAAATACTAGGTTGCATCAAATATATCGAAATTCTTGCCTTTTCGGCTTTCTGTCATGTAATTAGTCGTCCCAATGCTCCTTGGCGGCCTACCTAATTAGCTTTTCGAAGTATTTTTCCTCTCGCATGCAGCTTAAGGCCTTCAGCATGGTTTCATCATGCAAACTTTCTGAATAATAGTATCCATTACTTTTATAAAGTTGTTTCGAAATATATGCTTTGAGGTATCTTTCAATTTCTGATTTTGAATGCTTAAAATCATTCACATTCCAAATTATTTGTGCCTTAGAGGCAACCGATTCCAAATGCTGCCAAATCGAATTGTCAATATTGAATTCATCATTGAAGACGATAACATCTGAATATTTTCTCAACTCGTCTTTTTGCTGCTCAGCATAAGTATAGGCTACTTCTCGAATAACGCTCTTATTAATTAGCTCTGAAAGTAACCGTGACCGTTGACTCGTGTCCAAATGCACAAAGAAGTCGGGCACGATACCTCCTCCTCCATATACCTTTCGGCCCCCTATAGTAGTGAAAACCAAATCGGTATTGGTTTTAATACTGTCTTCAATAAACAATTCACCACTAATATACCGATTCTGATAATCCTCCTCATAATGAGTGTACCCATGATTATAGGGTCGCTGAATACTCCGTCCGCAGGGAGTATAATATCGTGAAATGGTTAATCGAATAGAAGAACCATCACTCATAGAAAATGAATTCTGAACCAGTCCCTTTCCAAACGTGCGCCTACCTATTATCAAAGCCCTATCATTATCTTGAAGCGCACCGCCTAAAATTTCACTGGCGCTAGCGCTATTTTCATTCACTAGAATAATCAGTTTCCCTTTTTCGAAACTTCCTTTATTGGTTGCCTTATAGGTTTCACTGCCGGTGTGCTCGCCTTTGGTGGTTAAAATAATCCTCTCTGATTCCAAAAATTCATCCGCAATTTTTTGGGCAATATTAAGATAACCACCCCCATTATCACGTAAATCAATGATGAGATTTTCCATCCCATTATTTTTCAGGGCGTCAAAAGCCTTCTTATACTCATCAAAAGTATTCGCTGCGAATCGTGAAATTTTGATGCACCCCGTTTTTTTATCGGCCATAAAATAACCATCAACACTTGTAATGGCAATACTGCCGCGGGTAATACTAAACTCTGTCACCTTGTCCAGAGCCCCTCGGCAAACACCAACTTTAACTATTGAACCTCTTTTGCCCTTTAACAGTTTAAACACATCCTCGTTCTGAAGCTTAAGCCCCTGTAATAATTTATCATCTACCATAACAATCCTATCT
>CAIUDH010000105.1 GCA_903897855.1 uncultured Bacteroidota bacterium | reverse complement strand
TATCAAAATGCAGGTGTGACAGGATGGGGAAACATTACAGGAGGAATGAAAACAGGTAAAAATGTAATCGCCGTTGCTAATTTGTGGAACACCGATTCGGTAGATGTAACAAGCAGCCGAGGTCCGGCCAGCGATGGGCGAATTAAGCCTGATATTAGCTCGGTAGGTACCAACGTGTTTTCTACCATAAGCACAAATAATTATTCAAATAATAGTGGCACAAGCATGGCATGCCCCGCCATTAGTGGGGTGATGGCACAACTTTACCAAGCATTTAGAGTCAATAACAACGCCCAAGATCCTACCGGTGCGTTAATGAAAGGAATCTTATTAAACACCGCCGATGATATTGGAAACCCCGGCCCTGATTATAAATATGGATTCGGTAGAGTGAACGCATTAAGAGCTTTGCGTGTCATCGAAAATAAATCATATCTTGAAGAGAGTGTAAGTAATCAGGATACGATGCGTCTTAAATTCACCGTACCTGCCAATGTGAAAAAAGTTAAAATAATGCTTTATTACGCCGACAAAGAAGCAGCCAATGGCGCCTCAAAAGCCTTGGTGAATGATTTGAACATGGTCGTACTTGACCGGTGGGGTCGTGCGTATTACCCATGGGTGCTGAATCCTGCTCCCAATTCAAACACCTTAAATGCCCCAGCTACACAGAAAATTGACAGCCTGAATAATATGGAGCAGGTTACCATAGATAACCCTGAACCTGGATTAACCTTTGTTTTTGTGAATGGTTTCTCTGTCCCTTTTGGCCCACAAAATTTCTATATCATCTATGACTTTATTTATGATAGCCTGAAGTTGGTGTATCCATTAGGTAATGATCGCTGGTCGCCCAACACCAACGAAACCATACGTTGGGACTCCTGGAACAGCGTCGATACCATTACCTTGCAAACAAGCGTTGACAATGTTTCATGGAATACCATTTCCTCCACTATTCCAGGTAAAAATAGGCTCTTCTCCTACACCCCTGCGGCTTCTAACCTAGGTAAGTTATGGGTTAAAATAAAACAAGGAAGCAACGAATCGGTAACATCGCAATTTATTAACGTCACTACCATTCCAACGAATTTAAAGCTAGACTGGATTTGCAGTGGATCGTGCAGAATAAGTTGGTCGGCCGTAGCCAATGCCAGCAGCTACACGGTATATCGTTTAGGCACAAAATACATGGACTCGGTAGCGAATACCTCCAAAACATACTTTGTTTTTACCGGTATTGACAGCACCGTAGACGATTGGTTTAGTGTAAAAACATTGATGAGTAACGATGAGGTAGCAGGCGAAAGAGCCAATGCGATTAAAAAAACAAAATTGATTAAATTAAATTGTGCGACAACACTCACAGTGGATTTTACGAACAGCCGAAATAATATATGTACGAACGATACCCTTTCCTTTACCCCCATCACCAACGCTTCCAACGGTTTTAAGTATGCTTGGAAGTTTGGTGGTGGCACCCCTGCTTCCTCTACACTCTCAAACCCCATAGTTAAATATAATGCACCCGGAACTTACTCAGTTACGTTAGCCGTGAGCGATAGTTTAGGTGGTGCCGCCATGACAAAAAATTTGTTCATCACCGTTATTGGAGTTGCGGCTGATGCTGGAATCGATCAAACCATTTGCGCCGGCGATAGTGTTATACTGAGCGGCAAAGGTGGAGTTTCATTTATGTGGGCATTCAATAAAGCCATCATTGCAAATACGGCAACCATAAAAGTAGCACCAACCCAAACAGCTTTGTATAGCTTGAACACCACCAGTACCGAAGGTTGTAAAAGCAATGATTCAGTGACTATTTTTGTAAACCCAACACCGACAAAGCCAATCATCACAAGCAATTCAATCGCACTCTCCTCAAACTCAATGGCGGCTACTTATCAATGGTTTATTGATGGAGTAGAAATTCCATCGGCCCTGGAAGCTAGCTATATACCCACCACGCATGGCTTATACCAACTGCGAATCGGGAATACTTCTTCGTGCTATAGTTATTCGAATGAAGTGTTTTTTGTTCCTGTTGGAATCTACGCTTCAACCATGCCGCAAAACATTTCACTTTTCCCCAACCCTAACACAGGTAGTTTTAATATTCACGGAGTTGACACAAGCAGCTCGATCATGATCTATGATGTGATTGGGAAAGAGGTTACACCATCCTTTGAAAGAACCAATTATGATAATGACAAGATTCATTTTAGAAATTCTGATCTGAGTAAAGGCCTTTATTTGGTATGCCTCAAAACCAAGGATCAAAGCAAGACGTTGAAGATTATGTTGCAATAATTCAAATTAAATACTTGTGCGACTTAACTAAAATAACAGATGAAATACAAAGCATCACTTGACACCTTAGCTAAATTAACAACGAGTGCAACCATACTCTTATTCATTGGATTAGGATACCGAAGTATTCAAGACTTTGGGCTTCCACCCAGCGGTACCGGAAATATTATTAGTTTAAGCCTGATACTTTTGTTTCTCATAGGTACTTTATTGGGCACTTATCTATATGCGCCTCAAGCTTACTTCATCGACACCACGCAACTTGTTATTATAAGAATGGCTCACAATAAAACAATAAAGATTTCCGACATCACAGAGGTACATTTGATTGCTGATGATGAGATGGGTGTAACCATGCGGACATTCGGTGTTGGGGGCCTGTTTGGATACTATGGGCGGTACGTTAGTACGAAGATGGGTCGATTGACCTTTTATACGACGCAAAGAAAAAACAGGATCGTTATAAAAACAAAGGACGGGAAGAACATTATGATCACACCCGACGATCTTGGGTTCATAGAAACATTACGTCAAAAACGAATCGAACAGAAACCATAAAGATGAAGAAGTTATCTATTTTTATTGCTGTATTCTTAATCTTCGCTAGAGGTGTTACAGAGGCTCAAACCCCTAAAATAAAATGGTGGTACGACCTAAAAGATGCGTCTTTTGGCCAATCGGCTGCTGGCGATATCGATGCTGATGGAAAACTGGAAGTAGTGTTTGGATGCTACCGAAACGATAGTAATGTATATGCCTTAAACGCCAATGATGGTAGTTTATTATGGAAATATAACACCCATCCACCTGGGGCAGAAGGATGTAATGATGTGGCTCCTGTAATTTACGATGTCGACAACGATACACATCTCGAAGTAATAGTACCTAGTTCATGTAATGCTGCTACTTTTTGTTTTAACGGATCAACGGGCGCCTTGAAGTGGAAATGTAATACCCGGGGAAGCGACTCTCCGCCCGCCATTGCCGATTTAGATCACGATTCGAAACCGGAAATTCTTCATGGCGAATTTGGTGGTTATGTAATTTGCATCAATGCCGAAAGTGGGATCAAATCATGGGAAATAGCTGTTGATACAAACTCCTGGATACAAACGGCACCCACCATCGTTGATTTAGATAATAATGGCAGACTTGACTTTGTGGTAGGCACCTGGAATTTTAATCACATGGATAGTATCTACGCCTATACCGGCGACACGCATACCAAACTTTGGTCGTATGCTATTCATAATAATATGTATCATGGCACGGCCATCGCCGACCTAGATCAGGATGGCAAGCCAGAATTGTTGATTGGCTCTTATAACGATACTTTATACTGCCTCAATGGAGAAAATGGTACCACGAAATGGAAATATTTTGGTTCTGGTGGCTATATAGGCGCCCCTGTTTCGATTGGCGATATCGATCATGATGGCATTTGTGATATTGTATTTGTAAGCGGTTATAAAGTAACCGCACTTTCAAATAACGGAACCCTAAAATGGAGTTATAATATTCCCGGGTATGGAGGCGCTTTTCGCGGTGTGGCACTGGCCGACATTACTAATGACGCCTATCTGGATATTGTTTTTGGAACCGACCAAGGTAAAGTTATTGCACTCAACGGTAATAATGGCACACTAATTTGGGCCATCGATTTAGCCACGCATTATGGGAATACTTTATTTGCCTTTGATCATGCTCCTCTCATCGCCGATTTCAATAATGACGATACAATGGAGGTGTTTATCGTTGGTGGGCATGCCGAATACCCCAACTTCTATAAAGATTTCGGACGCGCTTATATGATTTCCGCCGGAAAAGGCAACGGCCCCAACTGGCTGATGTTTCAGCACGATATTCGCCGCCAATCTTCACTATGCAATTTTGGACCTAAAGGCATCATGGAGGCCCCAGCAGCAAATAAATACGTAATCACCACTTCCCCTAACCCCTCTGCTTTCTCTACTAGAATACAATTCCAAAACCCTAAAAACAGGAAGCATGTAATTTCTATTTATGACTCGAAAGGTTTATTGTTAAAGCAACTTACAGGAATCACAGAAAGCGAAATTAACATAGAACATGCCTTATGGAAAAATGGCATTTACTTTTTTCGAATACAAAACGAACTTGAAATTGTAGGGCAGGGCAAATTTGTCATTCTTAAATAGATTCTTCTCCTCTATTTGCCACTTCCTTAAATTTAATAGGTCGCCACATTCCTTACCTCACAAGCATCACAGAAAGAAAAAACCTGAATCTAGAGAAAAAACATAAGTTCAGAATATGTAACCAATGTTACAACCAATGACTATTGTAAGAAGTAATTTTGCACTCCAAATTAATTCAAAATTAAAGAAATGAAATACGTAATCATTGGAGCAGTTGCCGGCGGAGCCAGTACTGCAGCACGATTGAGAAGATTAGATGAACATGCTGAAATAGTAATATTTGAAAAAGGCGAATATATCTCTTATGCCAATTGTGGTTTGCCCTATTATATTGGAGATGTTATAAAAGACCGCAACGCCTTATTTGTTCAAACAGCCGCTTCTTTCAATCAACGTTTCAATATCGATGTGCGAACACTGACAGAAATTACCGCCATCAATACGGATACAAAAACGGTGACGGCTCTTAACCAAACTACCGGAAAAGAGTATGAAGAGTCGTATGACAAATTAGTATTATCGCCCGGTGCCGAACCTATTCGTCCACCCTTACCAGGCATCCTCAATGAAGGAATTTTTACCCTAAGAAATGTAGCAGATACCGATTACATAAAAGGTTATGTACAACAACAAAGAGTTAAAAAAGCCATCGTCATCGGGGGTGGATTTATTGGATTAGAGATGGCCGAAAACCTGCATGATCTTGGATTGGCTGTTACTATCATTGAAATGGGGTCGCAAATATTGGCACCCTTAGATTTCCCTATAGCGGCCATCGTGCAACAACATATCCGATCCAAAGGAGTGAATTTGCTTCTGAATTCAGCCGTTACGGCCTTCGAAAAAAATGGGGCCGGCTTAAAAGTACTCCTCAAAAATGGCGAAGCACTCGATGCCGATATCGTAATTATGTCGATCGGGGTTAAACCCGATACCAGACTTGCTATTAAGGCTGGTATCAAAATTGGGGATGCTAGAGGAATTTGGGTGAATGAATTTTTACAAACCTCCAACCCCGATATTTATGCTGTCGGTGATGCCATTGAATTTAGTAATCCTATCACCAACACGTCGATGAATACCTATTTGGCTGGACCTGCCAACAAACAAGGACGTATCTGTGCAAATAATATGGTATTGGGCAATAACCATCCATACCATGGTGCTATCAACACGGCGATTGTCAAGGTTTTTGATATGACAGTAGCCACTGCAGGTATGGCCTCAAAACATCTGACCAATGCGGGCATTAAGCATCTCGTTTCTACCACACATGGAGGCTCGCATGCGAGTTATTATCCCGGAGCTAAGCAGATGAGTATTCAAATTGCTTTTTCACCCGAAGATGGACGCTTGTTAAGTGCACAAATAGCTGGATTTGACGGGGTAGATAAACGCATTGACATACTCTCGTCTGTGATTAAGCGAAACAGTAACATTTACGAGCTGACAGAATTTGAACACGCCTATGCTCCGCCTTTTTCATCGGCAAAAGACCCGATAAATATGGCAGGCTATGTAGCTGAAAATATATTACAGGATCGATTACGTATTTTCTACTGGAATCAACTCGATACTCTTACCCACGATGACCTCTTACTTGACGTAAGAACCCATGAAGAATTTATAGCTGGTAATATTCCAAATGCCATCAATATCCCTATTGATGAGCTCAGAGGCAGGCTCAAAGAAATTGACCCCAACAAAAACATCTACATTTATTGTTTGGGTGGACTAAGGGGCTATTTAGCACAACGCATTCTTCGTCAAAATAGTTACGACAAAGTATGGAATATGTCGGGTGGATACCAATTATGGGAACCCTGCACCAACGAGATTAAATCCAGCTAAGCACACGATGAAACAAATTGTATGATTGTTTCAACTCTTTACAACCCATCGGAGGAGCCTGGAAAATATGGAGAGGGCTGCATAAACCAAGTTAATAGTGGTTATTTACGGACCCTTGGGTTGAAGCAGACATACGATCTATGAATTGTGTAACCTACCGTATAAAAGAAGTTTACCCTTGTCAAAAAACACCTTTTTGTCCTAAATGCAATAATATTGCCTGCGCATGATTATTAAATAACCCTTACAAGTGCAAGCACTTTATCGGAAGCAGAATTCCCTGTGCCCTTAATCCAAATTCACTAAATTTGCAGCTAAATATAAATTCGGACGTAGTTCAAATTAAAGGGAGAACTACAATAATAGAAAATGGCTAAAGTAGGGATTAATATTGCCACAGGCAGTTTACAGAAAGATGAAATAATTGTAGGTATCGATTTAGGAACAACCAATAGTTTGGTTGCCTTCATAAATTCAAATCAGCAGCCCTATGCACTTAACGATATGGAAGGAAATACGATTGTTCCATCCATTGTGCATTTTACGCAAGGAGGTGAAACGACTGTTGGCCTCGAGGCGAAACAGCATCTCATTGAAGACCCTCAGCATACGGTGTATTCGGTGAAACGCCTACTTGGAAAAAGTTTCAGTGATCTAAAAAACATTCAACAGTATTTCGGTTTTAAAATTTTAGATGAGGACACCGAAGGTCTTGTAAAAATAAAAATTTACGATAAATATTATACCGCCATCGAAATTTCGGCACTCCTCTTAAAAGAGCTCAAAGCACGCGCCGAACATTATTTAAAAACGCCGGTAAAACGTGCGGTCATCACCGTTCCCGCCTATTTCAACGACAGCCAACGCCAAGCTACCCGTGATGCCGGCAAGTTGGCAGGGCTAGATGTATTGCGTATTGTAAATGAGCCCACAGCGGCGAGTCTAGCCTATGGTTTGGGATTAGATCAAAACGAACATCAAAATATTGCCGTCTACGATTTAGGAGGAGGCACCTTCGACATTTCCATACTTAGCTTGCATCAAGGTGTTTTTGAGGTGCTGAGTACCAATGGTGATACTTTTTTAGGGGGCGACGATTTTGATAAAACCATCATCAATTACTGGATACAGCAAAACAACAACATCACGGAACAAATCTTAGCCAATAAAAGTTTGAGTCAATGGCTTCGCCTTAAAGCAGAAGAAGTGAAGAAGCAGCTCTCATTTGAGGAGAATTTGGTGCTTCACGAAAATGGATGGATTTTGGATTTATCAAGGGCAAAATTTAATGCGCTCATCTTACCCTTCATTGAACGAAGTATTGAATGCTGCGAGAAAGCACTTGCCGACAGTGGTTTGCAGGGCAATGAAATAAGCAATGTGGTTATGGTAGGTGGCAGTACACGGATCCCTCTTGTGAAACAAAATGTAAGCGCTTTTTTTAAGGACTCCATCCTTTTCGACAGCCTTAACCCCGACGAGGTGGTGGCCTTGGGTGCTGCCATTGAAGCGGATATTTTGGCCGGCAACCGCAGCGATATCTTATTGCTCGATGTAACCCCCCTTAGTTTGGGTATAGAAACTTTAGGTGGATTGATGGACACCTTAATCCCTCGTAATAGCAAAATACCAACCAAAGCTGCACGACAATACACCACTTCCATTGACGGGCAGAGCAATATAAAAATTAATGTGTTTCAGGGCGAGCGTGATTTGGTTTCTGAAAACAGAAAGCTAGCCACCTTCGATTTAAGAGGCGTGCCTGCGATGCCCGCCGGGTTGCCAAAAGTGGAAGTGGCCTTTCAGCTCAATGCCGATGGGATTCTGACGGTGTCAGCGAAAGAACTGAGAAGCGGCATCTCACAAGAAATTGAAGTGAAACCCCAATACGGTTTAACAGATGATGAAGTAGAAAAAATGTTACTCGACTCTTTGGTGAATGCCCAGCAAGATGTAGAAACTCGTATGATGGTGGAAGCCAAAACCGAAGCCCAACAGCTCATCTACCTCACCGAGCGATTTTTAGAGAAAAATGCAGATATGCTTACTACAGAAGAGAAGGATGGCACAAAGCAGAAAATTGAAGACTTACGTGTCTCTCTTGCAACCGAGGATAAGAACAGCATCTTAAAGTATAACGAAGCCTTAAATGAATTTACAGCTCCGTTTGCCGAACGAGTGATGGATAAAGCGATTGCCATAGCAATGAAAGGGAAACAAATTTAAAAAAAGTGAATTTCTTCTCAAACAAAATAAAAAAATGAACTTGCCGTTTTAAATAAATGAACTCGAAATTTAAAATACCACTACCGAAATCTTCGATCCTAAGATTGACTTTGTTGGTTCTGTTCCTTTTTTTGATGGACACTGCGGTGTATTCTCAAAATGATGGTATCAGTGGTAATGATTTCGACATCAACCCCAATTTACATTTAGGAATAAAAGCCGGCTTGGGTTTTAGCAATATGGAGTCCGCTGAATTAACGCATAAAAAGACTTTGCCGGGCATGTCGGTAGGCTTGTATGGCAATTATTTATTCGGCCAAAAGCTATTATTACAAATCGAATTAAACGGCAACCTTAAAGGAGCCAATTTTAGTTTCACGCAAGCCTCTTCCTTAGATAAACTTTCCTTGTTTTACCTCGACATGCCTGTGATTGTGCATTACGTCTTTATTAAGAATGCTAAGCTCCTGCCATTTATTGGCTTTCAACCCTCGGTGGTGATCAGAAAAGACGCCTATAAAACTCAGGAAGTGGTGCCACAGCCTATTTCTGTCGGTATCAAAAAATATGATATTGCCATCACCGCAGGTTTGCTCTATAAACTAAATCCCTCTGTAGGGTTACAAATCCAGTTTAATTATGGATTAATGGATATTAATAACAAGCCACCCAATCAGCTAACGCTTCCTTTTTATCCGTATTTAGGCAATGCCAGCCGTATTTATAACCGAAATTTGCAATTGTGTTTGGTGTTTTAGCATTTACAAGATACTTTTGTACTCTATAACAATATTTTATTTCAATGGATATTTCAGGAAAATTATCATTACATCTGCCTATTCAATCGGGCGAAGGTAAGAACGGCACATGGCAAAAAAGTGGTTTCGTAGTAGAAACCTCCAATGAAAAATTCCCTAAAAAAGTATATTTCACTACTTGGGGCGATACCATTGCCCAATCACAGGCATTCCAAATTGGCGAAGACCTAAAGGTAAGTTTTGATGTAGAATCGAGAGAATATCAAGGTAAATGGTACAGCGATATCAAAGCCTGGAAAGTAGAACGTAATTCTGGAGGAGCCACTAATGCCGCACCATCCACGCAGAATAACACACAAAACCACACCCCTAATAATGTGGGAACAGAGAAGACTGTTACGCCTGAAACATTCAATGTAACACAAGACGACGACTTGCCGTTTTAGCATTCTTATACCATTAACAAGCATTCCTACTCACTAAATCTAACCCTTGAGAAAAAAATTCAATATCACGGAAGGAGAATTAGTTGAGCTGTTGAAAAACGGTGATGAAAAAGGATTGGAAGTATTGTATAAAAACTATTCCAAAGCCTTGTATAATGTAATTTTTCAAATTGTTCATGCCGATGAGCCCGCTGAAGAGGCGCTGCAGGAAAGCTTTTTAAAGATTTGGAAGAATGCCGAAAGTTACGATAAAAGCAAAGGCACCATCTTCACCTGGATGCTGCATATCTGTCGAAATATTGCTATGAGTAAAACTCGTGGTAAAGAAGTTAAAAGCGAAGTTAAAAATCCAGCGATCGAATCTTCTGTAAATATCGATAAAGATTTGCCGATCCAATTCTTCCCCGATCAAATAGGAACAGCAGAAGTGCTCGATAAACTCAAACCTGACCTTCGCGACGTGCTTGAAAAGGTGTTTCTGAAAGGTTTTACTCAGATTCAAGCAGCGGAAGCACTTAAAATCCCTTTAGGAACTATTAAAACAAGGAGCCGTAATGCCATTTTGGACTTACGGAAATATTTTAGCATTCTCGTAGCCCTTTTAACGACACTCAATTTTTAAGTCTTGAATACCCGCGAAATCATAGAATCAGGCAAATTAGAGCTCTACATTTGTGGCGCCCTCAGTGAACGTGAGACGCGTGAGATTGCGCTGCTGGCCGATTTAAATGCCGACCTCAGAGAAGAGCTCTCACGCATTGAAAACGACCTGGTGAACTACGCTGAAAGTTTTGAAAAAGCACCTAGCCAACAAACTTTAGACAAGGTTTTAAAAAATATAAAATCGGGAAACAAAACCTTTCAGGTCGACTTCAAAACAAACCATTTCAATTGGATGTATGCGGCTGCCTTCGTCGTCATTTTATTAATGAGCGGCGCCATTTTTTACTTCTGGAATCAAACGAAAAACCTTCAACAACAGTTACAGATTATGGCTCCGCTTCAGGATAGCGTAAATGTGCTAAAAAATAAAATTACACAAAACGCTTCACAACTAGAATTTCTCAATAGGAGCTCCACCCGCAAATACAAACTGCTGGGTGTCGAAGGGAACGACAGCAGCGACCAATTTATCCTGATCTATTGGTGTTCCATCAAAAAAGACCTCTCTGTTTCGCCTGGAAATCTCCCCCACCCACCCACTGGAATGCAGTATCAACTATGGGCTATGGTAAATGACAAACCGGTGAGTTTAGGCTTAATGAGTATGGAAGAGTTACAGTCGATGAATAAAACATATCATGCCGAAGCCTTCTTGGTAACCCTTGAGAAAGAGGGCGGTGCCGCAGCGCCCAGCATGGATCAATTAAAAGTTTTTCGTAAAGTTTAATATATTCACCCACTATGAAACCACGCATGCTCTCGTTATTGGTTTCCTTAATTATTTCCGCCTTGCTTTTTATTGCAAGTCTGTTTTTGCTCGACAACTGGCAACATGCCGGCATCTTGTCGGTGATCGTATTTCTGAGTTGTTTTGTGTTATTTATTATGGCCATCGAAGTATATCTCTCGAAAAGAATCAGTTTGGTGTATAAGCTCATCTCAAACCTCAAAATCGACAAAGACCTCAAACAGGCTCTGGATAACAAGATCAGCGACGACCCCTTGAATCAGATTGAACGGGAGGTGTCGCAGTGGGCACAACGTAAAGCTATTGAAATTGATACCTTAAAGAGAATTTCTGATTATAGAAAAGAATTTCTTGGCAACCTCTCCCATGAGCTTAAAACACCCCTTTTTAATATTCAGGGATATGTTCAATCGCTCATACACGGAGGTATGGACGACCAAAAAATTGCAAATTCATTTTTACTGAAAGCGGAAAAAAATATCGATCGACTCTGCGCCCTTATCGCTGATGTCGATGTGATGTCGAAACTCGATACCGGCGAAATGCCTTTAAAGATTACTTCCTTTGATATCGTGGCTCTTATCAAAGAAATTGCTTTTACCCTTGATGAAAGTACCAAAGCGAAAAATATAAAGTTTGAGTTTGCTACCACAGACAAAAGAATAGTGTCTGCCGACAAGGAAAAAATTGCCCAAGTGGTAGCAAATTTATTAGACAACAGCATAAAATACGGGAAGCCGAATGGCACCACCACGATGAAGTTTTACGATATGGGCAAACAAATATTAGTGGAAGTAACCGATAATGGACAGGGTATCGAAGAAGAGCATTTATCGCGCCTCTTTGAACGATTTTATAGGGTTGACAAAAGCCGTAAAAGCCAAGACGGCAGTGGTATCGGACTCGCCATCGTGAAGCATATCATAAACGCACACCAACAAACGATTAATGTTCGAAGTGCTGTGAATTTAGGCACTACCTTTGCCTTCACCTTACCTAAAGCAGAGTAAAATGGCTATAGGACTACTAAATCAACACCTGTTTAATCATTATTAACTTTTCATTTCGTCTTTTCTTGAATGAGAGTATTCACTTTTAATTAAATTGCACCCGTGAGCAACGCCATCGTAATTATACCAACTTATAACGAGAAAGAAAATGTAGAGCGCATGATCCGAAAAGTTTTTTCGCTCGGCATGACTTTTCATATCTTAATTGTGGATGATAACTCACCAGATGGTACACGCTCTATCGTAAAAAGTTTACAACAAGAATTCAATCAATTGTTTCTTCTGGAGCGTGAAGGCAAGCAGGGCTTAGGCACAGCCTATATTGCAGGTTTTAAATGGTGCTTACAAAAGGAGTACGAATATATTTTCGAGATGGATTGCGATTTCAGCCATAACCCCGAAGATCTCATAAATTTATATCAAGCCTGCGTTTCTACGCCTGCCGATATGGTTATTGGTTCGCGTTATGTGAATGGGGTGAATGTAGTAAATTGGCCTATGAGCAGGGTTATTTTGAGTTACTATGCCAGTATGTATGTTCGTATCATTACCGGCATGAGCATTCGCGATACCACCTCCGGTTTTGCCTGTTACAATAAAAAAGTGCTCCAAAAACTTAATTTAGACGCCATCAAATTTAAAGGCTATGCCTTCCAGATAGAGATGAAATTTAAGACCTGGCGTGCCGGTTTTAAGCTCAAAGAAGTTTCGATTATTTTCACCGACCGCCAAGAAGGGCAATCGAAAATGTCGGGCGGCATCATCAAAGAGGCCCTCTTTGGAGTGTTGGAACTAAAAATAAAAAGCTTGCTCGGGATACTTAAAATTTAAGCCCCCTTTGTTCTTATTTCAATTTACAAAAGCAATCTTAGTTTGAAAATGTTTGGTGCCATCTTTGTTGGAGGCAATCACGATATAAATACCGCTACTTGCTCGGTTTCCACTAAAGTCGTTGCCATCCCATACTGCCTGGCCCCCGTTTGAAATAGTTTCATACACCAGGTTGCCTGCCATATCCGTTATTTTTACAATACAATCGGAAATAAGCCCTTTAATCGCAATGGGGCCCATGTAGCCGGGACGAACAGGATTAGGATAAGCGTATACATCGCCAAATTCTTCCCCTCCTTCTACGGCATCGGTTTTATAAACGATTAATCCCTTGTCGGTAGCAATAAATAGCTCACCGGTTTTAGGATTCAATTCCAAATCGAGAATGATATTGCTAAAAAGCGGACTATTGGAAACATTAAAATTCTTTAAAGCCTTTGAACCATCACTATTGAAAAGCCATAATCCATTTCTCGTTCCGATCCATTTGCGGTTTGCCCCATCTATTTCAATGGCAGTCACCATCTCATACTGAAGCAATGGAACACCCACCGAACCTTCGCGAACATAAGGAGTGCGTGAGTCGGGTGCCGTATTGTCGAAAATACGGCTTGGGCTGCTTATCACAGAAATACCATTGCCCGTGCCAATCCATATTTCACCGTCATTATCGACAGCCACACACTGTACATCTTTGCTCGCCAAGGCACCTTGTCCTTTTTGGTCGTTTAAAAGCCTTACATTTACGTCGAATGGATTATTGACATCATTCTCTTTAAACGCCAATAACCCGTTGCCCTCGAAAGTGCGAATCCATTTGGTACCATAGTGATCAATCACAACTTTGCCCAGCACATCGCGTGTTCCGAGCAATCCATTAATGGTAAAGTTTTTCCAAGTTCCATCGGCCAGTCGGCAGTAAATTGGTTTATCGCCCGACAAAAAATTCACGGCCCATAAAACGTCGTCGGCATCGTAGGCTAATCCCAATACTTTTACACCGCCTGCAGTGCCCGAACGTACCTTAAAATTAGCCGGAGCTGAAGTGCCCAACACATTGGTGATACTACCATTCACCAGCTCTATAAGTCCGTAATTAAAGGTACCGATATAAGTGTGGCTTCCATCGCTGCTTGTGGCCGAGATGGCACAATCGCGCAGGGTATCGAAAGCATTATAGTTCAAGCCATTGAAAGGATAATAAGTGGGGGTGTAATTTTCGATGGTATAAAACTGCGCACTGCTATAGGCAGGTTCCAAACGAGGACTGTATTTGCCACCCATGACCCACATTTTATTGTTGCTAAAATTGAGTGAGAACACATCATTAAACCGCGGCCCGCTGGGCGAAACAAAACGAAGGGCTCCTGACGAAAGGTTCTTTCCAATTAATCCGTAATCTTTTTTAATGAACCAGATATTATCGTTTAAAAGCAAAGCCATCTGAGGATATTGATCTTTAGCAAACTGCTTAGCACCGCTGGCACTCTCAATCACAAAAGAATCCTCCATCATGGTTAGAAGTTGATTATTATAGGTGTCGTAGCCAAACAAAGAATGCTTTTGGGAGCCCGAATAGAGGTTCCATACATTACCGTCGTAAACCTTAAAAGTACTATCGACAACGGCATACACTTTATTGTTAAACGACACAATATTATTAGAGGTTTGATGAAGAAACGTGTCGGTAATAATTTTCCAAAAAGTGTTATTACTCAAATTGGAAGCGTTCAAACTGGCCTCCATCACCCCAAAATTGGTGCTGGCATAAATTTTATTATCGTTTATGGTAAGTCCGAGTACATCGGGAACAGCGCCACCTGGACCAATATTGAGGTAAGAATCTTTCACTTCACGCTTTTGCATATCGTAAACGATAATACCAAAGCTAGTACATATATAAGCCCATTGATACTGAAAAAACACGTCATGCAGTGTTTTTGTACCCACCACACTGTAGCGATACACGTCGGAAACCTGAAACTTAGTAAAATCAGAAATGCTACTCACCCCCTCGCCGTTCTGAAATAGGATATCGATATTGGTACTCTCGTAGCCTACAAAGAGTGCTTTATTTGTGG
Source organism: uncultured Bacteroidota bacterium (assembly GCA_903897855.1). Taxonomy (GTDB): domain Bacteria; phylum Bacteroidota; class Bacteroidia; order UKL13-3; family UKL13-3; genus CAINMV01. The sequence continues at coordinate 10,190 of CAIUDH010000105.1, read as the reverse complement.
GGTCATACCTAACCAAAGCTACATCCAATTCGGATAAGCCATGAATGGTATTTAACCGTTGCACCTCATCAGTTTCTGTATTAAATGAAAACAAACCGCTTGCCCCACCTACATAAATCATTTTTTGAGCACGGGTGATATATTTTTGATTTGCATACGAGAGATACGAATTCCATGACCCTATACTTATCGGCTGAGCGAAAAGACCAGCAGAAATCAATAGAAAAATGAAAAGGAAACGAGCTCTCATAAATGAAATAACGCTTCAAAGATAAAATTAGTGCCCTATAGTTTACAAAGTATTTTTTTGTGCTCCACGGATAGCAAAAGACTCGTTTTAGTTCGTCCATTACTACAAAAAAGACACTATTATATAATTCCTTACTTTTGAAAACTTAATACAATTAAAATATGTGGGTTAAATTTGCCGATTGGGTATTACGTTATCGTATTTGGGTGATAGGTTTGGTCTTAATTCTCACCGTGTTTCTTACACTTTTTGCGAAGAATATTGAAATCTCGTACGACTTTAAAAAGCTGATTCCGGTAAACGATCCCGATAATGTATACTACGAAAATTTTAAGTCGCAATTTGGAGAAGATGGCAGTGTGATGGTGATCGGCATCCGCAGCGAAAATCTTTTTGACAAGGAAACCTTTACCAACTGGTGCAAACTCAACGACGATGTTGCGGCAGTGGATGGGGTAAAACGTGTGTTGTCGTTTAAAACGATTGTGAACATCATCACGGACAGTGTAACCCAGCACTTTAAGCTGGATACAATTGTAAAACAACAACCGGTAACCCAGGAAGAGATTAACGTGGTGCGCGATAAAATATTAAGTCTTCCATTTTACAGGCAGCTAGTATATAGCAAGGATGCAAAAGCCACCCTGATGGCCATCACGCTCGACACTTTCAAATTAAATCATATCGACCGAATTGCCTTGGTAACTTCGATCCAGAAACTAGCCGAAGCATTTGAAAAAAAGAATTCTATTGAGACCCATCTTTCCGGCTTGCCTCTCATACGTACCATGTATGTAACTCGTATAAGCAAGGAAGTTCAACGTTTTATAATTCTTGGGTTTCTCATTACCGCGCTCATACTCTTACTCTTCTTCCGCTCGTTCTCGGCGGTGATCATTCCTATTTTACTCGTGGCCGTAGGTGTCATTTGGTCCATTGCCTTTATCGTTTTGGCTGGCTACAAAATAACCATGCTTACCGGACTCATTCCCAGTATTATTATTGTGATTGGGGTGCCCAACAGTATCTATTTTCTGAATAAATATCACTATGAATATCGGAAAAACAAAGACAAGTCGTCGGCACTCAAAAGTATAATATCGAGGGTCGGCATCGCCTCACTTCTGGCGAATACTACCACTGCCATAGGATTTGGTGTGTTCTGCTTTTCCGGCACGCAAATATTAAAAGAGTTTGGCGTAGTGGCCTCCTTAAGTATCATGTGTATGTATGTTATTACACTGGTGATGGTGCCTTGTATATTTAGTTTCCTTCCTGCACCAAGTGTAAGACAAACGAAACATCTGGACAATAAATTTTTACAATCCATTGTTGAATTCCTGGATAAGATTGTATTTAACCACCGGCGTAAAATATATGCCGTCACGATTGTTATTTTACTTATTGCCATTGGGGGCTTTCTGAAATTACGGTCGGTAGGATATATGGTCGACGACCTGCCACAACAGGATAAGATTGTAACCGACCTTAACTTTTTCGAAAAGAATTTTGGCGGTGTTATGCCTTACGAAATTTTAGTCGACACTAAAAAACGTAAAGGAATACGCAGTTTAGAAACACTCTATAAGATAGATACGGCACAGCAAATATTGAGTACTTACCCCGAGTTTGCAAAACCATTAAGCATTATTGAACTTTTGAAGTTCAGCAAACAAGCCTTCTATCAAGGCGACAGTACCATGTATTCACTACCCGACGAATCGGAAATTGCTTTTATGTCGGATGCCATTGGCAAGCATAGCAGTGGGGAGCAATTGCTGCGAGCTATGGTGGATAGCAACCAACGGGTGATACGGATCTCGGCACAGATGGCCGATGTTGGCTCTGTTAAAATAGAGGTGATTACAAAAGAGCTGAAAGAGAAGTTAGACTTGCTTTTCCCGAAAGCAAAATACGACGTAAATATTACCGGTACCAGTTACATATTTTTAAAGGGTAACAAATACATGGAAAGTAGTTTAGTGGAGAGTTTGATCCTTGCCTTTGTTCTCATTACATTGATCATGATTTACCTGTTTCGTACCTGGCAGATGGTCATCATCTCAATCATTCCCAACATCATTCCCATCATTATCACCATTGGCCTGATGGGATATCTCGACATCCGATTGAAGCCATCCACTATTTTAATTTTTAGTATTGCCTATGGCTTAAGCAGTGATTTCACGATATACTTTTTAAATCGTTATCGTCATGAGTTTAAGTTGCGTACCAACACCATCTCCCAAATTATAAGTAACACCATGAGAGAAACCGGCGTGAGCATGCTCTATACCGCTTTCGTTTTGTTTTTTGGATTTATTATATATACTGCTTCAAGTTTCGGAGGCACTATAAGTATGGGTATTTTAGTATCGTTTACGCTAATCGTGGCCGTCATCTCCAACCTTCTTATCCTACCAAGTTTGCTTCTCTGGCTCGAGAAATCGACGAATAAAAAGATGCTGGAACAAGGAGTAGATTTTGAGGAGTAGTGAAATAAACTATGGTTGCACCAAGCCTATAATTTTAAACTTCAGAAAGACTGATTCATGATGTGGTGCCTCTTTCAACTCCTCAGTGAGGTCCTGCCCCGCCCAATGCTCGTAATGCTTTCCATTGAACCACAAGCGGCTTGTCGACACATCATAAATGACGCCTTTGTATGCAATCCAAATTTCGGGTTTGTCTTGTCCATTGCGCAACGCTAATTGCTGTTTGGTGTATATGGTAAGCATTATATTGTAAAATGGTAACAATTCGGTGAACTAGCCGAAACATTTAGCAAATATAAATCTTTAATCTTTGCTGCCATGATTACCATTCAAGGAGTTTACGATGGGGTGAAAATTATTCCCACACAAAATATTTCAGGACTGAATTCTTCCCGAGTTGAAATAACTTTTTTAGAAGAATTAGAAACAAGCCTTGAAGAGCAGATGCACAATTTTGTATCTAACAGTATTTTTAACTTTTGGGGCAATGAGCGCGACGAACGTGAAGTGAATAATTTGAACGAGAAATAAGACTACTCAAATAATCCTTTCACCTCTTCTTCATTTAAAAACTTGAAGAAGTTCTCCTCACTTTCGGTTATTTCTTTCGCCAGCTGTGACTTACGTTGCTGCAATCCCACAATTTTTTCTTCTAAGGTATGGCGGGAGATAAACTTATAAATAAACACTTTCTTGTCTTGCCCTATCCTATGTGCACGGCTTATCGCCTGTTCTTCAACTGCTGGGTTCCACCAGGGGTCGGCTAAAAACACATAGTCGGCGGCCGTCAAATTTAAGCCTATCCCTCCCGCCTTCAACGAAATCAGAAACACTTTTATATTGCTTTCGTTCTGGAATTTATTTACTTCATCTCTTCGCTGTTCAGGTGTAAGTGTGCCATCGAGATAGGCATAAGGAATATTTAACGCATCGAAATGATTTTTGAAGAGTGCCAAATACGAAGTGAACTGTGAGAAAAGCAAAAGCTTATGATTTTCATCTATTACACTTTGTGCCTTTTCTACAATATCATTAAACTTACCCGACTCATGGAGATAACCTTTATCATGCAATAAGGGATGATTGGCTATCTGGCGCAGCTTCATGAGGCCGGTGAGCACCTGTAGTTTCGATTTGGAGAATCCCTCCTCAGCGATTCTTTGAATAATCTCATTCCTATACTCCGACTTCACCCGTTCGTACATTTCTTCTTGTTCTTCGGTCATATCGCAGTTTACGAGGAATTCTGTTTTATCGGGTAAATCGGGAGCCACGAGTTCCTTGGTGCGTCGCAATAAAAATGGGCGGGTAATTACTTTTAACTCCTCTAGCTTTTGAGTGATATTGTTTTTCTCGATAGGAATCGCATAGTGCTGGTTAAAATAATTTTGGGTTCCCAATAATTTTGGATTCAGAAAATTAAGTTGACTCCAGAGGTCGCGTAAGGTGTTTTCAACGGGAGTGCCGGTAAGCACTAGCCGGTAGCGCGACTTCAGCTCAAACACCGATTGGGCTACCAATGACGAAGCGTTTTTTATGGCTTGACCTTCATCTAAAATAATATAATGAAAAAACACTTCTTTAAAAATGGCGATATCTTTTCGTAAAACACCATAGGTGGTAATTACGACATCATAGAGTGAGAAAATTTGTGACGATTTAATTCTTTGATTCCCACTGTGAATATAAAAGCGAAGTTTAGGGGTGAACTTGTGTGCTTCACTATACCAGTTGTAAACCAAGCTACTCGGAACTATGACGAGACTGGTACGCCGATGCTCCTTCTTTTGCTTTGGCTCTCGGATATCCTTCTCTATTTTCTCTGTCACAGTTTTACCACTATTTTCGGGTAAATCGGAGAAACCGAAAACATCGAGCTGCACCACTGTTTCATGAAATATATTTTTCGGCGGCTTCTCGTTCATTAATTCAACCGGTTCATCAGCCTCGGTTTGATGGGTCAACGTATCGGTTTTGTTGCGCTCATTCATCGCTTGCATATCTTCCTTCTCCTTTTGAAGCAATGCCAAGGTTTGCAGTGTTTTGCCCAATCCCATATCGTCGGCTAAGATGCCTCCTATTTGGTGTTTTTGCAAAAAATAAAACCAATCGAAACCATGCTTCTGATAGGGACGCAGAGTCGCATTCAAAGACAGTGGCAATGCAATAGATGGGATTATCTTGTCCTTATTAATAAACAAAGGCTGAAGAATTTTAGCCTCTGGGTTGTTTTGCAAGTCTTCAATTAAACTGTAGTTATAGGCTTTAATTTTTATCTCCTCATCATCCTTCTCGCTGAGCTGAAATAAGGTGGCATACTTTGCAAACCATTCTTCCGGAATCACAGCCAAGGTGCCATCGGGAAGTACATATTCGCGTATATTTCTGAGAATATGATTCCGTAATCGTATGAATGGGATTTCATAGTCGCCAAACCTGACCACCGCTTGTACGTCGAACCAGTCGTTGGTTCTGCTTACATTTATTTCGAGTTCTGTTTTCGCAAAAACAAATTTCTTTTCTTGGGTTTGTATTACCCGAATATGATTTTCCTTCAAGAGCTCTTTCTGGGAGGAAACCCAAGCAATTAAATCAGACAGTGCACCACTTTTACATTCGAAGCCATTATCAAAATTCTCATTCAATCCATTTTCTTTCAACACATCAACAATTTTCTGTTCGAGCTTAAAGAACCGTTTCAAACGTTCGAAATGAATTTGTTCGTCCTTGGTTACTAATCGAACCAGCACATCTCTGGTGGAGAGGTAATGAACACTATCGATACTATACTTGAAATACAATGAAAAATGATAATTCTCATCTAGTTTCTGCTGCAAATGCAGTTCGGGTATAAAACTATTCGACACTGTATCGATCGCAAAACCCTCTGCATATACGTCATATTTTTCAATCACCTTCGTTACGAAAGTGCCATAAAACTTTTCTTCTGCCGATTTCGGCACCAATATAAATTTCTTATTGATGAAGGGGGTAAGTTTTTTGCCGTCGATACCTTCTTCGAAAAAATACAGCGTGCGATTCAGAAGCAGCCATGCTGGTTCATTGCAAATAATATTTGCGTTATTCTGCATGAAATCGATTTTCTGTCCGGCGTTTTTTATGGTCGCAAAATATCGGGTATCCAACTCATTCTTTCGAAAATGAAAAAGAACACTGCTGGGCTCGGCCGCAATTCGCAACTTGTATGCTGCGGGGTTACTGCCTATGCCTTGCAGATAAAACTGCCTTTTTACCAATCGAGGTAAAACCTCTTGCATACGTCGTTCAATAAACGGTTTGATATGATTTTGGATAAGTTCCGGCGTGCAATATTTCTGAAAAAATTCTGATGGCCGTATTTTCTTCTTGTCGCGATAAAACTTTTTGGTGATATATTCATTATCAAACTCATCCAGAATTTTAATAATCTCTAAATCTTCTTCAGTGATCACGTCTTTAAAAAGATCGTGTGTCTTGGTAAAAATACGCTGATGGGTAAAGGTGAGATGGTTCTGATCGTTGAGTTGTACCACAAAAGGCTCAATGAGGTATCCTAGCTGTGCATGTTCAAGCAAGCTATATATAAGGGTATAGGGTTTTTCGGGATCAACTCTCACAACAAAAAATGTTACTCAAAATATTCGTTTACGAAATAATAATGTTCATAAAAAACTTCAAATGTAAGTCAATAATCGTGTTATATACTATTTTTTTATTCACCATTTTTTAGACAATTTTGTGTCGTGTAATTCGACTTTTTAACTTTTAAAACAACCCCTACAAGATGCCTGTAAGAATGGAACAAGATGAGGATAATGCACCTCAGGACGACAACGATAATAATGGCGGTGGTGGTGGTGGTGGTGGTGGATTCCCTGGTGGTGGCCTAATTTGGATGTTTCTGCCATTATTAATGCGTAATCCTAAATTGCTGGTGGTCGTTTTAATCCTTGGAGGAATCTTTTATTTCCGGGGTGGCTGTAATTTAGCACCCTCCACCTCATCTCAAAAAAATGGTTTTGGGGTAGGAGCCGCATTAAGCCCAAAAGAATTTGATAAGGCAGAAGTATTTGCTGCCTTAAGTGATAAAGAAAAATTACCTGAGAGTGTGAGCTTATTAAAATATGCTCCCGATCGTCAAAACCAAGGCTCTCAAGGCAGTTGCGTAGGTTGGGGTAGTGCTTATGCGGCACGCACCATCCTACAATCGACGGCCACTGGAGAAGATCCCAACCAAATTGCCTTCAGTCCTTCCTTTTTATACAACCAGATAAAACTAAATAACGACTGCGAAGGCTCTTACATACAACGTGCAGCCGAATATATGCAACAAAAAGGCGCCTTGCCATTCGACAAGTTTGGTTATAGCGACCGCGACTGTAGCAAGCGTCCTGAGCCATCGCAGATGCAAGAAGCCAATCAGTTTAAAATTAATGGATACAACCGGTTAACACTTGGGGGCGACGACCAAACTATCGACATGAAAGCCATAAGGCAGAACCTTGCCAAAGGCGCTCCTGTAATTATTGGTATGGCCGTTGGGGGCACGTTCATGCAAGAGATGATCGGTAAAAAAATATGGCATCCTACCGAAGACGACTATAGTAAACAAGGTTTTGGCGGACATTGTATGTGCGTCATCGGATACGACGATTATATGGAAGGTGGCAGAGGCGGGTTTCAATTGATGAACAGTTGGGGCCCAGAATGGGGCGATAACGGTATTGCTTGGATTTCTTATAAAGATTTCAAATATTTTTGTGTTGAAGCCTATGGACTCGACCCTTTGGTGGCACGGTCAAATGCGGATAGCGATAAACTCAATGTATCGATCGGGTTAATAAGTAAAGACCTCAAGAATTATTTTGCGATAGAAAGGAATAGCGCTGATGGTAACACTGGAGTGGAAACCTTTCGCACTTCACGTGTGCTTGCAAAAAAAACAAAATTTAAAATTGAAGTTACCAATAGTATCGCTTGCTACACCTATGTTTTAGGAAAAGACACCGACCAATCGAGTTACGTGTTATTTCCATATACAGAAAAACACTCTGCCTACTGTGGCATCACCGGCACCCGCGTCTTCCCACGCGATTACAGCATGGTACTTGATGAGATTGGAACTCAGGATTATATCACCATTATTATTTCTAAAGAGCCTATCGATATAAAAAGCATGAATAAAGTAATCAACAGTAACAACACCGGCGACTATCGGCAACGGGTTCAATCGGCGTTAAGCACCCTGCTCATACCAAATGTACATTTTACTGGAGCGAATGGTAAAATAGCTTTTGAGACAACAGTAAAAGAAAAAAATGCCGTGGCCGTGGTAATAGAGCTACAGAAACAATAGCTACAATTTAAAATAATCAGCAACCAGCTTCGCTTTGGCTTTGCCTACAATATTTTCGAGAAGCTCCAACGGCGCTTCTTTTATTTTCTTGACCGATTTTAATTCACGCAACAACTGCTCTGCTGTTTCGGGACCAATGCCTTTGATGGCCTCCAGCTCATTTTTCAAAGTGCCTTTATCTCTGCGACTACGATGGTGGGTGATTCCAAAACGATGCACCTCATCGCGCATCTGTTGAAGGATACGTAGAGTCTCGCTTTTTTTATCAATATGTAAAGGCAAGGGGTCGTCGGGGTAATAAATTTCTTCCAACCTTTTGGCGATGCCTACCATTGCAATTTGCCCATACAACCCTAAATCTTTCAAGGCCTGCATGGCACTGCTTAATTGCCCTTTACCCCCATCAACAACAATTAACTGTGGGAAAGGTTCATGCTCATCACGTAATCTTTTGTAACGACGTGTAATGACTTCATACATGGTTGCAAAATCATCGGGACCTTCTACCGTTTGAACATTATAGTGACGGTAATCCTTTTTGCTGGGTTTACCATCTTTAAAACAAACCATCGCACTTACTGGAAAAGCACCCTGAAAATTGGAGTTGTCGAAACACTCGATATGTTTGGGTAATTCACTGAGCCTTAAATCGTCGCGCATAACGCCTAAGAGTCGATCTACCCTTAACTCAGGATTTACTTTCTCATACTGATCGAGTCGGTCTTTCTTATAGTATAATGCATTCTTGAAACTCAGGTCGAGCAGTTTCTTTTTCTCCCCCGCCTTGGGTACAATAAATGAAATGCGAGCATCGATGAGTTGCATTTCAAACGGAACAATGATTTCAGTGGCATCACTCTGATAGGTATCACGAACTTCGGCAATGGCCATCTCTAAAACTTCTTCAGCGCTTTCATCCAGCATCTTTTTGTATTCAAGGGTCTTGGTTTGTATGATCATTCCATTCACCACTTTTAAAAAATTCACAAATGCATACTTCTCATCTTCGGCCAAACTAAACACATCAATATTCGTTAACGAATTGCTCACAATGGTCGACTTGCTTTGATAGTTTTCAAGCGATTCGAGTTTGTGTTTCATTAAAGCAGCTTTCTCAAAATGCATGTCCACACTAGCCTGATTCATGCTCTGCTTTAAAAATGCGATCACTTTCGCAATATTCCCTTTTAAAATTTCACGTATCTGTGCTATCGAGTTTAAATAGTCCTCCTCCGATTGCAACCCCACGCAGGGGCCTTTGCAATTACCGATATGATATTCGAGACATACTTTAAATTTCTGTGCTTTGATGTTCGACGCCGATAAATTTAAATTACAGTTACGTGTGGGTATCGTAGTTCGTATCAAATCGAGTATTGTATGCATCATACTACTATTCGCATACGGACCAAAATATTCCGACCCATCTTTTACCCGATTTCGCATCGAATAAAATTTAGGAAATCGCTCATTCGTTATTTTTATTGATGGATAAGTCTTGTCGTCTTTTAAGAGGATATTAAATCGCGGCTGGTGTTTTTTGATGAGTGAATTCTCAAGCAGCAACGCATCAATTTCACTATCAACGATGGTGAATTCAATATGTTCAATTTTGTTGACGAGAACCGCTGTTTTCCTGTTATCATGAACCTTGTTAAAATAGCTGGCGACACGCTTCTTTAAATTTTTAGCCTTGCCGATATAAATTATTTTACTCTCGGCATCAAAATATTTGTATATCCCGGGATGGTCGGGTAGGTTTTTTATAATTTTATTTAATTGCACTAGGCGTTCGATGCTACTCAATTTAGGTTGGTAATTAACCGCACGAAGATAAAAATAAAAAGACGCGAATCGTAGGCCCCATTAATTCTTCTTGGCACTAACAAATAGCATTAATATATTTTCTGTTAGCGGAGTCTAAACGGCGCAGAAGTACTTCATTATCCTATCTCAGCAGCATCACCGTTCCTTTATAGTTATGGCGCATATTATCTTCGTCAACCGCTGTAAAGAGGTATAAATATGTGCCCATTTCGCATCCTTCACCACTCCATGCCGGCTGCGGGTTTTTGCCTGATGCGTAATT
>CAIUDH010000104.1 GCA_903897855.1 uncultured Bacteroidota bacterium | reverse complement strand
GCCTTCACTCAAGCTGAAATGATTTCCAGTATACTGTTTGTTTCCGGTGTTGTTTTAACCCTTTACTTATTGATAAAAAAAAACAAATCAATAGACGTGGAAAATCATGAATAGAGCGGTCCTATTTATATTATTTGTAATTCTAATTTTTAACGCCGTAGTAATGCAAGCGCAAATAGATACGGTACGATATAATGTATTAAGAATGCAAATTGTTGAAGGCGATACTTTTTATGTAGTGAACTTGCGTGAAGTAGAGAAAAAAGGCAAAAAGAAGAAACGCAGTGTGGATGACGAGAAACGATTCGCAAAATTGGTGCACGATGTAAAAAGAGCATTGCCCTATGCTAAACTTGCGGCGTTTCGAATGCAACTTATTGAACAAAACTTAGCTCAGATTACTGATGAAGAGACGAAAAAAGCCTATCTAAAAAAGGCGGATGCTGGTTTGAAAAAGCAATTTGAAAATCAACTAAAAAACCTCACCATAGACCAAGGTAAGATACTCGTGAAATTAATTTATAGAGAGACCGGTAAAACCACTTATACCATTATCAAAGAGTATCAAGGTGGTTTCAAAGCATTCACTTGGAATAATTTCGGGAAAATTTATGGTCATAATTTAAAAGACGAGTACGACCCCAGTGAAGAATATGAAATTGAATTTATCATAAAAAAACTTGGATTCAATTAAATACACGAGCTGGTGAAGAGTCGACAATAATAAGTAAAGCAACCCTTGATTACGTATCCTAATTGCAAAATAAATCTCGGCCTCAAGATTCTTGAGAAACGGAAGGATGGATTTCATAATTTAGAATCTGTTTTTTTGCCTGTGCCGTGGTATGATGCCTTGGAGATTATTGAGAATAAAAAAAAATCATCACAAAAAGCAGTATTCACTTCCACCGGTTTATCCATTGAGGGCGATAAAGAATCCAATCTTTGTGTAAAAGCCTATAATTTGTTGGATGATATTTATACTTTACCTCCCATTAAAATGCATCTGAATAAAATTATTCCGATGGGTGCTGGCCTAGGCGGAGGAAGTAGTGATGGTGCTTTCACTCTGAAATTATTGAATGAAATTTTCAAGCTTGAACTCTCTAATACACAACTGCAAAAATATGCTTCACAATTAGGGAGCGACTGTCCGTTTTTCATTCCTAACAGGCCCAGTTTTGTTACAGGCCGTGGCGAAAAATTAAAAAAAACAGCACTCGATTTGAGTGGCTGGAACCTACTCATCATACATCCTCTAATTCATATCAATACCGCAGAAGCCTTTCGAAATGTCATCAGGAAAAAATCTAAGCACCCGCTGCATGAACTTCCCAACTGGAACCTAAAAAAATGGCCTTCCTGGATTGAGAACGATTTTGAAGGATACGCCTTCCAAACCTATCCTAAACTTAAGAATATTAAAGAAACATTGTACAGGAAGGGTGCTATTTATGCCGGAATGAGTGGAAGTGGCTCCGCCATCTTTGGCTTCTTCCACGAAAAGATAAAGATACCTAAGTCGTGGAGTAATTATACCTGCTTTCAATCAACCCTTGAGAAAAGCATATAAAATTGACCAGAACCGATTTGAAGCAAGAATAAAATATTCGATTTAAATTATTCCAACTCCTGACTACTTAATAGGCTGGCAAAATAAAGAAGTAGAGCACAGAAGGCCGCACTGTAAACAATGGTAATATTACCATTGCCTTTGCTCACATAAAGCATGATGCGGTTAAATAAATTATAGGAGAAAAAATCGTCCGGGAGTTTATCCATATTTTCCTTTACATAATTCATGCCTAAGCCAATGTTAACAGCGACTGTAGCCAAAGGTGTTAAAACGGCAATGATGGCGACATAGGCGTCGTTAACTTTTTTACGCGTGATGATACCGAAAAAGAACATTCCTAAGAGCGGTGCATACGTATAACTCGCTACCAATAGAACATTGTCGATAGCCGCGCCCTGCATACCTGCGCAAACGGTAACGATAAGCACAAAGAGGAATAACGCCACGAAAGCGTGAAGTAATTTGCGTTTCCACTCGGGTTTAGAGTCATCCCATTTTAAAAAATCGACTGCAAAGGAAGTGGTAATTGCTGTCATGGCATCATCACTACTAGAAAAAGTGGAGGCTGCAAAACCCAAGATGAAGATGATACCAGCAACGACCCCAAAGGAATGGGTAGCTACTTCGAAAAACATATTGTCGGTTTTGCCTAAGGGCAGGTTGTTCTTAGCAAAATAGTATGAAAGTAGAGCGCCGATACATAATAACATAAAATTTACGAGTACAATCACCCAACTAAAGGTAAGTAAATTCTTCTGTGCATCTTTTAAGTTACGTGCACTTAAACTTCTTTGCATCATCGCTTGATCTAAGCCTGTCATGCCCACCGTGAGGAATACCCCCGACACAAATAACTCGACGAAACTATTTTTACCTAAAAAACCATTGGGGAAAAAATCGGTTATTTTAGAGTGATATAAAGTGCTTGTGATATCACCCCAGCCTTCATGAATTAAATTTTTAACCATCACAAAGGAGACCACAACAGTCAGTAATAGTAAGGTGGTTTGAATGGTATCGGTCCAAATGATTGTTTTAATACCTCCTTTAAAAGTATACAAATAAATCATGGTTAAGATAATCAGAACGGTAAGCCAGAATGGGAATTCAGCGGATAATTTAGAGAACACAAAATTGTGAAGAATGACTGCCATCAAGCTGAGTCGAATGGCAGCACCCATACTACGTGAAACGAGAAATAAGATAGATCCTGAAACTTGCGACGACTTCCCATAGCGTAAATTTAGATATTGATAGATGGACGTTACATTATATCGATAGTAAATAGGCAAAAGCACATAGGCAATCACAAAATAGCCGAAAGCAAAACCCAAGGCTGTTTGCATATAACCAAAAGACGAACTCATTACTTTGCCGGTCACCGACAACAGCGAGATCCCCGAAATACTTGTTCCAATTAAACCATAAACCAGGATATACCAAGGCGATTGATGATTGCCAAGATAAAATGAATTATTATTCGCTTTACGTGAAGTATAAATGGAGATTCCGAACAGTACTAAAAAATAGCCAATGAGCACATAAAGGATAAGGGCAGGATCGAGTTGAGGCATCTTTTGAAATTGATATAAAACAAATTAATGACAGGCAAATTAATTCATTTGCTAAGATATTTAAATGGATGTTGAAGTGAAAATCAGTTGATAACTTAAAGAAGTTCACTTTTGCCTACTTAAAGCAGCATCCCTGCAATAGTGGCCGACAAATAGGAAGCAAGTGTACCACACAATAAAGCCTTCATACCCAGCTTCGCAAGGTCGCCACGACGCTCGGGCGCCAATGCTCCGATACCACCAATCTGCATACCCACGCTGCTAAAATTAGCGAAACCACAGATGGCAAAACTAGCAATCAATAATCCTTTTTCAGTTACGGGTTTCAACCCATGATGTGTCATATTGTCGAATGCAATGAACTCGTTGATCGTTAGTTTTTGTCCCATCAGGGTAGCTACCGTGTTTAAATCTTCGACCGGTGTACCCATACACCACGATAATGGAGTAAATATTTTACCAAAAATCCAATCTAAACTCAACTCTGGCAAATGAACAAAAAAACCAAATTTTTGGAGTAGGAAATTTAGTAAGGCAATTAAACCAATGAAACCAATAAGCATGGCGATGACGTTCATACTAATTTTCATGCCATCGCTCGCTCCAGTACTGATGGCATCAATGACATTGGTATAGGGTGTTTTTACTTCTAATTTAATGGATCCCATGGTTTCGCTGGCCTCTGTTTCAGGCATCACAATTTTACTGATGACCAATGCGGCGGGAGCAGCCATAATACTAGCCGCCAAAAGATATTCGGCCTTAGCTCCGAAACTAACATAAACCACCAATATTCCACCAGCGATACAAGCTAAGCTACCACTCATACTGGCAAGTAACTCACTCTTCGTCATTCCTTTTAAGTAGGGGCGTATCATTACTTGTGCTTCCACCTGACCCACAAAGGCACTTGCAACATTGCTTAGAGCCTCAGCTCCACTTACACGCATGATAAAATTCATGGCTTTAGCCACAACTGAAATAATCTTTTGCATGATGCCATAATGGTAAAATATGGCTACAATAACGCATACCAAAATAATGGTGGCAAGCACACTAAAACCAAAAACAAAAGCTCCCGGCGTTGCATAAGGTGCTGCACCTCCGGCATGATTGTCGGTCATAACACCTCCATAAACAAAAGCGGCTCCTTGTTTCGCAAATCCTTCGATATGTGTGATTATGCTGCCTAGCCATTGAAAGAATTTTTTCACCGGCTCCACTTTTAAAATAAGTATGGCGATGATGAGTTGCAAAGCCACCCCACTCGCTACCAATCGATAGTTTATTTTCCTTTTATTGTCAGATACAAGCCAAGCAATACCAAATATCACTACTATTCCTATTAAACCTTGAAAACGATCCATATAATGCTTAAAATTTGGTGCAAATTAGAAAAAATAATGAGAATGTATGAATTGAGAGCAAAAGATGTTTTTTATCGCTCTCCAAAAATGCTGCTGCCTACTCTTATTAAGGTGCTTCCTTCCTGAATGGCAATCTCATAATCGTTGCTCATGCCCATACTAATTTGAGAAAATGGATGCAAGCCAGAAGCGAAGGTGTGTATCAGCTTCTCTGAGAATTGTTTTAATTTTCTGAACTCACTTTGGATTTGTTCTTGATGATCGGTATTGGTAGCCATACCCATAACACCCATAATACGAATGTTTTTAAGCTGCTTAAAAGCTTCGCTTTCCAATAAACTGAAGGCCTCTTCCTCATCTAATCCAAATTTTGTTTCTTCTACGGCAATATAAATTTGCAACAAACAAGAAATGACACGATGGCATTTCTCTCCTTGTTTGTTAATCTCCTGTAAAAGCTTCAAACTGTCGACCGAATGAATCAAACTCACAAAGGGAGCCACGAACTTTACCTTATTGCCTTGTAAATGCCCCACCAAATGCCATTCGATATCTTTGGGCAGGGCTTCAAATTTCGCAACCAACTCCTGAACTTTATTCTCCCCAAAGATTCTCTGACCGGCATTATAGCATTCCATAACCTGAGCCAATGTTTTAGTTTTACTAATCGCTACGAGTTTGGTACTTTTGCCTAACTTTTCTTTTATGCGATTCAGATTACCTTCAATACTCATTTTTATATTTTTCTTTTCTCATTGCAAAAATAGCAATGAAAGTTATAAATTTAAAAATACTATCGGCGACGATAAAATGATTTCACTCCTCACGGAGGTGCTGTTGGTGGAGGGCTCGGTTACACCCATGCTTTTGGAGGGTGATAGTGCCACTCAATATGTATTAAACAACTATGAATACCTCTTTAAAAAATACAATACCACCAACAAAGATTTTAAGGAGTCGACGAGTTATTATGTTCAACATCCGAAACAATTGGAAAAGATATACGAGAAGGTGATAGAGAACCTAAGTAAGATGCAGAGTGAAATTAAAAACTGATAAATATCTTGACCCACTTAATTACTTCACCCATGAAGCTCATTCATTCTAAATTATAAACTACGATTCACGCACCACGTCTTGCGTTCACCCGATGCTCTACCCCAAAAACATAGAAGCGAAACTCTCCTTTGATACCATCAGGATACTTTTGGAAAAAAAATGCCTGAGTGCCCTTGGAATTGTCAATGTATATGCACTCCGTTTTAGCCAGGATTATGGGCAAATACATCTTTGGTTAAGACAAACCCATGAGATGAAAGCCTTACTCTCGTCGGACCAACCATTACCACTTGATACCATCCACGACATTCAAAACGCCTTGCAGAAAGCCGTCACCCCTGGCAGCTTTTTTAATGAAGAAGAATTACATAAGTTACGGTTATCATTAATTACCATGAAGGGGGTTTTTGATTATTTTGCTCATCGGAAAGATATTTATGCTGCTTTGCATGCCATCGTGGCCGATATAGCCTATGACCAGACAGTGGTTACACAGATTGAATTTATTTTAGACAAAGAAGGTAATATCAAAAAAAATGCGAGTAAGGAATTGCTCGACATCGTCACTTCCATCAGCACTAAAGAAGCGATGGCACGAAAAAGAATTCAATCAATTTTTAAAAATGCGGAGAGTCAAGGTTGGCTAGCCAGCACTGGTATCACGTTGAGGGAAGGACGTATGGTATTGCCCATCTTAGCCGAACATAAACGTAAAATTAAAGGCATCACACATGACGAAAGTGCCACGGGACAAACACTTTTTATAGAACCCGAAGAGATATTGGAGATCAATAATGAAATTAACGAACTGTATTTTGAGAAAAGAAGAGAAACCATAAAAATACTGATAAAGCTTACCGATGCCATTCGGCCCTCATTGCCAGCCATAAAAAACTATTTCAAAAAACTAGGAATCATCGATTTTGTGAGAGCCAAGGCATTGGTCGCCATCGACCTAAAAGCCGATATGCCAACCTTGAAAAAAGAGGCGATGATAAATTACAAAAACGCATTCCACCCCTTATTGTTTTTGGCGTTAAATAAAGACAATAAAAAAGTGGTCCCACTTAGTTTGCAACTACACCGCGAAAACCGCATTTGTGTCATTTCAGGACCCAATGCTGGAGGCAAATCGGTGAGCTTAAAAACAATTGGGTTGCTTCAATATATGCTTCAATGCGGTTTACTTGTATGCATGGACACACATAGTGAAGCTGGCATTTTCGACGATTTGTTTATTGATATCGGGGATGAACAGAGTATTGAAAATGACTTAAGCACCTACAGTTCACATCTGAAAAACATGAAACATTTTGTAAATTTCAGTGCTAAAAAATCTTTGGTGCTCATTGATGAATTATGTACCGGTACCGATCCTCAATTTGGCGGCCCCATTGGCGAAGGCGTTTTGAGTGAGATTACGAACAATCAAAGTTTTGGTGTCATCACCACGCATTTTGGCAATATTAAAACTTTCGCCAATAATACCCAAGGCGTTTTTAATGCTTCGATGGGCTTTGACACACAAACGTTACAACCTTTATATCAACTGCAAGTAGGCAACCCCGGAAGCAGCTATTCCATTGAGATAGCGCAGAAAATAGGATTAAACAAAACAGTGGTTAATTATGCTAAAAGTAAATTAGACGCGAAGCAACAAAGGGTGGAACATTTACTGGTTGAATTAGAGAAAGAACGTGTGTACCTGCATAAAGCAAAACAAGAAAATCTGGTCCACGCTCAAGAGCTCAAACACGCCATTGATGAGAATGTGAATTTGAATAAAGAGTTGACTCTAAATAAGAAGAAAATCATCTCCGATGCCCAACTTCAAGCGAAAAACCTCCTTGAAAATACCAATCAGCAAATTGAAGCCATTATAAAAGAGATTCGTGAAACACAAGCCGACAAGGAGCTCACGGTACAACTAAGAAAAAAACTGAAAGACGAACATGCTGTACTAGAAAAACAAATATTCAAAGACGACATCTCACTGAACACCACCACGGAAACCATGCAAGTAGGCGATTTTGTGAAGATGCAAGGTAAAACTGTGGTTGGTGAAATTATTAAAATAAACAATAAAAAGGCTACCGTGGCCTTCGAAAACCTTTATAGTACCGTGGCTCTTTCTGAGTTGGTTAAGGTGGAGAAACCAAAGCAGAGCATAAGCCATTCGGCACTCGATTTAACCATGAAGTCAGCCACTTTCGTAACTACGCTTGACATCAGAGGGGAACGTGGTAATGATGCGTTGCTCCTCACCGAAAAATTTATAGACGATGCCCTGTTGCTCGGTTTCGATAAATTAAAAATTTTGCATGGCAAAGGCGATGGCATCTTAAAAAACCTACTTTGGCAACTCTTCAAGCGACATAAATTTGTGGCCAACTATGAGAGTGAAAAAGAAGAGTTCGGTGGTAGCGGTATCACCGTCATCGAACTAAAATAGAAAATACCATCAGATGGAATTATTCATCATCCCGATTCAAGGTAAACTTATCAATTTTATTGTATAAGTGGCTTCTCTGGATGTCAATCTCAGAGGCTGTTTTAGCCACATTCCAATTGTTTTTGCGAAGTTTATCCTGAATAAATATTTTCTCGGTATGATCTTTAAAATCCTGAAACTTAGAGAAATTATCCAAGAGCCCCTGAACCGTACTGGTACCTCGAGTAGGATTGGTATAGGTGCGCACATCTAACTCCGTAATTCGTGCTCCACAAAGAATTACAAAGCGCTCAATAACATTACGTAATTCACGAATATTGCCACTCCAATTTACTTTTTTCATCTCCTCAAGCCCTTCCGGTGTGAATGTTTTCTGTGGAATTTTATTATCCTCACAGGCCTCATTTAAAAAGCTCTCTGCCAATAATGGAATATCATCGACGCGTTCATTTAAGGAAGGCAAGTGGATTAAAATAACACTGATACGATGGTATAAATCGAGGCGGAAATTATTCTTCTCTATTTCAGCGATCAGATCTTTATTGGTAGCGCAGATTACACGCACATTCACTTCAATATCTTTATCACCGCCCACTCTTGTGATTTTACTTTCTTGCAGGGCACGTAAAACTTTAGCTTGAGCGGAAAGACTCATATCGCCAACCTCATCTAAAAACAAGGTGCCTCCATTGGCTTGCTCAAATTTTCCAATACGTTGTTTCACCGCCGAAGTAAAAGACCCTTTCTCGTGACCGAATAATTCGCTCTCAATTAATTCGCTTGGGATAGCCGCGCAATTCACCTCTATTAAGGGGCCGGAAGCCCGGTTGCTTCTTTCATGTATCCATCGTGCCACCAGCTCTTTTCCCGTACCATTCTGACCTGTTACCATCACACGAGCATCGGTAGGCGCCACTTTCTCAATGGTATCAATAATTTTATTGATAGCCGACGATTCGCCAATAATTTCTCTTGTTTTTGAAACTTTACGTTTCAGCACCTTCGTTTCCGATACCAGGTTTGTTTTCTCCGTGGCATTACGCAGCGTGATTAGAAGCCGGTTTAAATCGGGCGGTTTTTGCAAAAAATCATACGCCCCTTTTCGGGTAGCATCAATGGCCGTTTCCGTAGTTCCATGCCCTGTAAGCATAATCACGGGAGTGTCGGGATTGAGCTCTTGAAGTTTCTGCAATACTTCGATGCCATCCATTTTAGGCATTTTAATATCGCAAAGCACCACATCAAAATCATTGGTGGCCATAAACTTCTGTATCGCAGTTGGACCGTCCTCTGCCTCTTCAGTTTCGAAACCTTCAAATTCAAGGATTTCTTTAAGCGTGTTGCGAATTGCTTTTTCGTCGTCGACAATAAGTACTTTTGGCATTGATATTTATGTTAATGTTTATTCCTAAAAAAATGCAAATCAAATAAGCCGGGTTCTGTATAACATCTGAAATAAATTCAAATGCCAAGCTATCATTTATCTTGGCTAGGTATCACTACCTAGCTCCATCTGCCTACCCTTCGCTGCTACAACGTTGCCGTTGTACAAAGCGAGCAACTTTTACAGCGATATATTTGGCTTTTCAACTCGTAAGGTTTGCCATAAATAATGTTACCATTATCTATCGTGAGCTTTTACCTCGCGCTTTCACCTGTATTCTGCATTGCTGCAAAATAGTTTACTTTCTGTGGCACTCTCTGTAATTATACTGTTACCAATATAACCCCTACCTGTTAGGTAGTACAATGCTCTGTGTTGCCCGGACTTTCCTCTTTAATAGTTAAATTAAAGCGATAGCATGATTTGCAAGATGTAAAAGTAATTAAAATTGGACATATACAAAACAAATCGTGCATAAATTTGTACACGTGACTAATTTTTAATACTAATCTTTGTAAACTATATTATACATTTTAACCATCGATATGAAAAAATTAATGATAGCAGCACTCGCAAGCTTATTTTTAGCGTCTTGTATAAACCCAAGAAAATTTGAAGACTTGAACACTTCATACACTAAAAACCAAGGCCACCTTCGCGACTGCCGAGATAGTACCCAGTTTCTAGTTAATGAGAACACGGCGCTAAAAGTAGGTTATGAAAGCAATGAAAAGCGGATCTCCCGCTTAACGGCCGATTCAACAGAGATGAATTTGGTGTACAACAAACAGAAAAAACTATATGACGACTTGAATTCCCTTTATGAACAATTACTTAAACGTACAGAAAACGAAAACCAAAAAAACCTCGGCAGTTTAAAAGAAATGGAAGCTAGCTTGATGGAGCGGGAAAAAAAATTACATGCACAGGAAGAAGCCATGGTGAAGAAAGACGCTGCCAATAAAGCGCTGCAAGCGGATCTTCAAAACAAACAGAATGAACTCGAGAGCAACGAAAAGGAACTCGCCGAAAAGGTAAATCGGGTGAAAGAATTAGAACTGAAAATCGCATTAAAAGACTCACTCTCTAACGCTTTAAAGAAAACCATCAGTGATGCCCTCACCGGCTTTAGCGACAATGACTTAACAGTAACGTTAAGAGATGGCAAAGTATATGTAAGTTTATCAGAGCAGTTATTGTTCGCTTCAGGAAGTACCATTGTGGATAAAAAAGGGAAAGATGCCATCGTTCAATTAGGCAAAGTATTACAGAACAAGTCCGACATCAATATTCTGATTGAAGGCCATACCGATGATGTGCCGATGAATGGTGCCGTTATTAAGGATAACTGGGATTTGAGCGTACTGCGGGCGACCTCCATCACCAAAATTTTGGTGAATGATGGTGGCATCGACCCAACTCGTGTTATTGCTAGTGGAAGAAGTCAATACTTCCCAGTGGCCTCCGGTAAAACTGCCGATGCCCGAAAAAAGAACCGACGTACAGAAATCATCCTATCGCCTAAACTTGATGAACTCTATAAACTCCTGAATCAGAAATAAAAAGCTCAACGTTTTATTTTAGATGATGGTACAGTAAGTTCAATTCAACCTTTACCGCCGAGAAACATATTTCGCAAAATAGCTGCACTCTTTGATTACTTCGTCGTAGTATTTTGTGTTGGCATACTCTGATTTCATTTTTAAGAAATATTCACCCACCAAGATGTCCGAATTCGGTGGTGACATAAAGTCAGAATGGCCTTCGGTGTAATAAGTATTTAACTCCGTCTTCGCTAAAAGCCAGCAGCATTTTGCTTTCATGTCTATGTCAGTAGCGGCGTTCATGGCTTTTAAAAAATATTGCTTGGCCCATTCATTGGAATAATATTGTTCCTCTTTAGGTTCATTATCGTTCTCATAAAAATAGTAATTAGAAGAGGCTGAAGTAAACTTCGTATCATAAAATAGGCGGGCATTTCCATAGTACGACATATTATAAAAACCGACCCCCATAAGCATATAATTGATGGACGCTTCCTTAGGGTTATGACTGGCTATTGAATCCATCTCGATCATTTTTTTAATGAACATATATTTTGTGTACTTTGTTTTTAGCGCTAATTGATGGTCGCAGTCATGGCAATCAACAATTCTAGAGTTAAATGGATTGCCTAAAAGCACCACATGGCCTGCCTCTTTAACCTCTTCCATTTTCATTCGTGCTTCCGTCAAATGCCCTGAATAGGCTAACTTTAATGCCCAGAGCTCAATCAAGTCAACTTTTCTAACAGGATATTGACTTAATAGAATAGTTTCAAATTGAGAGTGTGGCTGGTCAAAATATTTTAACACATTTTGAATCTCATCGATGCTCTCAAACTTGCATTTTCTGGAGGTGCAAAGTTCGGCTTTCATACCAGCACCATCCTGTAACCTATACTTTCTTTCGAGTTCTTTTTTGCATGTTAAAAAGGCATGATATCGGCGTAAAATTTGCACTTCAGGATCCATTCCGTAATAAATATTACCATCCAGCATTTCAAAAGAGGTAGTGCTTCCCAGCCACTTAAAATCGTCTGAAATCTGCTCTTCTACAGCGGAAGTAATGATTGGCGAACCAAACACAATACTAGCAACTCTGATGATTCGTATTTGGCCTTGAAGCAACGAATCGTGCCGAATCTCATTCGTGTTAATCGAATGAAGCGTTTTCAGAGCAGTGGGATAGTCGATATTTAAAAACTGAAGATACGCGAGTGTGGTTTGCCAAAAAGGGATATTGGGGGTTTGCTTTTCCGTAATGATTCTTTCGGCTAAAATCATCGCACGTTTGATATCGCTGGCATCGTTGAGTTTTTGGTTTTTGAAACGGTCATACGACATCAAATCATTATCGGTATTGAGATGGTGTAATTCAAGAATATTTACCACTCTGGTGAGCAGCGGTATCATGTATTCTGAATGCGGGTCTAAACTATAAATCGTATTGATAGCTGTTAAAGGATCGGCATAATATCCAAATAAATTCCATATCGCAATTTTTTCTTTTTTGGTTTTGGCCAAAGTGAGTGTTTGCTGCCAATCGGATTCCTCCTGAGGATGAAAAAAACGTAACGCTTCTGGCCGAGCCAACGGGAACTCATCAAATAAAATTGCCGCGGTGAAGTTTGCTTTGGCATAATTTTTAGTTCTGTAATAGGCCCCATTGAGATATCTCAGACTCATATAATGAAGGTAGTCAGGCGATGTGCCCAGCTCTTTGGCCTCATTATAAAAAGCAATACAGTCGTTAAACTGAAGACTGTAAAAATAGGTACGCAAGAGCTGATAGGCATAGCGTTGTTTCAGGAATGAGTTTTTCTCACGAGCATAGGCACGTTTGATTTCACCAATCAGTTTTGACGATTTGTTGGCGTCGGTCGTCTTATAAACGGCTTCCCAGTTCTCATATTTATAAACATAGGCGATCTCTTCTATTTTTTTACTTAACCACAAGTAATTTAAAAAAGGCACTGCCATTGACTTTACTAACAAATATTTTTTAGGTGTGTGGCCTTTAATGGCTTCGGATAAATCGTGCTCTACTTCTTGTTGGGTGCAAGAGTATAAGATTGAACGAATCTCGTCAGTACTCAGCTTACTCGTAAAATAGCCTGACCATTCTGTTAAATTTTGATCCGTAAATACACTGTTGCCCGACTCATTATAATTTGTAGGCATGCGATACAATTCGTGAAAACTAAAAAAAAATGGAGTAAAATCAATACTGCCACTCGTTTCAGGGGCAAATAGTGAGACATACGCATCATCTTCGTCAGGCCCAAAAGAGCAGCCATTGACCAGCGACTGTGGCAGTGTAAGAAGCACTAAGAGGCTAATTACCCTTAAATAATTTTTGGATATTTTGCGTTCCAAATTGGTTAATAATTTTCTCATCTAGATAATATAATATAATGTCGTTTTCTTGGTTTGATCCCGATGCTATCGCCAATTGTAGCATTTCATTTACGTTGTCATAGTTGGATGATTCATAACGTATAATATCTGATTGCATCAAATAATTACCATGAAGAAAATAGCCCTTCTTGCAGAGAAATCGGTTGGCCGAAAGAGGTTCAAAAGAAGAGGTATCCTTTAAATCATCCACAACAATTTCATTATTAAGATAGATCAGTTTTTCGTTTCTAAAGACTACGCCCCAGGAGAAAAGTGGTAGTGCTAGCTGATAGGGCAAGGTATAGCTTTTAAGATAATCGATATAAAGTCGGGCTTTCTCAATATTTAAGATAGAGTTGGTTTCAACAAAAGATGCCAAGTCGCCCATATTATATAGCATGATCACGGCTGAGTTCACCGGTGGAATACCCGTTCTTTCCTTGTATTTTATCTGATGAAGACGTATGGTAGCGCTAAGTTTTATGCCAGGCCATTGTTTTCTAGTGGTCTCCAAAAAATGAAAATATTTCTCCTTCGTTGTTTCCGACCAGTCGCAGTCGAACTGTAATTCATTTATAGTGATGTCGTTACTATCGGCTACCAAGCGTATTAATTTAAGTACATGCTCCGCTAATTTGTCGATATCGCTGAGAGTGGTATTTTGAAATGCTGCATTCTCAATATAAACCACTGGGATCACTACTTCGGGTAGTGTGTCCTGTATTTTTATGATAGCAACAGGATTCACCCTACTTAATTCCTTATTATAGACCACATCAAAAAAGTGAAGGTAAAGTGTTGAAATTTGATTCTCTCTGATTACCCTTTTCTCAACCAAACTGTTCGAATAGTTACTCTTCCAATAATAGAATGAATTTTTTGTACTACTTCGTTTGCATCCAACAAATATTAGGAATACCATGAAGTGAAGTAAGAGGATATGTTTTGCGGCCTTCATTAGTTTGTTGAAGTATGGAGCCTAATTCACCTTTAAATTAGATATCCCATGCTTGTTGGCGAAGGTAATGATATCCATCGATGGAACCCATAATGCGATGGCCAATCGGGAAGCATTGTTTTTTGCATCTCCATCGGTGATGGTCGACACATGCATACCAAAAATGTTTTCATCGGTTGTAAACCCAGGGCATCCGCTCGAGCCTCCATACATCAGGCCATCTGTTTCGTAGAAATCATATAAATTTGGATTGGTGGCACTTAATTTTTGAAACGCTGAGATATAGGCCCCCTGAAAACGTTCAACAAGGTTAAATGCCAACTGTTTATTAACCTCCGCCATCTTCGCGAGCGGAAATCCCAAGGATCCACAATGAGTGCCGCTCTCTATTTGCAAAGAATGCAAGCAAACACATGAGTCATCTTGTGGGCTAAGAATTTCAAGGATGGCAATATCTCTATCTAAGTCTTCAGCGATGAAACGCGCCATGCTCATTTGACGCCCAATGTCGGGAGAACGAATTACTTCAATTCGAGCATGAATTGGTTTTGTACGATCCCCTTCCAAATGCAGCACGTGCGCTGCCGTAACACAAATTCCAGGGGCAATCATAAAGGCGGTACCATTGCCAAAATTAACCTGACTTTTTTCGAGAGGTGACTGACAAAGCACACCATAGATAGAATTTCTAATTATTCTGTTTGCTTGTTTGAACATTTGTTTTGTGATTAATTTCGAAGATAACTATTCCTTTTTCATTCTATCTCAACCTCTACTGCCTCAACCTGAAAAATATTTTCCATAAGGCAATTTTTGCACTACAAAAATAATAAATATTGAAAGGAGAAGGCAGGTACCTGACGTAAACAAAACGCCCCAAATGGGATGTATAAAACGCCAACTAATACCTATCAAACCTAATAACCAAAGTACAAGAATATGAACTAAATAGATACCATAACTGAATTTAGCAATAGGGTTACTGATGATATTTATTTTATTATTTACATTCCATTTACGTTTCACCAAAAGGAAAACGGAGCTGGCCACAAGTGCTACCTGAGGGCTCAAAAAGCTATAATATCCTTCGGTGAAAAAACCACTGGAAAGCGTTTGATAATAGGTGCCGGCGGCCGTGATGAAGATACCGACGACACCCACAGCGAGTGCGATGATGTTACTTTTGGTATCAATGGTAGCGAGGAAATATCCTAAAAGTGGGTAACCCAAAAAGAAAGCGAGATACGTAAAATGGTTATCCGGAATAAAGGTTGAAGGTGCAAAAAACTTCACCACGAGACAAACAAACCAGAAAATTAGCAGGACTAGTATCCCTCTGTT
Source organism: uncultured Bacteroidota bacterium (assembly GCA_903897855.1). GTDB lineage: Bacteria > Bacteroidota > Bacteroidia > UKL13-3 > UKL13-3 > CAINMV01. The sequence continues at coordinate 13,270 of CAIUDH010000104.1, read as the reverse complement.
ATTAAATCGAATCATGGCTAATTTCATAAATGGGAGCAACAGATATATTTCCAAGGTTAGGTAAACAAACCAGAAGTGAACTGAAACCCCATTACTTAGTTGAACCCAGATCCAATGTGCCGTATCCACCATGGAAACCGGTATGCCGTGCCAGTATCTTAAGGCATAGTTATACGTTAAATAAACAAAAGCCCAGAATAGAAAAGGAGGAATTAATCGCGAACCTCTTTTAAGGTAAAAATGGGTAAGTGTATACTCTTTTCTTAAAATGGTTGCCCCCATAATCATACCAAATACAGGCACTGAAAACCGAACTAAGCTATCATAGAAATTTCCAATCCACCAGAAAGACATGTCGACCTTGGCATACTGATAAACCAACGAACCCGAAACATGAATCGTAATTACGCCAATCACACCAAGGGCTCTGAGGTTATCGATCCAAAGTTCTCTTTTCTCAGATTCCATCCTTATTTACTTAAACATGGTAAACAAGAATGCGAGTAAGCCAATTGCAATAGCAATAACCGAAATCAGTTGTTTGAATGTTGTTTTATTTTTCATAAAAAAAAAGTGTTACGGATAAAACAAAAAAACATGCCAGAAGTTAGGGATATTACAACTTGATGAGTTTCTCGGTATGTATCACCTCTTGGTCGTTACTCACTTTGATGAAATATACGCCATTCACCAATTTTGATATATTTATTTGTAGCTCCTCGGCACTTTGGGTCCATGGTTGACTTAATAAAAGCTTTCCATTTAAATCATAAATTTGAACTATAAGTTTGGTTGCCGTTTTAAATTCGGAAGCTAAATGCAAAATATTTTGTGCCGGGTTCGGAAAGATAGAAAATGCTATACTCTTGGCTGCGACAATACCTAAAGGGTTAATCGCCGAGATGGTATCCATGATGCCAATACTTGTATTCATATAAATTCCACTGAAAGTGGTTTCAGGCTTCATGGCTTTCACCATATAATAATTCAGGTTATTATAGGGGCCATTATCGGTATAGGTGTAAACCGACGAAGAAACAGTGCCTGAAAGCACAAAAGGGGCTGTTTTAGAAGGCGAACGATAGATGGCATAGGACGTCACTGATGGATCATTAGACTTGGTCCATTGTACCGTTACCTTTAATTTATCAGTAGAGCGGCTTAATACCACGTTCGAAACAGGCAATACGGGATTCATTCGCAAGCTAGGATCGCCCATTAAAGATATATAAACACTCTTTGGATAGATATTATAAGTATAGGTGAGATAATTATTTTGAGATCGAAGGATACAATATCCTAGATTCTCACCCAAGGCCATCTGGTGATAAAAATTATAGGGGCGGCCACTCCAAGAATTACTCAATGCCCAGCCTTTAGAGGCTAATGGAGCACGTAAAAAATTATTTTGAACATCCCAATCACCAAAATAACTGCCAAAGAGCATTCCAAAATTATAAAGTAAACTATCGGTAGCAAAATTATCTGATGTTCCAATTCCGCCGCAAGAACTATAAGAACCACCTCCACAGCCATAAACAAATTGTGACGACTTGGTTTTCAGAGTGCTAAAAAAAGTATTCCCCGCAAGGTTGAATACAGAATCGCCAAACATCGGAGTAATTGATCTCCAACCACTACTAGCAAAAGCTTCACCACTCATATAACCAAAATTATCACTGATGTATCCTTTTTTATCGCCTACATTAATTCCCATTTTAAAAGCATGTGCCTTTTTCAAATATTGCTTGATAAGAAAGGTGTCATTTGGGCTGAAAGCAGGCATGTTAAATAGGTCCACTCGTCCTACCTGAAGTGTTACTGTATCAGGATAAAGATAAGGAATATCAAATTTTCCATCTCCTGGCACATTATGATTCTCCACCCTTGAACCGGAGATATCCGTAAATAAATTATCGGTCCAAATGCTTTCCTCCATAGAGCCATAGTATAAATCGCTTGGCCAGGCTCCCACGTGGTCGGGATGGCCATCGGGTGGATACCAGTTGGCTAAATCAAAACCACCCGAATAAGGTACTGGCACATGCCCTAAAATATACACGGCTTTAACATTTTGCTTATCGCTATTAAAATCGTTCAGCACCAATTGCTTCACCTTTATAACAGCATCTGTTCGAATCACATCATGTCTAATCACCACCCAGCCATCGCCTCTTAAATCACTCTCTAGCTGCATTAGCTCAGCCGCGAGTGGGATAGCATAATTTTTATCTAAAAGTAAAATCATTTTCCCACGGTAAATAGGAAGTGTGCTGTTAATGCCCGCCAAAACATAGCTCACTGCTCCAATTTTGGTCGTACGTTTAATCACCATATACTCGTAAGTTTTACCAGAGATCACTGCCAAGTCGACATACGTATTATTGCTTTTTGCCACCATCGAAATCGAATCCCATGCATTCGCCTCTTTTGTCTTTTTATAGATGGCGTAATACGTGGCGGTGGTATCCTTGCTCCATTTAAGGGTAATCGACGGAGTGGCGGCATTGGCCACAGCGGTAAGACCCACCGTTGGATCTTTTGAATTTTGGGCCATGGCAGCAAAAGTGATGAGGAACAAGAAGACGAAGTTGAAATAGAGTTTCATTTTAGGCAGTATTTGTTCAAATAAAGGGATAAATAAATCAATAACCATATATTAGTCGTAATAATATTCAAAAGTGTATAAATCAGATTCATCTGATTTAGAATACACTAAAACAATTTGATCAAAATTGGAATCTCCACTGACGACTGAACGTATTTTGATGGACCGAAATTTTAGTTAACAAAAAAAGCCCTTCCGTTGGTAGGAAGAGCTTCTATATTTTGAGTTCGAAAAACTAAGCCTCTAAAAAAGTAACTGGATTTGGTGACTTTACAGTTACTTTTTGAGTAGCTACTTTACGAGAGGTAATCTTGTTTTTTGCTACAACTTTATTTTTGCGGTCTTTACGTTTTAATCTTGTGGTTGCCATGAGAAATATGAATTTGGCCGCGAATATACTGATTAAATTGAAAAACTAAAAATGAAATTGCAAATTACTTTGTGTCTTTATCTCGGTGGTGGTTTATAAAAATACCTCATCGGCCACACGAAAAATATCGTGAAGTAACTCCGGTGTGATCCCGATGGGGTTGTTAAAATACTCCAGCAAGTACTCCATGGGCATATTGCCGGTTAGTTCATCGGATGCCATGGGACACCCTCCAAAGCCTTTAAAAGCCCCATCGAACCTACGACAGCCTTGATTTGTAGCCGCCTCCACCTTCTCCTTCCAGTTGGTTTTTAAGGTATGAAAATGAGCGCCAAATTCGGTTTCAGGGTAGTCCAGGATCAGTTTTTTAAAGAGGTAATCAATACTTTTCACTTCAGCAATACCTGTTGTATCGGCCAATGAAATAATTGGAATATTTAATTCGACTAGTTTCTCTACCCATTGGCATACGATATCGGTGTTCCAAGCGTCGCCATAGGGATTGCCAAACCCCATACTGATATAAACCACAGGAATCTTTCCATTATTATCACATTGTTGCTTTAAGTATTTCACTTGTTCCAACGCATGGGTAATGCTTGCATTGGTGTTTTTCTGTTGAAAAGTCTCACTCACCGAAAATGGGTAACCTAAGTACGTCACATTATGATGTTTAACGGCTTCATCCATGCCTCTGGTATTGGCTACAATTGTCAAAAGCTTTGTTTCAGAAGGAGCAATATTCTCAAGCACTTCTTTGGTATCGGCCAACTGCGGGATGGCCTTCGGGGATACAAAACTGCCGATATCGAGGGTGTCGAAACCTGCCTGAAGGAGTAAATTCAAGTACAATATTTTAAGATTCGTAGGGATGAATTTGTGAATACCTTGCATGGCATCACGCGGGCATTCGATTAACTTAACTTTTTGTACCATATATTTGATTGAAAATTGCTACTTTCGTAATCTTTTTTAAAAAAAATTACTTCACAAAAGTCAACATTATAAATTAAAAATCCTTAAGTACTAAAAAAATTCCCTTGCAAATGAATGATGATGCTAATTTAACTACCCCCGAAAATAAAACTACGGTAGTTGAAACCCCTGAAAACGATAGCTCAACCGATGCTATTGAAACTTCTGTATTGCCTTTAGGCGATGTTGTAGATACAAACACACCAACAGATGAAGCGCCTGAAAATTTAGTAGCTCCAGTAGTTATTGAAGAACACGAAACGCAAAATGAAGTACATGCTACTCAAGATGAAATTACAGAGCCAATCATACTCAGTACCATTGAGGAAAGTATCGCACAACATGAGATTGAAACTTCAGCTCTCAACGAGATTCATAACGAACATGATGAAAGTGTTTCGCATTCTGAAATTTCTGAGGCTACCTTACAACACTTTAATTTATTATCGAAACACGAATTGTTGAAGGCCGCACAGGAGGCTTGTATGTTGGATAATTTGCGTGATGCTTCCGACAAGCTGAAAGCCTTACGTCCCGCTTATGAGAAAATTGTTCGTGATGATCAACAAGTAGCCCTTGCCGAGTTTGTCGACGGTGGCGGGGAGCGTGAAGCCTACGTAAATGAGGTGGATATAACTAAGGATCTATTCTATGCTACCTTCGAAACTTTAAGAAAACGTAAAGAAGAACAACGTATTCAGATAGAAAAACAAAAACTCGACAACCTCAAAGCCAAAGAGGATATCTTAGAAAAGATAAAAGCAATTGTCGACGGGGAAGAGAGCAAAGATAGCATTGAGCAAATAAAATTTTTACAGTCGGAGTGGAAACGTATCAAGGTTATCCCCCAAGAGCATGCACAGAAACTTTGGGATACTTATAGTTTTTATATTGATAAATTTTACGATAACAGAAGTATCTATTACGAATTAAAAGAACTTGATCGTCAGAAAAATTTATCGGCCAAAATAGAACTTTGTTTGCGCGTAGATGAGTTGAAGAATCAAACTTCAATGAAGCAGTGTATGATTTTACTAAACAAGTTTCATGAGGATTGGAAAAGTATAGGACCTGTACCAAAAGAAGTGAGTGAAGAGCTTTGGCAGCGTTTTAAAGGTGCCAGTGATATCATACATGATCGCTATCGTATCTATATCACCGAGCAGGAAGCAGTACAAACGGTAAATCTACAACTCAAAAAAGAGCTGGTGATTAAAGCACAAGAAATTGCACTCAAACCAATAGAAAAAGGGAAAGACTGGAATGAAAGAAGTAAAGAATTCGAATCCCTTTTAGCCGAATGGAAAACGATTGGAATGGTACCTCGCGAACATAATTCTGTTTGGGATAATTTCAGAGGTGTTATTGATGAATTTTACAAGCAAAAGAACGGTCATTTTAAGGAACTGAATAAGGTTCGCATGGAGAACTTCCGAAAAAAGGAAGAGCTTTGTTTGAAAGCAGAAGCCTTAAAAGAAAGTACTGAATGGGGCAAAACCAGTAAAGAATTGGTACGACTGCAAGATGAATGGAAAAGCATCGGCCCTGTTCCTGACAAATATAACGAGAGCATCTGGAAACGTTTTCGCACGGCATGTGATGTTTTCTTTAACACCAAAAACGAGAAATTCGCCTCTCAAAAAACCGAGTATTCACAGAACCTCGAAACAAAAAATGCCCTCTGTACACGTTTAGAAGAAATGGCGAAGAGTGACGACCATGCTGCTATGGCCATTGAAGTAAGAAGTATACAAGACCAATGGAATGCCACCGGGCACGTCGACTTTAAGGTAAAAGATAGTTTGTATAAGCGTTATAACGTAGCCCTGGATGCCGTTTATAATCTCCTGAGAAAAAACAATTCCGAGTTTGAGCAGAATCAGAATAAGCAACGCTATGAAAGCATTTCAACGCAGCAGGATGGTAAATTTAAGCTTCAGAGTGAATCGCGCAAATTGCAAGACAGAATACGGATTTTGCAAGAAAATATAGACACCCTTCAAAACAATATCTTGTTCTTTGCCAATAGTAAAAATGCAGAGTCATTGAAGAAGAAAGTAGAAGACGATATCAATGCACACCAAAAGAATATTGTGAAGTTGAAAGAGCAACTACAAGTGTTGCGTGGATTACAAAATGGGCAACCGACGAAGTAATTAACAAGATCACTTTAACTCTAAAACACAGCATCAACTGCTGTGTTTTTTTTTGTGATTGAGGGCCCAGCTAAAAATGCACCATCGAAAACACCTCTATTTCAAATCCTCCAACTCTAGCCAGCGTAATGTTTTTTTGTCAATCGCTTTATTTATTTTTTCAAATCGATGGGCTGCTGCGGTGATTTGCTCATGGGTAAGTTTGCCCGATGACATCTCTATTTCCAAGGTCGACTTTTCTACTTCTAAATCAGCTATTTGCTTCTGAACTGTTTCAAGTTCCAGGTTTTCCTTATAAGTAAGTTTCCGTTTCTCGGGCACTACACCAGGTGCTTCCTGAGCGGCATTCGACGATTTATTACTATTGTTTAACTGCCTTTTTTGTTTTTCTTTTTCCAATAACATCAATCGATAATCGGTGTAGTTACCGTTGAAATCAGTGATTATCCCATCACCTTCAAACACAAACATATGATCGGTGAGTTTATCCATGAAATAACGATCGTGAGATACAATAAGTAATACACCTTCATAATCATTCAGGAAATCTTCCAGCACATTCAACGTCATCAAATCCAAATCATTCGTAGGCTCATCCAGTATCAAGAAATTGGGATTCGTGATGAGGATAGTAAGCAAATACAAACGCTTGCGCTCTCCCCCACTCAGTTTCGATACATAGGTATATTGCTGATCGGGCGTGAATAAAAATTTCTGTAACAGCTGACTGGCAGTGATGCTACCACCTTTTGCCAGCGGGATAAACTCTGCGATATCTTTCACTACTTCAATCACACGCTTATCCTCTTTAAGCTGTAGGCCTTCCTGAGAATAATAACCGACAACGATGGTATCGCCTAAAACCACTTTGCCGGCATCAGGCGCTAATTGATTCGTGATAATTTTAAGCAAGGTCGACTTGCCCGTTCCATTGGCTCCCACCACTCCAATACGATCGTCACGTTTAACGGTATATGAAAAATTAGAAATTAATTTTTTGTCATCATACCGCTTAGAGATATTTTTCAATTCCAGAATTTTCCCTCCTACCCTATTCATTTTGATGTTCAATTCCACATTATCTTCCCCAAGCTTTTTATGCGCTTCTTTCTTTACGTCATCAAAAGCATCCACCCGCGATTTGGATTTTGTGCCCCTGGCCCGAGGCTGACGACGAATCCAGTCGAGCTCTCGAGTATATAAATTTTTGGCTTTCTCCACGCTTCTGGTTTCACTCTGCTCTCGTTCAATTTTCTTCTCTAAAAAATAACCGTAATTGCCTTTGTACTTGTACAATTTCCCATCATCCATTTCCAATATTTCATTGCATACTTTATCCAAAAAGTATCGGTCGTGCGTTACCATAAGTAAGGTAATATTACTTTTGGAGAGGTAAATCTCGAGCCACTCAATCATCTCAATATCCAGATGATTCGTAGGCTCATCCATAATAATTACCTTGGGTGCATTGATGAGCAGTATACATAAAGCCAACCGTTTTTTCTGACCACCCGAGAGTGTGTTTACCTTCTGATCATAGAAAGCCACTTTGAACTGCGTTAAAATAGTTTTGATATCGTTTTCCAGCTCCCAGGCATTCAAATGATCCATCTCCTCCATGGCAAGCTGTAACTGCGTTTCGGTTTCTTTGGTATGTTTGTGGGCGTGGGCATCGAGCCATAACTCATAATTTTTTATGGCCAAAATCGTAGGATTGTCGGCATTGAAAATGGTTTCAATGACGGTCGCTTCTCCATCAAAATCAGGGTCTTGTGGTAAATAACCGATGGTAATTCCGTTTCGGGAGTTAATCTCGCCGGTATCAGGGGTATCTAAACCCGCAATCATTTTTAATAAGGTAGTCTTGCCCGAACCATTTTTTGCCACGAGTGCAATTTTTTGTCCTTCGTCCACTCCAAGGGTAATATCTTCGAATAAAACCCGCATTCCATAAGCCTTGGAAACTTTTTCAGCCTGTACATAATTCACGGCGCGAAGGTACGATAAAAGGTTGAGCTTACGGCTAGACTGCTGTTGAGTTTGCACTTGCCATGGCGAAGCATGAAATATGCATCAAAACCACTACTGAAGGAAGAATAGCAGCATCCTCTTAAAAAGCAAAGATGCCTTGTATTATATAATGATTAAGATTATAGATGTTCGTCGTTTTGTTTCCGGTGTAATCGTTATACACTTCCTTTTCATAGATGTATTGATAACCTACATTCAAAGAGAAATTGGTTGTTTTTCGGCCAAGTAATTTAATCGAAAGCCCCGTATTCGAATAAAATCCTGATGTCTTTCCTTGATAGTAATAGTTATTGCTGAACCATCCATCGAGAATAATTCCTGGTTGTGTATAAACACCCAGTGAATAAAAGTCTTTTTGATAAATATAGTACCTCATATCCAAATAACTCGCACTTAAATCAGAAAAGCAAAATCCGATACCCCCTTGAAACTTCTTGTTAAATTGGTAACCCGCTAAAATATCAAATTGAAAGAGGGTTGCATTGGAATTTACAGCAGTGGCTAATCCGAGCGCTAAATAAGGCTGGCCATAATGCAGTGCTGCATTTGAATATAATGGTTGAATGCTATCGATATCATGAAAAACTACTGCTAGCTCACTTCCACCTTGTATTTTAACCTTCACCACCCCCGAAACGGAATCTCTTACTCCTAGAGTTCCAATTAGCTTAGACCCGTTATGCAGATAAACGGCAACTTCTTTTTGAGCCTTTACTTGGATTATACAAACTAAGAATAAAAGAAATGCGATAGATTTCATCATTAATTTATCTGGGATAAAAATTTAATATTATTAATATCCTGATAGTCGTACTGAACCATTTTGGTATCGGTCAAAATCAGTAATGTTTTATCAAGCACAATGATATCTCGTGGATGTTCGACAACAATTTTATTAATTTCCAACATCTGCATTACATTGGTGCGAGTAAAAACCCTTACCCCATAGCCCTCATCACAAACAAACACATGATTATCGTCCATCCCTAAACCGTAGGGGCTGGTAAGCGGGTATGATTTTAACAGGCTCACATTTTTAAGGTTGTTAACGTCCAACACATCCATCTGATTATTAAAACCTCCACAAGCACTGCCTCCTCGAAGTGTTAAAAAGGCGTTATGTCCATCGGTTATGACCGGGTCACAGGTTCTTACATGCTCCATTTTATTCACAAATATGGGGGTCGCAGGAGTGATTAAAGAGTAAATTAACACCCCTGTTGAGGTGCCTATATATAAGTTTGAATCGAAGGAGAAAATTGTTTCCAACCCCCAAGACAAAGCAATATCAGCTAATTTGAGTGGTTTTTGAAGTGATATATTAAAGCTATGGATGGTGCTGTTATCGATGCAATACAAAAAATCGCCGGTGACATTGAAACGGGTAAGTGATCCAGCAAGGCCTGAGGGTGGAATAAAGCTAGAAGCACCCGAAGCACTTAACTCCATGGTATAAACAGCTCCTCGTTTATTCCCATACAATAAACCATTCGTATTGTTTTTACAATCCATCTCTAAAGTGGTATCTTTTTGCTCCCACCCTACCACATAACCTTTCGTGGCATCGAGGGCCGCCCCATTATAATTGCGTTGCGGAAATATATTTGGCAGCGTCTCTACCAATCTAATATTATGGATGTCGCTGATATCAAGAACTAATAAATTGTCATAACAATCGGCGTAGAGCAGGTTTTTCTTCACCCACAGATCAATATTCCCTTCCAAATTGAGAAACCCTATTTTATTGGGACTTGCCGGATTTGAATTGTCAATGATATGTATGCCTTTATCTACATCATTGATGAATAAATAATTGCCATAACTAAAAATTTTGCCGGCTAGCACTATCGTTTGAGGAGCTTTTAATTTCACTTCCGACAATAGTACTTCTCGTGCTTTATAAATCGGGAAATACATACGCACCTGCTGCTTACAATGGTCTTTTAAACAAGATGAAGTAAATGCAGAGATGCTAACAAAAAAAAGTAGCAATCGAAGCGATTTCATGATATTGGATTGTTATTTAAAATTAATGATTTAAGCATGAGGCAAGTAAAAATGAATGATTTTTTTTATCTTCGTACCATGTTTACAGCACAAATATACACATCTAAAGGAATAATGACCTTGAATTTTTTCGAAGAAGATGCACCAATAGCAGTTAAAAACTTCACCGATTTAGCAAAAAAAGGATTTTATGATGGACTCACTTTCCATCGTGTACTTCCTGACTTTGTGATACAAGGCGGTTGCCCAACAGGAACAGGCACTGGGGGTCCGGGTTACAAAATCAAATGTGAACTCACTGGCAATAACCAATACCACGATCGTGGGGTTTTAAGTATGGCTCATGCGGGTCGCGATACCGGTGGTTCTCAATTCTTTATTTGCCATAGCCGAAACAACACTTCGCACCTCGACCGAGTGCATACTTGTTTTGGAAAAGTCGTTGATGGCCTAGAAGTAATTGACCTTATTGAACAAGGCGATGTGATGGAGAAAGTGGTGGTGACGGAGACTGTATAATTAATTGCAGGGGGCCGATGCAGCTTTAAAAAAGCATTGCTCAGCCTTTAATTCATTCTCATCAAGCCAAGCGATTGCTGCTTTTTATGTTTACTCAATTTTACTTAGCCAATTACTAGGTTGGATGTTGTATTTATAGCCACTTCTTCTTTTAAAGAACTTTTCTTACTCTGGTAATTTATCAGCAGAAATGCGCTTGCCATTTTCGTCATAGTAACGCCAATTACCTTCCTTTTTCCCGTGGTTATATTTGCCTTTTACTTTAAGGCTGCCATCTTCATAATATTCACGATACTTCCCATCTTTCACACCCTGAGTTGTTTCGGCCCTTACTTTGGGTTTTCCATTTTCATAGTCTTCTACAATAGTGCCACTGAGGAACTGCTCCACATAATATCGCTCCATATCGCTTAAGCTATCACGGTCCAACATCGATTGAGAGGGGCCTTCATCGGTGGCCAAATCGCTCTCGGTGGGGATTTCGAAGTGAGATAATAATTTAGTGTCGAAAACATTTCCATCGGCTATCATGACGAAGGCTGAATGCCGGAAGCATACGATATACTTCTGATTTTCAATAGCACTTTTTTTAGGCTCCCCTTTTAGTTCCTGCGACAAGGAATTGAAATAGCGTGATCCATTGACATAAAAGAATAAAGAGGATTTTGAAGGACATTGGTGAATAAAGGTTTTAAACGCTTCGTCGTTGCCTATAGTCTTTTTGTTTTCATAATCATCAATTAACGAAACAATCGTTTCGGGAGTGTTGCTAAAACACACATACTCTCCAATAATTGTATAGTATGGTTTCTCAATTTTACTAAAATACTTCCCTAACATGAGACTAAATAAGTCTTTCACTTCCAGGTAATGAATTTCATGATTCAGATACATAGTTTTCTGAAATTTCGCAGGAGTGCGCTTTTTTATCTGTCCTTCAACAAAATTAAGATTTTTGATCGCTTCATCGATGTCATTGCAATGAATACTGAGTATATATTCGGGGCGGGTAGTGAGTCCTGATGATTGATTTTGAGAGAGCACCACCTCATCGCCCATCCAGCTATAAAAATTTGTCTTTAAATTGATTTTCAAGAGCTTCTCAATCTTAACAACTTTCGCTTCAAATTCATTGTATTCGGTCGTGTTATTACGAAATACTTTCACCAAATTGTCATAAAAAACCTGGAAATTATCGCAGCCTAAACTTGTATAAGATGCTGTGCGAGCGGGAAGTATTTCATAGGCTCCCACTTTCCCTGTTCCGCTTTGCAGCAACGCCTTTAAATAACCATCGGTAGAATCCTTCAAATTGGTGAATCCAGAGATGTCGATATTGTCGTCGTCAAGCTGCAAACTTAATCCAGAATACTCCAAGGTGGAACCTATATCGGCAGCCACCCCATTCAAATTAGTTAGGTAACAACGTAGAAACTCGCTCGAGTGGCTATAGTTTATAAACAGCCGCGCCAGGCCGCTCTCACTGGTTTTTTGTTCAACCTCAATAAATTTATTTTGTTTGGCAATACTTGTCTTCTCCTTTTCGTCGATGGCCTGCTCCACAAGTAAGCCATAATAGCTGCAGACGGCCTGATTGGCAACCAGGCTTAAATAAAGTATTTCACGAGATTTGGAATCCCGCAACTCATATATAGTTTCGGCTTTGTAGTTTCTAACCGTAACTGTATAACCCAACTTTGCGAATACCGATTCAAGATTGTTTTTTAGCAAGGAAACTTTAGAGGCATTACTTAAATCGATGATAAACAAAAAATCATAATCATTAAATTTGGTAACATGGGCTGAGAGTGTAAAATCGCGGCTGCCTAAACTGCCCAACAAACCTTTATTATCCTCTAAGAATTTGTCAATAACATCGGCACTCCTGGCAATTTCAGCAAATTTAGGATGCTGCTTAAAATGTTGCCATAGTTTACTATCGCTAAATTTCTTCCAGTTTTTTACCGGCTCTTTGGTTTGCAATACATACACTGCATCACTGGGCACTAAATTGATCTGCCGTGTAAAATTATCGTTGGCAAAATACCATTGATACCCGATATAGGCCGCTATTAAAAGCAGAACCAGTAAGATACCCCCTAAAAGCTTTTTGAACATAATTCAAAAATAGCTCAATATACTTAGTCAGAAAAATAAAACAAATTAAATCTCCAAACATCAATACAGAAACTGGCATTTCCATATAACATAAAAGGTGTCTAACTCTGAAAAAAAATAATGATTGGCAACGAAGCCATTTACAAGTTTACATCTTCTCTTCTACCCAGCAGGGGGCATTTGGGCTTCATCAATCATAGTAATGAATCGCCTCACTTGAAGAATTAAGATCCTTCAAGAGACTTGGCGACTTAGAACTATTGCATAAAATGATGAATTGCTGAGAATAACAACATGCCAATAGAGGTAGCAAGAATTAACGATTTTACATAGGATTTGTTCATAGGATGGGATGGTTAAAGAGTGAATAATAGTATTTTGTTTGTGATAAATTAAAAATTTAAAACTTGTTTATTTGTTATGATAAAAATCGAAATATCGATATTTGTTGTCATCATAATTAAGGTAAAGTTAAAACAATGAATC
>CAIUDH010000103.1 GCA_903897855.1 uncultured Bacteroidota bacterium | reverse complement strand
ATTAGAAGAATACCTCGATATTCCTTATTCTGCCTTAATCACGTCGGCTACCGCAGGAATTCATCTGGCATTAGCTATTCTTGGCGTTGAAAGAAATGATATTGTTTTAGTCCCTACATTTACCTTTGCCGCCTGTGTTAATCCAATCCTCTATCTCGGTGCCGAACCTGTTTTTTTAGATTCGGAATTAGATACATGGAACATTGACCCCGTAATTCTTCGCACTGCCATAGAAGATTTAATTAAGCAACAACGCAAACCTAAGGTTCTCATTCTAGTGCATAGCTATGGTGTTCCGGCAAAAATAACTGAAATCTTATCCATCTGTCAAGAGTTTGATATTAAGGTAGTAGAGGATGCTGCCGATGCTTTAGGAGCCTCCTACAATGCTAAAAAGTTGGGGACTTTCGGAGATATCGGTGTTATTTCCTTCAATGGAAATAAAATTATCACCACTTCGGGTGGAGGTGTTCTGGTTTCAAAACACCAAGAGTATGTGGAGCGTGCTAAATATCTAAGCAATCAAGCCAAAGAAAATTTACCCTACTATCACCACGAGGAAGTGGGCTATAATTATCGTATGAGTAATATTTTGGCCGGCATCGGGAGGGCACAACTTAAAGTAATTGATGAGCGCGTCTTAGCCCGTAGGAAGAATCATTCACTTTACTGGCAACTCCTTAAACCAGAATTGAGATCGAATTTATTTTCACAAAAGGAGCTCTTAAATGCTTATAGCAATCGTTGGCTAAGTACATTCTACTTAGGCAAAGAGTCCGTCGCTGAAGTCTATCACAGTTTAAAACTGGAGCATATTGAGAGTCGGTTTTTATGGAAACCAATGCATCTGCAACCCGCTTTTCTGCGTTATAAAAAATATCTTAACGGCAATGCTGCGATGCTCTTTGAAGGAGGCCTATGTTTGCCTTCTGGCAGCCAACTTAATCATTTGCAGATTGAACAAATAGTAAAGATCATAGACCAAACCGTTCGTTATGTTAATACCTAATAAAGAGGAAATCGCACAAATAATTATCGATAAATTAACCCTTATTAAACCAGCGGGCGGACCTTTTTTTGCACACACGCTTCTCTATGCTGCTGAAGGAATTTTGAGTAGTATTGAGTTGGTAATGCTGGTGGTAGATGTAGAACAAGAAATTCGTTTGCTTTATAAAATGGATATTGTAATTGCATCGACCAAAGCGATGAGTCAAAAAAATAGTCCATTTAATAACATAAATTCATTTTCTAATTTTATATTTGACGAGCTAAATTTATTAAATACTAATACCTAATCATGAAAAGTATCACGCTTACCCTATTTTTTTTTATCACTTATGTTGCCGCTAATGCTCAGATGGAAAAGCCCAACACGGTAAAACTAAACTTCTACAGCCTTGGTTTTAAAACCCTTTCATTACAATATGAGAGAGTGCTTAACGACAATGCTGCGGCTCTGCTTCATTTTGGATATTCCCTTCCACGCTCCCTGCCCAGCTCAATTTTTTCCATCGATACCATAGCCAATAACGGAAGTATTAACCAAGTGTCGAGTGCTAAATTTACCGGTGGAATACAGGTTACACCTGAATTCCGATATTATTTTAAGGGTGAGGGCAACGATGGGTTTTATTTGGGCGGCTATCTTAGGTATGCTCGCTATGGAATATCTGCCTTAGCCATTCATCGGGATAATAATTTATCACCGCTGAAAACCTACAACTATACGGGCAACTGGACTTCTATCAATGTGGGGGTACTTATGGGCAACCAATGGCATTTAGGCGAAAACTTCACCATAGACTGGTGGATCTTGGGATTGCAGTATGGTAGCAATAAAATAGGTATGAAGGCCACGGGTGATTTCAGCACCACCGATAAAAATCAATATGTCGCAGATGCACAAGCCAACTTTGACGGCATAAAGTTTTTAGGTGGGCTTGAAGCGGGGATGACCAACACGGAGGCTTCTTTAAAATTTGGGTTCCCATTCCCAGGAATACGTACTGGCTTATGCCTCGGATTTCGTTTTTAGTGCTAAATTTAAATAAATGAAATATTTCATTGCTGTTTGCTGTTTTACCATACTCTTCAAATTTACGGAAGCGGCCCCACCTCAGGCCTTGGGATTGGTTAAAGGCGATCCAAAGAACGTCTTAAAAATAAATGTGGTACCCCTGATTCTAAAAACCTACTCGTTTCAATATGAGCGAATAGTCTTCAGAAATTTCTCCTTTTGTGTTCAGGCTGGTTATAACTCCGAGATGCGTTTAGGCACTTATATCAATAGGGTGTTGGATACCATCACCAATTCAAATTTGATAGCCGCTCGGGCAAAAGTATCTTTGACAGAACTCTCTACTTCTGGCAATGTTTATTTCACCCCTGAGATACGCCTTTACCTGAGCCGTAAAGGCGCGCCCAATGGCTTCTATATTGCCCCTTATCTAAGATTTTCAACGACCAATATTCATGCGACATTAATATACAAGGATAGCATGAGTGCGGCGATGCCTATCATTTTTACAGGGCATATGAGAAGTGTACATCCTGGAGTATTACTCGGTTACCAAAAATCGTTTCTCAGAAGATTTGTGATTGATTTCTGGTTTGGGGGAATACAATTTGGGCGTTCGAAAGCGGTATTCAATGCTGAAGCCGACTTTACAAAAGTAGACCAACAAGGGCTAGTAAGTTTCGTTGAAGATAATATCAAGCTTGGGACGTCCACCTTGGCCATTACCAATAATAACGCTCAAATGCAGTATACCGGAAATTCAAGTGGATTTAGAGTTGGGCTCTGTATTGGCTTTAGATTTTAATTACAGGCCTTAAGATACATTGGTATTAAAATTTTTCAACTTCGCCAACAACACGTTGCTTTCTCAAACTGAAATCTAAATGATGCCCGCCAATGCCTTTGGAATATAACGAGAGATATTGCCTCCATTACGTTTAATATCTTTTACAATGGTAGAACTTACTGCCGAATAAGCGGGGCTGCACACCATAAAAACTGTTTCAACGGTGGGCTCCACTTCTTTATTAATCTGAGCAATATTTTTTTCATACTCAAAATCAGTATCACTTCGTAATCCACGTAAAATAAACTGTGCATTAATTTGCAAGCAAAAATTTACTGTTAAACCATCATACTGCGTTATTTCTATTTTTGGATCGCCCGCAAAGCAGGTATTCAGAAACAAAAGTCGTTCATCGAGTGAGAAGAGACACTGTTTAGAGGAGTTTTTACCAACCCCAATATAGATCTTGTCGAACAATATTTTAGCACGTTCCAAAATATCGTAGTGTCCTATGGTGATAGGATCGAAGGAGCCGGGAAATAAAGCAATTCTCATTTGGGAATACGAAGTACGATTTTTTTTATTGTTCTACCAAATTTAGATAGTGCCGCTATATGATTCTCTCTCATTCATTTCTCTCGGGCTGGGTGACGGGTTGAATTAAAAAAGTTAATTCTTATAGAATGTAAACGCCGACTGTCCATAGACACGCTCATCCGTATATTTCTCGTTTTTAGGTAGCATGGTTTTGCTATGATGCTCAACAATTAAGACCCCATTTTTGTTTAAAAAGTTATTTTGAAAAACAAGCTCGGCAATGGTTTCAATATTCGGCAAGGAATAAGGTGGATCAGCAAAAATTATATCGTATCCAATATCCATATGTTTTAAATATTTAAACACATCGCTTCTCACCACCTCAACATTTTCAAAAGCATGTTTCTGTTGCACCTCCTTAAGATGCTTCACGCATTTACTATCGGCATCAATGCAGCGTACCTTTGCCGCACCTCTTGAGGCGAATTCAAAAGCCATGCTGCCAGTGCCAGAAAAAAGATCTAACACCTGCAGATAATTCAAATCGTATTGGGTTTCTAAAATATTAAAGATGCTTTCTTTCGCTCTGTCAGTGGTAGGTCGCACTGGCAGTCCTTGGGATACGTTAACGATTAACCCTTTTCGTGCTCCTGAAATTATACGCAATGCTGTAATAAAAAAATGGTGGAGGGTTGATGCACCGATGCAGGCACATGACTTAATTCAATATCTTTCGTATTTTTTAGGTATGTGAAGAGGAGTTCTTTGATCACTTTTAACTCGATGTGATACCCGCTTAGATAACATTCATTGACCTCTGGATTGAGCTGATTATTCTGATAAGCATGCATCACAAAGTATAAAACATCCTCGGGATTATTATAGTTATAGGTATTGCAAAAATGCAAACCACTCTTCTTAATCAATACAATATCAAAAGTTTTATCGCAAAAATTAACGTAACAAACTTCCTTGTTTAAATGGTTGGTTTGATAGTATAAAGCCGACAACAGCGCATGGGCGTGATGAAAAACTTTGATACGCTCCCGAATAGAGCTTTCCGCAAACTTTCCCAGTAACTGATTAAACATAAATTGAGGAACTGCATAAATAATTTGAGCGCCAAAATCGGGAATGCGTTGATTGAGGAGTTGCTCGTGCTCAGCCAATTTATATTTAAGATTATAATACGCAGCAACCTCTTCTTCATCGAATAAAGCCGCAGGCATCAGCGTGTAAAATTGATTTTCGAAAACAATTTTAACGCTTTTGAAATCGTTTAAAAACACCGCGATACCATCCAAAAACCCCTGAAGCGTATTGGGGCTTATCTGGTAAAAATCGACCACCTCAAAGCTATTATAATTGACAACTGTTTTTAGATGACCATCGAAAATGGCATAACTAAAACCCGTCGAATGACACATAAACCACAATTCACATAAGTGATTTTGAGAGGGATCATAGCTATCATGAGAATAGCTTTCGATGGGTTCCAAATTGATGAGCGTTGACAATGCTTTCCTTTGCTAAAAATTTGAATTTATGCCGCGTTGAGCGCTTTGAAATTTAACCTTTCTATTTTCGACTTCGCATATTTAGAAGTAATCGCTATCTCTTCCCCTTTATGGTCGGGAGCATCGAACATATAATCGAGCATAATGGCTTCGCAGATGGTACGTAAACCTCGAGCCCCTAACTTATACTCAAGCGCCTTGCTTACGATGAGCTCTATCACCTCATCATCAATTTCCAGTTTAATGTCATCGATTTTGAACAACTTCTTATATTGCTTCAAGAGAGCATTTTTAGGCTTTGTTAAAATCAATTTTAAGGCATTGGCATCGAGCGGATTGAGAAAAGTAATGACTGGCAAGCGGCCAATAATTTCAGGAATTAATCCAAAAGATTTCAAATCGGCTGGAGAAACATATTGTAACGGTTTTGATTTATCGAATTGAGCTTCTTGTGAATCACTTCGATAACCAATGGTTTGCGCCTGCATCCGGTTGGCAATATTTCTATCAATACCTTCGAAAGCGCCTCCACAAATAAATAAAATATTTTGAGTATTTACCTGAATATACTTTTGGTCGGGATGCTTCCGTCCACCTTGAGGTGGAATATTAGCAACGGTGCCTTCAAGTAATTTTAGCAGGCCTTGTTGCACCCCTTCGCCACTCACGTCGCGGGTAATGGAAGGGTTATCGCTCTTGCGGGCAATTTTATCAATTTCATCAATAAACACGATACCCATTTCGGCGGCCTCTACATTATAATCAGCACTTTGAAGCAGTCGGGTAATAATGGTTTCAACATCCTCCCCAACATATCCGGCTTCGGTAAGTACCGTTGCATCGGCAATGCAAAATGGGACATTAATAAACTTAGCGATCGTTTTGGCCAATAATGTTTTACCCGTTCCCGTTTCACCCAACATAATGATATTTGATTTCTCAATTTCAATACCATCATCCTCTCCTTGTTTCAATATTCTTTTATAATGATTATAAACAGAAACACTCAGAACTTTCTTGGCTTCATCCTGACCAATGACGTAATCGTCAAGGTATGCTTTCAACTCGGCAGGAGTAGGTATTTTTTTATTCTTAAGCGACTCCGAAATTAAAGTTTTTTTCTTGCCTTTAGCCCCCCCTTCCGGACCGAGCATTTCATTGGCTTGTGAGATACACGAGTCGCATATGTTAGCATTTTCGCCACTCACCAGCATCCCCGTTTCATTTTGAGGGCGGCCACAGAAAGAGCAGGTTATTTCTTTGGTTGTTTTATTTTTCATCGATGTTAAATAATAATAAGAACAGCCTCAACCTTCGGTGCGGGTTGAGGCTGTTCAAAAGTAGTAATTTAAAAATTATAAAATGTTCTTTTTCTCGTTTTTGCTTTTTAGCAAAATTTCATCTACCATGCCATAATCTTTAGCTTCGGCAGCAGTCATCCAATAATCGCGATCGCTATCTTTGGATACCTGATCGTAATCTTTGCCACTATGTTTTGAGATGATATCATAGAGCTCTTTTTTTAGAATTGAAATTTGCTTGAATGAAATTTCCATATCTGTAGCTTGGCCTTGCATCCCTCCCATAGGCTGATGAATCATGATACGTGCATGTTTCAAAGCGGTACGTTTGCCTTTTACTCCAGCACACATTAATACCGCTCCCATACTTGCTGCCATACCAGTACAAATGGTTGCTACATCGGGATTAATATATTGCATGGTATCGTAAATACCTAAGCCAGCATGAACACTACCGCCTGGGCTATTAATATACATTTGTATATCACGTTTGGCGTCGGCACTTTCCAAAAATAGTAGCTGCGCTTGTACTACATTGGCGATATAATCATCAATAGGTGTACCTAGAAAAATGATACGGTCGGCCATCAAACGGGAGAACACATCGATTTCACGAAAAGGCTGTGCACGTTCTTCGATAATACTACGTGTCATTCCCTCCA
This sequence comes from uncultured Bacteroidota bacterium, assembly GCA_903897855.1. GTDB lineage: Bacteria > Bacteroidota > Bacteroidia > UKL13-3 > UKL13-3 > CAINMV01. Next base: position 47,143 of record CAIUDH010000103.1, on the reverse strand, counting down.
CATTGCCCATCACCGATTTATAATTGTGAAGTGTAAGGCTACTGATGCCGTGATGTTTTACAGCATATTTTTCAAATTCATTTTTAAATATCATGATAATTAATTTTTAGATTGTTTAATGGAGGTTACTCAAAAGCCGTGCGAGAGCGAATAAATGGAATTTATACGACAATAAGGCAATAAAGGGCTGACAAATTTAATTATAATCCTATTTCGGTGACAAATAAGGGGACATAATCAACAAAATGAGCGTTTCGAAGAAATACTAGAAATCCACTTACTAATTCCGTTATAGGAAAATCTTAAGTCTAGGCTTTCCTTTCTTGAATCTCAACTTGCACATCGCCTTCTGCTTTAGTACAAGATTATCTCTCAGCTATTCAAAACGCTACTTAGGCGTGATTGTGCTCATCACCATGGTCATGCTCATGTTTGCTACGTTCTAATTTCACTGCGTCTAAGGCTTTACTATCAATGGGAACATCATTAATTTTAATAAGGTTCTTGATATAACTCAGTGCCTTTGTGGTACGTAACATACTTACCACACTCTCTTCCTGATCTTCTCGTTTAAAATACTTACTTTCAAACTCCGCACGGATGTTTTCCGTCCGAGGATCGTAACCAAAACGACGCATATAATTTGCCAACAGCAGCTGGTATTGATTTTCAACCTCCTCATCGGTAACAAAATACTTTTCCTGTTCGAAAATAGTATCACGTATTATACTCCATTTCAGATATTCCTTTTCGTGCAGGTAATCATGTTCCACATCGTGGTCGCTTTTCTCTTTATTCTGTTGTTTAATCCAACGTAACAAAAACTCATCTGGCATCTTAATATGATGTGCCTTCACTAATCCTTTAATAATATCATCTTCCATCAATCCTTCAGCCTGAGAAGCATAATATTCCTCAATTTCCTTTTTTATGGTCGCCTTTAAATCGTCGACCGTTTTCACCTCACGCTCTTCATTATTGTACTTAGAGAGCAGCTCCTCGTTCAACTCAGCCGGAATAAGGCGTTGAATTTTATTTAGGGTGAAGGAGAAGCTATGGTTAAAATCGTTCGCGGCTTCTACCGGAGTGCCAAAAATCTGTGATATTTCCTTTGTGTCGTTGCCGAACGTTTTGAAGATGTCAAATAAAATTACATCACCTACCTTTTTCCCTAGAAATTTTGCTTTTTGCTCCTCATCTTTGATCGACGAAAACAAAATACTTTTTTCAGTGGTCGAGACCCCTCCTTCAAACACGGTACCATCGTCATTACACTCCACAAAATCGCCATTCATCATGTCGGTACTTTCTACCGCTTCTGCATCACCAAGGGCGCCATGACGTCGTTGTATAAGTTCTAATTCATTATTGATTTCATTCTCAGCAACACTCACCTTATATCTATCAAAGCTGATGCTATCATCGATTTTTAGTGTCAATTCAGGACGCAAGCCTAACTCAAATTTGAAATCGAGTGTGTCGCCTGCCACTTTCTCTTCGGTTTCGTTTATACTCATGGGCATTCCATAGTACATAAATTTTTGTTCGCCCAAATAGGCATTTAAACTCTCGTTCACCATACTATTTAAGGCATCAAAACGCACGGCTGCACCATACTTTTGTTCGATGATTCCTTTGGGTGCATGGCCCGGACGAAAGCCTGGCATATTGGACTTCTTGGCCACTTCCTTGATGTCTTTCTGATAACGGCTTTCTACCTCTGCCTTATCTAATTTTAAGGTAATAATGGCGAGATTCCCGTCTTTAATTTCGTGTTGTACACTCATGATGATGATTTTTTTTGATGTCTGTGGTATAACTCAGTTGGCCTCATTTATGAAAAAAAGAGACGCCTTTAATGCGTCTCTTTTTTTCAATGTGCGCATGGAGGGACTCGAACCCCCACGCCTTACGGCACCAGATCCTAAGTCTGGCACGGCTACCAATTACGCCACATGCGCTTTTTTGAGGGCGCAAAAGTAGTAAGAAATTACCACAAAATGAAAAATAAGTTTGATAAAATGGTTTGACAGAAATTACCGATGATTCTGTGTTTGATAGGCTAGCAACAAAATACAATATCCTGTTTTTAGCATGACGGGAATTGGTCCTCCAATAAACTGACCGTTTCTGCTCAAAATGCTACTGCTGCTTATGAACGAGCTATTAAAAAACTAATTACGCCCACCTTTTGGGGCGTCAGATAAATCGCAGCTCAACATACGTTATATTCTAGCCTTGATTTTCTATTCACTAAAACGAAGCCCTCCAGAATTTAAATCAAACCACTTAGTACATCTACTTCTAAAGGCTTACTTAAAATAGTTTGCACCCATCGGTTTTCTTTAGCTTTGTCAAAATCAGCGTCATTAATGGTGGAAGAAAGCAAGAAAATTTTAAATGGGATGTTAATCAGGATACGTTCAAGCTCATCCACAACCTGGAATCCATCTAATCTTGGCATAATGAGATCGAGTAACACGACAGTCGGTAGCACGGAAAGATTATTTTTATTTTTGCCAAAAAATTCAAGGGCATCGGTGGTATTATTGAATGAGGTAACTTCGGCATTCACAAACCAACTTTGTAATAACCGCGTACTCACCATTAAATCTATCTGGTTATCATCCAGTAGTATAAATCTATGTTGTGTCATTTTGTTTCTATTTTATTTGCAAGTGTAATATTAAAGGTAGTGCCTACCTCCTTCTTGGATGATAAAATAATTTTACCTCCCAGCTTTTCCACGGTCTCTTTCACAATAAATAGCCCAATGCCTGTACCTGAACGCGGATGGAGTGAACGATAAAACATATTGAACAATTTCTTCTGTTCTTCCTCATCAATACCAATACCATTATCACTTACCACAATGTTGGCTTCAGTACTGTTAACGGTAATGGTAATATTTATTTCTGAAGGGGTACCATCGTTCTTCTGAAATTTAATTGCATTTGTAACTAAGTTGGCTAAAATCATTTTAATTCTAGCCGAATCGGAAACAAATTTATGAGCGCTATCAATGTTTACGTTATACGTAATATTTTTTGAGCCTTCAATGAACTTGAATGAGCCTACTATATCATCTACGATTTTCTGCAGATCCACCTCATGATATTCAAGTTCAATTCCGGCATTCTTATAAAACCCGATCAAATTTTTAACAAAACCGTCAAGATGTATCACGGATGACTCAATAAGATTGAAATAATTCCTCAAATCACTTATGTCACTATCTAATCTTGACACTTTTACAATCCCTAAAATGTTGGTGAGTGGGGAGCGCATCTCATGTGAGGCGCTATAAGTAAATCGGGTTAAGGCGTCATTCGATTTCTGAAGTTCTGCATTTCGTGTTTTTAGAAGTTGCTTGGAATTGTAGAGCTCCATCGCGTTTTCGAGTGAAACATGTACAATGGTTTCATTCCATGGTTTCTCAATAAAGCAGGAAATTCCTGATTTGTTAATCGCATATTCCAGCACTTCCTTATCGGCGAAGCCAGTGAGTAATACCCGAATACAATCAGGGTTTATGGTCTTCACATTTTCAAGAAAAGTAATTCCTCTCTGCTCAGGCATACGCTCATCTGAAATCACAATGGGTATGTCTTTATGTTCATGAAGGATATCATACGCGCCTGAAACAGTGACCGAAGTTAATACTTCGTACTTGGTTCTTAAAAGGGATGAGAAAATTGTTAAATTTTGATGCTCATCATCGACATATAGAATTTTAGGTTTCATTTTTTTACTTGGGTATAGGCAGTCTTAAAAGGAACTCGGCACCTTCGCCTGGGGTACTATTCACAATAATTTCTCCTTTATGATCTTTAATTATTCCATAAGAGATAGACAATCCCAACCCAGTGCCTTTACCCACTTCTTTGGTGGTATAAAAAGGGTCGAATATCTTCTCATATTCCTCTTTGGGTATTCCTATTCCATTATCCTTGATGCTAATATGGATTATTTCTTCTTTCAAAAAAGTAGCTATGGTTATAATTTTTTGCTTTTTAGGACTACTCTGAACGGCATGAACGGCATTGGACAAGATATTAAGAAACACCTGATTTAGCTTGCCGGGAGAGCAATCCAGAAATGGTATTGCTTGATAATCCCTAATGATTGTTATCTGATCCTTGATCTGAGTGTTCAGCAAGGTGAGTGTATTTTCAATACCATCAATTAAATCGGCATTCTTAATAATATGTTCATCGGAACGAGAAAATTTTTGAAGCCCTCTTACAATATTCGCTGTTCGTAGCGCTCCTTCTTCAATTCCATCAAGAAGCATATTAATTTCCTCCACAATAAATGGGGTATCTAGTTTGGCCTTCATCAACTCGATTTCACGGAACCTCTCGACTGTAAGGCCTTCGCCTTTTAAGCTATCATACTCATTTAACAAACCTAAGATATCATGAATGTCGCGTTTAAGAGGCGAAACACTTGCCGAAACGAAATTTATTGGATTGTTAATTTCATGTGCGATACCTGCCGTAAGCAAACCCAGCGAAGACATCTTCTCCCGATTGACGAGCTCCACCTCTGAGCGTTTCAATTCATTCATTGTCAATTGCAAATCTTTGGTACGCTCTTTTACCTCTGCGTCCAAAATAATATTTTGCTCCAGCACCAGTCTTTCATTTTCCTCAGCTGCTTTCAAAGCCATCAACTGAGATGACTCCTTTTCCTGCTTCAAAATATTAATCCTATTGGCCAAAGCAAAGGAGATCAGTACCAATTCGATGGCGGAACCAGCAGGCAAGGTATAGAGTGAGAAGGCGTTGTAAGGGATGATGTTATAATCTTTGCATATAAAGAGGATGACCCCAAGCAAAAATGCAATCCACGCAATTAAGAAATAACGAGCCGAAGCTACATTCATTCGTAATGCAAAAATGGCTGTAATAATGGCTACCAAAGCTCCTCCTAAGCCTAAAACTTGCAGCATATAATATCCCATAATATGCTGATGGAACAAGGTCGCTACAGGAATACAGAGAATGTACCCTACAATAAGTGCATCAATAACCTTGTTTAGTTTAGGAACAACCGTCTTGGTGCTTAGAAAATCTTTAAGAAAAACCGCAATGGCGATTCCGGAAAGACTGCTAAAGATATAGGTAGCATTATTTTGCAACCAGATATTATGAGGCCAAAAAAACTTAAACGCATACCCTAATAAAGTAATTTGTGTAATACCAATGGTTATCACATAGGCAACATAGTATAGGTAGGATCGATCTCTGATACTAAAATACAAAAATAAATTATAAAAAAACATCACGAGTACAACTCCAAGGTAGATCGCGATTAAAGTTTCGCTTTCGATATTCTTATTAATAATATCATCATATCTTCCAACATAAAGCGGTAATTGTTGTTGTTCATGGTTCTGTACCTTCAAAAAATATTCGCCTGAAGCTTGAAACGGGATATTTAGTTTAAAGATGAAAGCCGGGAAACGATAGTCTCTGTCGTCAAACTGCAACTTGTCGCCTGCCTTTTTTAGCGTAAATGAACCATCTGCATTTTTTGAATAAAGCTCAATTTCATCCGATAAGGGTTGTGCTACCTCAAATAGCAAGTCTTGCTGGTTCGAGTTGTTGGTGATAAAAAAGTGCAGCCAAAAAGAAGAATTTGATAACCCAAAATTTGCAACATCCTTTCGATGCGGTAAAAACTGAGCTGAGGAACTCACGCCTTCAATCGTCTTTGCATTGGTGACATCTTCAAAATATTCAATGCTTTTCCCGATTAGGAGCGGCTTATCGCCATTTTTGAATACGACCGGCTCAATAGAGAATAGTATCGTAATTTTTAGCAGGAAGAGGAAGACTAAAAAAAATTGTTTCATTGTTTTAATGTTGTTTTTATTCTAGGTTCGTTATAATGGGAGGTGTTGTATTTAATTCAAGGTTATACTCGGAATCTAATTCCATGTTACCTGCTTTAATTTTCTTGGCAAGTTGTCGATTCGCCCTCAGTTCCAATATGTCGATTTTGTACTGGGCATTTGAAGCTGTCAGTGTTAAGCAATTCATTCTGAGCACACGTGCCACAAAATTTGAATTGGGGTAGGTAAACTCCCCATTATTACCGACACTTTTTTCGATTTCGAATCCCAATCTTCGCGCTCCTGCAAGAGTATAGCCTGCAACAATAGCAAACAAGTGCTTAATCTTTATTTGATTACAAACAGATACGGCGGCGATCGATAACAAAACTGTGATTCCTAAATTAGGTGGCAGTTTTCTTGAATTCCATAACCCGCATAACTCGCCAACTCCTTCATCATCAGAATACTTTTTAACAAGCTTATGAATATTTGCATCATAATGCCCTACAGCATCCTCTACAGGTAGCGGGAAATTGCCATCTGCAATCTGCACTCTGATCCCTCCAATTAACTCTCCCTCATACTCGCCAATTACAACATACGTGTTAGCGTGCTCAATCCAAAGAGGCGTATTTGTGGAGATGTTTTCTAGATTAAATTCTTCCAATACCTTCCGGTGTCCCGCCAAAAACCTATGACAGGTTTGGGGTTCATCAATGGCCCGAAAAGCTCGAATCCTAATCATTTAATTTCTTTTGTTTAAAATTTTCGAGGAAACAGAGATTCATCATTTTGCAAGATCTTTATTCACTATTAACTGCTCAATATCAAAATAAAACCTTCCTGATACTTGGGTTTGGTTGAGCAAAATCCTACGTACTACGTCAGTGCTCGCTCCACCTCCAAGTACCACTGCTGAAGCCAATTGTGGCCATGCCGACAACGTTTTACCAAGCTCGCCCACCGATTCTTTCAAACGATTAGAAACATTCTCGCCGCTTACCATGGGGTACATATACATCATTCTCTGCTCAGGCGATAAGTTTTTCAAATTACTTAAATCAAGGTGTTCCAGCTTGCCCTGAAACATTTTCAAGTCGGGTTCCAGGTCATAGCGTTCAACATCAATCATACACCGGTCGCTCATTTCCATCACTACCGGAATGGAATATTGTTTCGCCTTTACTCTCGTCATCACTTTTATTTCCACGCTATCACACTCTTCAACGATCATATCAAGCTTTCCTCCTTGATTCATGAAATCAACCATATTGTCCTCGGTCAAGCCTTCAAAAAAGCAAATTACCTTTAAATAGGGATCAATCTCTGCTATTTCACGAGCTGTAATAACCACTTTCGAAAGGCCAATATTATATACTGGCGTGCGTATTCTATTGCAGTTGGTTAAATCCAGGGTGTCAAAATCGGCCAAGCGAATTTCTCCAAAACAACGTTCCATGGCCATGGTTGCCGAAACCGATTGTCCAACCGATAATCCGATAACACCCACTTTTTTGGTTGCAAGTAAGGCCTGTTCTTCTTTTGTTATTTTATTTTTATTTCGGTTTGTCCTTACTTCTATAAACTCTTCCTCATCTAAAATATGTACAAGTTTATTGCACCATGGATAATAAACCCAGACTCCGTATTCATCAATATTCTTATCACCGACATGCACCTGAACTAAATCTGTCAATTCAGATTCAGTTAATTTTACAGAAGGATTCCTCAGCTTAATGAGGTCTTTTAGTTGGCTCTCTATTTCATCAAGAATTACGATTTCGCTATGTACCTGAATGAGTCGATCGAGAGAATATAAATCATCTTCATTCGAAATTCGAAAAAAAGCAGCAGCCTGATTTTTCTGAAATTTATTACTTTTTTCTATAGAAGTATTATATTTGTGTTGTAACATTGCATATTAAAAAGCAAATATAGCATAATTTGCATTTAAATAATCACCCCTTTTATGAGTGAAAAACCAAAAATACAAGTACTTTACGTTGACGACGAAAGAAATAATCTAATCTCTTTCAAGGCGAATTTCCGCATAGATTTTGATGTGTTTATCGCCGAATCGGCTGATGAAGGTCGTGAAATTCTAAATCACAACAAAATAAATGTGATTATTACCGACCAGCGAATGCCTATTAAATCGGGGGTAGAGTTTTTGGAAGAAATAATGAAAGACTTTCCTGATCCAGTTAGAATACTGCTCACTGGATACACTGATATGGAAACCGTGATTGAGGCCGTAAACAAAGGGAAAATATATCAATATGTACGCAAGCCATATATTGCTGAAGAATTAAAAAAACTCATTTTTGATGCTTTCCAAACCTATGAAACATCGCAGAAGATAAAACGTGATAATGAGCAGTATGAATTTATATTGAGACAGAAATTACTCTCCTAATATCCACCTTAGACTTTAAAATATATGATGTACTTAAACAAATAAGGCATACCTACATGGTATGCCTTATTTGTTTACATTGATTTGGATTATAGAATTATACTATAATTATAAGTAAGTTTTAAGAATTTTGCTTCTTGAAGATTTCCTTAAACGCTTTAGTGCATTTTCTTTAATCTGACGTACTCTTTCGCGAGTTAATCCTACTTTCTCCGAGATGTCTTCCAAGCTATACGGGGGATTGCCATCGAGCCCATAGAAATATTTTAAAATATCCTTCTCTTTATCTGACAAAGAGCTTAAGCTTATCGAGATTTCACGTTTCAAGGATTCGTCAAGTAAATGATCGTCCGGGTTCGGTTCGTCGTTTTGTCCGAGTACTGCTAACAAGGAGTTACTATCTTCACTATCACTCAAGGGAGCATCTAAACTCATCGCTTTACCACTGGTCTTAAGCACGGTTTCTACTTCCTCAAGGCTCATTTCCGATCTCTCTGCGATTTCTGCAGGAGTTGGTTCGCGCTCTAGCTTCTGCTCTAATTCGGCGTAAATCTGCATCACCTTACTTAACGACCCTACCTTATTTAATGGTAAACGCACGATCCGCGCCTGATCCGCAATAGCCTGCAGAATACTTTGACGAATCCACCACACGGCGTAAGAGATAAACTTAAATCCCCGAGTTTCATCGAAGCGTTTTGCTGCTTTAATAAGGCCTAAATTTCCCTCGTTAATTAAATCGCCTAAAGTCAAGCCCTGGTTTTGATATTGTTTTGAAACCGACACCACGAAACGCAAATTCGCATTCACCAGTCGTTCCAAAGCTGCTTGGTCACCTTCGCGAATTCGCTGTGCCAACTCCACTTCTTCTTCGGCATTAATCATTGGAACCCGACTAATATCGCTCAAGTATTTGTCGAGTGATTTGTTTTCGCGATTGGTAAACTGACGGCTAATTTTAAGTTGTCTCATGTATTAAAAATGGGGGTTATAGTATAAAAATTAAAAAATAAAAACATTCTCATTAGATGAGAAGAACGCAGTAAAGTTCAAATTGTTTGGTAAAATCAGGTCATTATCCTGAATAAGTTCATTTTAACCTGTTTTCAACACCATAAACTTGACCCCTTTCAAGTTGCTCTGGTAGTTTTTACAATTTTCTCTGTGCGACGTGCATATAGCAATTTTTATGCCGCAACCCTTAACAATCGATAATTTGCTGCATATACATTAAACTTATGCCTTTTTAACTTATTTATATCATCCACTACCCCTTCATGGGGTATTTTTGGAGAAGTACTTAGTTGAAATCAAAACCCGAGCGTCCATTCCAAGTTACAGAACTTCCATTTTGGTGTACTCTAGGCCATTGACTCATAAAATTGTGGAGTATGTGTTCATGACCAATACACTTAAAATTCCTTGAAATATTCATAAAATAATGTACGTTTGCAAAAAATTATTACATATTTTTATGAGTAAGGCTACTGATATTCCTTTAAAAGATTTACCTAATCCTTTTGAAAGCATGATGGATCGCTTTAATAAAGCGGCTCAAATTTTAGGTTTGGATTCGAATACTATTTCTGTACTACAATCTCCAAAAAAAATTATTATTGTTAATTTACCTGTGTCCATGGATAATGGCAGCGTTCAGGTATTTGAAGGTTATCGTGTGATACACAGCGACATCGTTGGCCCTAGTAAAGGGGGTATCCGATACAGTATGGATGTAAACCTCGATGAGGTGAAAGCCCTTGCCGCTTGGATGACATGGAAATGTGCCGTGGTTGATATTCCTTACGGTGGTGCCAAAGGCGGTATTACTTGCGACCCACGTAAAATGAGTAAAGGTGAATTAGAAAGGCTCACTCGCGCCTATACCGCAGCGATGTCGGATGTTTTTGGACCCGATAAAGACATCCCAGCTCCAGACATGAACACTGGACAGCAGGAAATGGCTTGGATCATGGACGAATATAGTAAAATAAAAGGCGTTGAATCGCCTGCCGTGGTTACAGGAAAACCGCTCGTTTTAGGAGGATCGTTGGGGCGTGTGGAGGCTACCGGCCGTGGGGTAATGGTAACTTGCCGTGCCGCACTCGGCAAACTGGGAATTAAGCCCAATGGGGCCACCTGTGCTGTACAGGGCTTTGGCAACGTAGGTTCTATTTCTGCTAAACTAATCGCTACACAAGGTTTGAAAATTGTTGCAGTTAGCGACGTCACTGGCGGCTATTATAATGCCGACGGGTTTGAGATTGAAGAACTCATAAAATTTAGAGACGGTAACAAAGGCACCTTGGAAGGCTTAACCAACGCAAAGAAAATCACCAATGCTGAACTTCTTACCCTTGAAGTGGATGTGTTAGTGCCTGCTGCTATGGAAGACCAAATTACCAAAGACAACGCCGCTGATATTAAGGCAAAACTAATCGTAGAAGGAGCTAATGGACCCATCAACTCGAATGCTGATCAAATTTTGTTCGATAAACAAATCATGATTGTTCCGGATATCCTTGCCAATGCGGGAGGAGTAACGGTGTCTTATTTCGAATGGGTACAAAACCGTTTGGGATATTTCTGGACAGAAGAGCGGGTCAACAGAAGAGCCGACAGAGTCATGAAACAAGCTTTTGAACGCGTTTATGCTAGTGCACAACTTCACAAGATTCCGATGCGTATTGCAGCGTATGTTGTGGCTATGGATAAAGTAGCACAGACCATGAAATATAGAGGTAAGTTTTAAGCAACGTTAGAATTTAAAAACATACAGCTTGCAAAATTTTGCAAGCTGTTTTGTTTTAAAATGTAATTTAGCATCATGCAATTTTATAAAAGTTTAAGTTATAGAGTAATTATCCTAACAGCCGTGATATGCATTTGGGTGATTTTAAACCGTGGCCTTTATAAAAGAGAAAATGGGGTTATCATTCATGATATAAATTATTACTACAGCTATTTGCCAGCCGCCTTTATCGAACACGACCCCGCACTTAAATTTTTAGATGATACTTCGCGTAATTTTGCTGGCCGTTACTGGCATTTGGATGCTCCAAACGGTGGACATGTGTTTAAAATGAGTATGGGGATGAGCTATCTATATAGCCCATTCTTTTTCGCAGGGCATGCCGCTGCAGTACTTAAACACAAGCCAGCCGATGGTTTTAGCCGGCCGTATCAGTTTTTTATGAGTTTCAGTGGTTTATTCTATATGCTCTGCGGCTTATGGCTACTGCGAAAGATATTACTGAATTACTTCAGTGAGTTTGTTTGTGCTAGTACCCTACTCATCTTAGGAATGGGAACAAACTTATTTTTTTACAGTGTTCAGGAAGGCCCAATGACCCACGCACCGAATTTCTTTCTATTCAGCTTGATTTTATATCTGACCATAAAATGGCATCAAGAAGCCACCTGGGGTCGGAGCATACTCTTGGGTTTGGCTCTGGGGGTAGCAACCCTCATTAGACCGACCAATATTTTAATTGGATTCATGCCCTTGCTTTATAATACTTATAGTATCACCTCGGCAAGAGCTAAATGGCAATGGATGCTTAATTTTAAGACCCAACTACTAATCATCGCAGTGGGTATCCTCCTTCCATGGATTCCACAGTTGCTTTACTGGAAGTTGGTTACCGATCACTGGTTTTTTTATTCCTATATCAACGAGTCGTTTTTCTTTACGAATCCACATATTTTCGATACCCTGTTTAGCTTCAGAAAAGGACTATTTATATATACCCCGCTCATGTTTCTGGCATTTTGCGGACTGTTCCTGCTTAAAAAAAGATTACCGCAATTCGGCCTTGCTTTATGGATATTTACTATTTTAAATATCTATGTTGTTAGTAGTTGGTGGTGCTGGTGGTATGGTGGATCGTTTGGCTTACGTGCTTATATTGAGATGTTTGCACTTTGGGCGCTTCCGTTAGCGGTTATCCTTGAAAAAACACTGGCCTCTCCTAAACTTATAAAATGGGGCGCTTTAAGCTTAATCTCTCTATTTATTTTGCTTAATATTTTTCAAAGTATGCAATACTGGAATGGTGCCATTCACTGGGACGGAATGAATTATAAACTATATAAAGCTCAGTTTCTAAGAAGAAGCTGTGTGCCTGGTTATGAAGAGCTGGTAACCCAACCCAATTATGAGAAAGCGTTGAAGGGAGAGGAAGAATAAATATACAATCCAAACCTTTATCCTCTAACAAAGGGCAGTTAATGATGAGTGTTAGAACTAGAAAATCGTAGTCTATTTTTCTGCCTAAATATGGGCAACAACAGCTACTTTTGCAACCCTATTTTTATTTTAAGAAATCCTACAACAAATCGTGGCCAAAAAAGCATCAGAAAGCGCAAAGAAACAGGCGGAATATATCGAAGAAGGCGTTTTAGAGGTAATCGGCGCGCGCGAACACAATCTCAAGAATGTTTCTGTCATTATTCCACGTAATAAGCTGGTGGTAATTACCGGCTTAAGTGGAAGTGGTAAATCGTCGTTGGCGTTCGATACCATCTATGCCGAAGGTCAACGCCGTTACATGGAGAGCTTTAATGCATATGCCCGGCAGTTTATTGGAAATATGGAACGTCCCGACGTTGATAAAATTGAGGGGCTTAGTCCGGTCATTTCTATTGAACAAAAAACGGTGAGTAAGAACCCTCGATCAACCGTAGGAACCATTACGGAAGTCTATGATTTTCTTCGGTTGCTTTATGCTCGTTGTGCCGACGCTTATAGTTTTGCTAGCGGTAAGAAGATGCAACGGCTCACAGAGGAACAAATAATTGAAGCCATTGGCCAAGATTATTCAGGTAAGAAAATAGTGCTGTTGGCGCCCGTTATAAAAGGGCGTAAAGGTCATTACAGAGAACTCTTCGAACAAATACGGAAACAAGGTTATAGCAAAGTTAGAGTAGATGGTGAGGTGCTCGACATCACGCCCAAAATGCAAGTGGATCGGTATAAGATTCACGATATCGAAATTGTTATCGATCGCATCGAAGTGGACGAAACCATGCAACAACGATTAAGCGAATCGGCACGAAAAGCACTTAAAACAGGAAATGGCACTTTCAGTGTTATGGATTCAAAAACGAGCGTGGTTCGGTTTTTTAGTAAAAATTTAATGGATGCTGAACATGGCATTGCCTATGATGAACCTCAGCCCAATACCTTCTCTTTTAACTCTCCCTATGGAAGTTGCCCTAACTGCAGTGGCCTCGGTGAGATGGCTGCCATTGATGAAAAGCAAGTCATCCCTGATCACAAAATAAGCATCAACCGAGGAGGGCTTGCCCCCCTGGGTGAAGTACGCGAAAATTGGACCTTTCAGCAACTTCGTGCCATTGCCAAGAAGTATAAATTTTCGTTGGCCGACCCCATCTCAAAAATACCAAAACACGCTTTAGATATCATTTTACATGGAAGCGACGGAGAAACATTTGAAATAAATTACGAATACAATTCAGGTTTTAAGCAACTCTACAACTCCCCTTTTGAGGGTGTTTTGCCCTTGCTAAAAAAACAGCTTACCGAAAATACCAGCGACAGTTTAGCCCAATGGGCCGAAGAGTTTGCGAGTATAGAACCTTGTGTGGAGTGCCACGGTGCACGACTAAAGAAAGAGAGTTTGTTTTTTAAAATTGATGAGAAAAACATTGCAGAAGTATCGCAAATGGAAATCTCCAATTTGCAAGAATGGATCAATACTTTAGATGAGAAATTTGATGTCAAACGCAAGATTATAGCACTCGAAATTTTAAAAGAAATTAAGACACGTCTTCAATTCTTGACCGATGTAGGATTACATTATATAACACTGAACGCGCCTGCCAAAACCCTCAGCGGGGGCGAAGCACAGCGCATACGTTTAGCAACTCAAATTGGTTCTCAGTTAGTGGGTGTGATGTATATCTTAGACGAGCCAAGCATCGGCTTGCATCAACGTGATAATATTAGACTGATTAATTCATTAAAAGCATTGCGTGATTTAGGGAATAGCATTTTAGTCGTAGAGCACGATAAAGACATGATGGAACAGGCCGACCATATTATTGATATGGGGCCAGGAGCTGGAATACATGGGGGGCATATTATTGCAAACCTTCCTGCTAGTGAGTTTCTGAAAAGCAATACCTTGACTGCGCAGTTTATTACAGGTAAAAAACAAATACTAACTCCCGCCAAACGAAGAGACGGAAATGGCCATTTCTTAACCCTTAAAGGCTGTACGGGAAACAATTTAAAGCAAGTGGATGTATCGTTGCCTTTAGGTAAATTTATTTGTGTGACGGGGGTCAGTGGCAGTGGGAAATCATCCCTTATAAACGAAACCTTGTACCCAATTCTTAATGAATATTTTTATAACGCACGTAAAAAACCATTGCCCTTCAAAAAGATTGAGGGTTTAACGCACCTTGACAAGGTTATTGAAATTGACCAAAGCCCCATTGGCCGTACGCCTCGAAGCAATCCGGCTACTTATGTAGGGGTATTTACCGATGTGAGGAATTTGTTTTCAGAACTCCCTGAAGCTAAAATACGCGGATACAAACCGGGACGTTTTTCTTTCAATGTAAAAGGCGGACGTTGCGAAACCTGCGAAGGGGGTGGCTTGCGCAAAATTGAGATGAATTTTTTGCCTGATGTTTATGTGAAATGTGAAACCTGTGATGGGAAGCGCTATAACCGAGAAACATTAGAAGTTAAATATCGCAGTAAAAATATTAGTGACATTTTAGATATGAGTATTGAAGAGGCGGTGATCTTTTTTGAAAACATGCCTCACATCCTTCGTAAAATACAAACCCTGCACGATGTAGGGTTGGATTATATCACCCTGGGGCAACAGAGTACAACCTTAAGTGGAGGAGAGGCACAACGGGTAAAGCTAGCCACTGAATTAAGTAAAAAAGATACGGGTCAAACATTTTACATTTTAGATGAGCCTACCACGGGGTTACATTTTGAAGATATTCGGGTGCTGCTTGATGTATTACAACGGTTAGTGGATAAAGGAAATACAGTGTTGGTAATAGAGCATAATTTAGATGTAGTGAAAGTGGCCGACTGGGTTATTGACCTAGGGCCAGAAGGAGGAAAAGGGGGTGGCAATATCCTCTGTGAAGGCACGCCCGAGGAAATTGCTAAAAATAAAAAAAGTTTCACCGCAGCCTTTCTAAGGCGGGAGTTGGAGCGTCAATAAGTCCTCTTAATTATACTCAATTTATTTGTACGTATTGTTAGACATGTCTTTAGTTATCGTTAAGAATTGAGTCATAAAACACCCATTACAATTTGCATTTTTTTTGTTACTTTGAAAATTGATGCGTAATAAATTTTTCATCTTCTTGCTTTTTGTTGCTTCTCGCTGCTTATCTCAAACTGGATGGCAGGAATGGGAGCGTGTGTATAGTGACGAGAATATGGTGGTTGAGTTTCAAATTTACTTTTCAGAAAATAGTTGCGACGATGACGGGAAACTCTTCAAGTACCGCACACGTTTAACGGGACGTTATAAAACACGGCCTAATTATGTGAACTGGGACATGAATTACATTGATTGTAATAACAATTTAGCTTTCCAACAAATTAGTGCTGAACTTTGGACAACGACGGGAGGAATGGTAGATGGATTAATTTTTGAATCCTTAGATAATCGTTTTCAGGCTTCAACTATTATACAGCCCTACTATAATGTACTTGCCTCAAGAAACAAAAATTCCGAAACTGGATTGATGCCTCTATCTTATTCGGTGAAGCCCCTAAGAATAGATACCATTACGTTTAAGAATTTAACGACCCTCCTTGTAACCGGGGTGTATCTTGGCAAAGAGGCCGAATGGTGTTGGCATGAGAATACCTGCGATGGCAAATTAATAGGGAAAGGCAAAAGACTTAGGGTAAAACCGAAGGTAACCACCACCTATTTTGTACGTGCAGAAGGCGAAGGATGCATCACCGAGTGTGCACAGATAAGCATCTTTGTAAAACCCATTGAGGTCGTTAGCGCGAGTACTCGCACCAATACGAATACGAGCACTCGCACAAATACAAGTACAAACACGAGCTCAAACACGAACTCAAACACGAACACGAACGCTAGCACTAGCAGTGATATTGAGCAAGAGTCGGAAACATGCACGAGTATTGCAGCCACTGGAATCCTTGCGCCTCAGGCATTATGTTCTGGTGATGCGGTGGTACTCCGTGTATTTGAAGGGCGCCTAGAGCCAAACTCAGTATGGGCATGGTATGCCGGCAACGACTTCACGAAACGCATCGGAACAGGAGATTCAATCGTGGTAAATCCAGTACAAAAAACAATGTATTGTGTACGTGCCGAAGGCGAATCAGATACCTCTGAACAGGTGTCCACTGAAATAAATATCCTCGAACCGTCAATAGAGAGTTTTGCTATTGTTTACAAAGGGAAAGCGACGGTTTGTGAAGGTGAAAAAGTGGAGATGGAAGTAGATAATTATGTCATCGATGACGATGGCATCTGGAACTGGTATCTAGATTCTATTAATGGAAAGATCGTGGCTTCAGGAGCTTTCGTTGAATTTTACCCTTTAAAGACAAGCACCTATTTTCTTAGACGAGATGGCACCTGTAATGCTTCAAACGGCAGCTCGCGCACCATTTTTGTAACTCAACATACGGATATCAGCCTCGCCCATATTGTACGACAAGACACCGTTTATAGATGGCACAATACGAGCTTAACCATCCACGATGGCTTGCTAGGCAAGGATGCTAAATGGTATTGGTATAAAGACACCTGCACTGTTAATAAATTTTTAGGCAACGGCGACTCGATGAAAGTTTTTGTATGGAAGGCCACTAAATACTTTGTGAAAGGCATAGGACCATGTTATGAAACAGATTGTATAGTAATTAAGATAAAACCATTTAGATCGCCTCTCAAACGAAGAAAATCTTAATAAATTGAACTTGGAAATGTTGTTAAATGAATAGCTTTGTGTTTTGTGCAAGTAGTCGGGCCAACGCTTGCTGTCGAATTTACTAAAAAGAATGAATCGATTTTTTTCAAACCCATTAAACTGGCTGCTTCTCTTGAGCAGTATCGTGATCACCACATTTTTTGTGTTTGTGGCTCAACTCGATTATGCTTCCGATATTCCCATTGAGAAACCGGCACCCCAAGGATCTTTGTTTAACCTATATGCACAAACAGAAAAGATCAACTTTAAGAATTTAAAAGAAACATTTCCCTATGCGAGCTATCTCGATTCGGCCAACTTGAGAGACATCAATGCCATACGGAAAGATATAGATGCCTTAGATTCGCTGAATCCAAATCAGGAGATGTTGAATCAGGAAATTCTTTCCATTGCCTATACAGAAAAACTAGAGGAAAGAATGAAGCCATCATTCAAAAAATATAATCCCGATTCGCTAATTCAAATTATTCAATGGGCCGAAAAGTTTAATTCCTACTCAGAGATAGATGAGCCTCATGCCATCCTATTCCAAGTAATTTACAGCCATTGGTTTAGCTTTGTTTCGAATACTCTTGGCGAATATTACAAGAATGATTACGCCATTAAATACAATTATAAATTTAGATATATTAGTGAAAGAATAAAAGAACAACAGTTTAGTACGCCTATAAAATGGACCTATCTAGAAAAAGTGGTGTCGCAAGCAATTCAAAAAAACTGGTCCTACTTATTCAATAAATTCTGGCATGCGACGAGTATCCCTTACAAACTATCGGTATTATTCATCGTATTCCTCGTGGTATTTCCTTACCTTTATATTTTTAAGCGAGGTCTCAAAAACAAATAATTATGAAGCACGTTATCGTCCTGTTTTCTTTATTTATACTTACTACTTCCTTTCATGCGCCGAAGGTGCACAACACCTCTAGGACTGGCTATGACGGGAATTTTGTAGAAATATCATCGGTGAAATACAAGGACGAGCAGTTTAATGTTATCTATATGAAACGAGAAGGCAATAGAGTTAAAGCCAAATACTTTGCCGCCGCCGACTTCAATGGGAACAATGTATACAAGCGCTATCAGAAATGGGTACCAGGAAAAAATGTAATTCTCGTTTCGAGCGGCACTTATATGGATTATGATGGCATTCCGGTAGGACTGACTATTGATAATGGGGTTGTTGTAAATAAGACCTTGGCAAATAATTTTGATGGGCTGGTTATTGTCAATGTTAATGGAGGTATCACCGTAACCAACCTTAAAGACGGTGATTTGCAATTGAAAGGAACAGATGTCGACACCACCAGGAAGTACGATCTTAGAAAATCGGCTTGGGATATGCAAGCCTTTATAAAGTGGGCCGTGAGCCATGAAGCCACTGTTTTTCAGTCGCACCTTTTAGTGTATAATAATAAACTCGAAATCGCTTTTAAAAACGCCTCTAATGCTATAGCCCCACGTAGATTCTTAGCCATTGGCAAAGATGAGAAAGGGAAGATCGTACATGCAATCATTCAATCGACGGAATACGCCACCTTATATAATGGCTCAAAAAAATCATTAGAGTTTCTCAATCAGTTTAAAGACATGGAGGTGAACTTCATGATCAACTTGGATACTGGAGATCAAGACGTTTTTAAACTTTACGACAGAGATGGCACTTATAACAGGATGATTAAAGGTGAGAAGGATTTGAGTGTCGCTGTAAATCTTCTCACCTACTATTTTCAATGATAAACAACAGAAAAAAAGTTTATCGAATACGATTCACCATCCTATTTTTTATGGTGTTCAGCACTGCCCTTTGGAGTCAGGGCCTTGTGGCCTACTACCCCTTCGACAACAGTACTGCCGACTTCAGTGGTTTTAATAACGATGGAAAATTTTATGGTGGCGTGAAGGCGACAAGCGACCGATTTGGAAACCCATGTGGGGCTTTACACTTTGATGGGAAGAGTGGATACATAGAAGTGCCCTCCTCCAATTCATTAAAAACACCGATAAAAAATATTACTGTGACCTGCTGGTTTAAACTTGACAGTACTTATTTTACAAAAGGGAATCGATGGCTGACCCTTATTTGCAAAGGCAATACTTTTGAAGAAACCTATAAAAACCCTCAATATCGGGTGCAATTTTACCAATCGTCATTGCAAAGTACAGTTTCCATCAATACCGACTTCACTGAATACGATACCAATTATGTTCAAAATAAATTCTCCTTTGGACAATGGTATTTTTACGCCTTGGTGTATGATGGCAAAATGGTCTCCGCTTTTTTAAATGATCGTAAAATTTGGACGTTCAAATATGAAAAAACTTTCTCCGCCAATGATGCACCCATGAATATTGGAAGAGATATCCCAGGAGATCTGGAATATTTCTGTGGCGCACTCGATGACTTAAGAATTTACAATACCGCATTCACTGAAACAGAGATTCTCGCCCGTTTCAAAGAAGATTCTTATGCGGTACTAAATGATACAGTAGCATTCGCTTGTGCTGAAAACATAGAAGTAGGAAATGATCCTGGGGAATGTTATGCAAAAGTGAATTTCAACAAAGCCTCTGTTGACTATAACTGCGGCAATTTAGGCATAAAGCAAATCAGTGGGCTGCCCACCGGCTCAAAATTTCCAATGGGCGTTTCTTCTATCGTGTATGAAGCGAAAAGTAAAAA
The DNA here is from genome assembly GCA_903897855.1 of uncultured Bacteroidota bacterium. Classification (GTDB taxonomy): domain Bacteria; phylum Bacteroidota; class Bacteroidia; order UKL13-3; family UKL13-3; genus CAINMV01. The sequence continues at coordinate 27,226 of CAIUDH010000103.1, read as the reverse complement.
CGGGGTCACAAAAACATGTAAAACCAATATCACGGTCACGGATCATGAACCTCCTGTAATTAACTGCAAGCAAGACACTTTTCTAATCAACGATGACCCAAACAAAAAAGGTGTTGTATACACCTATACCATGCCAATTGTGAAAGACAATTGTTCGCACTCGCAGATTATAATGCAGGATGGTTTAAGTAGTGGTTCGTTGTTTCCAGAAGGAAAAACAGTTTTAAAATTCGTTGCCACGGATGAGGCTAACAACATCTCAGAATGTAGCTATACTGTTTATGTAGTTAACTCCCATAACAAGCTAATTTACGATGCGTCATTTTGTCCTCCCGATATTATTAAAGAGAGTACACCGATACGATGTGGTACCATGGTGAATTATTCCTTCCCCAATAAAAAAGATAATGATGCCTTCAAGTTGATCGAAGGGATAGGCAGCGGAAACTTTTTTCCCTGTGGCACCACTCGAAACAGATTTCAAAAAACACTACCCTCTAATTTAGTTCAAGAGTGCTCCTTTTTGGTAACGGTGAAGGAAAGTGAATTGCCCGTATTGAGTTGCCCCAACGACACCGTAATTTACTGCACCAACAGTGAAACCTCCGTCCTATACACCTATGAAACACCTGAAGCCTATGACAATTGTGGCATTGACTCTTTACAGCTAATTCAAGGATTAAGTAGTGGTTCAGTATTTCCACTTGGCACTACCACCATTCGTTATCGTGCCACCGACCGAAGTGGTAACGCTGCAGAATGTTCGTTTCGTGTAACTGTTTCTAGTTTGAACAAAATTTCCACCGACACCCATGAAAAAACTCCTACTAAAACCTACTTGCCTGATAAAGTAAGTTATACTCCCGATTTAAAATTCAATCGATGTGAATTAACTTTATTACTCTATGACGACGGGCAAGAAGATAATGATACCGTCTCTGTTTTTTTTTAACGGCGAAGAGATTGTAAAAAGGGAGATGATAAAGCTAAAACAACATGGCACTATCAATCGCACTGTTTCCCTCCTTCCCGGCGAGAGAAACGATTTCATTGTAAAAGCATGGAATAATGGCAGCATCAGCCCGAATACTATTAAAATAGAGTTCTATGAAGGAAGTTACAATACTTACCTGGTTAAACTGGGAACCCGAAAACCCAAAAAAGTGAGGGTGTTACATTCCAAGCCTGGGATAGCCGGAGCCATTTCAATTCGTTGCAATAACTAATCATGTGATGAAGCATTTCAACTCTAAGCTGAGCATTATTTTCGCCATTATACTAAGTCTTATCTCATTTGGTGCGTTTAAAAATGCGACTCCCATAAATCAAGAAATTCACGCACCGATTAACCTTAATATTGATTCCTTACAGGTTTTAATCGACACTTATGTGCATACTAAGGAGTCGGATAAGAAAAAAAAAGAATTTCAAAAATTAATAGCAAGAATACAAAGCTATACCTCTAGCATTAATGGAAGCCGAGCTATTGTTTTTCGCCGTGTAAAGTATCTTCTGTTTGTTGCAAACATGGATAGTGATGATATACAAATGCATCTCTATCAAGCCAGAAGTAGCAAGAAAAACTTGTTTAGTTTGGGTGCAGTAAAAAAAGAATTAGAAGAGGAAAAAAGGCAAGCGCTAATGATTACCAATGCCGGAATGTTTACTCCTGATTTTGAACCCGAAGGATTGTATATAGAAGAAAAATCAAAATATTTTTTTGCTCTCGATACCGGCAGAGATATACCCAATGCCAATTTTTACCTCAAGCCTAATGGGGTCTTTTACCTTGATGCAAAGCATACAGCCCATATTGACGGCACCGAAATACTGATGTTGCAAAGCAACAGAGAGTTGCGAAATTTAAAACTTGCAACGCAATCGGGACCCCTATTAGTGAGCGGTGGGGAAATACACCATGCCTTTAAGCAAGGGTCAAAGAACCTCAGAATACGCAGTGGAGTAGGCTTAGAGAAAAACAATCAGAAGAAAATTGTATTTGCCTTAACACGTAACGAATCGAACTTTTATGATTTTGCTTTGTTTTTTCGCGACATTTTTAATTGCGATAATGCCTTATTTTTAGACGGTGCTATTTCGCAGATGTATCTATTCGATTTAAACGCTAAGGAGTTGGGTGGCCAGTTCGGACCGATGATTTCTGTATCAAGGAAACGATCAAATTAGAACTTGTAAATATTAAATCAATTCACTTTTAGTGATCGGCAAAATGCTATAGAATGAATAATTTTTTTCGAGTGTAGTAATGTATTTTTCGATTAAAATGATCGAATGGCTCTGACCCTAAATGAATTATCCTTCGTGGTGCCAATTGGGGTGCCGGCGGCCCAAAACACTGCCCAAGCGCTATAGATACCCCCAGTTTCAGATGATGTCCAATAGTTGCTATTAATAAATCCGCCTATAGCCACCCGGTTGGTATATAAACGAAGTAATTCATCTTTACTTGGTAAATACCAGTCGCTATATCCTCCAAAATTCAAATCAAAACATATTGAAGCGGCATAACTTCCTGCTCCTTGTGCAGCAACAATCTTGTTCGTATTTGCATTCCCTGTACCGATCGCTGTTCCGGATGCCGCCGTCGACATGTTTATACCATTATACCATTGTATGCCAATGCTTTGGTCGGTTGGTGCCGCAATTAGGCCATGCTGAACACTTGCATCATAACCCGGGTCGGTTGGCTGAAGAATATATCCGATAATACCACCGAGGTAATTATCGCCGACAGCTGTTGCATAGGTAGTAAAAAACAGTGCGTTGCCATAGGCTGTTCCAGTGCTGTTGGTAGCATAAGCCCGCACGTAATAACTTGTATTAGGAGCAAGACTTGTGATCGCACTCACGAAACTCCCAAAACCAGCGCCATCATTCGTCTTGTTGTTTGAAAGTGTCGGCGTACTTCCAAGGCTCCAACAAACACCACGTGCAATTATTGACGATCCCCCATCGGAAGAGATATCTCCACCACAGCTGGCCGTGGTTGATTTGATGAGGCTTAAAGCATTCGTTGTTAAGGATGGTAATTGTCCCGTTGGGGGTGGATTCGCCGGCGTGTTTTTCTTACAACTACCATGAAGCATTATAAAAATGATTGCGGCGAATACAAAAAGTGAAAATTTTAATCCTGTGTTCATGGATAATTGATTTTTTAATAAAAAACATTGAGTGATTGCAATGCAAACATAATAGTTATTTCCACATTATTATAGAAATTGTAACACGAGAAAAACAGGCCCGTGCCTTCCTTTATCAGCTTCCAATAAAATTAGTAGGTATGAAATTTGCCATAATAAACAAATGGTGCCCAAAAATAAGGGGCTTTGTATATTTCACCATAAGCTCCTGAAATAAATTTACGTTTCATGGTACTTAATGCCTTTAAATAATTATTATCAATGCCCGACAAACTATAAATGCCGGTCATAAACTCAGAGGTCGAGGCATCGGCTACCTGCCATAATGAAACTGCTAAACTATTCGCCCCTGCAATCATAAACGATTGTGTCAGGCCCACTACCCCATCTCCTTTATAGATTTTACCTAATCCAGTTTCACAGGCCGATAAAGCCACAAAATCAGCCTTCATTCTAAGTTTGCTAATTTCATCGGCGCGTAGGTAATTATCTTCACCACTGGTGGTTTCAGCTTGCGAGAGGACGAGTGCTGATAGCTCCGGAACTTCCGGCACTACCATACCATGAGTAGCAAAATGAATCACTTTATAATTCATCAATTGGTTTGACTCGGATAATTCTTTGATCTTTTTTTCGTTAACCAACGCCCCTTCATAAACATCACAGGAAGAAGATGGAAACATCTTTTTCAGCTTTTCTACTTCGGCCCTGGTTCCCGGCAAATTCGACCATGACCCATAGCCCAATTTATTGTAAGAATCGGATAGGGCACCACGGACCGCAGCGACTTTTGCCGCTTCAACCGCAATCACTTCTCGAGCCTCCTTCGTTTGCACTTTAGCCATGGGTGTAGGTGTATTGTAATTTGCGCCGCCAAAGGCGAGTATGGATTTTCTGCTTTTGGAATATTCCCTTTTTGCTATCGTTTGCTCAATACTCAATGATTGTACGTAACCTATGTTTACCCTTTCAGCCAAATAATGGTTACTGCTATCGAGCAATGATTCAAAAGGAAGAAAATTAATCGCTCCGTCGGGTACAATAATAAGGGTGTTATAATGAGATAACTTACTTTTGAGATCTCCAAAAAAGTAATCAAACAACAGGCGAGAAACCTTTTCACGCAACTCCGGTGAGGCGGCTTCACCAACTGGTTGAAGCAAGGTGCTACCACGCGAAGCTACTTTGGGAATAAGCAGAAGGGAGCGATAATATTTCAGGATTTCTTCGAGATTAATTTCGGCATCAGGGATTAATGTAGTCATGTTTTTGAAATTACGAAGCAAGGTGTCGACGGGGAAAGAAATCGGCACTATTGATCTTTTATCAATCATCAGACCCAGACCTTCATTCTTAAACATACTACTAAAAAAATATATTGCTGTAGAATCATCAAGATTCTTTTGCACTTCTGCTAGCGTCACGGGCTTGAATTCGTCTGCCCCTGAAAGTTGTTCGCCTAACAATTTAGCCTTACTCAGCTCCATGGTCTCAAACGCATTTTCATACTGTTTTAAACGCATCTGTACTAGTGCCAGTATTTGGTAATTAAAAATTACTTGTGCCAGATATTCTCTGCGCACTACTCCTGTAGCCGTTTTTCGAATTTCTTCCAAGAGTTGAATGGTCTTCTTGAAATAGATTTCCGCATTCACATAATCTTCCTTTACAAGATAAACCGTTCCGAGATTGGAATAGTGATTCGCTAAACGCTCCGTTCTATTGACCCGCTTATCGAAGTCAATGGACAATTGAATGTAATAGATCGCACTATCATATTCCTTCTTCTTTATGAGTGATGTTCCAATATTGTCGTAATTCATTCCTAGTTCACTTACTCTATTGAGTGCCAAATTTATTTGCAATGCTTTTCGCATATAATAGGTAGCGCTATCAAAATTCTTCGTCTCTGAAAAAAACAAAGCAAGATTATTATAACCCAGGGCAACATTATCGAGTGCACCGAGTTGCTCGCTTATCTTTATCGATTCGTGCAATACCCTTATTCCCTCTTCATAGTTCCCGGAATTACGATAACACATTGATAAATTATTAAGGATCATCCCTATTTTATCAACCAATTTGTTGTCGAGAGCTTCTTTCATGGCTTTATTACAATAATCAAGAGCCGTCGGAAAATTGCCCCACATCACATGTAAGTAAGAGAGATTATTATAAATGGTGGCTAAATTAGGATGATTATTGCCATTCAGACTTAAGGCCTTCAGGAAGTACTTTTCAGAAACATCAAACTCGGCAAAGTTTTGATAAACAATTCCTAAGTTACTGTAATACAAAGTAAGATTTGACGTATCTTTCAAGAGTATAGCGTACTCCAGGGCTTCTCGAAAAATACTTTCTGCTGCCTTAAAATCGCCCGTTTTTAAATAAACCATGCCCAAATTATTCAAACAAATACTTTTAGTTGTTAAGTCATTTTTACTACATACCTGGAGTGCTTTTTTAGCATAGGTTTCCGCCGAATCATATTGCGTAAGTGAATTATAGATTAATCCAATGGTTGAATATACCGCCGAGATGGCGGAGTCGAATGGCTCCTTTTTAAAAAAGCTTTCCGACACCCTGTAGGCTACTAGTGCTGAATCAAATATGGCCTGAGAATAATATGAATATCCCTGATTGGCCCACGCCTTGGCATAAGGAATATTTTCTCGAATCGCTTTCGCAATTTCAAATTGATAATCAAGACACAGCTTGCCTCCCTCATAATTTCCAGTCTGAAAGGCGTTCACACCGATAATGCTAAAATAATTGAATGCTAAATAAAGTCTATTACGACGAGGAAATTGCAATTGAATTTCTGATTCAAACATCTGTTTCATCGATTGTAACACCTGAGCCCAATCGGCCCTCTGGTTATAATAATACACTTGCAAATAAGACTGGTTTGCAGAAATATAGGATGCGTATCGCAGATTGTATTCCCGATTAATATTTTTACCCTCTCGCCCAAGTGACGGCTTCAAAGAGTCGTTAAACAAATTATAATACCTATAAAAATCATCTATATTATTGGAGTCGATGAGTAAATCTAATGCCTTCTGATTCCATTTTGTCATAGAATCTAACTGCTCATTATAACCCCAAAAAAGGCCTCCAGCCATCCATGAAAAATAATCCAGACTGTCTAATTCGAGAGCGTGCCTTAGCTCATCGATACCTTTTGAGGTGTCGTTATATATAAAATAACTAAACCCCAATTTAGCCCAGGCTCTAGCATAGTTCGGATGTGCTATTGTTTCTGATTTTAAATCAGCCAAGCCACTGTCCGATTGGCCAGTTTGAAAATAACATTCAGCCCGATTATAATAGGATAATTCGTAACCTCCCGCCTTTATTGCTTTTGTATACCAATAGATGGCCTCCTTATAACTTCCTACATTTTGTGCCTCCATTGCTTTTTCATACACTTGTGAAGATACTTTTTGGCTTTGTGCTTGAACTCGGTTCAGGCACAAAATGACGAACATCAGAAATAGAATATTGCGAGCCATACCGAAATGGAATTAGTTTTGAATGAGTGCAAGTTAATTAAGAAGTTTGAGAAATTCTGTATCGGCTTGAGTTGCCTATTTTGTTAACAACGCCAATTTTGTTTTAACCTGACTCTTAAACAAGCTACTATAGCCCTCAAGAGTGAGCGCCGGCTTGCCTTTATAAAAAATGATGAGCGTTGGATATTCGGTTATGTAATATTGCTGAGGTGCCTCTGGAGCGACTTGAAGTAAAGGATATGGTACATCCACCTTTGATTTGAAACTAATTATTGCGGCTTCGTCATCGTACGCTGTAACTCCATAGAATTTTACTTTTGGCGTGTAAAATTCATGATAAATCTCTTCTAAATCGGGGAACGATTTCCGGCAGGGGGCGCAACCTGTGAACCAAAAATCGATTACTACAACATCTGCACTTTTGATAAGACTATCAATAGAAACGAAGCTCTGACAACCCTTGACATTCGAGATCCATCGTACCTCTTTGTCCTGACGACTCTTGTCGAAAGTGGCAGCGGCAAAAGAATGTTGCACTGCAGGCAAGCACAGTAACAGAATGACAAAAAGTTTACGTTTCAAAAGGTTATTAATTTACACACAATCCATCAGTGTTTCCTCAATGATGTCGCAGGCAAAATCCATTTCTCTGCGATTGATTGTGAGTGGAGGTGCGAAACGGATGGTATGCTCGTGCGTTTGCTTTGCCAGCAATCCATTCTCCATTAGTTTTAGGCAAATTTCATAGCCACTAAATTTTGATTTCTCAGGATCTATCTCAATGGCGTTAAACAATCCTCGTCCACGAATTTCCTTGATAAAAGGCACCTCTATCTTTTTCATCCTGGCGCGAAAGATACTTCCCATATTCATAGCGTTCTCGGCTAAGTTTTCTGCTTTTAATACCTTTAATGCTGCCATCGCCACTGCACAAGCCAAAGGATTTCCACCATACGTGCTACCATGCTCACCTGGTTTAATGGTAAGCATTATTTCATCGTTCGCTAGTACCGCGCTAATAGGCAGAACACCACCACTCAAAGCCTTGCCTAAAATCAAAATGTCGGGTTTTACGTTTTCGTAATCGCAACAGAGCATTTTGCCTGTTCGGCCCAATCCTGTTTGTATTTCATCGGCAATCATAAGTACATTTTTCTCTGTACAAATTTTTCGAATTCCTTCCAAGTATCCTTTATCCGGAACAATAACGCCGGCCTCTCCCTGTATTGGTTCAAACATAAAACCACACACATGAGGGTCTTTACATGCATTGAATAAGGCTGTAAGATTATTATATTCGATAACCTCGAAGCCCGGCATAAATGGCCCAAAGCCACCAAAGCTACTCGGGTCTGTACTACTGGAAACAGCCGCCAAGGTTCGTCCCCAAAAATTTCCTTTCACGAAAATTATTTTCGCTTTGTTTTCCGGTATCCCTTTCACCTCATATCCCCAACGCCGTGCCAGTTTGAGCGCCGTCTCTCCACCTTCAACGCCAGTATTCATTGGTAATACTTTGTCGTAACCAAAATATTTACATATAAACAATTCATATTCGCCCAATAAATTATTATGAAAGGCGCGCGAAATTAGGGTTAGTCGTTGGGCTTGCTCAACTAGTGCCTCTATTATTTTAGGATGACAATGGCCTTGATTAACAGCGCTATAAGCCGAAAGAAAATCATAATACTTCTTACCCTCAATATCCCATACATTAATACCTTTCCCCTTCTCAATAACGATAGGAAGCGGATGGTAATTATGAGCACCGAAGCGTTCTTCTAAATCAATGGCTCTTTGAGTCTCGGTTAATTTCGTCTGTAGCATACCATGCAAAGATACGGGTTAAGGGCTAGAGGCTATTAATTATCTTTAAAATAATCATAAAAAGTATAGCTTCGCCAAATGCGAAAACAACTGCAATACTTGCTTCTCGGGTTCCTCCTCATCCACCTCTCGATAAAACTTAACGCACAGATTCCTGCTTTTGAAATTGGGAAACATGCTCCTCCGCCGGAAGCCAAAAAGAAGAAAAATTATTATAGTAACCTCATCGCCTCAACCGAGGATGAATTCCTCGTTGCCGATAGGACCTCGAAGGGGCAAATTTACACCGCATACAATACCGCTACCTTGAAAATGAAGGAGACATTCACGCTTGATTATCCTCAAGTGCAAGACCGAGATGTGGACTGGGTAAAACGACTTTTTCGGACCGAGGAAACGACCTCCATTTACGGGTATTATAATCGCAAAGACGATATAAACACCGTTTATGGAAGGATCACAAGCAGAAACGGCAAAGAGATTGTAAAAGAAAAAGTTTTGGCTAAAATTACGGCTTCAAAGAAAAAATACATTGGTAATTTAGGCCAGGTTTTGTCGAAGGACCAGAGCAAAATTCTCATTTATAGAGAACTTACGGCTAAAGAAAGCGAAGTGGAGGAAATTGAACTCTGGTTGTATGACGATCAACTAAACAGAATTTATAAAAAGACGATGTCTTTCCCTTATAAAAACAAACAATTCACGATTCAGGATTATTTAGTAACCAATGATGGAGAGGTCATTATTATTGCCTACTGGAGTCCTTCGCGAGAGGAGATGAAGTTAAATCCCGATACGAAAAATGTGCTTAACTTTAAGGTTTTCGGTTTAACACCGGACAAAGAAGAATTGGAAGAGATCAGTATTACTAAAAAAGGAACTGCTTTAAGCTCCTCTTATGGATGGGTTTTAGATTCAGGGGAAATCATCTTTACCGGTTACTACAGAGATGGTGTTGACAACAGATACCAGTATGGCGCCAACGGTATCTATTATGTAAAGGTAAATACTAAAAATTGGGAGATAGAAACCAGTCATTTTAGTAAAATACCGAAAGAAGATTTGGCACGGATTTTCGGGGCGTATGCCAGTAATGAGCGTCAGAAAAAAAGAGCTGAAAAGGCTGCTGATGGAGGCGCCGGGTTAAACCGGTTTTTACTACGCGGTGTTTTTTATAAAGATGATGGATCAGTAAAAATTATTTCGCAGGTAGAATATATGGTCAGGAATTGCTATACAGACCCTAGAACTCATGTTCAAACTTGTACTTATACCTTTTATAATTTGCAAATAATTGAATTTGACCTGGATGCGGAAGGAAATATTATTCAAACGATTTTGATTCCAAAAAGTCAGATTTCAAACACGCCGCAACTGCAAGGACATATTTCACTTTTGTCGGATTCGAAAACATATTTTGTTTTTAATGATGCCGATAAAAATTTTGACCCCAAAAAACTAGATAAGCATCATGGCGATAAGTTTTATTACACCTTCAAAGGAAGTAAAGCCCGACTCGCTTATGCGTACGTCACAAAAAAAGGAGAGGCGAAAAAGAAAGCCCTCATCAATGACGCTAAAAACAATTTGCTCATTTTCCCTAGTGAATCTATTCGTGTGGATCGCTCTACGGTAATTACCTGGGGCCAATTAAAAAAAGGGAAGGAGCTTTTGCTGGTGAAGTTTTACTTGAAAGAAAAAGAAATCAAGGAATAATTTCCTTGCTGCTCCCAAATTATTGTGATGTTCATTGTCTTTTTATTTTCAATACTCTATTATCGAGGCAAGAATGTTCTATTTTTGCCTACCAATTAAAGCATAATGACGGATATTCAATTTAAAGATATTAAAACTCGGGTGGGTGATTTATACCGCTACCTGGACATAGAAAAAAAACTTGATGAAATTGGCGAGATGGAAGACCAATCGCATGCCCCAGGCTTTTGGGATGACCCCAAAGCGGCCGAAGTGCTGCTGAAACAAATAAAGCAGAAAAAAGTATGGACCGAGGCCTACAAATTGGTCAAATCGACCTATGAAGATATGCAGGTACTCTGGGAATTTTATATTGCAGGCGACTTGGATGACAAGGAGATGGATTTAAATTATTCCAAAACTTTAGAGAAAGTAGAAGCCTTGGAGTTTAAAAACATGCTCAGAAACCAAGAAGATCAACTTCATTGTATTATTACTATCAACCCTGGTGCAGGAGGTACCGAAAGTCAGGACTGGGCAGAGATGCTGATGCGTATGTACACCATGTATGGTGAAAAAAATGGCTATAAAGTAACTCAACTCGATCTGCAATGGGGCGATGGGGCAGGTATAAAAAGTGCTTCACTCGAGTTTGAAGGTGAATTTGCTTACGGTTACCTAAAAGGAGAAAACGGAGTTCACCGAATGGTACGCCTGAGCCCTTTCGACTCGGCCAATAAACGCCATACCTCTTTTGCTTCTGTCTATTGTTACCCGGTGGTCGACGACAGTATCGAAATAGAAATTAAAGATGCCGACATTGAAATTCACACTTCACGATCCGGTGGAGCTGGCGGACAAAACGTAAACAAAGTAGAGACTAAAGTGCAACTAACGCATAAGCCAACCGGTATTGTGGTTGTTTGCCAGGTTGATCGTTCACAAATTGGAAATAAAGAGCGGGCGATGCAGATGCTTCGTTCTCAACTTTATGAAATAGAACTTCGCAAACAAAATGATGCTCGTGCCAAAATTGAAGCCGGGAAAAAGAAAATTGAGTGGGGTTCACAAATACGCAACTATGTTTTTCATCCTTATAAATTAGTGAAAGACCTTCGCACAGGTACCGAAACCAGCGACGTGCAGAGTGTCATGGATGGCGACTTAAACCAGTTCATTAAACCCTATTTGATGGAGTATAATTAGCCCACTAAGGTTTCTCCTATTCTGCTTTCATCCTTATGATTCTCGTCATGTTTAATTCCTTGAACATTCATTAGTTTTGATGCTCCGATTTTCCTTGTTAAGGAATTTCTCAGGGGAAAGGATACATCTATAGAAAATTGTTTGACCTCTTTCATTCGAAATATTTATGAAAAAACCATTGCTTTTTAAATATGTCTTCCCTTTTGTTCAGTGGTATGCACTGATGGTTTTTCTCACTCTGGTCATTGATTATTTTCTTCACCGATACCAACTTGTTTATGTGGGGCGATACCTTGGTCCTCTTGGCACAGTGGTAATCCTTCTTTCATTTATTTATTCGTTAAAAAAGCGAAAACTAATTGAAAGCAGCTCACCGAAAAAACTACTACTGTTGCACGAATATCTCTCCTGGATTGGCTCCATCATGATTCTTGTACATGCAGGCATCCACTTTAATGCCTTGTTACCATGGCTTGGTATTATCATGCTTCTCGTCGTGGTGGCCAGCGGCTTGGTTGGAAAATACCTGCTAAAGAAATCGAATGAATCGTTGAAGGATAGAAAGCTAGCTTTAGTTAGCACCGGATTAAGTGCAGAGGAGGCCGACAAAAAACTTTTTTTTGATTCCATTACAGTCGATTTAATGAAAAGTTGGAGGGTGGTTCATTTACCCATGACCTTTCTTTTCGGTGTGTTATCATTGATGCATATAATTACCATTATCATGTTTAGCAAATGAAAAAATTAATTGTAGTTGGAATCATCATTGCGTGTGTATGGCTTATGTACGCTTTCCCTTATGTGATGCTTAACCCAGGCAAACTTATTGAAGGCCACCAGAAGCTTGATGACAAGTGTCAATCATGCCATTCGCCATTTTGGGGTGCTGCCAACAGCAAATGCATCTCGTGTCATAAACTTTCGGAAATTGGAAAAGACAGTCTGCCTTTAGGCGATACGAATGCTGGAAAAATTAAAATCTTGTTCCATCAAGGTCTTACCTCTCAGAAGTGCACCTCCTGCCACTCCGACCATCAAGGCCGAAACCCGATGAATTATATTGGCAGCTTCAAACATGATTTACTGGCCGAAAACGATCGAAATAACTGTAGCAGTTGCCATGGTAAACCGATGGACAAATTGCACGCTCAAATTTCCACTTCGTGCAACCGTTGCCATACGACTAAAGGATGGAAAGTATCGGTCGTTTTTAACCATGATATGATTGAAAATGCTGATAAAAACAATTGTACCGCCTGTCATCAAAAACCTAACGACACCTACCATCAGCTCATTAATGACAACTGCAGTAAATGCCATACTGCAAATCAATGGAAGCCCTCCACATTCGACCATTCGAATTATTTTCAACTAGATCGAAATCATAATGCAAGTTGCGCCACCTGCCACAGCAATAATAATTATAGCACCTACACCTGCTACGGATGTCATGAGCACTCTGAGAGTAAAATTTTAGAAGAACATCGGGAGGTCAGCATTTCAAACCTCAACAATTGCGCTGCCTGCCATAAGAGTGGCAACGAACATGATATCCGAATGAATAAGAACTCTAATATAGAATCAAAACAAGACGGGAAGAATACACCAAATTCCAATCCGAAACAGAAGCAAGGGGAGGACGAGGATAGTGATTGATCCATAGAAATCAACTTAAGACAATCTTAAGACTTTATTAAGATAGATGTAATTCCACTTTCAAGATCTTTGTAAATAAAATAAAATGATTTCCTCCACTCATCTTCATGCTATGTTAATTCACTTCCCCATTGCATTGCTAATGGTTGGATTTTTATCAGAATTAATCGCATTTCTAAACAAAAAATTGTTTTACACTCAAGCCGCCTTTTATTTATTGATCTTAGGTACACTAGGAGCCATGGCATCGTATTTGACAGGAAGGGCGGCCGGGAAGGGCATGGATGAAGGTGCGCTTGGTAAGGCCTTGGCTTTGCATGAACATGCTGCCATCTTCGCCTTATGGCTCATCATAGCCACCGCCGTGTTCTATCTCGCTCTAAAGATATTCAATAACAACAAACCTCGTTGGCGAATGTTCGGACTTGTTTTGTTTGCAGCGGCAATTGGCGTTGTAGCGAAAACGGGCTATTTAGGAGGACAGCTCGTCTATAAACATGGAGCTGGAATTGAATTAACTCTTCCCGATTTTTCAGATCCAGAGAATAATTGAAAATAAAAACATTTTTTTATTTAATTTACCGGCATGCGAATTTTAATTGCAGAGGATGAAACCGCAATTTCAGGCTTTCTAAAGGAAGGGCTAGAGGAAGAGGGCTTTGCCGTTGACATCGCCGGAAATGGCCGTCGGGCTATTGAAATGGCCATTGAGAATATCGATGAATATGATATCTTTTTACTTGACTGGATGCTGCCCGGCATGAGTGGTATTGAAATTTGCAGAAACATCCGTAAAATAAACAAAACTGTTCCTATCATTTTTTTAACTGCTAAAGACACCGTAGACGACACTGTTTTTGCCTTGGAAGCAGGAGCCAATGACTTCCTTAAAAAACCTTTTGCCTTTGTAGAATTATTGGCCCGAATTAACGTGTTATTACGGAACAAATTAGGTGAACAAACTACTTTTGAAACGGAAGGGATCAGTTTAAACACGGAAGTTCATCAGGTACTAAAGTATGGCAAGCCTGTTGATTTAACACAGAAAGAGTTTGCTCTGCTCGAATATTTGCTTCGTAATAAAGGATATGTATGCCGACGCACTCGTATTATTGAAAAAATTTGGGATATTCATTTCGACAAGGACACTTCTGTTATCGATGTGTTTATTAACTCACTCAGAAAAAAGTTAGATGTGCCGGGGCACGATTCTTTTATACAAACTATACGAGGAGTCGGGTACCGTATCAACAATAAAACATGAGAGTTAGCTTCAAACGACGCATTGCACTCTATAATACCACCGCGGTTGCAGTTTTAACGCTTATGGTATTTGTGACCATTTATGCGGTCGTCTTCTACACTTCATTTCTTCATCTCGATAATGACATCTCGCTCGAAAAAGAGGAAGTGTTAAACACCCTCGATTGGAAGGACGACAGTATTCTCATTAACAAAATGCCCGAATGGGAAGAAGCGGAGCATAAGAAGGTAGAAGTGAATCCTACCTTTATTCAAATCATTGACAATAACGGTCATCTCGTTTTCAAATCGGCCAATTTGAGAAACGAGTACTTTTTATTCGATCCCACCAATAAAAAAGGAAGTTTCATAAACGGTATACTTGAGAAACAGCATCTTAGACTAGGTCAGTTTCCTATCCTCAATGATCATGGAAAAATTATTGGACAGTTAACGATTGGCATCTCACAACAAGAATCGTATAATGTACTGGACAATTTATTTTCTACTTTGTGTATCGCTTTCCCGGTACTCCTTCTGATTTTGTATATTGTCATTTATCTCACCGCATCAAAGGCCATTGCTCCTGTATATCGTCTTATAAAGGCAGCTTCTGGTATTCATGATTCCACTCTAGATAAAAGGCTGCCGTTGCCCGAAAATAAAGATGAAATTTATATTCTCGCAAAATCAATCAATGAACTCTTAAGTCGAATAGAAAACAGCAATCAACAGCAGAAACAATTTACCGCTGATGCTTCGCATGAAATCAGAACGCCTCTAACTGCCATCCGAGGCACATTGGAAGTACTGTTGCGCAAAAGCAGAGAACCTCAACATTACGAAGAAAAAATTGGGGAGGTCATCGAACAAACCGAAAAGCTAAACCTGTTACTCGATCAACTTTTACAATTGGCTAGATTAGAATCGACTACCGTAAAAAGGGAGATGGTAAGTCTAAACAAAATTCTTGATTCTACCATTGCTAAAGGGGAAACTTTAAGGCGTGAAAAAGCTGCAGAGATTGAAGTTGACCTTCCCGAAAACGTATTCGTTTTTGCTGATCCATTTTCCTTACAGATCATGCTAGATAATATTTTTGTGAATGCGATTAAGTATGGATCTGAAAATGGTAAAATTACATGCTCTTGGAATGTATTGAGAAATACATTTTCAATCACCAATAAAGGTGATACCATTTCGGAAGAACAAATTCCTTTTTTGTTTAACCGATTTTACCGTACCGACGATTCGCGTAGCTCCCAAATTCCGGGGAGTGGATTGGGGTTAGCTATTGTAAAAAAACTAGCCGACTTACAAGGAATAGAGATTTCTGTGCTAAGCCGGCTGGGTAGCACTACTTTTTCTTTACAGTTCCCTGAATAATTTTAGCTAATCTTAAGCAAGAACAAAGGCAGTCAGAAGCCAGGTTGCTGCAACTTTGCACCATCAATTAATTTATTGCTAAAAATTCACCAAATGAAAAAGTTATTATTTATCCCTGCCCTGCTTGTATCCTCAAGCGTCCTGCTATTTACCTCATGTGGTAACACCTCCACCAACCCATCGATGAAATTGCCGGTGCAAAACAGTTCGGATTCAACTACCAAAAACGAAGCTAGAGAAGACGACAAAAAAGCCACTGCAACCTCCTCCAGTTCTTTATCGCAAGCCGATGCCAAAACGAAGACTACACAAAATCTGCAGGCTGCCTTTAAAGGTGAGACTACAGCAAGTGCAAAATATGCAGCCTACTCAAAAAAAGCTGAACAAGAAGGCTTCCATCAAATTGCGTTGCTCTTTAAAGCCGCCTCCACCGCAGAAAACATTCATGCCAATAACCATAAAGCCGTATTGCAGGAAATGGGAGCAGCAGCAGCTTCTGTTATCCCCGAATTTACTGTTAAATCAACAAAAGAAAATTTAGAAGATGCCATCGCAGGAGAAACTTATGAAGCCACAATCATGTATCCCGACTTTTTAAACACTGCCAATATTGCTGGAGAACAACTTGCCCTCATCAGCCTCAATTATGCTTACAAAACAGAAAAGAAGCATCGGGTAATGTACGAAACTGCTCTTACTGCACTCCAAAACAATACGCTTCAATCATTGCCAACGGTGTTTTATGTTTGCCCTACTTGTGGTAATACCTATGAAACAAAAGCCCCTGCTCGTTGTGGAATATCGATGACTTTTTCAGAAAAATTTATTACAATTAATTCACTCTAAACCATATAGAAATAATGACTCAGGTACATCTGCATTTATTAATCACCCACCTTCCTGTTTTTGGTTCCATACTTGGAGCCCTTGTGTTGGGCTATGGACTATGGAGAAAAAGTACGTCAACCAAGATGGCGGCTTACTTCTTATTTATACTTTCCTCTGTAGGAGCTGGCATTGCATACCTCACTGGTGAAGGTGCAGAAGAAGCAGTAGAAAAGCTTCCTGGTGTTATAGAAAATATCATAAAAACCCACGAGGAATTTGCCATGTTTGCA
The DNA here is from genome assembly GCA_903897855.1 of uncultured Bacteroidota bacterium. Classification (GTDB taxonomy): domain Bacteria; phylum Bacteroidota; class Bacteroidia; order UKL13-3; family UKL13-3; genus CAINMV01. The sequence continues at coordinate 10,420 of CAIUDH010000103.1, read as the reverse complement.
TTAATTTCACTACTCCTTCTTGGCGTATCAGCCTTGGTGGCATTATTTCTGAGCATCAAAAATAGCCCTCTAGCGAATACCGCTGCTAGTTTCACTCTTTTCATCTCACTTTTAAGTTTTGTTCTTGTGGCTCGTACAGGATACTTAGGCGGACAAATAAGGCACACAGAAATAACAAGTGGTGCGATCCAAAATAATGCGACTCAGGAACAAGGTGAAAAAGATGATGATTAAAAAAAGGGTTTTTGTTTATTCGTAAATATTGGTTTGATTATTATAATTCCTTGTCGTAGATGAGGAATTATAATTTTTTTTTGCTCCACTACTCACATTTACAGGCTATTTAAGGTAGCACAAAAAAGACCAGTGCCTAAGCTTCAAGGTATCCCATTTTTCAAGCTGCCCCTTTCACCATCCTATATAATTTAGATCGGAAAATGACTAAGAGATTAGAATTACGTTTCTAAAACCGTTTCGTATAATTATACTTTCCATTGGTGAAACTCATGGCCGCCAGGCTTCCATCGAGGTTGGGTATGGCTTCCGCCCTTAGTTTCCCTTTTGAAGCTTTCGCTGTAACCCAAGCTACTGTTTTCGCAACCCTGGTTTTTACACTGTACTTTTGATTTCCAATCTCATCGGCCAGAGTCGAATCTTTTAGAAGCTTATTCAGGCTTTTACTTGCGAAATCATTGATGATACTCGTTGTGGATGGATGGACATTCGGCTCGGCAATATTTGATTTACCCTCTTGGTTCACAAGAGGAAGAATACTTTTCTGCGATGGCAAATAAGTATTCACTAACGCTTCTAAATAATCGTCAGGGTTGCGATTTCTACTATAACTATTAAAGTTTTCAGTGCCTGCTTCCTGCACAGGAATTAATAAAGCATTCGACATTTCAGATGAAGCCGATGAAACAAGGGCGTTATATCGCTTTTGTACTAGGTGCTCTTGCTTATCTGAAGCCTTAAAAGTGCTGTTCAATGGTGGTGTTGCGCTCGTTAATCTGTCGGAATTCATTTCAAGAAGTTGGCTTTTGAAGTTTGAATTGTCGACGTAATCATGATCCATTTTGGGTTTATTGACCCACCATAGCCCGAAAGCAAGGAAAACGCACGCTGCCGCCGCCACACGGCTATACCTTAACCAAAGTGAGATCTGTGGGCCATGCTTCAAACTGCCTTTGTTGGGGTAAATTAGGTTTTTGTTGGGTCGTACTTTAGTTAAAGCATAGAGTGCTCTATCGCTTTTGTAATGTGGATGAGCGGCTATAAACAGGTTCAATTCGTTTTGCTCGTGAGGCAACAAATCGTGTTCCAGCTCCGCAACTAAAAAACTATCCATGTTAGAATGGCTTACCTCTTTTTTAAGGAGCTCCTCTTTATTCTCAAAATATAATAATTCGGTCGGTAAGGTAAATTGTCCGGCCTCCATAATATCCTCTCTAATTTGAGGATTCTCATTCAAAAAAAGTATCAGCATCGCTTTCATGGCTGGAGATAGTGTGCCATCCCAGTAATCCACCATCAAGGCTTCGTAGTTGCTGTGCGTGATTGTGTTTTCGGCTTTCATCTTAAATTACATTTTGCATACTTCCCAAGTAATTTTTTAGAAATGTTCGTGCTCTGAAAATATAAACTTTAACCTGTGATTCACTTAAATTTAGGATCTCTCCAATTTCTTTATAATCATACCCTTCGAAGTCGCGTAGTAAAATCACTTCCCGTTGAGCATCCGGAAGTTTCTCCATAGCTTTACGTACAATACGTTCGGTATCTGTATATTCATATTCTACACTGTACTTACTCTCCTTCACCTCACTAAAATCTGTCTTACGTTTATCCTTCCTTATTTTATCAATCATGGCATTATGCGCAATTTGGAAAATATAACTTTTGGCACGCACAAAATCAACGCTGCCGCAGTGGTTCCATACTTTCTCAAAAGTGTCTTGTACCACGTCCTTGGCTTCCTCTCTATTTCGCATTTGATGCGCAATAAAACGGTAAACCCCATCGGAGAATTGCTCTACACATTGGTTATATTCGGCTGTCGTCATGCAAGGAGTCGAAATTCTTCGTTCACATCAAATTCGTTAGGTGGTGGTAATACGAGGTGGTTCAGATTAAAGTTACACAAAGCTACTTAATTATTATGAAAAAACCTTCGCCTCGAATTGGCAGCGACATTCAACTATTTCCCCATGGCAAACATCACTGCAATCTTGTGTAAGTCGAGAGTCGTTTTTCTCCATTGTGCAATGGATTGTGTTAATATTCTTTCTTGGGGTGAAGTAAGCGCTATGCCGGCGCATAATTGGGTTTTAGAATCACCGATTTCCATGAGTTCCTTAAGCAATTGATTATTTCTATAGGGGGCTTCCATAAATAGCTGCGTATAGTTCTTCACCGAAGCATCGACCTCCATCTGCTTAATTCGTTTCTGCCGTTGAACTTTATCATAAGGCAGATAACCATGAAAGGTAAACTGCTGTCCACTGAAACCACTCGCTACTAAGGTAAGTAAGATGCTCGACGGGCCAGCGAGTGGAACCACGGTAATACCGTTCTCATGACAGAGTCGTACCAATTGATGTCCGGGGTCGGCGATGCATGGCATGCCGGCATCGCTCAACAATCCAATATCCTTTCCTTTCAATAAGGGAGCTATCAAATTTCGTAGATTCCCTTCGGCATTATGTTCGTTCAAGAGCTCAATCTCTAATTCTGCCTGTACCTTCAGCGGTGATACTTTTTTTACAAATGCCCTAATATTCTTCTCGGTTTCGCCGATAAAGTGATTCACACTGCTTACGATGTCGGCCACTCGAGGCTGTAAATAGGCCACAGTATTGGTTTCGTCTAAAAAGTTAGGAATCAAATAGAGTATGCCTTTTGTTTGTAATTGCATTTTATTTTATTATTTTTGAAGAATAACGCATTCTGTAACACTGCAAAGGAAATTAAAAAATGATACACCTAGTTTATTCTTTCAAATAAACAAAAAAAACAAAAATTTGATAGGCCACTAATGTTAAAAAAAATAGTATTCCTCCTCGCCCTATGTAATGCTCTGAACTTACAGTCTCAGATGCGCTATGGAAACGAATGGATTGACTATTCTCAGCAATATTTTAAAATTTTAGTCGCGAAAGACGGAATCTACCGAATTAACTACAGCGCTCTGCAAATAGCCGGAATACCGCTTTCGAGCATCAATCCTGTGAACTTTCAGTTATATCATTTAGGCAAAGAGGTGCCCATATATATTGCCGGAGAATCAGACCATATATTCGACAATGGCGATTTTATTGAGTTTTACGGAGAACATAATGATGGTAAAACAGACTCAGCATATTATGTTTCAAGTTTGCAGGCCAATCCATACTATAGTTTTGTGAGCGACACCACTGCTTATTTCCTGACTTGGAGCAACACCAACCTTGGCAAAAGAGTGAACCTATATACTAACACTTCCTACTCCAGCTTCACGTCGGAAAACTATTATATTCATCATAGTTTATACTATGGCACCTATAATATCAATGTGAACGACAATGGTTACAACTATGGTCAACCGAGCAACGGCACCGATAATATTTATGGCTCGGAATATTCTACCAATGAAGGCTACACCAGCCCATGGATAGGACTCGGTGGAGCGCTCAACCTGCCAATACCTACCGACAACTATTATAAATATGGACCCAAACCCACCTTTAGCACTTGGCTTAGTGGCACTTCCAATGGTAAAATAAGCTCTGGCTCCAGTTTTAATCATCATATACAGTTATGGTTTGGGGCGAGTAAGTTATTTGATGATTCTTTGCAATATTTTTATACAAAACAAATCTCCAACCTTGAAATCGACACTCCTATAATTTTAGGTAACACCACCTCACTTCAGCTTAAAGTAATTAACGACCTCTACCTTTCGGCCGATTGGAACACGATGGCTTTCGCAGACATTGCTTATCCCCGGACTTTCGAGTTAAATACAAAAACATCACGACAATATAATTTGACAGCCTCACAGCAATACATCAGCTGGAACAATTATGGCACAGGGCCACAGCAATCGCCATTAGTGTACGACATCGCCAATAATTATCGTCTGACAAGTACCGCGGTGGGTACCAACTTGAAAATTATTTTCCCGTTGACTAATGGCGACAAAAATATTTTTATGTGTGATACCACTGAAATTGTTTACGTGAATTTAAAAGCGGTGAACCTGGTAAACGTTAATCCATCGTCCAATTACAGTTATCTTATCATTACCCACTCCAATTTCTTAGCCCAAGCCAACGATTATAAAAGTTACAACGCCACTCGTTACGAAAACTTTAATACCTTGGTCGTAACCTCTGAGCAACTTTATGATGAATTCTATTATGGCTTGCACCATCCCTTAGCCATACGTCACTTCAGCGATTATATTTTAGAAAATGCCCCTGTCGCACCAAAGTACCTGCTTTTGATGGGGAAAGGAGAGCAAACAAATTTGTTGCGAAATCCATTTAACTATGATTTAGATTTTGTGCCCAGCATCGGAGTTCCAAGCAGCGATCATATGTTCACGGCTGGATTGAAAGGCTCCTTGTTTTATGAACCTGCTATCCCTACTGGGCGCATTGCCTGCAAAACCGGTGCTGAAGCGAACAACTATCTTCAAAAACTAAAAGACTATGAGAGTCTCCCCGACACTACGTGGTGGAAAAAAAACATCCTACACCTCTTAGGCGGGGAAGATATTTCACAAGCCAACAGCATTGCGTCGATTATGAACAGTAACGCTTTAAGAATTCAGAATCCATTTTACGGAGGCAGCACTACTACTTATAACAAAAATTCCACCTCTCCTATCGACAGTAGTCTGGAGCAAAAAATTCAAACTTTTTTAAATCAAGGAGTCGGGCTGATGACCTTTTTTGGGCATGGCTCATTAAACGAAACGGATATAAAATTTGGCGATGGGTGCCAGCTTAATAATTATAAAAAATATCCTGTAATGTATATGAATGGCTGTAATGTGGGCAACTGTAATATCGCATATCAGTTAAATGGAACACAAAACAAATGCCCGCAAAGCAACCCTGGTAATATTGCTTCAAAGGGGGAAGTATTTATTTTAGAGAAAGACAGGGGCGCCATTGTTTGGCTGGCCCAATCGAACACCTCTTCGCTTTTTACCTTAGCCACACAAGTAGATTCTATGTATAGTTTGATTTCGAAGGGAAATTACGGCTTAAGTTTAGGAAGTATGGTGAAGCAGATGATTATACGAACTCAGGCCTCAAACCCCTATAGTGCGGAAGTACGCAACCATTCATTACAATTAATTTACCAAGGTGACCCTGCCCTCCGACTTTTCTCGGCCCCCCTCCCCGACTACAAAATTACAAATAGTAGTTTGTTTTTATACCCCTATAGTGCAACATCGGTAAGCGATTCGTTTGCTATTGCTATAAACATCTCCAATGCTGGCAAGGCCATCAATGACACTTTAGAGATCAAAATAAAACGTACTTACGGGAATACTGTGGTTGATTTTCCCATTGTAAAAACAAAAGCCTCTTTACGTAATGACACCTTTTACTTCTATATAAAATCGAAGGATATCCGCACCACGGGTAATAACAAATTTGAAGTGTGGATTGATCCTTCTAATATCATTACCGAAGGAAACGAATTAAATAATTATGCTCAGCTTTCAGTTTATTTACCGGGTAACGGCGTGAATTTGATTTTTCCAAGTCAATACAGCATCACCGATAGCACCACTATTTCTTTGGTAGCGCAGAGTAGTAATTTGTTGGGCACAACCGCCGCTGAATTTTATTTTGAACTCGACACCACTCCCTATTTCTCGAGTGCCGCGCTGCAACGATCGGCCTTAATAAAAGAAAACCATTTGGCCAGATGGCCTGTGGTGTTAGATGCCAAAGACAGTACGGTATATTATTGGCGTGCCAAATTAAACTTAGCTGATACCGCAGGTGGATACTGGCAGCAGCGATCGTTCACTTATGTAAAACAAAGTAGTGAAGGATGGAACCAAAGCCACTTTTTACAGTACACTGGCATACAATCGGCCGACATGATTATTGATACTTCATCACGCACCATAAAATTCTTTCCCATCAAACGAATGCTTACCGTACACACTTCTCGCTATGCTCATTGCGGGTTTGGGTATATCCTTGATGGTTATCAAGGGGGATTAAATTCTGGGGTATGCGGGGGTATGAATTTGGTGGTCATGGAATTCAATCAATTTACCCTCGATCCTCAATTAAACTATTTCCCTCCTTGTCAGGGTTATACAGTGAGTTATAAGCAGTATAACACCTTCGTTCCAGGGCAACAGGATTCATTTAAGAACTATATTAACGGCATCAAAGTGGGGCAATTTGTAGGAATCTTCACCCGCTACAATCCAGGCATTGTTTCATGGGATACTTCTATGTTTCGAACCATCGAGCAATTAGGTTTTAGTGCTACCAAAGCAAGAGGTATCAAAAATGATTACACTTCATTTGTTGCTATTGGCCAAAAGGGCGGTGGATTAAATGGCTTCATTCCGGTGGATGACACCTTGGGTTATGTGCCTGGCTTACCGCAAGGATGCGGATTAAATTCAGCTGCACTCAATCCCGAACTATCAATCTCAACTTCTATCATCGGCAGTGATTTACAAGGGAGCATGACTTCTGAAACGATTGGTCCTGCTACCTCATGGAGTACTGTTTATAGGCGATATACTTCAAGTGAAGCGATGCCAAGAGATACTTTATTGATTGATGTTGTGGGTGTTTCTTCCGACAAAACAACGGAAACGGTTTTGTTTTCTGCCCTTGGCCTAGACTCCATTTCAATCCATACCATTGATGCAAAACAATTTCCTTACTTAAAATTGACGGCCCACTTGAGCGACAGTAAAAACCATACGGCTCCGTCGTTCCTGGGCTGGCAAGTGCGATATGTTGGAATTCCCGAAGGCACACTCGATCCCTCCAATAAAAAATTCGCATTTATATTTACAAAAGACACTTTGAACGAAGGCGATTCGTTAAAATTAAAATTTGCCTTTATCAATATTTCAAAACATAACTTTTTATCTCCTCTTCAAATCAATTATTCCATCAACGATATTAACAAAGGCTACAAACAACCTATAAAATTAATAACCGATACCATCTCCGGTGTTTTACATGTAGGGGATACGATGTATCTCGAGAAGTCGATAAGCACGCTTACCCTCTCTGCGAATAACATCCTCGATGTCTTTGTAAACCCACAATCGCAATTGGAAGAGAGTTATGCCAATAATAATTTCAGTAAGCCCTTCTATGTGATTAACGATAGAATAAAGCCCATCTTAGATGTTACATTCGATGGATTTCATATTCGAAATAACGATATTGTCTCCTCAAGCCCTGCCATACTTATTACGGTTAAAGATGAGAACAAATCGTTACTGTTGAACGACACCTCCAAGTTTTTAATTCTCCTCACCAAACCCAACGCTATTCGTCCCGACACCATAACACTCAATAACCCTGACATTTTATTTACGCCGGCTTCCAAACCAACCATGAATAAAGCCATCATTGAATTCACTCCAAAAAACTTGCCGGATGGCGTGTATTCACTACGTGTTCAGGCCTATGACAGGGTTGGAAATATTTCGGGTGCCAATATGTATGAGATCCTATTTGAGGTCGTTAACAAACAAACCGCAACCCGTTTTTATCCTTACCCTAACCCCTTCAGTACGGCGATGCACTTTGTATTTACCATCACCGGAAAAGTGCCTGATAATATTTACGTTCAAATTTCCACCATCACTGGAAAAGTCGTTAAAACCGTTACCAAAGCGGAGATGGGCACTATTCACATAGGAACAAACATCACCGAATGGGCTTGGGATGGCACCGATATGTACGGCGATAAATTAGCCAACGGGGTTTATCTTTATAAAGTCTTTTTGAAAGAAAATGGCCAGGATGTAGAATTAAATCAAGATATTGGATTGAAGAAAAATGAGAAGTTTTTCATCAAAGACATTGGCAAAATTTATATCTTGAGGTAAGTGTGATATTCAAAATCACTTCCAGCCCTGATCCTTCGTAGCAACATGTTCGCGAAGTGTTTTTTGTGTTGCTGTATTCACAGGATGTCTTTTAAAGAACACACTGCGAGATGAAAAAACTCCGAATCCATTGGAGATATTAGAAAACTCTGGTTTTTTTTGCACAATACCGATGGATGGCTTACTCACGTCCAAATATACATTCAGGTCGTCGGCAGCCCCGGCATAAAAGGCATCCAAAAAAGTGGCTACCCGTTTCACTCCCCGCTGCACAGGAATAGCATTGCCTATAAACCTAATGAGATCTTCTGATTCGATTTTTTGATTAATTTCTTCTCCTCCATTTAAGGTTGAGGTTAAACCACTTCTTTGTACAAAATAATCAATATACTTTTGAGCACTTAGATTGCCCGTTATGGAATCGAATTCATCATATTTAAAACGGTAGAAAATGTCGTAGGCTCTAGCGTTCACACCACTTTTGAAGTTGGCATAAATTATTTTATTGGGCAAAATATCAAAAGTATCTCCTGGTGGAAGCAAGATCTGTAGTGGATTTCCAACGACCACCGTTTCGGCACTCGCCATATTATTGCTAAATACGGACCGAATGGTAAGTCGATAACGGTGTGCAGAGGTAATGGCATCATTGAACCGATATAATACATTCACTTTATTCTGAAAATAGCCAGAATCTTTTACGACACTCATCTCTTTGGTAAGAGTATAAACTTGAGCTGTGGTTAAGTCAGTAATTTTCACCTCCAGGCTATCAAAATAAAGTGAATCGGGTTTTTGGCTTATACTTTGAGCCGTTGCATTGGTATTCTGAAATGCACGCTGTATACGTATATAATGCACGGTATCGTTCCTGTCGAGCAAACCATACACTACGGCTATCTCTTTATAATCTGCATTAAGTTTTATATCGTTTTTGCAAGAAGAGCTAACTATCAAAGTTAAGACCAGACCGAAGAATATATATTTCATTTATATGCCGTAAAAATAGCGATAACCAAACTCTAATAAGAAGAAAAATTTTATGACTTAAGATTTTTTAACCTACCCACTTCTGCAGGAGTAAGAAAACGACATTCGCCACGCTTCAACCCCTTTTTCGATAAACTAGCGAAGGAGGTACGATCCAATTTAAGGACACGATAACCCAAGCTTTCAAAAATACGGCGAACGATACGGTTACGACCGCTATGTAACTGCACCCCAATATTGTTTTTATCCATCCCTTCGATATAGGCCACATCATCCACTTTAATATCTCCATCATCGAGGGTTAGTCCCTCTTTAATTTTTATAAAATCTTCTTGGCGCAACTTTTTATCTAATTCGGCAGCATAAACCTTGGTGATTCCAAATTTAGGATGTGTAAGTTTTAGTGTTAGATCGCCGTCATTGGTAAGCAGCAGCACTCCTGTAGTGTTGCGATCGAGTCGGCCTACAGGATAAACCCGGGCACTCGTAATGCGTTCTACCAAACTACTTACCGTACGTCGTTCCTGAGGATCGTCGGTGGTAGTAATAAAGTCTTTCGGTTTATTCATTAAAATATATTGCAGTCTCTCTCTGCGCACCGGCTCATTATTATAGCGCACTTCATCATTATCTTTATGCACTTTGGCTCCCAGCTCAGTTACGTGTTCACCATTAACGGTAATGACACCACTAATAATTAAATCATCCGCTTCACGACGACTGCATATTCCGGCATTGCTCAAGTAACGGTTCAAACGCACATAATTCGGATCGTTGTCATCTTTTGAATTTTTCGATTTCGTGAATGGTTTTTTGTCGAAGCTATCTTCACGTTTAGTGAAAGTACGTTTTGGAGCCTCGGTATATGCTTTACTCTTGTATGGTTTGCCAAAGTCGCGAGCATCGCGGCGTTCTTCCGGATTACGTTCTCCGCCTTCTCGCTCAAATTTAGGTTTGGCATCAAAGCCCCCTTCGGTACGTTTGGTGTAGGGGCGTTTTTCGGCACTATCGTTATTTCGGTCTCCGTATGGCTTGCGAGTGAAAGGTTGATCGCCAGCTCCTTCGGTACGTTTGGTGTAAGGGCGTTTTTCGGCACTATCGTTATTTCGGTCTCCGTATGGCTTGCGAGTGAAAGGTTTATCGCCAGCTCCTTCGGTACGTTTGGTGTAAGGGCGTTTTTCGGCGCTATCGTTATTTCGGTCTCCGTATGGCTTGCGAGTGAAAGGTTGATCGCCAGCTCCTTCGGTACGTTTGGTGTAAGGGCGTTTTTCGGCGCTATCGTTATTTCTGTCTCCGTATGGCTTGCGCGTGAAGGGTTTATCGCCAGCTCCT
>CAIUDH010000102.1 GCA_903897855.1 uncultured Bacteroidota bacterium | reverse complement strand
GGCAGTACATGTGCTTGTAGTACAAACCAGGAAACCATTCTCATACCAACGGAAATTAGACCAACTCCCTACATCTAAAACCGATAGAGAAATTGGAGTCCCGCTTGTCATCGTATATTTAAGAGGGCTTCCGGTACCGGCTGGGGTTATTGTTAAATGCGCTACGACTGTAATATTTGCTGTAGTAGTGCAATAATAAGGAGTAGTTATGGTATACGTAATCGTATAAGGCCCGCCAACACCTGCGGCTGCGGCACTAAAATAGTATGCGCCTGCCAGATTACTGATACCTCCACCACCGCCTGTAAAAACCCCAGGCCACGGAACACCCATTGGATTTAGATAAAAGTTTGCATTTATACAAACGATGGACGGCAAACTTAAAATGCATTGCGCCATTTGCATCTTGCTTACCAAGCTAAAAAGTAGGATAAGTAAAAATAATTTGGAATTGAATTTGGTTTTGATTGTGTGCGGTAAATCTTTATCGCAAAGGGATTTTGATTTTAGGAAAATTTTCATAATCATGTTTTTATATAATTGGTGGTTAAGAAATTTAGGCAATATGTGTATTACACAGAACACAGATATCTTTATAAATTTGATATACCAAAAGTAAGTAAATTGAGTTAAAGAATTTGTCTAAATAGGGATAAGGAATATTCCTTCTTACAAAAAAGTATTGAGCTCCATCGGAGCGACCTGTTTGTAGCAAATTAAAATGATATTGTATTTAGCTCCATCGGAGCGACCTGTTTGTAGCAAATTAAAATGACATTGTATTTAGCTCCATCGGAGCGACCTGTTTGTAGCAAATTAAAATGACATTGTATTTAGCTCCATCGGAGCGACCTGTTTGCAGTAAATTAAAATGATATTGTATTTAGCTCCATCGGAGCGACCTGTTTGTAGCAAATTAAGGGATTGTTAAAATCGCAAAAGGCATCGTCCAAAGTCATCAAAAAACCTATTTCAAGATTTATGGTTTATGCCCTCGGTTGTTTGTTGCGATGGAGCAAAAAAAGTGTAGCTGAGAAAAGCACAAAGGCTCCCGTTTGATGGAGTAATGCCACACTGAGGGGCATCGAGAATATCACGGTGAATACGCCCAATAAAAATTGGGCACACACAATAATCAATAACGCACCCGCAATCTTCCGCTGTAATGGGGTAACCGTAATTCGTCGCGAATGGAAATAAATCATGACTACGAAAGCGAAAACAAGATAAGCCATGCCACGATGAATAAACAATACACCTTCGGGCGAATCTGAAAAAATCTTCCCTAAAGGAGATGCGAATCTCACGGCATCAGGAATCCAGTCGTTACCCATCTTAGGAAAGGTAGGATATAAATAACCTGCTTTTAAACCAGCCACAAAAGCCCCATAAATAATTTGAATCATCACCAGTGGAAGAAGCATCCATGATTTTACAACATATTTTTTATCTCTTAATTTCTCAGGCTCAGGATAAAGCAAATCGAGAGCATACCAGAAGGTAAATCCAAAGGCCGTAAACGCGGTGATGAGATGTGCTGCTAGCCTATAATGACTAACATTGGGGTTTTTGACCAACCCACTTTTCACCATAAACCATCCTAAGAGTCCTTGCAGTGAACCAATACATAACAGAATAATCATCTTCGTAACAAAACCTTTGGGGAATCTTTTTGTGAACAAAAAAAACAGGAAAGGGATAAAAAAAACAACGCCTATAATACGTCCTAAAAAACGATGGGTATATTCTAACCAAAAAATCCCTTTGAAATCGGATAAGGTAAAAGAGGAATTTACAAGTTTAAATTCAGGTGATGTTTTATACTTATCAAATTGAACCTGCCAATCGGCCTCATTGAGAGGTGGAAGCGACCCTGTGGGGCTCCATTCTACCATAGACAAACCTGAATGTGTGAGGCGCGTCATACCTCCCAAGAGCACCATTAAATAAATGAGCACACAACCCGCAAAGAGCCAATATATAATATATCTATTTTGTTTATTCATTGAAACTACCAACTGCCACCGCCGCCACCGCCAAAACCACCACCCGAGAAACCCCCACCGCCACCACTAAAACTACCACCACTGGTACCGCTGCTGCTAGGGGCGCTGTAAAAGCTCTCCGACATCTGATTCATGGAGTGATCCAGACTACTTAAAAATAGGTAGGTGGTAAAACCGGGATAGCTGCCTATAAACCAATGAGGAGGGGGTATTTCTAACCCTTTTAACTTGTCTTTCCAGGCATCGGCTACATCAAAGACGATTGCAAAAGGGAGTACTTTATCGATATAATTTTCGTCTTGTTTTAAGAACTCTTTTATTTTATCTTGTTCTACTTTTTGAATGAATTCCTTGAAACCTGCGATTTTCATATAAAGCTCATTGCCTTTTTTCGATTTCTTGGCCATAACAGTACCAAACAGGAGGATGATGGGGCCACTCAAAAGAAAAGATAACGCATACCAAAAGGGTGCCCCCCAGCCAATAACCAATTGGTAGCCACCAAAAATTGCAATGGCAATACCAAGAAAGGTGAAGAAAACGCCTAACCCTCTCGAACCCTGCTCATAATATTCTTCTTTATCTACCTCTGCTTCTAGCTCCTCTTTGGCCACTTTCATGGTGGTATAGAGTACATTTTTCAGGCTACTTAATCGCACGGTACCTCCACTGGCAAAAATACCATTGAATAAGGTGCGCTCAAATGAAAGCGCGGTTGCTGGTAATTCCTTTACCTTTATAAAATCATATTCCGTAGTCTTACTAAATCCCATCATCGACTCAGTTTCAACCTCCTTAATTTGCAAATATCCACCGCTACCCCAATAGGGTACCAAGGCCGTTAAATCCCTTTTGTCGAGTTTATCATCGATGATATATCCTGCTACACTAGGGCTCATGTTGGCTGGCGGATAAAATTCGGTCAGGATGGTTAAGTTCTCATCTTTACCCCATCGGCTCCAAATCAGAAACATCAATACCAATACGATACCCGGCATAATCATCCAGCTTAGACCATAATAAAAGAAGTCCGGTTCGGTTAAAAATCCGGCAGGAAATGTAATGCCGATGGTAACCCCTTCATTACTAGCAAGCGCTACGGTGGTGTTTCCTATGAGTACTCGATTATTTTCCCAGTGGTTCACACTGTTATTTTCTTTTGAACCAGTAGAGCCGGTAGCGATGAAATAAGGTGGTATTTCAGGCAACGCATCACTTACGTCGATGGTGTAATTTACTTTGGCAATAGAGGTAGGCCAACCATCGCCAATAAGGTTAAAATATAATTCCGAATGATCTTTAAAAAAGTTTAAGGCATTCAAAATTCGATAATGAATTTTAAACTGTTGGTCGCCACTCACCATCGTCTTTTTCGACCCTATTTTGATCACTTTATAATCCTCCTCGGTACTCACCGAATAATCCCAATCAGGCACATCAATATCCAGCACGATGGTCTTGGTATAGCCTCCCGATTCCATTTGCCGATGCGCCTTTTCATTGCCTGCTGGCAATGGCTGGATGGGATACCTGAATGGTATTTTACGAAATATGCCATGACGAGCCTCATTAAAATGAACGTCAATGGTTTCATCAATATCAAGCGAAGCATCTTTATTGACCTTTACATTTACATTATAAAGGGTAATATCAAAATATTCCTGTGAGAGAGCACACGAAATAAATGAGATAAAAATTAAAATAGATATCGAGACTCTTTTCACTTCGTTAAAAATTCTTTAGGAAACTTAATACCAACGGTGACTCCTTCTTTTGCCGAAAGCTTTTGAGGTGTACTCCCATATAAAACATTCGTACCTTGCCACATTCCAATGGTACTTTTGGTGGTGGAGCCGGTGAGTCCTGTGGAAACAAAATAATCAGGGATGCCTGGCAGTGAATCGGGCAATTCCACCCTGTAACTTACTTTATCAATGGTGGTGGGCCAGCCATCGCCTATAATATTCAAACATAGTTCGGCATGGTTTTCAAAAAACATGATGGCGTTTAAAACGCGGTAATGAATTTTATACTGTTGGTCGCCATTCACAAATTTGTTAGCCGAACCAATTCTTACCACTTTAAAATCACCTTCCGTTCTCACCAAAAACTCCCTCTTGCTAACGTCGACCATAGAAATAGTCGTGTTCAAAAAAGTTCCTGGCTCCATTTCCCAAAGCAATTTATCGACCTCCGAAGGCAACTGTTGAACGGCAAAACGTATCGGGATTCTACGCACGATACCGTGACGTTCCTGGGTAAAATGAATATCAATCGTTTCATCAATATCCAATGTAGCATCTTTATTGATTCGAACATTCACTTTGTACAAAGCAATACTAAAATAATCCTGTGCCCAAGAGCAATAAACAATAGAGAGTATGAAAAAAAGAAGAGCCGCTTGTTTTTTCACTTTAGAAGTAAATTAAAACTTGACTTCTACATTCTTGGCTTCATCTTGATTATCCAATTCAAAAAATTCGCGGGCTTTAAAACCTCCAAAGTTCGCTATAATCACTCCCGGAAACTGTTGAACGGAGGTGTTATAATCGCGCACCGTTGCGTTATAATAGCGGCGAGAATTACTTAATTCACCTTCAATTGATTGAAGTGTTTGCTGTAACTCTAAAAATTGCGCATTGGCTTTTAGGTCGGGGTAACTTTCAGCAATCGCTAATAAGCCCCTCATTGCGCCTCCCAAAACCTGATTGGCTGCTACTTGTCCGGCAACATCGCCTGAAGGCACCGCCACCGCAGCATTACGCGCTTGTATTACTTTTTCTAACGTCTGGCTCTCGTGTGCTGCATAACCTTTTACGGTGCTCACGATATTAGGGATTAGGTCGAATCGTTTCTTCAGAAACACGCTGATATCACTCCAGCTATTATCGATTTTAATTTTTGATTTTACCAAGCCATTGTAAGTTCCAATGATCCATAAAATAAGTACGGCTGCAATGCCAAGAACAATCCAAAGTGTCATAATGCTTAAAGTTTAAAATACGAATTGGTTTCTAACCGACTGTTCATCAGTGGTTCATTATGCAAAGTAACGGATATTTATGAATTGTTTGCGACATTTCACATTATTTTTTATTCTGACTTCTAGTTTTTAAAAACAAAAAAGCCCGATACTAAATGTACCGGGCTTTTTTGATATCATAATGGACAATTATTTCTTATCCATTTCAGCTTTCAAGTTCACTAAAGCTTCCAAGTCACCTAAGGTCGACTTTTCAACTTTTTCATTCATCTTCTTCACCGATTTCTTAGTTGCTTCTTTATCGTTGGCAATCTCTACCGATTTTGCAACGGCTTTAGCTTTCTCATCTTTTTTCCAGGTTACCGTGTGCGATACAAGTATACGTTTCGCTTCTTTGTTAAATTCGGTAACTTCAAATATGCTATTCTCGTCTTCTTTCAAAGTCGATTTGTCGGCTTTAAGCAATTGCTTAAATGGAGCATATCCTTCAACACCATAAGGTAAAGCAATGGTTGCGCCCTTGTCTGTAATTTTAATTACGGTTCCTTCGTGGTGAGATTCAATAGCGAAGATTGTTTCGAAAGTATCCCAAGGATTTTCGTCCAGTTGTTTATGTCCTAAACTCAAACGACGGCTTTCGGTATCTACTTCTAAAACTAACACTTCTAATTCCTGACCTTTTTTCACAAACTCAGAAGGATGTTTTATTTTTTTGCTCCACGATAAGTCGGAAACGTGCACGAGTCCATCGATACCTTCCTCAAGCTCCAAGAATAAACCATAGTTCGTTAAGTTTTTAACGATTCCTTTATGTTTGCTACCTACCTGATATTTGGTGGCAATAGTTCCCCAAGGATCTGGAGTTAATTGTTTAATACCAAGGCTCATCTTACGCTCTTCTTTATCTAAAGTTAAGATTACAGCGTCGATTTCATCACCCACTTTTAGGAAGTCGGAAGGATTGCGTAAGTGACTGCTCCAGCTCATTTCACTCACGTGAATTAAACCTTCCACACCCGATGCGATTTCAATAAATGCACCGTAATCGGCCACAGTAACTACTTTTCCTTTTACTTTATTACCTACTTGTAGGTTTTCTCCCAACTGATCCCAAGGATGGGCTGAGAGTTGTTTCAAACCTAAAGAGATACGTCGTTTGTCGTCATCAAAACCTAGCACCACGACATTTAATTTTTGTTCTACTTTTAATACGTCGTTAGGGTCGGTAATACGTCCCCAGGAGATATCAGTGATATGCAGCAAGCCATCAACACCACCCAAATCGATAAAGGCTCCGAAAGGTTGAATATTTTTAATAATTCCTTCCAATACTTGTCCTTTCTCTAAACGGGAGATAATTTCCATACGTTGTGCTTCAATATCATCTTCGATAAGCACCTTGTGACTTACCACGATGTTTTTAAACACTTCGTTAATTTTAACTACCTTGAATTGCATGGTCTGACCAACGTATTGATCATAATCTTTTACCGGCTTCACGTCGATTTGAGATCCTGGCAAGAAAGCATCCATGGCGAATACCTCAACCACTAAACCACCTTTAGTACGCGATTTCACGTAACCATTGATGATCGTTTCGTTGGTTAAAGCATCTTGCACCAAGCCCCATGAGCGTTCGCTCAAGGCTCTCTTGCGAGAAATCTTTAACTGTCCGGCTGAATCTTCGCGACTCTCGATGTACACTTCCACCTCGTCGCCTACTTTTAGATCGGGCATATCGCGAAACTCCTGTACAGGAATGTTTCCGTCCGATTTAAAACCAATGTTGATTACCACTTCTTTAACGGTGATACTCATAACTCTACCCATCGTGATCTGTCCTTCATCAATGCTTTGCATTGTTTTCACGTACATTTCTTCGAATTGGGCCATGTCTTCGCCTGAGTAGATTGATTGACCTTTTTTGTTTTGGTCCCAGTCAAAATCCTCGGCAGTTGCTGCTGTGCTTGTTTTTACAGCAGCGATGATTTGCTCTGACTCAGAGTTATCGTCGAGGAAATTTTCATTCTCAGGTACGATGATGCTCTTAGCTTCTACGGTTTCTTCGGTAGGAAGCGCGTCGTTGATATTTTCAGTCATATTATAAAAGGGCGGCAAATATAGTAAATTAATTTAAAAAATGTTGACGGTAAAGCAGATAAATTATTGAACCTCCAAACTTCCCCTTGACTTAACCTTAAAATTCATCCGAGATGAATTAACCAACACAGGGAAATTTGAACATTATGGGTGCGAAATCGAAATTAATTAGCAAATTCAAAACTAATAGAAGATTTTTGCAACACCGAAAAATGATCCTACAACCACAATTTTTAGCTGTCTGCTCTGCCCTCACAGAGGCCCTCAATACCATCCCCGATTCGGTAAAGATGCTTGCTAAACAGCATAATCCTTGGTTCGAATCCGAGAATATTACCGCTGCCGCTGAGGCCTGGTCGGATGCCTTACAAGCTGAAAACTTGTCGGAATGGCTGAAAGACCATGTCGTGGCCGAACACCCGAAGAAGATCGCTATTATTATGGCCGGCAATATCCCATTGGTGGGATTGCATGATGTTTTAAGTGTTATGGTAAGTGGTCATATAGCCCTCTGCAAGCTAAGCAGCGACGACACCATTCTGATGAACTACTGCATTGACGCCATGAATACGGTGCTCGAAAACAAGATCCTAAGAATAGAGCGAGTGAAGGAGGTAGATGCCGTTATTGCGACGGGAAGCAATAACAGCGCAAAAATTTTCGAGACCTATTTCCATAAACTTCCGCACCTCATTCGTAGAAACAGGACGGCGGTGGCGGTGCTCTCAGGCCATGAAACGAAGCAGGAACTTCATAGCCTGGGCAGTGATATCTTTTCCTACTTTGGATTGGGTTGCCGTAATATCTCTAAAGTTTTCGTCCCTGCCGGTTATGACTTCACCTCGTTTTTTGAAGCCATCTTCCCTTATGGGAATATTGTGAACCATCATAAATACGCCAATAACTACGATTATAATAAAGCCATCTACCTGATGGGTTCTGAAAAATTTTTAGATAATAATTTCCTGATGATACGCAGAGATGAAAAATCATTACACTCACCCCTGTCCGTGGTGTTTTATGATTTTTACAACTCAGAGGCGGAAATTGAACAAACCCTTACCTTGCTGCAGGAGGAGATTCAATGTGTGGCAAGCACAATGAACTTAAACTTTCCTCGACGAGTTGAATTAGGTAAAACACAAGGTCCGAAACTTTGGGATTATGCCGATGGCATCGACACCCTGAAGTTTCTGAAATCACTTCAATTCGAAGCTTCCACCGTAAGCCAATAAATCTTCGTTACGATCGTTGATCATATTATGATTGGTAGAAAAATAAAAATAGTACTCGTGTTGGTAATCATCGCCATCATAACTACAATATTGGGCTATTGGGTAATAAAAAACAGAGCGGTGCCCTTTCTCTATTCCTCGGTGGAGCAAATTCCGGCAAAAAACGTAGGCTTAATTTTAGGCACTTCACCCTACCTCGGTAATCAGTATTTTAAAAATCGTATCGATGCGGCGGTGCTATTATTTAATTCAGGTAAAATTAAATGCATCATCGTGAGCGGCGATAACCATGTTGAAGGATACGATGAACCCACCGCAATGAAAAAAAAATTGCTTGCCCGGGGCATTCCCGACAGTTGCATTATACTCGATTATGCCGGCTTTCGTACCCTCGACAGCATCATCCGTTGTAAAGAAGTATTTGGGCAGAATGAATTCACCATTATCAGTCAGCAGTTTCATAATGAAAGGGCTTTGTTTATTGCACACCACTATGGCATTGAAGCGATCGCCTTCAATGCTCAGGATGTAAATAAGAATTACGGGCTCAAAACAGCACTGCGGGAGTATTTAGCACGTATGAAATGTATCATCGACTTATATCTCCTCAATACCCAACCACATTTTCTTGGTGAAAAAATTATTTTGAATAATTAAACTCTATGCGCTTTTGATTAGTTTTGCTACGCATGAACAAAGTACTCTTTCTTGTTTCCTTCGGCATCTTATTAATCATAAGTTGCAAACACGATTTCCAACCCAAACCTCGTGGTTTCTTTAAAATAGACTTGCCCGAACATAGTTATAAAACTTTTGACAGCGCAAACTGCCCTTTCACATTTAAAATCCCTGTTTATGGGCAAATGGTTCCTGATATCGACCCCAACGCCGAAGCCTGGTGGATGAATTTAGTGTTCCCGAATATGAACGCTGTGCTACATTTGAGCTATAAGCGAATAACCAACGACAGCATCTTATATAAGGCTATTGAGGATTGCCACAAACTCACCTATAAACATATTGCTAAGGCCGAAGATATCATC
This sequence comes from uncultured Bacteroidota bacterium, assembly GCA_903897855.1. GTDB lineage: Bacteria > Bacteroidota > Bacteroidia > UKL13-3 > UKL13-3 > CAINMV01. The sequence goes on along the minus strand of CAIUDH010000102.1, from coordinate 5,724 downwards.
GAAAATGAAATTACTAACAATAATGGCGCAAGTGGAATGGTGTATGAATTAAATGGAGAAACGGCCTCAGGCATGAATTTTTATGTGACCGACTCTACCAAAAACTTCCTCCGTGGAGCACTCTACTTCAACGCTAAAACCGTACCCGATTCATTGGCACCAGCACTCGATTTTTTGAAACAAGATTTAAATATTTTGATTGGCTCGATAAGATGGCGAGAATAAGTCGAATTCTTCAGGCAGGTAAGCCTTCGTGCTAAATGATCGCAGTTTAACATTCATACTAAAATTCATTTCTTCATCATCCATGAAAATTCATGCATCCGTTTATATAGCCCCCAATGCAACCTTAGTAGGCAATATCGAAATTGGCCAAGATAGTAGTGTATGGTTCGGTACTGTAATTCGCGCCGATAGGGATAAAATTACCATTGGAGAAGGATCGAACATTCAAGATTTGAGTATGCTGCACGTCGATCCTAGCTGCCCTATAAACATTGGCAACCAGGTGATTATTGGTCATCGGGCCATCATCCATGGATGCACTATAAAAGATCATACCCTCATCGGAATGGGGGCCATTATCATGAATCAAGTCGTCATAGGAAGCTATTGCATCGTTGGTGCCGGCGCCTTAGTAACAAAAGGCATGCATATACCCGATTACAGTGTGGTGATGGGTGTACCTGCAAAAATAACAGGTCGGGTAACACCCGAAGAAATTGTAAAATTAAAACTTAACGCGCTGTCCTATATAAAGCTGGCTGACGAATATAAAAAAAATGCTCTACAGAGTGGCGAATCGGGGTTGTAATGACTGCTTTCAATGAAGCAATTTCCCAGTACCATCAAGTGATATTGACTCCATTATTTAATGAACCGCCGTCACATTCACTTTCTCAATCGCCAACAGATGCACTTCAATATGCCTGTTGTGAGCTTTATTATGGTACTCACTTATAATTTCTAAAATATCGTAATCGATAAAGGTGCAATTACTTCCATCGATTGTGAGTACACTATACTCAGGAATCTGGTCGAGAGCTTTACGTAGGTTCACTTTGTTCAGAAAAGTTACATTGGAATTAAGTTTAATAAGATAAACCATCGTATCATGCTCTCGTGTCTCATTAATTTTATATTCTGCTTTAAAATTATTGCGAATAATAAAATAAATAGAGAAGAGCAAACCGATACTCACTCCTATCAACAAATCGGTAGAGAGAATAACCAAAATAGTAATTAGAAATGGTAGAAACTGTTTCCATCCTAGTTTCCACAAACTTAGATATAACTTTGGCTTGGTGAGGTTAAGTCCGGTAACAAGCAGAATCGCTGCAAGCGATGCATATGGGATCATACTCAGTAAAAAGGGCACCAGCAGCACCGCGAGCAATAAAAACAGGCCGTGGGTAAATGCGGATAATTTTGTTCTTGCTCCAGCATCGGCATTGGCAGCCCCTCTTACAATAACAGCTGTCATTGGAATGGCGCCTAAAAGTCCGCAAGTCATATTGCCTATACCCTGAGCAATAAGTTCTCGGTTCACGGGGGTAATGCGATTACGATTATCAAGCTTATCAACCGCCTCCACGCTCAACAACGTTTCTAAGGTAGCAAGCATACCAATGATAAGACCATCTTTCCAAATTTCAGTGGTGGAAAAAAGTTTCGAGAAATCGGGGAAAATAATGTCAGAAAAAATATTTGAAGGGATACTTACCAGCTGCGTTTGTTTGAGTGAGAAACCAGAGACAGCCCTGGTAAAAATAAGATTTGTAATAATACCCAGAACTACAATCAATAAAGGCGCTGGAATCACTTTTAGTTTCTTGGCAAAAGGCTGTTGAAGTAATAGCAGCACAATTAATGACACGGCACTAATAAGCAGTGCGCCCCGGGTCATATGCAGATTGAAAATCTCGATATTTCCAAAAAAGTTTTTAGAGGTAAATAATTGTGGGAAACCACTAGTCCAGAAGTCGGGTTGGTCATAGCCCATCGCCAAAGGTATTTGTTTAGAAATAAGAAGAATACCTATCGCTGCAAGCATTCCTTTAATTACTGAGGAGGGAAAGTAATTGGCGATACCACCCATTTTTAGCACCCCTAGAACTATCTGAAACAGTCCGGCTACCATCACCGACAACAGAAAAACCCGATAATCACCTGACGATAATATGGTGGCGGCTACCAATGTAGAAAGCCCCGCTGCCGGACCTGATACGGCTAATTGTGAGCCACTGATTAATGACACCACCACTCCTCCAATAATACCCGACATGAGTCCGGCATAAAGTGGGGCACCCGAGGCTAAAGCAATGCCTAAGCATAAGGGAAGGGCAACCAGAAAAACAGAAAGTCCAGCAGGTAAGTCATGTTTCAGCCAGATGAGTCGATAGTATCTAATTTTTTTCCGCATACAGAATTACACTTTAGAACCGCAAAGATACAATTTGAAAATTTCAACATGATCGGACCCCATCTCAAGAAGGATTCATTTAACTCTTTTGGATAATAGTCTCTCCCGATAAATTAATTACGAAATACTAACTTTGCCTTTCTATACATCATGGATCAAAAACAAGCAGGCAGCATCGCTAAAATCGTCGGGGTTTTTTTTCTTACCCTAAGTGTGTTTATGCTTTTCCTATCTTGGGCTATCATGCAGTCAGAGGGGAAGTCGGGTACTGAATATTTAATTATTGGTTTAAGTTTTGGGAGCGGGATACTTTTGTTGTTTGGTGGAATTAACTATTTAAAGAGTACGATCGCAAAAGAAAAAGACATAAAAGAATATGAAAATAGAATTCGTGCTCAGGTAAACACGATGGCTGAGTCAGGCCATAGCACCCATGAAAAAACAACTTTAAAAAAAGATGAAAATTCTCAAGAGCAACATACCACTTCGCCCGACGTCATTGCCCACTGGCAATATACCTTGGCAGAGTGGAAAAAGATGAAAAAAGCAGAAACTTTAAGGCGTCGGAAAGAAGGAATTTGGGTTACCATAGGCATTGGAATACTTGGTGGCTTGGCCTTACGTTTTTCTCGTGATGCCTCCTTTCTCAGTAGTTTTATGATTTCATTCAGTGTCGGTATCTTGCTGTCGTGGCTTAAAATCAAGTTCTCCAATGATATGTTCAGCATTCGAGCGAACAACACCATCACCTTTACCTCAAAGGCTTTGCTGATTAATAATTCATTTAAAATAATTCGCGACAGTCAATTTCATTTAGAATATGTCAAACCCATCGAAATAGAGAACGATAAGTATCTCGAATTCTCCTTGCAATGGCAAACACGTGGCGGAGCCACCAATGATCAATTTCGCATTTATGCACCTCCTCATTATGAGCAGGAGATTCCAAAAATATTGAACTTTTACAATACCTTGGGAGTAAAAACGACATCCTAGAAAAAAGAGTAAATAATGTAACTTTTTTTGATTCCGTTGTAACAAATTCGATTACAAAACAGCGCACCTTTGAATCGAAATCAACACGAACCTGGAAGATGACACAAAAACAAAATGCAATACTCGAAAAATGAGGGTGGCAAATACAAACACTCCTTCTGACCAAATTACAAATAAAATTCCAAGACGAAAAAACATTCCAGATTTGAAAGCACCGCGGGCCATTCATAAGAACTATGATTCCAGGCAATCAGAAGATGGAATTGAGATGGGATATCTGGTGTTCAACGAAGGGTATTCTCACTCTTTGATTAGCCATCCTAAATCTAAGAATTGAAAGCCCGTAATTTTTTTTTACTTAGTTTCCAAAAACTGTCCAATGTCATTTCATTTGATGGTGCTTCTATCTACCTTTGAATACTTAAAATAAACTTTACAATGTCAACCATTCTTGTACCCACCGATTTTACTGAGGCCTCACGTAATGCAGCGATTTACGCCACCCATTTTGCAGAAGATATGGGAGGTCGAGTACTCCTGTTTCACGCTTATCACGCAGCCATGGCGCCAACAGCCGACGCACCTACGCCGGTTACGTTCGATATCGAAGAACTGCGAATTGACTCTTTGAAATTGCTCAGCAAAGAAGCCGCCATATTAACAGCCATCAACGGCGTGCAAATAGATTGTTTTACTAGCCTTGGATTTGCAGAGGATGAAATAATGGAGATTGAGAAAAACGAGAAGCCCGACTTTATTATCATGGGAATCAAAGCCGCTGGCGCTGTGAGTGAGTTCCTACTGGGAAGCATGACTACCGATCTGATGTCGAAAACACAGACACCGTTAATTATCATTCCTGAAAAATCGACCTATAAACGTCTTCGAAAAATTGCGTTCGCCAGCGATTATTCAATGGTTCCAAACATCGATGAGTTGAATCAGCTTAAGTATATGATTAAGAAATTTAATGCTAAACTTTACATTCTGAATGTTGAAAAAGAGCAGGAAGATATTGAGGTGGACAAAGCCATTCAGATGATGAAAATGGAGAACTATTTCGACGATATTGAACATTCACATAACCTACCTATCGACAACGATTTAATTCATGGACTGAATACTTTTATTTCAGATCACGAAATAGATATGATTGCGATGATACCCCATAAGCACAATTTACTCTCACGTATATTTAATGAAAGTAATTCCAAAAAAATGGCCTTTCATACGAGTGTCCCCTTAATTATCTTGCATTCTTCGTTGCGCAAATAGCATTGCCGAAGAGTTTAAAATCGATGAAACGAGAAAAGAAGAGGTTGCCGTAATCCGTGTTTAGGCAATTCGGCTCCAATGCGTGCCTTTGTTAAATTGATTAAGATAGTCCTTGAGTGGCTGGTTCTCCGGCTTCATTATGCCAGGGTCATCGGCAAGGAGCTGTTGGGCAGCATAGCGTGTGGTTTTTACCAGTTCCTGATCACGGGCAATATCACTAAGTTTCAGATCCAACACCCCGCTCTGACGGGTGCCTTGCATATCGCCAGGGCCGCGAAGTTTTAAATCCATATCTGCAATTTCAAATCCGTCGTTGGTGCGGCATAAGGTCTCAATTCTTATTTTCCCTTCTTTACTTATTTTATGTGAGGTCATTAAAATACAATAGCTCTGCTCGGCACCACGCCCTACCCTGCCCCTTAACTGGTGCAACTGCGACAAGCCAAAGCGTTCTGCATTTTCGATTATCATAATGGAGGCGTTGGGCACATTCACCCCCACCTCTATAACGGTGGTGGCCACCATTATTTGTGTTTCGTTTTTGATAAACAGATCCATTCCTAAATCTTTTTCTTTGATCGAAAGTTTACCATGTACGATACTGATGCGGTATTGCGGCCTTGGAAAGGCTTTCTCAATCATGTCGTAACCATCCATCAAATTTTTCAAATCGATCTTCGCGCTCTCCTCAATGAGTGGATATACAATATAAACCTGTCGGCCTTTTGCAATTTCCTTCTTCATAAAATCGAATACTTTATAACGTGTATCATCGTAACGGTGATAGGTAGCAATTGCTTTTCGTCCTGCCGGAAGCTCATCAATAATACTTAAGTCCAGATCGCCATAAACCGTCATAGCTAAAGTACGCGGTATCGGCGTGGCTGTCATCACCAGTACATGAGGCTTAATGCCTTCATATTTATTCCAGAGTTTTCCACGTTGTTCTACCCCAAAACGATGCTGCTCATCGATCACAGCCAAACCCAATTTCTTAAACTTAACTTCGTCTTCGATGAGTGCATGGGTGC
>CAIUDH010000101.1 GCA_903897855.1 uncultured Bacteroidota bacterium | reverse complement strand
TTTCGTTTTGAGAATTTGTCATTGAAAAGTATTCAAGGTGATATTGTTTGTATGGAATTGTTTAGATGCCTGGGCGTAGATACGCTGCTAGGGGAGCATGAAATCAGCATTGAGAAGAACAATTCAGGCCAAGACGCTCTAGCGTTTAATTTACAATCATGTCCCGATCTTGCCCCTGCGTTGATTATAGCCTGTGCCTTACAAAACAGAAATGCCAAATTTTATGGGCTGCATACCCTACAATATAAAGAGTCGAGTAGGGCAGAGGCTCTTCAATTAGAATTAAAAAAGTTAAACATCAACTTTTTTCCCGATTCTGACTGTTGGCAACTGAGCTCCAATGCTGAGTTCTCGAATGACAAGCTGTTAAATCTGAATTGCAAATTATTAACCTATAACGATCATCGTCTTGCCATGGCATTCGCCTGTGTGAAAGCGGTAAATAGGAATGTTGAAATCGAACATGATGAATGCGTAAAAAAGTCGTATCCCTTCTTCTGGGAAGAATTTTTTAGGATCTATGTATAAATTTCGATTCCTCCTCATGTGCCCTGTAATCAGTGGCTTTGGCGCTCTGATTTTAGGTTTAGTTTGCTAAATATCTCTCTGCTTTATTTCGTATTCAACCTTTTCGAAATGCGCAATTTCCAACGCAAACCCTTACCTTGCGCCCATGTCGTTTAATAGTCTAGGCACTTTGTTTACCGTTACCTCTTTTGGCGAGAGCCATGGAGAGGCCATTGGTGCAGTCATTGATGGTTGTCCCGCAAATATGGTCATCGATTTCGAGGCTATTCAGCATCAGCTAAACAGGCGCCGGCCAGGGCAGTCGGGCATCAGTACCTCGCGTAATGAACCCGATGAATTTAAAATCATCAGTGGCATTTTTGAAGGCAAAACGACAGGTGCTCCAATTACCATCATCATTGAAAATAAGGAGGCTCGGAGTGCAGATTATGAAAATATTAAAAAGTTCTATCGCCCTTCTCACGCTGATTTTGTTTATGATAAAAAATACGGCCATTACGATTATAGAGGTGGAGGTAGAAGCAGTGCAAGAACAACTGCTCCCATGGTTGCTGCAGGGGCTATTGCAATGCAAATATTAGCCATTAAAAACATAAGTATTTGCAGCTATGTAAGTGCCATAGGTGCAATTGCATTGATGAAAAACTTCGATGAACTTAATTTAAGCCAAATCGATGCCTCTTCGGTGCGATGCCCCGATATACCGACCGCGCTTCTCATGGAAAATTACATTTATGATTTAAAGGCCAAGGGCGACACCGTTGGAGGCGTGGTGAAATGTGTTGTTCGAGGGGTGCCTGTAGGGCTTGGAGAGCCATTGTTTGAGAAACTTAATGCCAATCTTGCCAAAGCCATGTTCAGTATCAATGCCGTTCGTGGGGTGGCTTTTGGCGATGGATTCGAATCGGCCCAAAGCTTGGGTTCTATTCAGAACGATGTTTTTGAGAAAATTGGAGCGGAATGGCATACTAAAACCAATCATAGTGGAGGCATTCAGGGGGGTATCAGTAATGGTATGGATATTCACTTTGAAGTCGCCTTTAAGCCAGTGGCCACCCTGATGCAACCTCAAACCACGGCAGATAAAAACGGGGATCAACAGGTGCTTGAAGCTTCGGGCCGACACGACACCTGTGTTGTGCCAAGAGCAGTTCCTATTGTTGAAGCTTACGCTGCAATTATTATTCTTAATCAATTGTTAATTCAACGTGCCAGCAAAGAATTTGCCAGCTGAAATAGGTATCTTTGTATGCTAATTTTTTTAGAAGCAAACATCACTATGGTCACGCGACTATAGCCACACACCATGAGAAATTTTATTTTCACACTTTTATTTATTTCTGCGAGCATTGCCGGGTTTTCACAAAAATGTTTGACCGATTATAATTACGAAAAGTATCAAAAAGCACATCCTGAACTTCAAGCTCAATTTGATAAGTTGACCCACCTGGAAGATTATGCACCACAGCAAAAAACAACAGCTGCTGTTCGTATCATTCCAGTTGTATTTCATGTAATCCACGAATACGGTGCGGAGAATATTAGCAAAGCCCAGATCGAAGATGCCATAAGGATTTTAAATGAAGATTATCGCAAGCTCAACCCCGACACTATTGACACTCGTGCGGTTTTCAAGCCTTTTGCATCCGACTGTTCCATAGAATTCCGACTGGCTAAAATTGACCCTAATGGAAATTGTACCGAAGGAATAAACAGAATCTATAGCTCTTTAACCAATGATGCCGACGATAACGTAAAGGCCTTATCTTGGTGGAACAATACCAAATATTTGAATATCTGGACTGTAAAATCGATAGCCGGTTCAAGTGGTGGTACTATTTTGGGCTATTCACAGTTTCCAGGCGGTGGCGCGGCCAGTACCGATGGTGTCATTATTCGTAATGATTGCGTAGGACGAATAGGTACAGAACCAGGCAATGGATTTGGAGAATATGGCAGGACGCTAACCCATGAAATTGGACATTCGTTGTCCTTATTTCATACTTTTCAAAGTGGATGTAATGGAGGCGATCAGGTTGGGGATACACCTCCGGCGGCGACGGCTAATTATGGCTGTGTGCTAACCACAAATTCATGTTCAGGCTTTAGCTCGCCTTATACTTATGATGTTCCTGACATGCTAGAAAATTATATGGATTATACCAATGGCACTTGTCAGAGTATGTTTACTACAGGTCAGAAATCACGTATTGATAACGCTTTGTCAAATTATAGAAGCAATCTCTATTCTCAAGCAAATTTGGCCGCTACTGGTGTCGATGGCAATGGACCATTAGGTTGTGCGCCGAAAGCCGATTTTATTGTTGATAAAACCTTTGGTTGCACCGGTTCAAACTTTACGTTTTCCGATTTTAGCTATAATGGTATAGTCACCAATTGGAACTGGACATTCACTGGAGCATCAACGCTTACGAGCACCGACCCTAATCCCACGAATGTATCGTGGAGCACACCAGGTACCTATTCGGTTACGCTTACGGTATCAAACGCGGCTGGCAGCGATACAAAAACGCGTACCAGTTATATTACAATTTTACCACTTCAGGCTGTCGATGCGCTTCCCGTAGTTCAGGGTTTTGAAAGTGCCACCCTTCAAGCTGACGGATGGACACTTGAAAATGGCGGGAATGCTGCTACTTGGCAGCGTATCACCTCTTCAAAAAGGAGTGGTGCCGCTTCATTTTATATCAAGCACTATAATGCCACTGGTACCACCTCTGGCGATGTTGATGCGTTTTACAGCAAAACATATAATTTAACAAATACAACAAAACCGGTAATTACCTTTTATACTGCGTATGCGCAAAGAGCGACCGGCGTAAATGATGTATTCAGAATGTATATTTCAATAGATTGCGGTCAATCGTGGCAAACCAAAATATCGAAAACCGGCAATAGCTTGGCTGGTGGGGTGGCCATGAATGCCAATAACTTTGTGCCTCAAGTTGCCGACTGGGTGCTTCAGCAGTACGATTTGACTGCCTATGCAGGGGTTCCGAATATTCGTTTTCGTTTCGAAACCATCAGTCGTGAGGGGAACAACCTCTATATCGACGATATTAATATTCAGGATTTAAAAACGGGGATTCCTAGCAACACCAACGCTCTGGATATAGCATTAAATATTACGCCGAACCCTTTTTCTCAAACTGCTTCGATAGGATTTTCACTCGCCCAATCGTCGTTTGTTAGTATCCAAGTTGTTGATATGCTTGGTAACCGTTTGGAGTTGATGGAGAACAAACAACTTGAAGCTGGAGCACTTTCAATTCCCATTTCAGAAAATGTATTGGATAAACTAGCAGGAAGTGTTTACTACCTCACGGTTACTATCGATGGCCAAGCCTACGCTCGGAAGTTTGTAAAGTTATAATTAGGTAATTACACCTCAATTTTTAGTCTGCAAGTGCTGAGATGGCGTGCATTTTGACTTCTGACATTACCCTTACTTTGTGTTTGGGAGAAGCTGCCGAGTTAAATTATACCCTGAAATTTCATCGCTTCCTCTTTTGCTTTTTCGGCAAAATCCTCACCATCAGAAGCATATAATATTTGTCGTGAAGAGTTCACTAATAATCCCACCTCATTTTTTATGGCTCCATATTTAATTACCTCTTCTAGGTTTCCTCCCTGTGCGCCAACACCAGGAATAAGGAGGAAATGATGGGGCACAATTTCTCGTATTTTGAGCAGTGCTTCTGCTTTAGTGGCCCCTACCACATACATCATGTTTTCGGTAGTTCCCCATTCCTTCGAGGTTCGCAGTACCCTTTCATACAAGTAGTCAGGGCCAATTTTTTGCTGTTCGAAATCGGCACTTCCAGCATTGCTTGTGAGTGCAAGAACGATGGTGAATTTGTTTTTAAACTCTAAAAATGGTTTGATGCTGTCGCTACCCATATAGGGAGAAACGGTAACGGCATCGAAAGCCATCTGATCAAAAAAGGCCTTTGCGTACATGGCACTCGTGTTGCCAATGTCGCCTCGTTTCGCATCGGCGATGGTGAATATGCCTTTGGGTATATAACGAAGTGTTTCCTTCATAATTTCCCAACCCCTAGCTCCCAAGCATTCGTAAAACGCAGTGTTGATTTTATATGCCACACAGTAGTCCGACGTAGCTTCAATAATTTGTTTGTTAAATTCCAGTATGGCATCGGGTTTTCCTTGTAGATGCAAGGGCAATTTAGAGGCGTCAGTATCTAAGCCTACGCAGAGGCAGGTTTTGTTTTTTTGAATTCGATCTATGATTTGATTTCGTAGCATATTAATATTTCTCTTCTCCCTGATCTTATTCTAACTTACATAACTGTGAGCATACATTGCTTCAATTTCGTCGCTAAACTTTTGTTCGACTACTTTCCTTTTTACTTTAAGGGTGAGGGTGTATTCACCTTCCTCAATGGTAAAGGGGGTACGCTTGATAATGAAATTTTTTATGCGCTCAAATTTAGCCAAATCGTTACTCAGCTTATTAATATCCTCGGCCATCCAGGCATGGATTTCGGGGTCTCTGATAAATTTATCTTCCTCTTCAAAAAACGCTTCGCTCTTGCCAAATTTCTCTTTGAGCTCCTCTTTGTTGGCTACAATAATGGCTGTAATATATTCCCGTTTATCACCAATAATAAAAATCTGCTCCACTTTTGGGCTCTTGCTATAGCACGATTCTACAGGGGTAGGGTAGATGTTTTTGCCGAGACTATTCACGAGCATGTTTTTTATTCGATCGGTAATCTTTAAATAGCCTTTATAGAACATGCCGATATCGCCGGTGTGGAACCACCCGTCGCTGTCCATTACCTCGTTTGTGGCTTCGGGTTTATTCCAGTAGCCTTGCATAATATTGGGACCCTTGATCAAGATTTCACCTTCTTTGCATTCGAATTTTGGATCAAAACTGTCGTAGGTTTGTATCGTAATTATTTCTTTGGTTTCAGGATTCTGAATGGCACATTGTTGCTCGATAGCGACACGGCCTACAGTACCATAAACCTGTCGATGGTATTCGTTGATTGAACAAAAGGGAGAGGTTTCGGTGAGGCCAAAACCCTCAATGACGGTGACGTCTAAATTTTTAAAGAAGATACCAATATGAGGTTGCATCGCTGCTCCACCACTCACCACCAATTTCATTCGTCCGCCCATCTTGGATTTTATCTTTTTAAAAACGATGGCATCCGCAATTTTTAGTTTCAGCGCCAACAGCGATCCGGGCTTCAAGCCGTCTTCATTTAAGATTCGTTTCTTGTTGCCTTGTGCGAAGGCCCAGTAAAATATTTTAGTTTTAAGCGCCCCGCCTGAAGTAGCTGTTTTATATACTTTATCGTGTATCTTTTCGAGTAAGCGGGGTACCGAAGCCATGACGGTAGGACGCACCTCCATTATGTTTTTCCCGATGGTGTCGATGCCTTGCGCAAAAGCGATAGTACTGCCAATATAGGTACTTAAATAATAGGTAGCGAGACGTTCGTACACATGGCATAGAGGAAGGAAGGAAAGAAACAAATCGTCTTTGTTTATGGCACTCACCTGTGTTTGCGCCGCAATGCAGTTACTCATAAAATTACGGTGACTCAACATCACTCCTTTGGGAACTCCAGTGGTACCCGAGGTGTAAATTAAAGAAGCCAAATCATGGGGTTCAATACTGTTTAAAGCGGCCTCAATGTCATTTTGTAGTTTAGGGTATAATAGTTTTCCTTCTTCTAATACCTGGTTTAACGAGATGGTTTTTGGATTTTCATCATTCTGGTCAAAAACAGTGATTATTTTTATCAGACTGGTTCCTTGGGCATCAATTTTTAGGATTCTTTTTAATAAGAACGGAGTGCCTACAATGATGGCCATACTTCCGCTATCTTTTAAAATATAGGCTACCTCGCCTTCTGTTAGGGTAGGATAGATAGAGGCATTGATCAGCCCCAGTTGCATGCATGCCTGATCAAAAAAGATGTATTCAGGAGAATTTTCTACAATAAAGGCAACCCGATCGCCTTTTTTTAAACCAAGGTTCAGCAGATAACTGCTGATAGCATTGATTTTCTCAGTAGTTTGAGCATAGCTAATATCGGTATAAACCCCATTTACCCTGTGTTTTAAAAATGAATGCTCTGGCGTATGAATGTGATGGGCCGAGTTTAAATAAAAATGGTGTAATGATTTTAGTTCCATATCGAAAAATATTGAATATGCAAATAGAAAAAGTTTTGCAATATATACAAAACTGTTTTATACAAAGTACTTCCTTATTTTTTTGCTACTTTTGCAAAAAATTATTAGAATACAACCAAGATGGCAGATTTGTTTGATAAAATAGCTAAAAACATGGGGCCGATAGGCGAGCACCATAAGGCAAGTCATGGATATTTTACCTTCCCAAAATTGGAAGGTGAGATTGATACCTATATGGGATTCAGGGGGAAAAAGATGCTCAACTGGAGTTTGAATAATTATTTAGGCTTGGCCAACCACCCTGAAGTGCGCAAGGCAGATGCTGATGCAGCGAAGGAATTTGGACTCGCCCTGCCTATGGGTGCGCGGATGATGAGTGGCAATAGCGATCACCACGAAGCCTTTGAGAAAGAGCTATCGGATTTTGAAAGCAAAGAAGCGACATTCTTGTTGAACTTTGGATACCAAGGTGTATTAAGTGCCATTGATGCTTTGGTAGATCGCAGAGATGTTATTGTATATGATGCCGAGAGTCACGCATGTATAATTGACGGGGTTCGTTTACATCAGGGCAAGCGGTTTGTTTATAGCCATAATGATATGCAGTCGCTTGAAAAACAGCTGCAGAGGGCCACGAAGCTAGTGGAAGAAACGGGCGGTGCCATTTTAGTAATCACCGAAGGGGTGTTTGGGATGCGAGGCGATGTAGGTGCATTAGATAAAATCGTAGCATTAAAAAAGCGTTATCAATTCAGGCTTATGGTCGACGATGCGCACGGTTTTGGAACCATGGGTAAAACAGGGGCTGGTACCGGGGAGCATTTTGGAGTGCAAGATGGAATCGATATTTATTTCGCCACTTTCGCTAAATCGATGGCGGGTATAGGAGCATTTATAAGCAGCAAAAAGGAAATTATTACTTTTCTTCAATATAATATGCGCTCACAAATATTTGCTAAATCGTTGCCCATGCCATTGGTTGTTGGTATGCGTAAGCGTTTAGAATTGATTAAAAGGATGCCTGAGTTGAAAGATAACTTATGGAAAAATGTACATGCTTTACAAGCCGGACTTAGAGAGAATGGACTAGAAATAGGGCCTACACAATCGCCGGTAACACCGGTATACCTGAGCGGTAGCATACCAGAAGCGACGCATATGGTATATGATTTGCGCGAGAACTACAATATTTTTTGTTCCATGGTTACTTATCCAGTGATACCGAAGGGGATGATTATTTTACGTTTAATACCTACCGCACTTCACACCCTCGACGATGTTGCCAAAACGCTGAGTGCATTTAAAGCCGTTGCGGTAAAGTTGAAATCGGGCGAATATGCCAAGCATGATAAAATTGTAGAAGGGGTAGCACAATAATAACGCTCACTTGATGCGATACTTAAAGCCTTAAGAGAATAATTTCTTAAGGCTTTATATTTTATCATTCATACTTTTTCTCAAAATTTATAAGCCACTTTTTGTTTATTTGATTTTAAAAAACTTATTTTTGTTGTTGTAAATTATATGGCTATTTATCGTTTTAAATGTTCAATTGAAGACCATGATGACCTTTTTAGGTTTGTCGAGGTGAAGTCGGGTAGTTTCTTTGAATCATTGCAAAATATAATTCTTCAGGCTTTTGGTTTCGATCATGAACTAGGGTGTTCCTTTTTTATGAGTGATGATCAATGGCGCATGAATGAAGAGATTACGAGCGGAAAAAAAACCATGAAAGGGAAACCTTCCGAAAACCTTACCACTGACTCTAAGCTGTCGAAGTTCATTTTCGACCCACATCAAAAAATATTGATGATTTATGATTATGAAAAAGAGTGGACTTTCAGACTTGAAATGGTAAATATTAGTGTGAATCCCAAAGAAGGGGTAACGTACCCATTCATTTTTAAAAGTGTAGGCATTTCGCCCAAACAATATAATGCCATCGGTGTTCCCAACGCGACAGCCGAAGTGGAGGACGAATTTGAGTTTATAAAAAACCAGATACTGGTAGCCGATGAGGACGAAGTGGGTGAGGATGGATTTAAGGAAACCAACGAAGATGGAGAGGAGGTTGACAATGAAGAAGATGAAATGGGTGAAGAAGGAAGTGTTGAAGATGATAATTAAAAATGAGCCTCAAAAAAACATTGGTTTGTGTTGTAGGTGCTACCGCTTCGGGGAAAACAACCACGGCTATTGAATTAGCTCAAGCATTAAATACGGAGATTATTTCGGCCGATTCTCGTCAGTTTTATAAGGAATTATCGATAGGCACAGCCAAACCAACAATAGAAGAGTTGGCTGCTGCCACACACCATTTCATCAGTCACAAGAGCATCTTGGAAACCTATAGTGCTGGCGATTTCGAAATAGATGCCCTTCAAAAAATCAAAGAACTTTTTCAAATTCATAACCACGTAATCATGGTTGGCGGCAGCGGCATGTATATCAATGCAGTTTGTAATGGGCTTGATGCACTGCCAAAAGCAACGGAGGCCACCAGAAGTGAAATTATTGAAAGATACCAAAAAGAAGGCCTTCAATTTTTGCAGCAAGAGGTACATGCGAAAGACCCAGCGTATTTTAAAACCGTAGATATCCAAAATCCACAACGGCTAATGCGAGCATTGGAGGTTATTTATACCACCGGAATGCCATTTTCGAATTTCTTTAAGCAACAAGCCGTGGTGCGTGATTTCGACATCCTTACGATTGGAATGCATTGGGAGAGAGCAGCATTGTACCATAGGATCAATACCCGTGTGGATGAGATGATAGAACAAGGTTTAGAAAAAGAAGCCAGTAGATTTATTGAACATAAACAGAATTATGCACTTCGAACGGTTGGATACACTGAGTTCTTCGACTACTTTGAAGGCAAACAAAACTTACCTCAAACCATTGAATTAATTAAACAGCATACACGCAATTTTGCGAAACGTCAGCTCACTTGGTTTAAACGTGACACCACCATAAAATGGGTTGATTTCAAAAATAAAAACGCGATATTTGCAGCCTTAAATTCTACACTCTAACATAATGGATTTTACTAGTTTTATTGAAATTTTTACAACAACAGCAGGCTTAGTAGGACTTATAAGTCTTACTTTCATGGAGGTCATCTTAGGTATCGACAACATCATTTTTGTTTCAATTATCACGAATAGAGCCGAAAAAAAGCATCAGAAAAGAGCCCGTACCATTGGCCTTTTACTTGCTTTACTTATCAGGGTTGTCTTGCTTTTTTTAATTCAGCTAATTTTAAAAGCCGAGCACTATACTCTTTTTACTTTTAGCACTCATGCTATTTCTATCAAGGATATTATTTTAATTTTAGGTGGTTTGTTTTTAATTTACAAGAGCACTACCGAGATACATCACAAATTTGATGTAGATGAAAGCCTTGCAGTTGAAGAAAAGACGAAAATGGGGTTTGCGAATGTGGTGATGCAAATCATGGTTATCAATTTAGTTTTTTCTTTAGATTCGATCATTACAGCCATCGGTTTAACACAAAGTATTCCGGTGATGATGATTGCGGTTATTGTTTCAATGATAATAATGATTGCGGTAACAGGATTTATCAGTGCGTTTATTGAAACTCATCCAACCATTAAAATGCTAGCGCTCTCCTTTTTACTCATGATTGGCTGTCTGTTGGTGGTGGAGGCCCTTGATGTTCACGTAGAGAAAAATTATATTTATTTTACGATGGCATTCTCGCTTATGGTAGAGGTGCTCAATATCCGGTTGCGCAAAAAGCATAAAAATTAATATCTTTCTTTGGGTTAATACAGTCCCGTTGTCAGGATGAAGCTGCACGAATTCAGGCGTTTAGCTGTTAAAATCACAATCTATATGGAATGGATGTGTTAGGTTTTTACACTGCCTCGGAGGGGATGCAACCCTTTGCCTAATTTATTCGATTGTAATCGAAAAGCATATAATCGCTAAATATCCATGAAAAATTTCCACTTCGTTTCGTTCGCTTTAATGGCTAGCCTTGTTTTAAATGCCAGCTCACTTCAAATGAATCCTAGCAATAGGGCTAGCGCCATATTTTTAGGAGGAGTAGATTTACTATCGAAGGATGTTCCTCGTGGAAGCATGAAAATTAGCCCCAATCCTGTTATCGATGAAGCTAATATAGAAATTATGGCACCGGAAGTGGGATTTATGCTAGTACAGGTTTATTCGATGGACGGACAACTGGTGACCACTCTTTTTGAGGGGCAATGTGAAAAGGGAATCAATATCATTAAATGGATAAAAAATGGGCTGTCGAACGGAGTTTATACCGTAAAAACGATCGTTGGAAGAACCATTATTACCAAGAAGGTGGTTCTTTGTGGAGGGTTTGATTAGGAATTCATTTTATGAGCTTACTTACAAAAATCTCGTTGCGGAAGGCAGCGAGATTTTTTATTTTAAGGATATTTGTATATTTTAATAATTAAAACTATGTTGCATAAAAAAATTAAAATTTGGGATGCCATTTTGTTATTACTGTACTTAATATTTTTTAATCATGAAACAATACCTACTTCTGTTTATCTTCTTAATTTTCATTTTGGGTCAAACACAGGCCCAATCGCCTACTCAAACGGTTAAGGGACGAGTTCTTGAAAAAGACACCAAGACTCCGTTGACAGGAGCTGTTGTCATTTTATTGCAAGAGGGGATACCCTCGCAAATAGGAGCCAGCAGCGACGATGAAGGCTATTTTAAACTCAACGCCGTGCCCGTAGGCAAGCAGAAATTTAAAGTTAAATATATCGGCTACCAAGAGGTCTTCTTGAGTGATATTATTGTCGGTAGTGGTAAGGAAGTGTATCTGAATATAGAGTTGGAGGAAAGTGTAAGTAAAATTGCAGAAGTGGAGGTAAAAGGAATTGCTAAAGGTGCCGTACGCAATGAACTGGCTACCGTGAGCGCCCGTACTTTTGACATTGCCGAGACCGAGCGTTATGCTGGGAGCAGACAGGATCCAGCCCGAATGGCATCCAATTTTGCAGGAGCACAGGGCACCGATGACACGCGAAATGATATTGTAATTCGTGGGAATTCGCCTTTAGGTGTCGTATGGCGTATGGACGATGCTACCATTCCGAATCCGAACCATTTTGCCATCGCAGGAACTACTGGCGGGCCAGTAAGTATCTTAAACAATAAAACCATTAGTAATTCCGACTTTTTAACCGGAGCCTTTCCTGCAGAATACGGGAATGGAATAGCCGCTGTATTTGATTTAAAAATGCGCAATGGGAATCAGGAGAAGTATGAAGGCACATTTCAACTTGGCTTTTTGGGCACCGAATTGGCTTTAGAGGGGCCAATAAACCGTGCTAAACGTTCGTCGTTTGCAGCAACGTATAGATATTCAACACTTAAGTTATTTGAAGGGCTTCACATTTCATTAGGAACGGATGCTGTACCGAATTACCAAGATTTTTCGTTCCGATTTAATTTCCCTTTGAACAACAAAAGTAGTTTTGCACTCTGGGGTATAGGAGGCAGCAGTACCATCGATATCGTTTTCAGTGATATCTTGAATACGGTGTCGAAGAACAATGACAAGTATGGATTGAATGACCGCGACCAGCATTTTAAGACCAGCATGTACACCTTGGCTGCGGCCTATAATCATACGATAAGTAACAGGACCTATCTCAAACTAGTGATAACCCAATCGATGCAAAAAAACTCAGCATCACATCTGTTAACTTTACGTGATAGCGCTACCAACAAGTTGAAAGATTTTTCATCACTTGGCTATCGTTTTATAAATAATATCATTGGTTTTAATGGGTTTGTGAATCATAAATTTTCATCTCAGTTACTTCTCAAGGCAGGCACTGCCATCGATTACTACACCTACGATATGCTCGATACCAGTATTAACGAACAAAAGCTGAAGAGCACATTCTATCCGATGTTGCCTAACGGCAGATATAATTTAGGGGGACCCTTTAATATGAATCCTACCCAGCAGTATAACGTGAAATACGATAACCAAAGTACAGCGTATATGATACAGCCATACCTTCAATTGAAGTTTCGATTCACTGATGGCTTTTTTGTGACTGGGGGCCTGCATTTTCAGTATTTTAGTTTGAATAAAGATGTTGCCATAGAACCACGTTTCGGTATTTCGTATAAGTTAGGGGAGAAACAAAACATTAGTTTCGGAAGTGGCATGCACAGTCAAACGTTACCAACCTATATGTATTTTTATAAGCTCGCTTCGGACCCCACCCATGACAACTTCACAAAAGTGAAGAACATACGAAGTTTCCAAAATGTAATTAGCTACGATAGAGCACTTAGTGAACATGCAAGGATTAAAGTTGAAGCCTACTACCAATACTTGTACAATGTACCTGTGCTGGTTTCATCATCAAGTTTCTCCATGGTAAATCAAGGAAGTGGATTCAGTCGAATTTACCCTGACACAACCCTGAAAAACACGGGTACTGGCAGCAATTTAGGAGTAGAGTTGACACTCGAGAGATTCTATTACAAGAATTATTACATCATGACTACACTCTCGTTATACGACAGCAAATACAAAGGCAGTGATGGAAAAACATACAACAGTGATTTTAACGGCAACTATGCATTCAATCTGTTGGGGGGCTATGAGCTAACGTTAAAGCCATCTCCCAAAGGCAATCATCAAACTCTTGTACTGGGAGGCAAATTCACTTATGGTGGAGGCAAACGTTATTCGCCAGTCGACACCCTTCTTACGATACAACGTGCCGAATACACCCCTTCAAACACAGGCAGAAACACGATGCAGTTTCGCCCCTATATGCGCTTTGATTTAAAGCTTGGGTATAAAATCAACACCAAGAAGATGAGCCATGAGATTGCATTGGATTTGGTGAACCTCTTAAACATTCAGAATTATCTTACGATGAGTTATAGTATTGATCCTAAAACGAGCGACTTGATATTGTTTCCAGAGACACAACTAGGAAGACTTACTTTGTTTTATTACAAATTAGAATTTGGGATAAGTAAAAAGAGGTAGCAAAAAACTAATATACACTATGATGTTTAAATGACTTGACTTTTAAAGCTGTTTGCCAAGCCTTATTGTCGAGCTCAAAGACCACCACATCGGAAGGTTTTAAATCGATCGAAGAATGACTAAGGTTGGAGGCTAACTCTGATACCGCGGGGTTGTGGCCTACGACGAGGATAAGCCTAGAGTTCTTTTTGCCTTGTTGTATCTGGTCCAGAATTTCGTCGGCATCGGCTTGGTATAATTCGTCGAGCAAAATTAAATTACCGCCGCATATTTCCTTTACAATCGAAGCAGTATGCTGTGTGCGTTTGGCCGCACTCGAGAATATTTCATCGATGAGAGCGTATTTTTTCCGAATCCAGAGTGCCATTTCAGAGGCATCTTTCAGACCTTTAAAGATGAGTTCTCTATCGAAATCTTTTTTGCCTGCGCCTCCTTCTTCCGTCTTGGCGTGACGCATGATGATTAAAGTTTTCATTTTTTCATGCTGTTAAATGCGAATAATACCCAGGCGGTGATGAATGCAATGCCACCGAGGGGGGTAATGGCGCCTAGCCATTTCAAAGGGTTGGTTTCCATTAAGCTTCCGAGGACGATGCCATAAAGTGTGCAACAAAAAATAATTATTCCAACAAGAAAAAGGGTGTAAATTATTTTCGGGTAGGATTTAAACTCTGTTGCGAGTCCAAATAAAATCAGAGCCAGGGCATGATACATCTGATATCTTACCGCTGTTTCAAAAATAGTAAAAGCATCGGTGTCGAGTTTGGGGCGAAGAACATGAGCGCCGAAAGCGCCCAACGCCACGGCAATGGCTGCCACCACGGCTCCGGTGGAAATACTTTGTTTGGCTAAAGAATTCATAATACTAGACAAAATTTGATAGTGAGAATTAAGGTGTGAATTAACTACAAAAATCGGGTTATGTAATGCAGTATTTTTGTTTTTCTATATGCAGTCACGTAAAAAAGTAATCTGGAGTGTTGGTTTTGGGCTTATCGCTGTTATAGGACTATTTTTTTTTAATTCCTGGTACCAATCACATCATGCGATTCGGTATGCTGTTTCTCCTTCAGCCGTTATTGCTATCACGGGTAGTGATTATGAAACAACGTTAAACAAACTACATAATATTTCGCTCATCAATGTTTTAGAAAACGACGGGTCGCTGGAGTTACTGCAGCCGAACGATTTTTTAAAATTGGAATTAGCACACGCGCCAGGCTTTAAAAGTTTATTTAAGAATAAGTTGATGGTTTTGAGTTTCAAAGTAGGAGCAAAAAATCAATTAGAATCATTACTCGCCATCGAAGCAAATCAGGAGAAGTACGATAGCCTGATTCATGAGGTATTGGGTAATGAGTATACCATTTCGAAATATAGTTCGCCGAGTGGCGAGCTGATGGAGGTTTATAATGCTCAAAAACAGAAAGAGTTAGTCATCAGTTATGCCTATGGCGTTATTGTCATTTCTAACGAGGCCTTGTTTGCGGAAGAAACCTTAAAAAGCATCAGGAATCATGAATCGTTATTTAAAAAGGCGAGATTTGATTTCACCTCCAACACTATCTATTTGAAGCAGGCAGCCATGCAAAAGTGGGTCGATAACATCACCCAAAACAATACTTCCGAATTTTATCAATGGTTTGAAAATATTGACGAATGTGAATTCAAACTGAATGCCGAAGGGACTTTTGCTAAAGCCAATTTATTTTTCAGCAAAAACGCGACTGCTACGAATCTTAAAAAAGCAGGTAGCCCTTTTTTGCTTGAGAGTTGGCTCCAAAATATTACCACCAATTTTATCGCGTATCATCCTGAAACAGGCACTTCGGAAATCAAGGTGAGTGAGTTATACCGGTGTTATGCCCATTTGCAAGATGAGAATATTAGCAATACCACATTTATTATGGCCCGTGTTGAGACTGATTCAATGGCTCTCTGTGCTGCGCTAGCCAAGCACGCAATAGAGCAGTTGGTTGTTTCTGGTAATCGTACAGTATATAAATTTGGCAAGCACCCTTTCTTTAAAAATTTCTGCAATTCGGCTACACCCGATTTGCCTGAAACCTATATCACATTAATTTCAAAAAACGTGTTTGTTGTAACTTCATCTATCTCCTCGTTGGTGCCTATCATACAGAAGTTAAACGCCTATCCAGTAAGCGAAAAGGCAACGACGCCTGCAGTTTTTTTAATGCAAGTGCAACCTCAAATTTTGCTTCCCTATTTTGGTAGCATAATCAAAACAGACTATCGAAGCGACCTTTTAAACAGTAGCTTCTTGCAACACCTCGATTTCGTGCAGTACCGTCTTGACACGATAGTGGAGGATCGAGGGGTGGGAACGGTGTTACTCAATAGGAATGCTACGGGCAACTCGCCAAGTACCGAGTTACTTTGGAGCAAAACGCTGGAGGAAGAAACGGCTGAAATTAAAATTGTACGTGGTGTTAATGCTGGAGAGGGTTTCTTCCTTTATCAAGATGAAAGGAATGTGTTGCATTGTTTCGATTATAGTGCTAAAGAACTCTGGCAGAAATTCATTTTGGGAAAAATACAAAGCACCATCAATAGGATTGATCTTTATAGAGACGGACAGCATCAGTTTTTGTTCAATACAGCGAATCAGATTTATGCGTTGGACTTCAAGGGAAATGATATGATGAATTTTCCGAAGCAGATTTATAATGATGGAATTCAAGGAATGTACTTGTTTGATATGGGCGATAAATATGAGTACTTTTTTGTTAAAACAAATGTCATCTATGGTTTTGATGCTGGTGGTGCGTCATTAGAGGATTGGAGGCCCAAAGAATCACCCGTTGACATAGAGCATGCACTGCTGCATTTTAAGAAGCGTAACAAGAATTATATTGTAGGGATTAATTATTCAGGTGAGGTGCTCATATGGAACAGGTTCGGAAAAATTGTGGAGAAGGATATTGATTTTGGGGTGCCTATTCGGACCGATATTTTTGTAACACCTGGAATCAATAAAAAATATCGTCCCGAGTTGATAAGTATAGATACGAGTGGGGAAATCTTTAGTGTGACACTCGATTCTCTTCAAAAAAAGGAATACAAATACAAATTGGTCTCGACGGGAGTAAAGCATTTTGTGGTTCAAAATACGGATAGCACTTTCCAGAAAATAGTCTATGAGTATAAGAGCAAATTATTATTCTTCGATCGCTATTCTCAAACTACCGATAGCCTGCTCTTAGAGAATAGTTTTCATTTGGAGCATGTTTTCGATGTCGACGAAAAATTATCCTTTATGGTGTTAAGTGATGGAAATAGAAGTAAAATAATTTCATCGCACCAAAAAATGGTTGCCGATAATATTGAAGGAGACATCCTTGGAATTATGTCGGACGAAATACCGAACCATTATTTTGTGATCACCTTTGATCAGTTAAAAAGGGTGAATTTGTATAAGTTTGCGATGTAATATTTGGATAAGCACGGCAAGGGTATTACATTCGCTATTGCTCCGATAATAAATTTTTTCATTCATGAAGTTACTTAAAAAAGGCATCATTATAACCTCCATAGTGTTAGTTGGGTTGGGTAGTTCGGCTTATGTTGCTGATCAATATTTCGAGATCAGCAAGAATCTCGATATCTTTTCGTCGACCTACAAGGAGGTGAATACCTATTATGTAGATGAAATTGAGCCGGGAAAACTCATTCGCAGTGGGATCGATGGCATGCTTAATTCATTAGACCCATACACAAATTTTTACAGTGAAGCAGAGGTAGAGGACGCTCGTTTTTTAACGACTGGAGAATATGGAGGTATTGGCGCCTCTGTGGTGAAGCATGGCGAATTCGTGATGATTACCGAACCCTATGAAGGATCGCCAGCGCAGAGAGAAGATTTACGAAGTGGTGATATTATTTTGGAGGTAGATGGTAAAACCACACAGAATAAAGCTAGTAATGAGATCAGTAAGATGCTTAAAGGGCAAGCCGGCACGGAAGTGTCACTAAAGATTAAACGGGATGACGATATCTTCACGAAAAAAATAAAGCGCGACGAAATAAAGCTGTTAAATGTTCCGTTTTCAGGAATTATTAGCGACGACATTGCCTATATTAAGCAAACGGGTTTTACCAACGACGCTGGTAAGGAGGTGCATGATGCTTTAGAAGAGATGAAGAAAACCGGGAAAGTGAAAGGGGTGATATTAGATTTGAGAGGTAACCCTGGTGGCCTTTTGCACGAGGCGGTGAATGTGGTGAACTGTTTTGTTGAGCGAGGTCAGCTTGTGGTGAATACACGAGGTAAAGTGAAGGAGTGGGATAAAGAATACCGTACGTTAAATACGGGCTTAGATTTAGAGGTGCCGTTGGTGGTTTTAACGAGTCGGGGTTCGGCGTCGGCTTCCGAAATTGTAGCAGGAACCATCCAAGATTTGGATCGTGGAGTGATTGTTGGGCAACGCAGTTTTGGCAAAGGGTTGGTTCAGAATACACGGCCGCTTACCTACAACACGCAAATGAAAATAACGATCGCAAAATATTATACTCCAAGCGGCAGGTGCATTCAGGCTTTGGATTATACACATCGAAACGAGGATGGTAGTGTAGGCAAGGTGCCCGATTCGCTGACCCATGATTTTAGGACTAAGATTGGACGAATCGTGAAAGATGGAGGTGGCGTGAAGCCTGATTTTGAAGTAGAGGTGGCCAAGATGAGTAATATTGCAAAAAGTTTATATGAAAAGAGTGTGCTTTTTGAGTTTGCTAATAAGTACCGCAATACCCATGCGAGTATACCCTCTACCAGTCAATACAAATTAAGTGAAACAGAATGGCAAGAGTTTTTGAAGTTTATTGCCAACAAAGACTACCAATATACAACTGAAACTGAAAAAGAGCTGGAGCAGATGAAAGAAAAGGCAGAGCAGGAGAAGTATTTTGATGCTATAAAAGTGGATTATGAAGAGTTGAAGAAGAAAATCTCTCATGATAAAAAATCGGATATCGAGAAAGCAAAAAATGAAATTGTGGAGCTGCTGGAGTTAGAGATTACAAAACGGTATTATTATCAGAAAGCAAGCATTGAAAGTACCTTTGATGATGACGCCGACATTAAGAGTGCTCTCGAAATATTGCACGACGAGGCACGATACCGGAGTATGCTAAAAGCTAAATAAAAAAAGCCCCACTTTAATTTAAAGTGGGGCTTTCTTATTATAAGGTTATAATTTATTTCAACGAAGCGAATTTCGGGAAGGATACTTTAACGGTTTCAAAAGCGGCGAAAAATGCCCCACTGAATAGCATATCGCTTACTAAAGAAGTACGAAAATAAGGGAAGGCTCCGATATAATTGAGGAGAAACCCATCCCAGTTTTGTGCATAAAATAAGGATCCGTACCAACATACGAAATTAGTGATGATAAAAAACAAGATAGACGAAGAAAGGGTAACGAGTATTACGCGTACCGGTTTCACGTTATTATTTAAGGCGAAGCCTAAGATCACGATTAAGGCATACGACACATATACTCCAATCATTTCTTTGCCACCACCCAATACCAAATCGCTGATGGCTAATATTGCCATTGGAATAATAAAAGCCATCCACTTGCGGGTGAAGTAGGCACTTCCGAGCAGGCAAATTGCTGTTACAGGCGCGAAGTTAGGCGGAAAAACTTGTGCTATTCGAAGCGCGGCCACTAAAACGATTAAACCTACTAAGGTTATCGATGCGTAATTAAACTTTTTCATATATACGATGCGAAAATAAACGATTGGGTTGATAAAATAAAAATAATTCTTTTCTTAGACTCCGCTCATCTTAAACAAGGCCCCTTCCTTGAGTGAGTAATCGGATGCGAATAGTGCATTTATCTTAAAGTTGTTAAGCACATATTCAATAAGCATAAAACTCATCACAATCATCTCCCCACGGTAGGGAATTAGACCTTTAAAATTCATTCGGTCGTCATGGGTTGATTTTAAAATCAGGGCGTGAATGATTCTATAATCTTCAATTGAGACAGCACAGCTCGTGGTAAAATGTAGTTTCTTATGTAGGTTTTCTTCAATCATTTCAACCAAACTCTCAAACGACCCGGCAGAGCCAATTAAGGTGTGTACAGGATGGTCGTGCAGTGCCTTTTTCAGGGGCAAAAGTTCGACTTCGAGATAACGAGTTAAGGCTTCTTGCTCTTCCAACGAAATGGGGTCGGTGGTATGAAACATTTCAAGAAGTCTGGCAGCTCCAAGCATAAAACTATGTTTCCAAAATGTTTGGTCTTTATTGGCTATGATAAATTCAACACTTCCTCCACCAATATCCATTACAAGGACCTTCTCCTCGGTAAGTGTGATGGTGTGTTTTACTCCGTAAAAAATTAAGTCGGCTTCCTCCTCGCCACTAATCACATTAATTTCAATGCCAGTCATTTTTCTTACCTCTTCTACAAAAGCGAGTCCATTATCAGCGCCACGGATCGCAGAAGTAGCAAAGGCGAAAACTTTGGAGGTATCATAAGCAGTGATAATACTTTTAAATTCGACCAAGGCTTTAATTCCGCGGTCAAAAGCGGCCGGGGTAATGGTACGATTATTTATTCCGCCTTCTCCCAGCTTCACTGGAATTTGCAGTTTATACACTTCCTCCACCTCATTATTGCCGATAACTTTGGCCAATAAAAGGTGAAAAGTGTTGGTGCCTAAATCAATTACTGCGTGCAAAATTCTTTAATTAAATTTAGGATTCGAGGTGATCAATTTGATTTGGTACGAGACAGTTATTTATTGCCTTTGTTGTAATCGGCTAAAAATTTCTCCAAACCAATATCCGTAAGAGGATGTTTTAAGAGAGCTAATATAGAATCAAGCGGGCTTGTAATCACATCAGCGCCTGCTTCAGCACATTTTACGATATGAACAGGGTTGCGAATGGAGGCCGCAAGTACTTGAGTGTCATAACCTTGAATATTGTAGATATGTACAATTTGTTCTATCAGTTGTATGCCATCATAGCTTATATCGTCGAGTCGGCCAAGAAAAGGAGAGATATAGGTAGCCCCCGCTTTTGCCGCCAGAATGGCTTGTCCGGCGCTAAAAAGGAGCGTGCAATTCGTTTTAATTCCTTTTGAGCTAAAGTATTTAATCGCTTTTATTCCCTCTTTAATCATGGGTACTTTCACCACAATGTTTTTATGGAGCGCTGCGAGCATCTCGCCCTCACGCACGATACCGGCAAAGTCAGTGCTAATTACCTCAGCACTCACATCCCCATCCACCAAGTTACAGATGTCGACATAGTGTTTGATTATGTTTTCAGCCCCTGTAATGCCTTCCTTTGCCATGAGGCTAGGATTGGTGGTTACTCCATCTAAAATGCCTAAATCATTGGCTTCTTTAATCTGGTTTAAATTGGCGGTATCAATAAAAAATTTCATGAGGGGTACTTTTATAAATTATGCGCGAAATTGAATTATTTAAGCCATTTTCGAGGAACAAGTTATTCACAGCTAACTAGAATTTTGCCTAGTTTTAACGCATACGGGGGTTAAGGATGGAATGGGAATACGCTAAACTTCTTTTTGTTGATGGCGGATAGATTTCAACACAAAGCCCCGGAGTAGGTCATTCCGAGGCTTCAGGATTCAATTCAATAAGTATTTATTCACTAAAGGAGTGATTTATTGTATACGAAGAAAAGGCTTGTGAAATTACTAATTAAAGATAGTTTGAATTTGGATTCTTGATTTACGAATTCGAAGTCGACGGCTTTGAATCCGAATGGCCCAAGAATGATCATTTTTATTGATTTTGATTCTATTGGTCCTCGATTTCAAGAAGGTAGAGATTAGAATTTGTGACTTGAAGGCAGAAAAAAAAACAACAAAAAACCCCGACGACTGAACCTCCGGGGCTTATTGATTTAATTCAATAAGTATTTATTCATTTAAGGATGTTCTTTCTAGGGGTCAAAAGAACTTGTTTTCTTCATGCCAAGCACTTGTATTTTGAATTCGTACGTATTTTGGAGTTATTCGTGAAATAAGAATTCAAATTCGTGTAAATAAATTTAAGTTTTGACATTGAATGGTTCCAATTTAACAAACTTAAGACTATTACGCTTCGTAAATCTCATTTCATATTCTTAACTTTTAACTCTTAATTCGCCTCATGCTTCAATACCGTGAGATTTTTTATAAGCAATATTTCAGCAGTCAGCTTGGGCGAAATGAGACTAGTTTTCAAAAAAACCTAGAGAAGGAGGCCTTTCAATTAAAAAATGAAATCTTGCCGCTGATTAAAAAAGGAAAAGATGCGGAGATTGTAGATTTGGGTTGTGGTATCGGCGCCTTGGTGAAATCACTCATCGACGCAGGCTATACCAGCACCTCAGGGATCGACGTGAGCGAGCAGATGGTGGAAGTAGCACAGGCGCTGGGGATTTTGCAAGTGAAGCAGGGTGATGTGTCTGATTTTTTAAGACAACATAAAAGCAGTTTTGACGTAATTACGGGAATCGACATCATAGAGCATTTTACCAAAGATGAGTTAGTGCAACTGCTCATATTGATAAAAGAGGCATTAAAACCCAATGGGGTAGCGATATTTAGAACGCCGAATGTGGATGCTCCTTATGCCACCATATTTGCTAATGGCGATTTTACCCATGAGAACTATCTAAATTCTTCTTCTGCCAAACAGGTCATGCTAAATTGCGGTTTCAGCGGGGTCGAAATTTTTCCTTCCTTAATTCAAATTCAGAATCCTGTGAAGGAGTGGTTTAGAAAGAGGGTGTGGGCCTTGCTGAAATTGAGAATTAAAATAGAATTATTTGCGAGTGGGCGAAGCAGCAAAATTGTAATGACTCCGAATCTTTTGATTAGGGTGACGAAATAGTTTATTCTTTTATCATTTTCAAAACTCCAACACCAAGCTCGTTCACCACTTTAATGAAATAAATACCAGGCAACAGTTGATGGGTTGGTATGATAATTTTATCGGCAGCAATACCTGAGTGGTAGATTATTTTACCATCGACCGTAAAAATCTCAATGGTTCCATCGTGAATATCAATATTATTTATTTTTAGGATGATGGTATTTTCAAAAGGGTTGGGCGAAGCCTCTATATAAAGCGTGTTGGCGGTGTTAAGGATTCCTATATTATTAATGGCCAACGGATCGGAAGTGGCAGGACAAGCATTAAAACTGTCGACCCGAACACTGTAGTAAGCCGGCACTATGGGTACAAATTTTCTTTGGGTGGCACCGGCAATAGGCACATTGTTTTTCATCCATTGATAGCTCACGCCATTACTATTGCTGCAAACCAGAGTGTCTAAGAAGCGAATAATCAAAGGTTTTTTGGGAAGAGCTAAAATCTTCACCGCAAAACTCCAGAGGCTAGTGTCTTTGGGGCTTGTACTAATGAGTCTGAATTTATAGTAAGGGGCTGCATAAGCGTTAGCAGGGATTAGTCCGAGGATGCTGTCGATTTTTAATTTCGTTCCAATTTTGAATCCGATCGTTGCAAGATTTGCGAAATTGCTATAGCCATCGCTTAACTGAAAAAATATTTTATTAGTATCTGCAAAATTATTGGTGCTGATATACTTTGCATAAACAATATCATTCGGGCATAACAAGGTGTCGTGTTTGTTGATATAAAAATTAGGGGGGCGAATTTTTGTGATCCAATAGTCATAATTACCGTTGAGCGTATCTTGTGTTTTATCTTGGCCTATGCCCGATTTTGAATGTCCTGCGAGCACGATATTATCGCCCGCGGTGAGTGTCATATCTTGCAAGTAATCGTCTTTTTTCCCTCCTATGGTTTCATCCCAAAGGGGTCTTCCTCCGCTATCCACTTTTATGATCCAATAATCGCCACCACCGTAGTTAAATTTACTTCTGTCGCCCGTGCTTGAAAATGAGTAACCTCCCAACACAAAACCTCGATCAGCGGTTTGAACCAAGGCAAAAATCAGGTCATCACTATTACCACCGATGGACCGTTCCCAAAGTTTAATTCCAAGGGCATTGGTACGAACGAGCCATGTATCGTACGACCCTTTGTTGTAGGTATTTTTATTGCCATTTTTATCGGAGTTAGAATATATAGGCAGCAAAAAGCCTCCATCGGGCAACTCTACAAAGGTGTTTATTTCATCGCGACTTATGCCTCCATAAACACGATC
Organism: uncultured Bacteroidota bacterium; assembly: GCA_903897855.1. Classification (GTDB taxonomy): domain Bacteria; phylum Bacteroidota; class Bacteroidia; order UKL13-3; family UKL13-3; genus CAINMV01. The sequence continues at coordinate 1,892 of CAIUDH010000101.1, read as the reverse complement.
CCATTGTACAATGCCATTGCCACTTATTTTGAGTAGCCATACATCTGAATTACCTATGGAATCGATTGATTTGTTGCCACTGAGGGGCGATTTTGACCAGCTGGCCAAGAGGAAACCGCCATCTTTGGTTTGCTTTCCTTCAAGGCAATTATCGAAGCCCGTGCCTCCGTAGGTGCTATCCCAAAGCATTCGGCCGATGCTATCAATTTTGACTACCCAGATATCAGCATCTCCTTTATTAGGGCTTTTTTTATTGCCCGATTTGCCCGAATAGGAAAGGCCGATGAGTAAAAACCCTTTATCCGTGGTGGGTTCAACATAATGCAACTCATCGTAGCTGTTTCCCCCATACGCACTATCCCATTGTTTTACGCCATTGGCATTGAGTTTCACCACCCAGTAATCGTTAGAGCCGAATGAGTTCTGACTTTTGTCATTGTTTTTACCGCCACTGGTATGGCCTCCTACGAGGCAACCTCCGTCGGGGGTTGGGGCCACAGAGAATAAATCTTCGTTACTAGTTGTACCTAGGGTAATGTCCCATATTTTGTTGCCGTTACTGTCGGTTTTAATTACCCAATAGTCGTAACCCCCTTTGCTGGTCTGGCTTTTATCAGCGATATTTTTCGAGTTGCTTCTCCCTGCTAGAAAAAGGTTCCCATTATTTGATCTTTTAATTGCATTAAGGTAATCGGAGGTATCGCCAGCAAAGCGTTTATCCCAAACCTTCAGAGGTGACTGGGCAAAGCAGAATAGAAAATTGAAAAGCAGAAGCAATAATAATAAATTCTGCTTCGGCCGTTGTAGGGTTTTTAGAATCACAAGGAGTAAATAAAAAACTTTCTTTTTCATTTTAGCAACTACAAATTATCACCTCTGTAAAGAGTCACTCGATGATGAGTAGTACAAAATAAGCAAAAATTTTGAATAAGAGTACGATTAGATAGAATTTTATAGTCATAAAAAGGATAATTCGTATTTTCGCATTTCATTTAAATGTTTAAGAATATGAATTTCGATCTAGATCAAATACCTGCAAGAGCGCTGAAACCTCGTGAAGAAGGACTCACCATGGTTATGGATAAGGGGCTGAGCCTGCGTGAGGTGGAGGACTTTATTAGTGTGGGAGCCGAGTTTACCGATTTGTTAAAATTAGGTTTTGGCACTTCTTATGTTACTACAAAGCTACAAGATAAAATAAATTTATATCATAGTGCGGGCATCCCTGTTTATTTTGGGGGCACTTTACTAGAAGCTTTTATAGTGAGGAAACGTTTCGATGATTATTTGAGGCTCATTGAAAAATTTAAAATCACGCATGTAGAAATGAGTGATGGCAGCTTAGAAATGCCTCACGACGAAAAGTGCGAATACATAAGAACATTATGCAAGCACGCCGTGGTGTTAAGCGAGGTAGGAAGTAAAGATGCCGAGAAAATTTTTGCGCCTTATGAGTGGGTTGAGTTTATGCAAAAAGAGAGCGAAGCAGGTGCTTGGAAATTAATTGCTGAGGCTAGAGAAAGTGGAAATGTAGGGGTGTTTAGGGGCAATGGAGAAGCACGTGAAGGGCTGGTGAATGAGATTGTTCATTTTATACCAAAGGAAAAAGTAATCTGGGAGTCACCCCTTAAAAACCAGCAGGTATGGTTTATAAAAGAAATGGGAGCGAATGTAAATTTAGGAAATATTGCACCCCATGAATTGATTCCACTAGAAACGTTACGATTGGGTTTACGAGGAGATACTTTCAGTACTTTCTTAGATAAAATTTAAGTAAGAGTCGCTTTTTTCTATATTGTTAACCCACAGAGCATAAAAATTTATGCTAATGGAGTAACATATTTTGCATCTTTTTGCAGCAGAGCACGTTTTATCCAGAGTGCATTTTCTTC
>CAIUDH010000100.1 GCA_903897855.1 uncultured Bacteroidota bacterium | reverse complement strand
TGCACCGGCGATAGTACACATTTCAATGCCGATTCCACACTGTTTCTTGGACCGCTTATTAATGACACGATTGTTTCTTATCAGTATAAAGATTCGACAACGAATACAATACTTGGAACTTCCACAAACAAACGGTTCAGTTATAAGTTTACGAGCTCAGGCATTAAGAAGATCACACTCTTGGCCTTTACTACTGGAGGATGTAGCTATCCTGTGACGAGAAGTGTATTTGTGAAAGAACGACCTATTGTTTCGTATACATATACGCCTTCACCATCGGTATGCAATGGAAATACTGTCGTATTCACAGGCAATGCGACAGTGTCTCTTTCAACGATTTCAGGCTATCTATGGGATTTTGGTGATGGGGGTTTTTCGGGTTCAAAAGACACAACCCACACCTTTGCAGGCCCAGGAACTTATGCTGTGAAACTTACGGTCCTTAATAATTTCATATGCCCTACCACCTATATCGATTCGGTAAGAATAAGATATAATCCGGTGGCAAAAATAAAGGTACAGGCCAATTGCTTTGGTCAAGTAACTTCATTAAACGACTCATCCTATGTACTCGGTGGTGATTCGATAACCCAATGGGCATGGGATTATACAGGAAATGGGGTGTTCGATGTTTTTACAAAGAACACAACCTATTCTTATGGTGCTGCTGGAAGTTATATGGCTATTCTAAGAGCCACTACCAATCGTGGTTGTTTTGCGTACGATACGGCTCGTTTTATTATCGACACCTTACCTGTACCATCATTTAACATCGACACCAATAGCAAATGTATGTTTGTGCCGTTTGTGTTTACAAACAATAGTATGCGTGCCACCAATTATATTTGGAAGTGGGGCGATACAACGGCCAATACCGCTGTTACGGGTAATGCTTCACAACAACATGCTTACACTATTTCGGGCAGCTATACCGTAAAATTATTTGCTTATACCATGAATGGATGTATGGACTCTACGAGTCAAACCATCACGGTAAAACCCAAACCGAAAGCATTGTTTACGGTGAATGATACGGCAGTATGCGCACCCTATACTTTTCATTTTGTTAATGCCTCGAGCAATAGCAACACTTCTCAATGGTATGTAAATGGCACCTTGGTTTCAACGGCTAATGTACTACCCGACACCTTGGTTAAGATTGATAACAAGTTATTGCAGGTAAGGCTGATTGCAGGCAACACAAATCTCTGTTTAGAGGATACTTTTAATTTATCGGTACGGACATTCATTGACCCTGTGGCCTCTTTTTCTGCTTATAGTTTGGATAGTTGCAATCCGTTCACGGTTCACTTCTTGAATACTTCAACGGGGTCGACGTCGTATAAGTGGTATTTTAATGATACTAGTGCAATAGACACAAACCGAAATCCGATTCATATATTTTATAATAATTCAACGAAAGATTCTGTTTATAATGTTCGACTTATTTCCTATAATTCAAAGGGTTGTGACGATACTTTGATTTTGCCGGTACACGTCAGACCTAAGCCGATTGCCAATTTTAGCCTCAGTAATACAGATAGCTGTGGGCCATTCAGTGTTCGATTTACGAACCTCTCGACGCCTGGTGATACAGAGAATATTTATACGATGCATTTTCAATGGAACTTTGGCAATGGGTTCACTTCCATCCTGAAAGACCCAAAGATATCTTTTGTTGCAGCAGCTACAAAGGATACTACCTATAACATAAAATTATTTGCTTATTCCAAGCACAATTGTGTTGATACCATTAGTAAATCTCTGGTGGTACATCCGAATGCTAAAGCCAATTTTAGTATGACCCGCGCTGATAGCTGTGGTCCATTAAGAGTACAGTTTACCAATACTTCTACTCCTGGGAATAACTTAGGTATAGGTTTGATGACCTTCCGATGGAATTTTGGGAATGGAGTTATTTCAACTGCAAAAGATACGAGTGTGACGTTCACTGCATCTTCATTGAGTGACACTGTATATTCTATCCGACTCGTTTCATTCAGCAATTATGGCTGTCCTGACACGATTGTAAAGCAGGTCATCGTTTATGCCAAACCGAAAGCTCAGTTTACACGACCTGATACCGCTAGTTGTGGACCTTCAACGATAAATTTTACGAATACATCATTCCCTCACGATACAGGATCTATTAACGGAATGACGTTCTATTGGAATTTCGGCAATGGTCTTTCGAGCACTCAACGCCATCCCACTACTACTTATGTTGCCGCTAAGCGCAACGACACCGTATATACTATAACGCTCATCGCCTATAGTTCTCATGGTTGCCCCGATACAGCACGAAGCACCTACAGAGTTTACCCGAACCCGATTGATACTTTCAACTCGAGCACCACAGGGTGCAGCCCTTTTAGCGTTAGCTTTAACAATCTAACCTATAATGGAAGTAAATACTATTGGTTTTTTGGCGATGGAGGAACGGATACTCTAGCAAGCCCAACGCACATTTTCAGAGGAAGATATTTATTAGATACGATTTACACAGTTAAAATGGTGGCAAAAAGCATACATGGTTGTTTTGGTGATACCGTAGCCGAGCAAATAACGGTAAGAGCCATGCCCATAGCCGATTTTACAGCTAGTAGCCTCAATGGATGTACTCCTTCCACAATTCAATTTTTAAATAATACTCAAGGAGCTATAAGTTCTAGTTGGAGTTTTGGCGACGGTGCTTTCTCAACGACCATCAACCCTAGTCATACCTTTAATAATAACACTACCAAAGACACAAGTTTTAATGTAAGATTAATTGCAACTTCTGCTTTAGGATGTAAGGATACGCTAATAAAACAAGTGACTATTTACTCCAAGCCAATAGCCAATTTTACTCTAAGTCGGACCGATAGTTGTGGGCCTTTTAGTGTTCTTTTTACAAATACTTCTAGTAATGGAAACGGTTTGCCAATAAGTGCAATGACATTCCATTGGGATTTCGGCAACGGAGTAATCTCTACCTCCAAGGATAATATGGTGACCTTTGGTGCGGGTGTTATAAATGATACAGTGTATCATGTTAAACTCATCGCCTACAGCCATCATGGCTGTTCTGATACCATCATTAAAATGGTGACGGTTCACCCACGGGCCAAAGCAAATTTTATAGTGAGTCGCACCGATAGTTGTGGCCCGTTCAAAGTGGTTTTCACAAACACTTCTATAAATGGTAACGGCTTCCCCTTAAGTGCGATGACATTTAAATGGAATTTTGGGAATGGAATCACCTCTAGTACAAAAGATACTTCAGTTCAATTCTCCGCCTCGTTAACCAAAGACACGATCTACATCGTGAAGCTTATTGCCTACACCAACTTTGGTTGTGCCGACACCATTATGAAACAGATTAAGGTTTATCCGAAACCCAACTCTCGCTTTCGCATGAGTGATACGGTAATTTGCAGCTCACGTATAATCACTTTCTCAAACAATTCGGTTCCAAACGATACCGGAAATGTAAATATCATGTCGTTCTATTGGGATTTCGGTAACGGTAAGTCGTCGCTTAACAGAGATGAGATAGTTTCCTTTATTAGCTCTAGAACGCAAGACACTTTGTATACCATAAAACTTGTTGCCTATAGTGAGCATGGTTGCGCCGACACTTCGACGCAAATATTAACTGTGCATCCAAAACCAATTGATTCTTTTTCTGTGATTCCTTCCAATGGCTGTTACAATTTCCCAGTACAGTTTTTAAATAATACCATCAACGGCCAAAAGTATTATTGGGATTTTGGCGATGGCACTAGCGACACCACTAAAAATGCGGTACATGTATACAGCAACACCACTTACGCACCAGTATATTATTATCCTAAAATGGTGTCAGTGTCAGCTGATGGATGCATTGGCGATACGGTAACTAAAACGATAGAAGTAAGACCTAAACCATTTGCCGATTTCATCGTAGCACCCGACTCTGGTTGCAGTCCGTTGCGTGTGCAATGTTTAAATATGAGCATCGCAGCTACATCCTACCTCTGGAACTTTGGCGACGGCACTACCTCAACTCAAATAAACCCTGTCCACTATTTTTATTTGGACACTACCTACACTATTACCTTAGTGAGTATAAGCCAATGGGGATGCACGGATACAATAAGTAAAAAAATTAAAGTGAAAACTTTTCCAATTGGAATTGTCAATGCAAATAATTCTGCAGGATGCACTCCGTTAGCGGTTCAGTTTACCAATGTATCTAGCGGTGCTGTGCGTTATGAGTGGTATTTTGGCGATGGGTATTCCGACACCGCTACCAACCCACAGCATCTGTTTAGCAATTTAATAAATACGAATACTGTGTATCCTGTGCTGATGATAGCATATAACAGTTTTGGCTGCGCCGACAGTGCGCGATATCCAATCACGGTTTATCCAAAACCAAAGGCAAATTTCATTTTTTCACAGCCAATTCTATGCGGCAACTCACGGTTTAAATTCACCGATGTCTCTATTAATGGTAGCACTTACCTATGGAAGTTCAGCGATGGCACCACCGACACCGCGAAGAATCCAGTTCATGATTTTGTTCCAGCGCAATTTACTGATTCGGTTTATACTGTAACACTAATTGTAACTTCAGTTTATGGATGTAAGGATACCCTAACTAAAATTGTGATCGTACCTGTATTGGTGCATGCGAAACTGAATGCATTTCCTAAAATCGGTTGTGCACCATTAACCGTAAACTTTACCGATTCTTCAAAAAACGCAGTGAGTTTGCTATGGTATTTTGGCGATGGTTTTGCGAGTTCACAAAAAAATCCGATCCATACCTATATTGCTCCTGGTAAGTATACAGTGATGCAAGTGGCTATTGGTTTCAATGGATGTATCGACACCATTCGGTATCTAAATTTAATTGAAGCGATTGAAGTGCCGAGAGCTAGTTTTATAGCCAATCCATTGCAGCAAGCGCTGCCTGCTTCCACAGTAAGTTTCATCAACACAAGTGTTTTTTCTGTTCCTGTTACCTATAAATGGAGTTTTGGCGACGGAGGCACTTCAACCAATAAAGACGATTCTCATTCGTACGCCGACACAGGTACTTACCGCGTTATGCTAATTATAACGAACGGATCATGTACCGACTCGGCAGTTCAGTTTATCAAAATAACTCCATATATACCTGTAGCGAGCTTTCAGGTTAATACCAACTCGGGTTGTGTGCCACTCAGTGTCACTTTTACAAATACAAGTACTAACGGCATAAATTATTTCTGGGAATTTGGCGATGGCAATACCTCCTCATTGAAGAGTCCGACGCATATTTACCAAAACCCGGGAGCTTATACCGTTCGATTGAGGGCGTTTGGTATCAGTGGTGATGACGATACTTTGATGTTTAATGTAATTGAAGTGTACGAAAATCCAATCGCAAGTTTTGCTGGAGGACCATTGGTGGCCTATCTACCTAAAGGTGATGTAGCATTTAAAAACTTCTCCATCCATGCATCAACGTATCGCTGGATTTTCACGAATACTTTAACAGGAGTATCATTTACTGATACCGCCGCCAATCCAATAGTGAATTTCACCCAAGAAGGGCACTATACGGTGAAATTAATTGCCTTTAGTGATAAGGGCTGTTCCGACTCGATTCAATATATTGATTATATTAATGTTATTGCTGGGGGTCAGGTGCATGTTCCCAATGCGTTTACACCCGACAATAACAAGGTGAACGACCTGTTTATTCCAGTGACCTATGGGGTAATGACCCAGAAATATGGCTTTCGTATTTACGACCGTTGGGGCGAGCTCCTATTTGAGACCAACGACCCGAATGCAGGATGGGATGGAACCTATAATACCAAACCTTGCCCAATGGACACGTATATCTGGATTTTGGATGGGAAATTTGTGAACGAACAATTCTTCCATCGGAAAGGAACTGTTATTTTGGTGCGATAATGATTGTATTCGCTCTTGTTGTTGCACTTTTATGATACCCATCTTTAAATCGGGTAGATCTTTGCCGGAAATTATTCGAGTTGTTAAAATATAGAGACTTTAAAAAGGTGACAAGTTTTGAGATAACGCTTTGCTGTTAGTTAAAATAGTTTATAGCCCTAATTAGCTAAATTGACAAATAATAAAAATAAGGATGCGAAATTACTCCCCAACATTTTCACCATTGACTTGTCAGATTATCAAATGAATATGAAATTTAAAAAGTCCGGAGGAGGAGGCAATAAATAATTATTTTAATAATGACAAATAGCATGATCTGCAAACACGCAGCATCTATTTATTTAGTCCTCATGATAGTCGAGGTCTTTATGAAATGTTTCTTCGAGTAGGTGAAGTGCGACAAGTGCCAAGCCAATGCATACAGTGCCAACGATGATGCCCGCGGTTAGTAGGTCATACTTGTTTTTCAGAAATAAAATAGCAAAGGTGATAGGAATAGTAGCACCTCTTACAAAATTAGGAACGGTGGTGGTTACAGTGGCTCTTAAATTAGTTCCGAATTGTTCGGATGCTGTAGTGATGAATACAGCCCAATAGCCTTGGGCAATGCCTAGCAAAACTAATATAATATAAAACGAAACGGCGGAGAAACCGGTTGATGAAAAATATACCGCTGTAAAAATGATTAGAAAAATGAAAGCGATAAATATAGCTTTCCTTCGGGAGCTGAGCCATTGGCTGAGTAGGCCAGTAGCAAAACTTCCAAGAGAAGCTCCTACATAATGCCACATAATGGCAGCCCCTCCATCGATGTGGCCATTAATATGAAGTGCTTTGCTAAACTCAGGCGACTGAATTACGAGTATTGCTATTACGAACCATACAGGCACTCCAATGAGAATGCAATAGATATATTTCAAAAGTCGTTTACGACTAGTAAACAAACTTAAAAAATTACCACGTTTAATATGTTTATGTACTTCTTTTGTTTTTTTGAACATGCCCGACTCGTATACGGAAGCTCTCAGCAGGAGGAGTAAAAGCCCTAAGCCTCCCCCAACAAAATAAGCGATTCGCCAGTTAAACAGATCGGCCACCAGAAAGCCTAGAACAGCACCCGCAATCCCAATTCCTGAAACGAGGGTGGTACCATAGCCCCTGGTTTCTTTGGTCATCACTTCGGCAACGAGGGTAATGCCAATTCCTAGTTCTCCAGCCAAGCCCAATCCTGCAAAAAAACGGAGGATGGCATATTGTTCCATGTTCGTTACGAAGCCATTGGCAATATTGGCGATAGAGTATAATGAAATGGTAAAGAACAAAACAGGCAGCCGGCCTTTTTTATCTCCCATGATGCCCCATAAAATTCCCCCCAGTAGCATTCCAATCATTTGCATATTAAGCAAATAGATTCCTTTTTCGAGCAATTGCTCATCAGGAACTCCTATTCCTTTCAAGCTAGGCACCCGAACGATGCCGAATAAGATGAGGTCATAAATATCTACAAAATAGCCAAGAGATGCTACAATTACAACGATGTTGAGAGGGTTTTTTGAGATGATATTCTGGGTAGTCATAAAATTATACTTGTTACTATTTCTGAATTTAGATTTGATTTCCTTGTAGTGAAAACAAAGTTGATGTTCTAATACCAGAAATTAATATGCGGCTTACTCGACCTAAAACCACCCCGTTTCCGTAAAATGGAAAACACCTTTAATGTAATGCTGCGTTCAAATATAACAATTGTTGGAAATAATGCGCTATGAAATTTTCTTATTAATTTCTTTTCTTTGCATCATCTTAAAATAATTAATACTAATGTCAAATCTAATATCACAAAATAAAGGCTGGCGTTTTGAGACCAATGAGCGTAAGTATTTAGACGAAGTACTCAGTTCGGGCTTCGGTGCTGGAGAAAGTGGTACTTTTAACGAACGTTTAGAGCGTATGTTCGCCGATATGCATAATCAGAGGTATGCGATCACAGCCAATAGCGGCACGAGTACTTTGCACATGGGCTTGTATGCCGGAGGCATAAAAGCCGGCGATGAGGTATTGATACCCACCATAGGCCCTGCCATGACGGGTTACAGTGTTTGGCAAAGTGGTGCCACCCCAGTGTATGTTGATGCCCGAGTGGATACTTTTTTGATGGATATGAACGACGCGCGTAAGAAAATTACCAAGAAAACAAAAGCGATTATGCCCGTGCATATTTATGGTTTGATGTGCGATATGACCGCTGTGCTGGCGTTAGCCGAGGAGTTTAACTTACATATTGTTGAAGATTGTGCCCAGTGCACTTTTGCGCATGATGAACTAGGTCGAGTAGCTGGAACCATAGGGCATGTGGGAAGTTGGAGCTTTGAGAATAGTAAACATTTAAGCACAGGCGATGGAGGTATCGTAACTACCAATAATGAGCAGATGGCCACAAAAATGCGTCAGTTTGGTGGCGTTGGATTTAAGAATATTGGGGCAGGAAGTGGCAAAGTACGAATTGATAGAAACTTGTTTCAAAATCCGAATTGGGAGCGGCATAATATTATGGCCTATAACTATCGTTTGCCCGAACTCTGCGCTGCTGTGGGTTTAGCGCAGTTAGAAAAAGCCCAATGGCTCTGTGAGTTGCGAATATTGATGGGGGAAGCGTATCTCAACGCCATTGGAAATAATGAAATGCTTGTACCTCAATTAGTGCCTGCCGGGTTTAAACATTCATACTATACTTTTGGAGCCCTTTTTAATCCAAATTTAGGTGTCACTTGGGAGCAATTCCGATTGAAATATATGGAGTTTGGTGGTGATGGTATTTTTGCTGCTTGGCAAAGTGTAAATAAGGAGCCGGCGTTTAAAGGAGTAGGGTGGGGAGAGGTGCCTATGGCAGAAAAGCTACAACGTAATTTGATGCAATTTACCACCAACCAGCGCGATGAAGCAGAGCGCACCAAACAAGCAGAAATCTTGAGTAAGACCTTGGATTTTTTTAAATCACATTAGTTATTTGAAGGCTATTCACTCTTTCCTTCAGTATCCTTTGTAGGAATGCTCCTATGGCTATGAAACGTTGGCCTTGCATTTCAAGTCCTAGTTGGAGTAAACTTTAATAATCGGTTTTAGTAATTCGAGTGAATATTTGTCGGAGTTAAGAAAAACTTTTACCGACTGATCGAAATCGTTAATCTGAAATTGGAGCTTTAGTGGCTCGGTAGGCGAGTCGATATTTAGTTTGGCGAATGCTTCAAAGATTTCGGTTTCATTAAAGTCGATAGTTGCCGAATAGGCTAAGTTATTACTCCCTTTCCAACGCAATTCGGTTTTTTGAGGTATAGCTTGTGATGGGCCACCGCTAGCGGTGGGAAGCTCATAGTTGATATATTGGCGTTCTCCATTGAAGGAGTTTATCCAAAGGTCGCGAGGCGCTCCTCGGCCGACGATTACCGGGGACCAGTTGGATTTCAAACTATAACTTTTCCATAAACCGAGGGGCACCCCCTCTTTTTTAAGTGCAGAAAGCTTTTCGACGGACATTGATTCTTTGAGGTTGTCATCAACGAATTGTTGTCTTGAGATTTCAGGATTGTCGAAAAAATCATTCCAATTGATTTTTGTTTCGTTGGCCTTAAAATTGACTACCTCCGTAACAAGGCCATCACCGGCTAACCAGATGGTGATAAATCCTCCTGGAGCAAGACCTGTAATAATATATTGGTAGGTCGTTTGATTTTGATTTAAAGGACTCTTGAATCCTTCTGAAAATAACGCTGAAATTTGTTGAAACGGCAAATCGAATACGCCCGCATAGAATTTATTTTCGGTATAAGAAAACCAAGAAATATTTAATTTATTCGGAATAGGTTTTTTTTCATCTCCAACCAGATGCGTTGATCCAATTTGTCCCCAACCATTATTGATTAATCTACCTTTCGGAATATAAATCGATTCGCCATCAGGGTAATAAAAATCGGCGTTAATAATTTCTGCCGGATAGCATTTTGGGGCACATTCGGTTGGATACCACACATATTTTTCCATAGTAATAGTTGAATTACATTGCACAAGACAAAAAATGAGTAAAGAAATAAGAAATAAACTTCTGAGTTTCATTATTTTATTATGCCTTTTAATAATATTATTTTTTTTAAATTTTTAATGTTCGTTTAACCAGCAAATTCTCGTCTTTTCCTTCTCGCTGTTATTCTGTTTGCCATGCTATCATCCCAAAGGTGAGAAGGGCTATAAAATTGTGGGTGCATGGAATGGAGTGAGTCATAATAGGATGAGGAATGAAAATATTCATGACGAAGCAGCCATAAGTCAACATCATCATTTCCACTCCAATCATTGGCAGAAGAGCCGCCTCCTCTTTTTTGTGCACAATATTGTTGCATTCTACCGTAGAATGAACTCAGCATCGGTGGTATGGGGCATCTCGAATTAAGATTTCCGAAAGTCAATGTTTTTTCTCCGGCAAAGCCAGCCATAATCCTTAAAGGAAGAATGCTATAGTGGTTTCGAATGCCTGTTTTATTTACGACTATATTGTTCCAGTTTTGTGTTATTTCACTTGCCATGTACCATCGTGATGCAATCAAACGATTTTTCTCCAAGGTTAAGATGGCATGATAGCGAGCAACTTCAGAAACGGAGGCGAAGAGGAGGTTATCTAATTCGTATAGTATTAAGCCTTCTTCTGAGGAATTATCGGTATATCCACCGCCAATATCTGAATGTACGCCAGGTAGAAATATTTCACTAGAGCCTTTACTATGAATATTGGTGAGTGGGAAATTCTCACGATGTTCATCCGCCGAGGCTAGGTGTACCACCTGTTGGGCGTGTGTAATTGCCGTTAAATGCAAATCGTTGGTGTCGTCCTCATGATTAAAGCCATAGGAGGCAACCGTGTCAAATAGGCCAACAAACTTAATTTGAATAGAAGAAATGTTTAAACCTCCACTCGATAGTTCGGTCTGCAAATTTTGTCCATCGGGGCTGTTAAAAAAGTTTTCATGCTCCATGGCCTGATAACAAAAATACCGAGCAGCAGCGGCTCCTCGGCTAAATCCAAAGGCGTCGAGATAGATGGTGACCGGTGATGCAGGGTTTGTAACATACCCTCTTATCCTGGAAATGATATTGAATAAGCCCAGGTTTACACGCATTTTCACTCCAGCCGGCCCTGTTCCAAGAGCAAGCCCCTCCGGGTCATCGCTTGCATGATTATTTGTTCCAATACCTTCTACATATATTTTAAAATGATGGGTAACCGAACCATCCGTACCGAGATATCGTTCTAATTTTTCAATATTGGAATTATCGTTATCAAAACTATCACCTAAGAGAGGGGCATGCGATAAATGGTAGAGTGTTGGATGTGCTACTCTGCGAGCGGTATTTGCTCTGTTATTTCCAGTGCCATCGAAAAAGATACTTGCCCTAATGGTTATTGGTGGCGGCGGTGGTGGTGGTGGTGTCGTGGAGGCAGGCACTACACAGCTCGACCCCGTAGTTCCTGCGGTGGCATCCGATCCGGTGTGAATTATAGCGCGAGACATAGGGTGATAACGTTTAAAGAAGTGTGGTGTTTAAATTTACAGGAATTAATTTATAGTTCTCTGAGGCTAACAAAAGATACAGGTTTTCCGTTTTTTGATCTTCATTTATATCAGCCCGATTTATTTCTTTTTGTAATACGTCATATTTTTTCAGATTGAAATTAAATTCAATTTTAAAGTGCATTAGTTTTTGGATGTTAATCTCTTTACCGATTCTATATTGCTTTCCAAAGTCGACGGTTTCAAGAATAAATTTCCGCAATTCATCCTCTTTTCGATCCACGCACCATTCTTTGAAGTTATCCCGAAGAAAAGGCAACGATTTTTGTATGAATTCCTCCCATTTCGAATGGCTGAAGGCTTTCACCTGCGAAGCATTGATCTTCATCATGATTTTTCCTTATTAGTTAGGTTAAACGTGATATTACCTTGCTGCACAGATGGAACAGTTAGAAACAGAATGAGCAAAAGCGGTTCCATTAACGGCTGCTTCTATTAAATTACACTCTTGATTTATTTGGTTTGCCACGGTGGCATTGGAAGCGGCTACGCCTGCTGCTGCTGCCCGTAATGCCGCAATCACTGGGGTTATCACGACAGGGCTTGGTGCTCCGCCGCCGGGACTTGTTTCGCCAATTAAAACAGTAGGGCACCCAATGAGAATACTTCCTCCGTGTGCCGTGGTGTCGAGCATACGTGCTGCGGGTAATTTATTAATAAAAACCCCCATACTTCCTTTAACAATAACATCTGGTGGCCCAACACACGTGCACATAGCAGTTGCTGTGGCAGCCGGCATCTTTCCAATTAAAACTGTTGGTTTGCCTGGAGGCATCACTGGGCCACCAACATGTGGTATTGGAGGCACTCCAGGGGTTACCATCGGGCAAACGTGCATGTCGCCAACTCTGGCTGCGGGCATTCCCATTAATCTAGATGTTTATTTTATTAATTAAGGTAAAATATTTTCCGGAAGCCAATAATAACGTAAGTCGTTATTGTCGAAGTAGCTCTTTTCGTCGTTTCGAACCGATTTAAGCTGATTCAATTTGTTTTTCATATAATCCATCAGTTGCAGCAACTGTGCATCGGTTACTACCTTCCTGTTTTCTAAATCGGCAATCGTATATTTTTTAAGAAATTCACTTCTCGAAGGAATACCTGTGACTTTCTCGAGCACTGCACTTAGGTTTGTATTTAGAATCTGTTTTTCACCTCTGCTACCAATATATTTTAAAATCAGCTCCTTGTATACATCCACGAGTTTTTCGCGCAATTGGCTCCCTGTTTCATTAATAACGACGGCTTCCAAAGCTTTTTTCAAATCGGTGTACTCATCTTCATCAACAAAAAGAATGTATTTATATAATGGATATTGCATCCCTTTTACATCCATGGTGGTGTACGCTTTAATAAAAAACTGGTAATTGTCATCAGTGTATTTTTTTATCACTTCTTCATTATTTACATCAGTTCCCAGTTTACTTAAATAGTAAATGATGGCGGCATTTAGTTTTCTTTCACTCCTTTCACCGATGCCACTGAGTTGGGCATCTAACTCCGCCAAGCGAGTTTCTATTCCATCGTTGGCTTGTTGAATGAAATCGGTAATGCTACTTTCGAGATAACTTGTGGCCATTGGATTTCCTTTGTCGGCAAAAATAATCATCCCGGGTAATGGGCTCGTGGCAGGGTATTGCAATTGGTAAATATTTTTATCTTCAACCTGAGAAAATTCCGGTTCAACTATTTTTCCTGCAATGGCTGGATCTCGTTTACGAACAGCGTCGGCAATGGCTTTGGACGAGGAGGTAAGTAGCGTGCGAGATTGACGAAGAAAGTCGTCATAGCTTCTATCATTGGCGTTACTCACTTGAAACACAAGCAACCTTGTTTCAGTTTCAGCCAATAACTTTGCTACTTGCTCGTCGGTATAACCTTTGGGGTCTTGTTTGCGATTTCCTGTATTACCAATGAGGATAATCATATTGGTTTCGTCTTTATGATCGACCAACATACGCAGCGCCTTGTTTAACCCATAATACACGGCCTGTGGCTTCTCTTGATCGAAGCAATCTTTAGTATCCTGTGAGGCTTCTGTAAAGAAATCGATGACGGGCGAAATACTCGGCGACAGGTCGAGCACTTCAACATCACGTTTTTTTGTAGGGCATTTTTCTTCAACATAATCTCGATAAACCACGGCACCGAAGCGAAACTTATTCTTATTATCTTCACTTACAAAATTCAATGTTTTCTTAATGGAATTAATAATTGGTTCGTAATAGCCGTTCATACTATTGCCACCATCCATAACAAATACAATATTGATACTTCTTATTTTCGGGCGCAAGTCGTTATATTTTTTCTCAATGGCGAGTTGATCTGCGGTCTTTACAGCAGTAGCCCCAGTTTTGTCGAAAATCTGAGTGATTAAACCGGTTTCTAAGATGTTATTGGGGAATTTTTGTAATACAGGAAAGCGTTTCCATTGTGGTGCGAAACGAACGCTGTAAGGGTCTTCGTGCCAAATCCCTTGTACTTTATTGCCTTTCATTACAGAGAGCACTTCCACTTCGTTTTGCCACAGGGTAGCTTTCACACCGGTATTCAGTCGCTCGTCGGCCGCCGCTTTGTCCCAATTAGGCTCCAAGCATAATCGTTGTTCCCAGCGCTGTACAATGCCTTTAGGAACCCATCCCAAGAGCTCTCCTTTTATTGAAGAGGCTGTTGTTTGGTATGTTTTGCCAATTAAGAAGTTATTACCATCGTCACTTGTTTTAAAAATAAACAAGAACTGAAACAAAAATATTCCGTTTTTGTTTTCATCATGCAAATCGGGGGAATTAAAAATTCGGACAACATTTCCATCACGAATATATCTTCCGGGATTGAGCAAGGCGTTTTTGTCATTACTGATGGCTAAAGCTTTGATGGTAAATCCTTGAGCACTCACTAAGGCGTGTTTCCAAAGTAGTAATCGTTTTTTCTCAGCCCATCCCATATCGACGGCAGTATTGGTGATTTTGCGAGAAGTTTTACTAGAGCCTATGAAGATGTTTGGGTCGTGTTTCACCAGGTGCAAATAATCGCCCTTTTCCTCAATAACATAGCAAGCATCCAAAAAATTTAGCGTTTTAAAACTGCTTTTCCCATCTGATTTTGTGAAAGTTTGAACATTGTCTCGATCAGCATAAACTACCCAGTCACTTCCGCTTGAACCTTCACTCTTCGCTAAAATATTGCCTGTAGGGTGGTCGTATTCGGTAGGGTAGTTTAAAACTTTAGAGCCTGATGGCACCTGCGCACTTGCACTTAAACTGAGTAGAAAAATTATTGATAATATTGAAATCTTGGTTTTCATAATCTGACGTTCGAAAAAATTATTTTACTTGAATGTAGTTGTAGGTTACTTTGGATTGGTTCGTGAAATTGTTTACTCGTTTTAGCATCTCCTCTGTTAATTTGTTCTCTTTGTTGCTATAATAGACATTCACTGTCACTTTGCTTTCGTCGGAACCCGTGATGTAAGCAAGCTCTCTTGGAAATAAGCCCATCAGAATCGATGGCTCATCTCTGGTTACATAGTCGATTAGATACCCTTCGGTGACAAAAAAGTTTACCGTGATAACTCCTTTCAATATGAATTCTTTGTCGAAGATTAAAGAACGCATTTGAAATTTATCGAGCCATACATTAGGTGTACGGGAATTTTTTTCGAAGAGTCCGTTCAGAATTTTCGTGCTGTTTTCTGCTTTCTTACTGTAGTCAAATTTTGCATCATTACTCCAATACAATAAAAACTTATTGGTTGGAGTTGCATTGTTTTTTTTAATCTCAGTATCAAGTTTGTCAATCGCTTCAGCCGATAGGGAACTACTATTTCCCCCTTTACTGTTTTCAACATAGAAAACAACAAGATTATTCACGTTGTCCACTCTAGGCTTAAAAAGCTTAAAAGAAAAACAAATAAATAAGGTGCAACCAATAAGGCTTATTCGTTTCATGGCTAAATTATTTTTGAGTTACCGTAACTTTCGAGATGCAATTGGTAGTATTATCGTATTCCACTTGTACATCACTAATTTTTGTATTGCGTTGAATATCTAGTTTCATACAGTAGTTATAAATGTTTGCATTCTTATCTCCGTTAATAATAACGAGTGTTCCGCTATTATTGCAAAAGTATTTTTTAAGGAGGGAATAATATTCTGCCTCGTAACTTCCTTGTGTGATGAGTTCAAATTTCGCTTTTAACTGAGGTCCTGTAATCTTTGCAGGAGGAGCACCACCGCCTGTATTGGGTTTGGAGGTAACAATAATTTTGTGCCGGCCTTCTGCTTTACTAGCATCTACACGAAGTACGATGGTATAAGTTCCCGGGCTACTGTAGGTGTACGATGCATTCTGCTCAAATTTGTCGTTACTACCCGACTCTCCAAACTGCCATTCCCATTTGGTAGCCCCTTCAGTAGCGTTGTTAAATTGAACAACGTCTCCAACTTTGCATGACGATGGACCGTTGATGGCCACAGCCTTTTGCATGGTATCATTGCTGCTAATATTTAGCTCACCTACTTTTATGGTAGTCGTTTCGGAACATTTGCCATTAATGGTTAATGTGATGGTGTAATCACCTGCATTTTTATAAGTGTAATCGCCATTTTGCGCATCGCTTGTGCCCCCGTCGCCAAATTCCCATTTCCAATCGTTCGAGATGGTAGTGTTGTCTTCGAAGTGAATGCTTTCACCTGCGAGTATGCTGCTGGCTGAAATTGAGTAGACCAACTTTGGGCATCCACTATCGGTACTTAAGAATTTTTTTACTACGAAAATCCCAACGGCAATGAGTACTATCGCTACGATAAGAATAATGTTTTTACGTTCCATGCTTAATGATTGTTATAATTATTTAATTGTAAATTTTAATCCGATACCCAACGATAAAGAACCAGCTTTAAAGGTATTTACATTGTTTAATAGTACATTGTATGAACCGATGGTGTCGGTAAGGGTGTAATTCTTATGATAGCTGCTATTAGCGAATGAAACACTCTGAAATTGTAACAAGGTAGCAAGCCAGATTTTCTCTGATAATTTAAAATTAGCATTTAAACGCAATAAAGCTCCCATTGAACCTATCAAATTTAAGGTCTCTTCTTTTTTCAAGGATTGATCAATAGCCACATCATATCCATCGGCACGTTTTTGAGTAAAATATTCCGCTTCTCCAATTTTACCATTATGAGCTTCAACATTGCTTCGGGTTATTAGCCAGCTGCTTCTGCTGGGTGGACTTGCCGTATCAAATATACTCTGTCCATTTTGGAAACTGTAAATAGCCTCGTAGTCGGCAGAGGCAGTGCCAGATGCTTTGGTAGAAAGAACACTATGATAATTAGCACCAAGGCCAAGAGTCATGTTTGCTTTATCGCCTAAGCCAAATTTGAACTGCAATAAAATGGGTATGTTAAGTGAACGTATCATAAGCTCCTCATCAATGGCATGAACCGTCAACACCCGGCGATAAATATTGTTTTTCGAATCGGTAGCTTGATATTCAAGATGTGCACTATCCATGGCAAAGCTAGCATTGAAGCCAGTATATCCAATTCCGGTAGCAATGCCGATTTTCTTTTTGGCCCCGAAATAGTATTCCAAGTCGAGTTGCAGTTGGGTAAAGGGCGCTTTTTTGTTGGGATTCAGCCCAGTAATATGGTTGCTACTTTTATTCCCAGTTCTAAGGTTTAGGTAACCTATGTTATTCACATCAAACGGGGCATTAATATTATTATTTCCACCCGATACGGTAAGTCCTATAAACAGCCCAGGAAGTGAAGGCTCTTTCACTCTGTTTCGTTCTCT
Source organism: uncultured Bacteroidota bacterium (assembly GCA_903897855.1). Lineage (GTDB taxonomy): Bacteria > Bacteroidota > Bacteroidia > UKL13-3 > UKL13-3 > CAINMV01. Next base: position 83,140 of record CAIUDH010000100.1, on the reverse strand, counting down.
CTCCTTCTCCTCTTTTTCCTGAAGAACTAGTGCCTCTTTCTCTTCTTTCTCCTTTTGTAGCCTTGCCTTCTCCGCCATAGCTGCAGCATCTTTATCGGTGTTATTCTTGTCGTTCTTAGCCATTGCATCTTTGGAATCTTTCTCTTTTTGCAAACGATCCTTTTCTGCTTTTGCTAGGGCTAGTTTGTCTTTATCATTCTTTACGACGCTATTGTCTTCTTTTTCTTTACGTTTCCGTTCTTTTTCAGCAATTACATAAGCCGCTTTCTCTTCTTTTGTAAAACAGCCAGTTGCACTTCTAAAGCCTTGCTCTTTAGGACATTTGTCGAGCTCATTGGCAATGAAATCGCGATCGTCGTCATTTGCTAAAGTAATCGTATAGCCTAACACTGTTGCATCTTGTATTTTAATGTTTTTAAAATCAGCAGAAGCCGTTAGTTTCAATTTCAGAGTGTCGGTAACCTTATATAGCAAACCATCTTTAGTAGTACCATTGGTTTCTTTAAGCAACAAAATGGTTAAAGCGGTATAATCAACCTGAATGGCATTGTATTTAACGAACAATCCTGCAGGATAATTTTCTTTTGTTTTTGCCAGATAGTCGTCAATACTACGGGTCGGAAGATTGAACGGATGTTCAAAGTCTTTATCGTAGAAAGAAGGGTTCGCTTCATCAGTTAAATTGGCTCCACTGTTAAACAAACTTTTAAATTGATTGGCTACGGCATCAGAAAATCCTATATCGTCGAGGGAAGAGAATTTCGAGTAACTGAAATAGTTAATGATTAATGTATCTATTTTGCCAGGAAGCATTTTACGCTGCATCATACCGGGGGTTTGCGCTAATGCCGGAATCATGAGACCCATAATAAACAGGAGTAGTAGGTGTTTTTTCATAACTCTATTTGTTAATAATGAATTTTAATGACTGACGATTACCGAAACTATTTATGATTTGCAGAAAATAAATACCACCAGGCAGATTTTCAATATGAACCTCATTCATTCCTGTTTGAAGTTTTAAGAGTGCTACCTGATTCCCAAGAATATCTGTGATAATTCCATTTTCTGAGGTCGAATGGCCTTCAAGCATTAATTTGAATGACCCAGCATTGGGGTTCGGCTGCAAACTTATTTTTGTGGTCTGACTCGAAGTGCTGATGGCGAGAGGTGCGTTATAGTATACTTTATAATTGCATCCACCGGAGTTTAATTTTACATAATAATTTTTTGTTGGATCAATGCCACCCAGAGGCGTGAAATCCTGTAAAGTTGCTCCCGTAACATCCGTACCGATAAAAGTGGTATTGTCGAATCCCCATTGAAATGTGGATTGTGAATTGTCGAGACAAACCAATGTTTTATTGTTGTTAGTGGCGATAACTTTAGCAAATGTAGGGGTTATACCTGTAGTGGAGAGGTTAACAAAGGAAGAATCGCGACACCCCGTAGTTGGGTTTATTGCCGTTACATAAATTTTAAATGGACTTCCTGATGAAGGGAAATCTATTAAGCAATTTGGAGTTCGTTTGCCGTAGAAACGTACGCTAGGATCGGTTGAACTCCATAAATAATTAGTATTCGGCAGGGCTGTGATGGCATAATTCACACCTTGTTGATTATAGCACACTGACACAGGGTTTGATGCATTAAAAACAGGCTTTGGAGGTGCTGGATTAATGGTGAGTGAAAGAGTAGTTGACACTGAATTACATGGTCCGGCAGGGTCATCGGTTGTGAGTGTTAGAGTGACTGTGCCACTATTCAGTAAAGCAGCGGTGAAAGTGACCAAAGAAGGGGCAGCAGTGGCAGCGGTGTTACTCAGTTGGCTTGCAGCTGTTGTCATGGTTCCGGTAACAGCAGTAATTGACCATGTACCTGTGGTTGCACCACCTCCAATGCCCGAACCAGTTAATGGATAAGCTATCCCAGCACAGACGGTGGCGGGTATACCAGCGTTTACGGTGGCTGCCGGATTAACAATGAATGTAACAGCGTTGGTCACAATGCCACAAGGACCAAAAGGGTCGTTGGTGCTAAGGGTGAGAGTTACTGTGCCACTATTACTGGCGATGGGCGTAAATATGACAGATGATGGAGTAGCGGTAGGAGTGATGTTACTTAGTTGACTTGATGCATTGGTCATCGTACCAGTGACGCTGGTGATGGACCAAACTCCGGTTGATGCACCTCCGCCAATATTTGAGCCGCTTAAGGAGTATGGGTTACCCGAGCAGAGCGTGTTGGGTGAGCCCGCATTTACGGTAGGAGCCAGGTCGACAGTGAGAACGACCGTATTTGTTGCCGCAGGGCAAGGGCCTGCAGGGTCGTCGGTGGTTAAAGTTAGGGTCACAGTACCACTATTGGTACTGATGGGTGTAAATATAACGCTAGAGGGGGTGTTGGTGGGTGCAAGATTACTCAATTGACTGGATGCATTTGTCATCGTGCCTGTTACTGCCGAAATTGACCAAGTTCCTGTTGTTGCTGCGCCGCCAATATTTGATCCTGCTAATGCATAGCCCGATCCGGAACAAATGGTTGTGTTTGATCCGGCATTCGAGGTTGGCGCATTGCTAATGGTTATAATGATGCTACTGGACACCGCATTACATGGGCCAGCGGGTTTGTTGGTTGTTAAAGTTAAAGTTACGGTCCCTGTATTATTGCCATTGGGAGAAAACACAATAGAAGATGGGTTGGCCGTTGGGGATGTCGAACTAAGCTGACTAGAAGAAGTTGTCATCGTTCCAGTTGATGCTGTAATCGACCATGTTCCAGTGGTGGCACTTCCACCAATACTGGAACCGGTAAGCGCATAAGGAGTTCCTTTACAGATGGTGGCGCTATTACCAGCGTTAACGAGAGCGGGCTCATTTACGGTTAAAACTACACTACTTGTTGTGAATAAGCACGGACCACTTGGGTCGTCGGTAGTTAAGGTGAGTGTGACGGTACCAATACTAGAAGCTAATGGGGTGAAGGTAACTGATGCCGGTGTGAGGGTAGGCAAGGTATTGCTCAGTTGACTTGCAGCATTGGTCATAGTTCCTGTAACGGAGGTAATTGACCAAGTGCCTGTGGTAGCACCCCCACCGATATTTGAACCAGCTAGTGGATATGCGGTGCCAGCACATATGGTGGCGTTCGTACCAGCACTTACGGTGGGTACTTTGTTCACTGTTAAAACCACGGTGCTCAAAACTGCAATACAGGCACCCGCAGGATCGTCGGTTGTTAAAGTGAGTGTCACTGTTCCTCCATTGGCAGCAAGTGGAGTAAACGTAACTGAAGCAGGATTAAGGGTTGGAGAGGTTGTACTAAGCTGACTTGAAGCGGTTGTCATAGTTCCTGTAACGGAGGTAATTGACCAAGTGCCGTTGCTGGCACCGCCTCCAATAGTTGCCCCTACTAGGGTGTAAGGTGAACCCGAGCAGATGGTATTAGCAGAACCAGCATTCACGGTAGGTGCAAGTGATATAGTGAGTACACGAGTGCTTGATACGGCGTTGCATGGGCCCGTTGGGTCGTCGGTAGTGAGTGTTAAAGTTACAGTACCACTGTTTGTTGAAATTGGAGTAAAGCTTACTAATGCAGGAGTGCCGGTAGCTATAATACTGCTCAGTTGCGAAGGGGCGGTGGTCATTGTTCCGGTAGCAGAGGTGATTGACCAAGTGCCAGTGGAGGCACCGCCTCCAATTGTTGCACCTGCTAGAGCATATTGTGCTCCCGAACAGATAGATGCCGCTGGTCCTGCATTTACAACAGGCGCATTACTTACCGTGAGTACCACAGTACTGGTAGCAGATACACATGGCCCACTAGGGTCATTACTTGTTAAGGTGAGTGTTACTGTACCACTAGAGGCAATGGGGGTAAATGTAACAGAGGAAGGTGTTCCCGTGGCGGCCAAAGAACTCAATTGGCTGGTTGCGCCCGACATACCCCCGGTGAAGCTAGTGATTGACCAAGTGCCGTCGGTAGCTCCACCACCGATGCTTGAACCAACTAATGCATAAGGAATACCTGAACAAATGGCTGCTGCAGAACCAGCATATACAACAGGAGCAAGGTTTACTGTAAGAACCACACTCGAGGTTGCTGTAGCACAAGCCCCGGCACTTGTGAGTGTTAAGGTAACGGTTCCACTGTTGGTACTAATAGGAGTAAAAGTTACGCTTGCAGGAGAGGCCGTTGCAGAGGTGTTACTCAGTTGGGTTGCGGTAGACACCATGGTGCCAGTAACGGCTGTAATCGACCATGTTCCTGTAGATGCGCCCAAACCAAGGCTAGCTCCAGATAGTGTATAAGCTTCTCCAGAGCATATGGTAGCTGCCGAACCTGCAAATATTGTTGCTGTAGGATTAACGGTAAGCACTACTGTGCTCGATACGGCTCCGCATGGGCCGGCAGGGTCATCGGTTGTTAGGGTGAGCGTAACAGTTCCGCTGTTTCCAGCAATAGGAGTAAATATAACGGTGTTAGGGGTTGTGGTGGCCGACGTGTTACTTAATTGGGTTGCGGTATTGGTCATCGAACCGGTAAAGGCTGTAATCGACCAGGTGCCATTATTGGCACTGCCTCCAATGGTTGCAGTGCTTAGAGTATAGGCCGAACAGATAGTGGTTGCTGATCCTGCATTGGCGGTAGGAAGAGGGTTAATCGTTAGAATTACGGTATCTTTTGACGACGTACATGGTGCACCACCAGGGTTATTTGAGGTTAATTTTAGGGTAACGGTTCCATAATTTCCAGCTATTGGAGTAAAGGTAACAGCAGCTGGAGCGCCAGTAGAAGAAGTATTGCTCAATTGAGTAGCAGCTGTTGTCATGGATAATGTTGCTGATAGTATTGACCAAGTTCCAGAAGTTGCACTACCTCCAATGCTTGAACCAAAAAGTGCGTAGGTTGTACCCGTGCATATGGTGGTATCTCGTCCTGCATTTGTGGTTGGTGCCTGATCAACTGTTAAGGTCACATTGTCCGTTGTTACTCCAGCACAAGGGCCTGATGGTGTTAATTTTAAAGTAATTGCTCCATAATTTCCAGCTATGGGTGTAAACGTAACCGCCGCTGGCGTGGTTGTGGCAGCTATATTACTTAATTGACTTGTTGCCGTAGTCATTGATCCTGTAGAGGAGACTATTGACCAAGTACCATTAGTTGCACTGCCTCCGATGCTAGACCCAGTTAGGATATAGGGAACGCCTGAACAGATGGTCGTGTTCGAACCTGCAGTTGCCGTTGCGGTGCCGCTCACAACTACAAGTAAAACACTAACAGAAGCAATAACATTTATACTAAGATAGTACGTTTTATCACTACTCGGGCTAACTGAAATCGTAGTATCAAAGAGCCCACCGATGGAGGTATAAATTGTTCTTGAACTAATTGTATTAGTGGCAGTTGATGAGGTTGTTCCAACTGCGTAAGCAGTACTTCCATTCACGGCACTCTCAATATGAATGTATAATAAGGTATTATCACCATTACATATTGGATTTGTCGCAACGCTTATCGAGGTAAGCGCGCTCCCCCCCAAAAAAATAAAAAGCCCAAAACTTAAGAGTAAATTTTTTTTCATGACGTAATGTTTTGTTGTTGTTATGAAAATAGAACTAATTCGTATTTTTATTGGTCATACCTTGAAACAAGTTTAATTGCTTCAAGTCGGTATTGTTGCTTTTAAGGCGCTCTTTACAATCATCTAGTTTTTTAATTATTAGATTATTGTTATCCACGGTGTTTTTAATATTTTTTTTGTCGGCAAGCATCAAATTGTAATTATCAATGATGCCAACAAAGGCGCTTTCTTTTAATTCATTTTTTTCGAAATAACTTTTCAAGTCTTTAATGCCCTTTTCAATTTCATTAGAGAGTACTACCGCATCGTCGGCAGTTGGTTTAAAAGCAGTTAATTTTCTCTCGATGGTATCCATCTGAATAATGATAGCCGTCTGTTTAGAGGTAATGGCTTCCATCTCTGCAATTTTCAGGGCGTCGTTATCCATCTGCTTGCTCGATTTTCGGCTATAATCGCTATAAAGAGAAATGATAAGTAATAACACGCTGGCAAACAGCAAAATTATAAAGGTAGTGAATTTGTTTTTTAAATCTTTTGTCATGGTTATATTTTTTTATGCAGTGAAGGATAATAGTGTAGTTATTGTTTTTCCTGTTTGTCCTTCAGTTCTTTCTCTACTTTTCTATTTTCGGATTCACAGTCGTTGAGTGCTGCATTTGCTTCAGAAAGTTGCTTGCCTGCATCACTCAAACTCGCCTTAAGGCTCAGCATGGTCTTGTAATTCTCAATCATTCTTCGGTACACTTTATTAGTCGCGTTTTCTGATCCAATGGCTTCCTCAAGTGCGATATTCTTTTTGCTGATATCATTCTGTAGAAAGCTCTGTGATTTCCCTGGCAAGTTATATTCTTTGAACTCAGAATTTATAGCATCAATCTGGCTCATAAAGCCGCTCTGCTTTGCTTTAAAATTGGCATATTCTTTTACTTGAACCTTTAGTTCAGCGAATTGCTTTTCAGGGATAATAAAATTAAGACTAACCACACAAGTAATTAGTATCACGGTAAGAGAGAAAAATAGGGCAAAACTCCAAAATGAGCTGTCGCGTTCTTTGGTATTTAGAGGCTTCATTAATTATATTTAGTTTTATGGTTAAGTTATTAGGTACGTCAAATTTCAAATTTTCGTTTAAAGTTCATGTTATTATCCTATGAAAGGTATCAGCAACTTTATGATCGGCTAATTCTTCAACATAGATTACATCTCATGTACTTAGAAGTCGAGCATAGAGAACCCTTTTTTCTTTTCTGGCTTTTTGTCGATCTCTTTTTCTCTTACAAAAATGTCGCGTTCTTTTTTACGACCAATTAATTCGAGAGCATTTAATTTATCTAACAAGGAAGCGAGAATACTCAGCATATAATCTACTTTCGCCAAGGCGTCGTAACAGTCGTTATGGTCGTATTCTATGTCAATCACCTCATCGAGCATTCCCATAAATTGCCCAGGTGTTAGGTCGGTCCATTCTTTAAAATAGTTCAGAAGTTCTTCTCTGTCTTTTTCCTTCAAGCAGTTGATGCCTACTTTTGCTTCGTTAGCAAGGCGTGAGAACATTTCCACAACATAGATGGGCGATTGCTGAGGTAGCATCGAACGGAAACTAAAGAAAGAAGCAGAAGTATAATATACGAGGCGTTCGCAAACTAGCCTAACATTGAGGGCTACTCCAGCATCCTGGCTATTATCGAGTACTTTTTTGACAATATTAGTGCTATAACTTTGAATACTGTTTAGGTATCCTCCTAAGGTATTGTAAATTGTTTTTAATGCTGGATGAGCGATGATGGAGGTACATGCTGGAATAAACCGTTGATCGAACACAAATTCATTCGATTTATAATGTAAACGACCAATGATTATAAAATGTTCTCCAAGCTCCGTTGCTTTGATTTGCTCAGAAGGCACTACACTGATTTCAATCAGAGGCTTTTCGAACGGATGGCGAGGGGGTTGCTCTTCTGCATTTGGTGTGCCGGCGGGCACCCTTACGAAGGGGTTGACGGTGAGGACAACATCAAAGATGCCAGTACCTTTTTTTGCAATATCGGCTGCAACCTCAATAGTAGAAGAGATTTCTTCGCCTCCTTCTAACACTTCAATACGGCATCCACCATGTGTGATCGCTCTGCAATGCGATAACGACACTTTATATTTTTCACTTTGGGTTTCCTTCACAGTAAAGGTAAGTGAAGTCTTCTCACCCGATAAAGGAGGGAGCAATCCATAATTAAAATTGGTGAGCTGTAATGAAATTCCATCACGAATTTGATCGTAAATAAAATTGTTTGTTTCGGCGAAATGAGATTTTGAAATCTTCATTCCATCAATCCAATTTACTGCATGATGCTTTATTTTTGGAACCATTAGGTAATTTAAATTTAGGTTTTAAATTAGTAGTTAATTTTATTTATTTTAAAGGGATTAGTTTACTTCTACCCGTTTGGCTACGACAGCCACATTTTCCTTTAATTTATTAGCCTTAATACTAATGTCGGGGTCGATATATTTTTTGCCAGTAAAGAAATTTCCTTTAGTATAAAAAATCCAGCCATGTGCTTCGCCTTCCGAGTTACTGTATTGAATTTGGCTCTCATCAAATTTCATATTATAATTGGCGATAAATGAAACGAACCAATCACTGAAAGTCATCTCTAATGGGGCTTTTGCTTTGAAATTACTGATGGTTGAATCGCTCGGGTTTTTCGAAAACTCAATATCAAGTAGAAACATTTTGTTCAAATCCATGCGTTCAAAATCAGGGTCTTCATAGTCTGTAGGATGGTACCAAACCTTGTAAATCTCAGGAGGAATGGCAGCAAATTTATTGAAGGCCAAACCGATCATATAAGGGATAAAAAAGCTTAGATAACAGGTAGCAAACCACCAAGTAATGTTATTGTTATTAAAAACCAAAAACAGGTATACAAATAGGGTAAGCCCAAAAGTTAATGGAATTAGCATAAATACCATTTCGGTTAAATATGTTTTGCTAAAATAAGGAGTGAAATTGCGTTTCATTGAGCTCCAAAAAAGCCAGCCGATGCCCAGTACCCATACCTGTGCAAGAAGGTAATACCAAGTAATATTGCTATTAAAAAAAATAAACGACAACACGCCCAAGAGTCCTAGTAAGAAAGAGAAAAGGAAGCCGACGCCCAGGTTTTTTTTACGCGTGATGGCTGGATTACTGGCAATGAGATACTTGTAAATCAAGACCAGAACGACACCTAAGACTAAAAGAACGATCACTGGAATGGGTAGATATTTCAATAACTTTTTCATATAATTAAGTCGATAACGGATTGATATTCGATGATTATTTTGTTTGTTTTGTCTTGGGTCAAATATATGTATTAAAACCTAAATATGAAATATTTGATTTGTCATTCAGCGACAATCTATTTTCGTGTCGTTGCATGCTAAGTTTTAGGTGAGTATGTAAATGGGCAGGGAAAAAGAAATCTTGTAATAATTTCAACAGAAGATGTCCTTCACCAAGAGGAAGAAACGAATGGAAGTCGGAAGCAGAGAGGGGGCCAACCTTAATTTCGAGATGGGGGATGGGTAGATTAAAACTCGCTCCAAGTAAACTGTCAATACCCAAGGTCATCTCATTTAAACGGGCCTGCTCAGTAATATTTATCAGGTAGTTTCGATTGGTATAACTTAAATCTATATTCACTCCAAGAATAGATCGAATTACCTTTTGAAGTTTGTCGATATCGCCTCTTAGCAGATGTGCCAAAGGAAGATAATTCATTAATAAGTTGATCTGCTTAGAGCTCAATCTTTGTGTTACTCTCCAGATGCGTTGCAGTAGTTTTTTATTCGCCGAGGTGGTAAATCCTTGTATGGCATATTTCTCTCTCTTCTCAAGTAGGGTGCGTAAACTAAAAAACTCATTTTCGAACGGGGCAAAAAACTTACGTGCAAAACCTTCCTCCACCCTATGTTTCTTAAGCTCATCCATAACATCCCCTCTTTTTGCAGAGCGACTTCTTACCGATGGTTGATGGAATAGGCCTTCAGGTAGTCCGTCATAGAGGCCATCCCGACTTAATTCAAGCACCACTTCAAGAGATTCTTCCGGCAGCATGTTTTCGGGGTAGCTTACCTCCTGAATGTCTTTGCGCACCGAGCGTAGAAACCCCCCAATATGGTGCGTGAGTATTTCAGATGGCAAAAAACCGTTGTCATGCAACTCACTCACCACAACTTCCGCTTTGATATCGGCGTTATAGTTGCTGATTACCTCTTTTAGTTTGATTAACTTTTCCAATATGGTTTTTTAAAAGCAAGCAAACTTATAAAATATTAGACAAATTCATGGCCTAATTTAATAAATTTTTAGAAATTGAAATCAAATAGAAATGAATCCGGAATAATTTACTCAGCCACGGAATCGGGGCGACATTTAAATCGGGGTTTCGAAGGGTATAAAATGGTTTTGGCTTCGACTAGAGTGCATTATTCACCTCTTACAAAGGGGTTATTGGCCATTTCAAAGCCTACCGTAGTTGGCTCCCCATGGCCACTGTAAATGGCAGTTTGAGGCGGTAGCGTATAAATTTTTTTCTGGATCGAGGTGTGCAGGGTCATGGTGTCACCTCCGGGTAAATCGGTACGGCCGATACTTCCATGAAATATAACGTCGCCACTTAAAATAAAATCGTGTTTCGAACTATAGAAGCTAACATGACCTCTCGAGTGCCCTGGCGTAAAGAGTATTTTCAGCCTTTCATTCCCCAGCACTATTTCTTCGTGTTCTCTCAGGGTGAGTTTTGGCAACGGTGCAGCGCTTAAATCAACCCCCCAGAGCACACTACTTTGAATTGTGTTTTCAAAGGTGGAAAGATCCTCGGCATGAATTTCCGGTTGGAGGCCAAACTTCGTCGCACAGGCCTCATTACCAATGATATGGTCGATATGAGCATGAGTATTGAGGAGTCGGGTCACCTGGAGATGCCGGTCCGTAATAAACGTAAAAAGGCGTTGATTCTCATTGTCATATTGATTTCCAGCATCGATGATGACGGCCTCCAAACTTTCGTCATCGTATACCACATACGTGTTTTCTTGTATGAAATTAAAAGTAAAGCAGGCCACCTGTAACATAAAGGCAAATATACTTTTATTTGGCATTCACAAGTTTGGGAGTCTTCAAACCAGCAGCCTCAACCTCAAGAATGGTTTAAAACAAACGAATTCCGCAAAAAAACTTTTGTTTCGTATTTTTAAAATGTTGTTATTTGCAACTTATTCTTAATAACCATTATCGTATTATGTCAGACATTGCAACCAAAGTAAAGAACATTATTGTTGAAAAATTAGGCGTAGAAGAAGCTGAAGTCACTCTAGAAGCGAGTTTCACGAATGATTTAGGTGCCGATTCATTGGACACTGTAGAGTTAATCATGGAATTTGAAAAAGAATTCAACATTGCTATACCCGACGACCAAGCCGAGAAAATAGGTACGGTAGGCGACGCAATCAGCTACATCGAAGGCGCTACGAAATAATTTTTTGCACTAAGAAACACTCTACTTTCCCTTCCATTCTTATATGGGAGGGGTTAGGTAGGGGATGAATTTTACACACTATGGAGCTCAAAAGAGTAGTTATTACTGGCTTAGGAGCACTTACTCCTATAGGAAATACAGTAGAAGAATACTGGAATAACCTTGAAAAGGGAGTGAGTGGTGCTGGCCCAATTACACGTTTCGATTGCACGAAATTCAAGACCCGCTTTGCTTGTGAGGTCAAAGGGTTTGATATATTAAAATATATGGAGAAAAAAGATGCACGAAAGTTGGATCTTTTTTCACAGTTTGCCGTTGCCTGTGCTGATGATGCAGTAAAAGACGCAGGAATTGAGGCCTCCGATGTAAATAAGGACCGTATTGGAGTTATTTGGGGTACTGGAATTGGCGGATTATCAACTTTTTTCAGGGAAGTGATGGAGTTTGGCCGAGGCGATGGAACACCTCGATTCAATCCTTTTTTCATCCCGATGATGATTAGTGATATCGCTTCAGGGCATATCTCTATGCGTCATGGTTTTAGGGGCCCAAACTACATCACCACTTCGGCTTGTGCTTCAAGCAATAACGCCATTATTGATGCCTGTACTTATATTCGTTTGGGTAAAGCTGAAATGATGATTGCCGGTGGAAGTGAAGCTGCTGTAAATGAGCCTGCTGTAGGTGGTTTCAATGCCATGAAGGCTCTTTCGGAACGCAATGACAGCCCTCAAACCGCTTCACGACCGTTTGATAATGAACGCGATGGTTTTGTTATTGGAGAAGGAGCGGGAGCCTTGGTACTCGAAGAGTTAGAACATGCTAAGGCGCGTGGCGCTAAAATATACGCAGAAGTTGCAGGTTCGGGCATGAGCGCCGACGCTTATCACCTTACAGCTCCTCATCCAGAAGGATTAGGTGTGGTTTTGGTTTTGAATGAAGCACTTCATGATGCAGGAATTTCAATTTCAGATATTGACTATATCAACGTTCACGGCACTTCAACACCCTTAGGGGATGTCGCCGAGTTGAAGGCTATTACAAAAGTTTTCGGCGATCATGTATTCGATCTCAATATAAGTAGTACTAAATCGATGACGGGCCATCTTCTCGGTGGGGCAGGTGCTGTTGAGGCTTTGGCTTCGGTGCTTGCAGTATACAAAAACATTATCCCTCCCACAATCAATCACTTTACCGATGACCCCAACATCGATCCACGCCTCAATCTCACATTTAACAAAGCACAGTATCGTAATGTGAACTACGCTGTAAGCAATTGCTTCGGTTTTGGTGGACATAATGCTACGGTGATTTTCAAAAAATATACTGCATAATACACTCGGGTTAACTTCGAATCGTATGATAAAGTATCTTCTATCTATTTTATCGCAGAAAGATAAGGAACTACGCAAAGAAATTTTTAAGGTTACCACCATACGCCCCACCAACATAAAGTTATACAAGCAGGCCTTCAGGCATTCCTCGGCATCAACGCCGATCCAGGGTACAAAAATAAAAAACAGTAATGAACGGCTGGAATATTTAGGCGATGCCATTCTCAATGCGGCGGTAGCTCAAGTGCTTTTTCTAAAGTTCCCTTTTAAAGATGAAGGATTCCTTACTCAGCTGAGAAGTAAAATTGTGAGTCGCGAACAACTCAATAGTATTGCAAAAAAGATAGGAATTACTGATTTAGTTGATTTCAACAAGAAGATGGGGCCTAACAGGGATCGGCTTAAGAGCATGCCAGGCAATACGTTAGAAGCATTTTTAGGAGCTTTGTTTCTTGACAAGGGGTATAATGCGACTGAAAAGTTTATTTCCGAAGGGCTGCTCAATGTGTATCTGGATATTGATGCCTTGGTGCATACCGAAACAAACTATAAAAGCCGCATCATTAATTGGTGTCAGAAATCCGGAAAATCAATCACCTTTGAAACCATTGACATGCTTCCCGGACAGCATAATCAAAAACAGTTTAAGGTGCAGGTGGTGATCGATGAGAAAGCCTATGGTACCGGATTAGATTATAATAAGCGCAAATCGGAGCAAGAGGCAGCCGAGAAAACTTGTGAAATGCTTGGAGTGTAAATGAGCGACGGTTATTTTCCCGTCTTCATTGCTTCTGCTACTTTTACTGCCTTATAAACATTTACAATACCTCCACTTCTACAAAGTTTTTTGTACGATGTTTTTGCAATTTTAGGCTCCTTATTTTTACTATTTTGCTTCACCTCTGCCTCATCATCAATGGGTAGCAACATTTTTCCAGGTACTTTTGTGACACTTTTAACCAAAATGATTTTTACCTGTTCTGCCGTTAGGTCAGGGTAATATGCGCGCAATAATGCGGCACATCCGGCTACTACAGGTGAAGCCATACTGGTGCCTTGTAGTACCTTATAAGTATTGTCGGGAGTCGTTGAATAAATTTCTGTTCCTGGAGCGAATAAATCAACCTCTTTTGAACCATAATTACTAAAACTGGCGGGTTGCATATCGGGTTGTGATGCACCAACCTCGATCCAAGCCTTGGCTTCTCCACTTTTATCGGCATAGTGACGAGTCGGGAAATGTTGTTTCCCCTTCAAATTCGCACCTTCATTGCCTGCGGCATGAACGATGAGTACATCGCGATTCATCGCATATTTCACGGCCTCATCGACGGCCGTTTTATTACTTCCATAATATTTTCCAAAGCTCATATTAATAATTTTAGCACCGTTATCCACCGCGTAACGGATGGCGTTCGCTACGTCTTTGTCGCGCTCGTCTCCATTGGGCACGCAACGAACCACCATTATTTTAAGATGGCTTGCAACGCCATCCATTCCGATATTATTATTTCGAACAGCCCCAATAATTCCCGCCACGTGGGTTCCATGCGTTGCATCAGGCCCTTTAACTTCATTATTCCCATATTTACGCTCATTCACATTCGAATAATCATCCCCTACTAATTTTGCACGGGGGTCATAATCTAAATTTAGTTGGTATTTATATTCCACTTCGTAATGTTCAACAGCTCCTGTTAATTCCGCATCAAAGTCGATGTCCTCAATTTTACCGCCTCCGGCGATGATATTATGAAAAATATTTAGTGCTAATACGGTAGCAGGGTCTTCCGATTTAAAAGAAGCAATATCTTCATTCGTGATTTTATCTTTCCCAATTTCTTTTTTAATGGCATTAAATGATTTTAAAAAGTTACGGTAAACTTCATAATTATTTTTTGAAACGGAATACTTTTTTTGATGTTCTTCTTTAACCTTTAAATATAATTTAAATTCATTTTTTTTATCTGGAGAGATCGTCTTGCCATCGACACCATCATATTTCTTTTTTAGGTCGCGGTATAGGCGAGTAAGTTCTATATTATCAAACTCTACGGTTCCATTAGCGCCACCGATAAAATCCCATCCGTAAATGTCGTCAATATAACCATTCTCATCATCGTCAATACCATTACCTTCAATCTCTTTAGAGTTGATCCACATGTTTTCTTTCAGGTCTTCATGCAAAGGATCTGTTCCTCCATCGATCACAGCAACGATGATATCTTGTGCTTTTTTATCTTTTAGTATTTCATTCATGGCCTTGTCGGCGCCCACTCCAGCAACGCCATCTTGAGTGTAATCAAGATTGAACCAACGATCTGGGGCTTTTTGAGCAGGCGCAGAGAGTACCAGAAAGATGGAAAGTAAAATACTTGTGATGAATTTCATGATTATAATGTATTAATAAGGGAGGTAAAACTAAACTATTTTCACAACTCAAATGGGGGGATTTTGGAACGAATATTATTCAATTTCGGTAACACCACCACTTACGATGAACGACATTGTTTTGGTTGCATTTTTGTCGACCAAACGCACTTTGTCTTTTTTGACGATGAGCAAATCACCCATCATACCGTAACTTTTAGGGCAATACACGCTCATATACTCGGTCATGCCAAATTTCGATAGCTCCTTCTGGGTTACAAACCCTAGTTTATAAACGCCTTCATGCATCTCAATCATCACAGGCTCCGTAAACTTACGCTTCTCACCTACGAAAGCTTCCATAAAATCCTTGATTAAATTATAGATATATTTAACCCCAGGGGTACGTTCTAACAAGTCGTTTATGAACACTAAAATAGTTTGTCCAAAGAGCATGTTGCCGATATAACCAATGATGGTGATGGTAGTAATGATGACAATAAAGCCAAGTCCATAGCCTAAAGGGATAATATTGTCTATTTTTGTAAAAATAGAAAAGATGATATAAAGTGAGAGGCTTACAGGAATTACAATAAGCAAGCCCCGTAGAAAGTAGCTGAGGAGTTTACGCGCAATTTCGCGGTAATTGAAGTTTGTCATAATGGTGCTTAGATTAAATCTTTTCCAATATCGTTTCTGAAATATTTGCCCTCATAGGTTATCAGGTGTGCCGACGCCAGCGATTTTGTTACCGCTTCCTGTATTGAATTTCCTAGTGATGTAAGGGCTATCACGCGGCCTCCATGAGTCACCGTTTCTTGGTTTATGGTGGTGGTGCCTGCATGAAAGACCATACTTTCCTTTACCTGATTCAAGCCCTTTATAACGAGACCTTTCTGATAGGTATCGGGGTATCCGCCAGAAACTAAAAAGACAGTGACAGCGGTTTCATCCAGGATCTCTATTTCAAGTTCATTCACCTTTGAATGGGCAATAGCCATAAATATTTCCACCATATCTGTCTTTAATCTCGGTACTAATACTTCTGTTTCAGGGTCTCCCAGTCGGCAGTTAAATTCAATTACCGAAGGTTCGCCATTCGAATTCATTAACCCCACAAATAGAAAGCCTTTATAAAGAATATTGTTTTGTTTCAGCCCCGAGAGTAATGGAGCAACAATTTGGGTTTCAACTTTCTTTAAAAACGTCGAATCGGCAAATGGCACAGGGCTTACTGCACCCATTCCTCCAGTGTTTAAGCCGGTATCGCCTTCTCCAATACGTTTGTAATCTTTCGCGCTGGGAAGCATTTTATAACTTATCCCATCGGTGACAACAAACACAGAAAGCTCAATCCCTTCAAGAAATTCTTCCACCACCACCTTCGCGCTGGCTTCTCCAAATTTATGATCCTGGAGCATGGCTGTGAATTCGTCAATGGCCTCTTGGTTCGAAGTACAGATCAACACTCCTTTGCCGGCGGCCAAACCATCGGCTTTGAGAACAATGGGTAATGGATGCGTTTTTAGATAATCAATTCCTGCATTGAAATTGGCCTTCGTAAAAGTAGCATATTTTGCTGTTGGAATATGACACTGTTGCATCAAATGCTTGCTAAAATCTTTGCTTCCTTCGAGTTGTGCCGCAATTTTATTTGGGCCGATGATAGCGCATTTAGAGAGTGCGGCATCGTGTTCAAAAAAATCGACAATACCTTTTACTAAAGGTGTTTCAGGGCCTACCACCACCAGCTCGATTTCGTATTTCAAACAGGCCATTTTAATTGCCTCGAAATCATCGTCATTAAAAGCAAGATTCGTCGCTAGGGTTTGCGTACCGGCATTTCCAGGAGCAACAAATAATTTATCGCAATGGGCAGATTGTTTAATTTTCCATGCAAGCGCATGTTCTCTACCGCCACTGCCCAACAACAAGATATTCATAACGCAAAGATATACAACCGACGACGTTAATGGTGTATGTTTATGTTAATTTGTATTTCATAAATACGACCGTGGCCTTATCGAGTCTTTTTTTCTGAAGAAGTCTCAAAAGCAGATAGTAAGGTCGAATTTGATTACATTTGCACACCAAAAAATTTCGATATGAAAGGGATTCGATTGTTTGTTTGTTTTGTTTTTTTTTCGACGGTTATTAATGCCCAACAGCAATACACATTGCAGCAGTGTATTGAAACGGCCCTGAAAAACAATATTCGTTTAAAGCAAGCTCAACTTAATTTACAGAGCACGACTATCGATGTAAAAACAACGAAGGCGGCGATGCTTCCTAATTTAAATGCGTCCTTCAGCCAAAACTATAATTATGGAAGAAATATTGACCCCGTAACCAATGCCTATATCAGTAATAGCACCCAATCGGCCAATATGGGGGTAAACAGCAGTGTTACGTTGTTTAACGGTTTTCAACTCTTAAACAACTTGAAGCTGGCACAACTCAATTATGCTGCAACACTTACCGATGTTACGACACAGCAGAACGATTTATCATTGCAGGTAGCCGCTGCCTTCCTTCAGGTGATGTATACGGAAGATAATCTGATCAATGTCAATTCACAATTAGAAGTTACTTTGAGCCAGCGCGCGCGTACCGACATCTTAGTAAAGGCAGGAAAGATGGCCCAGAGCGCTCTCCTTGAGCAAGACGCTCAACAAGCCAATGATGAGTATAATTCGCAGATGGCACAAAATGCAATATCAAGTGCTAAACTTACCTTGATTCAATTGATGGAGTTGCCGGAAATATTGAATGTAAAAATTGAAAGACCAGTGATTGTGCTTCCTATCAACGAACAGTATGATGTAAATGTAGTATATGAGCAATCTCTTGGCAATCGTCCAGAAGTGAAGGGGGCAATCCTGCGTAAAGAGGCTGCCTCCACCACACAAAAAATTGCACTGGGTGGTTTGTCGCCTCGCTTAACATTATCGGGTGGTTTAAATACGTTGTATAGTAATAAATATGTTGCCTATAATGGTTCATCAATAGTAGGGATTACCCCCATAGGATTAACGAAAACCACCTTGGACACCGTGTTTGCACCACAATACAAGAGTAATTTTAGTGCTGTTGCTTTTAACGATCAGCTCAATCAAAATTTTGGCAAATACATTTCATTGAGTCTTACTATCCCAATTTTTAACAATTTAAGAGTGTCAGGTAATATTCAGAAATCTAAAATAAATGTACTCAACCAAGGTCTAAATTTAACTCAAACAAAAAATAGTTTGTTGAAAAACATACAGCAGGCCATTGCCGATGTGGAAGCTGCGAAAGCAAAATACACATCAGCTCTAAAAAATTTAACAGCGCAAAGCGCATTTTATTTAAATACAGAACTTCGTTATGCTCAAGGGGCGAGCAGTTATCTTGATTTTATCACTGCTAGAAACAATAAAGCTCGGGCAGAGATTAACTTACAGCAAGCCAAGTATGACTTGATTTTAAAGAGTAAAATTATTGATTTTTATAGGGGTATAAGTATAACATTATAATTTTTTTTAAAAATGAAACGTATAATTTGGTGGTTGTTAGGTGTTATTATCGTGTTGTTGGTGGCTGCATTTATTGGAAAAAAAGCGGGCTGGATTAATTCTGAAAAAGGAATCAAAGTCTCAGTCATTCGAGCCGATCATCGTACCATTATAGAAACGGTGGCGGCCAATGGAAAAATCCAACCTGAAAACGAGATTAAGATATCGTCTGACATCTCAGGCGAGATTACTGAGCTTTATGTTAAAGATGGTGATTATGTTCATAAAGGTCAATTGTTGGCAAAAATAAATCCGCAAATTTATCAATCACAGCAAGACCGGATCGCTGCCAGTGTGGATCAGGCCAGAGCACAGCTTGCCAACGCAAAAGCGAGCAAGGCGCAGGCCGATGCGCGCCTCCTTGCTGAAGATGCAAACTTTAAACGGAATACCTCTTTACATAATCAGAAAGCGATAAGTGATGCCGAATTTGAAACAAGCAAATCAACATACGAGGTAGCTAAAGCTCAGGTAGAGGCAGCAAATCAAACGATTAGAGGAGCGGAGTTTGCGATCACAAGTGCGTTGGCTTCTCTTAAAGAGTCAATGGATAATTTAAACAAGACCACCATTTTAGCTCCGAAGGAAGGTACGATTTATGGGCTCAAAGTGGAGCGTGGGGAAAGAGTCGTAGGTACGTCGCAGATGGCAGGAACGGAAATGATGCGTATCGCCGATTTGAATTTCATGATGGTGATTGTTGATGTTAATGAAAATGATATCGTGCATGTGCAACGCGGCGACACCTCTAAAATTGAGGTGGATGCCTACCCTGGGAAAAAGTTTAAAGGAGTGGTATTTGAGATCGCGAATGCAGCAAAATCGTCCATCTCCGCAAGTACAGATCAGGCCACTAATTTTGAAGTAAAAATCCGTATCGTCGCCACTTCATACTTGGACATTAAAACCAATCTTGCGGCGAATGAATCGCCTTTTAGAGCAGGCATGAATGCCACTGTGGATATCGAAACTGGAAGAAAAGAGAATGTGTTATGTGTGCCCATCGAATGCGTAACTACCCGTGATAAAAACGAGGCGGAAAAGAAAAAGACCAACGATAAAACTGCCACCACAAGGGATGATATGGAACAAGTTATTTTTGCCGTTGATAGTTTAGGAAAAGCAATAAAGATTGCGGTATTAACTGGAATCCAGGATGATAAGGTTATTCAAATCACCTCTGAACTTGATGATAAAACACAAATCGTTAACGGACCTTATTCCGTCGTGTCTCGCACCTTAAAAGAGGGCGATAAACTGTTGGTGGTTGATAAATCTAAATTGTATGAGAAGCAAAAGGATTAGGTAGCCGAGATATTGATTTCGAAAATAACGTTTCATCAGTATTGCCTCAAACCTGGAACCCCGAATACTTTTCACCCGGAAGCACATTTATAACTAATCATGATAAAGAGAAACCTCGCCAATGCTGTAACATGCCTCAATTTAATTTGTGGTTGCCTATCCATCGTCTATTGTATTCGTATCGATTTGCAAACGGCTTCGCTCTTTATCCTTGCAGCTGCTGTTTTTGATTTTTTGGATGGCTTGGTGGCTCGCTTAACCCACTCATATTCAACCATAGGCAAAGAACTCGACTCGCTTGCCGATGTGGTGAGTTTCGGTGTGGCTCCGGGTTTCATCGTTTTCTCTTTATTTTATTATAACAGTAATTTTTTAACCATTGATTTTGACCCCTTGAGAAACTGGTACTCTTTTGCTGCTTTCTTATTGCCTTGTGGATCGGCCTGGCGCCTAGCCAAATTTAATATTGATACAAGGCAAACCGATGGGTTTATTGGATTGCCAGTGCCTTCGATGAGTTTCATTGTGGCCGCACTGCCGTTTATTGTTTTCGGTGAGAAAACACCGGAGTGGGTAAGCAATTTTATGGTGCATCCTATCACACTCATTTTTATGATTTTCGGATTATGTTACCTGATGCTTTCGGAAATGAAATTGATATCTTTAAAATTTACAACCTATGACTATAGGTCTAACAAAGCCCGATATATTTTATTGGGTGTAAGTGCCGCATTACTTATAGCATTAAAACTGATAGCCTTACCGCTAATAATTTTGGCCTATATTGTTATTTCAGTAACTCTTGCCAACGAAGAAGCTTAATTTTTAAGCTATTTTACTCGTAATTTTGAAACGAGGGTATAAGAGCCCCACGAGAAGAGAGGTGCTGCAAATACGTCGATTGTATAATGCACATGTTGGGTCAGTAAAAACATGGCTACCAATGCGGTTGCAGCTATAAGATAATATTTTAGTGGGCGATACGGAATGGCTAGCATAAGTAAAGCCATGGTAGAAACGTGTCCTGAGAAAAACAAGTCTTTAGTTATTAAGGTGTCACCATAAAAGTAACGACCTACAAAGGGGTCTTCAAGCGGAATCATGGAAGCATCAGCCTCCAATGGAATCAGGTAAAGGCAGATCATTCTAAGGCTTGTTAGCAAACAAAATGCTTGCACTGCTTTTAGGAGTTGAATAGGGCTTACACTTAAGTTAATCGCAGAAAGTAGGATGGAAGAATACAATAGGATGAATATGCCTATCGATAGGTTTCGGACCTCTAAAATATTCAAGAGCAAATCAGAAATTCGATGCCCGGGTCTTGACTCTATAAAATTTAAATAATCTGAAATGAACGTAACAATGAATACAGAAACCACAGCGATAGCGAAGGCCTGACGCTTAAATGAAGTCAAACGCCAAGCATTGCTCCAGTTGGTTTTGAATGCTGCAAAAGGGGCAGGGAAAAGATGCGAAGTCAAACGATTCATAATGAACAAAAAATTATTTTAACCACCTTGCCTTCTTATACCATGCAATAGTTTCTTGAATCCCTCGTTCTAAATCATACGCTGGTTTGAAATCTAAATCATCGCGAAGTGGCTGTATATCACAATTCCAATTACTCGCTTCCAACTCCTTTATTTTTTCAAGGTTTAACATAGGCTGTTTGCGGGTTATGTATTTAGTTGCCTCAGTAACCACAGCAATAAGCCGAACCAATATCGTAGGTATTTGTATGCGAATGGTTCTTTTTTCGAGATGCTTCCGGATGATGTTCCCTAGCATTTTCCCGTCATAAACATGTCCATCACTCACAAAATAACCTCGGTTGGTAAGGTTCGATTCCATGGCTTGAAACACGGCTTCTACAAGGTCGGATACATACACAAAAGTGAGTTGTTGCTTTTTAAATCCTACCAAAAGTTCCAAATTAGAATTGATGAGTTTAAATATGGTGAGTAGCTCCTTTTCTCTAGGGCCATAAACTGCTGTTGGTCTTATAATGAGGTAAGGGAAATTAAGTAGAGAAGTTAAATAATTCTCAGATTTAAGCTTGCTTTTCCCGTAGGAAGTAACAGGTTTAGGCGTGTCTGACAATTTTACAGCATTCAATAGTATTGGATCACCTGGACCGAAAGCGGCGAGGCTGCTCATATAAATAAATTTTTCAGGAACTCGTTTTTGATCTATTAATACGTCAATAAAATTTTTGGTATATTGATAATTAGAGGTGAAATAATCTTTTTTATTGAAACCTTTGGTCAATCCTGCACTATGAATTACATAGTCGAAGTAAGGGAATTCGGAGAGTTGTAGACGCAGTATTTCTACATCCGCAAAGTTGAGCTCGATAAATTTTATTCTAGGGTCGGCAAGGTAAATGGTACTGCTTCCTATTCGAATACCGGCATAAACCTCATAGTTTCTTTTCAGTGCTTCCTCTACCATGAAGCTACCTATAAAACCGCTTGCTCCTGTGATTAATACCTTTTTCATCTCAGAGAGCAAGTTCGTACATCCTATATTTTTTATAAGGCTCTGCATTGATATTCAGTAACGCCTTATTCATCATCTCGTTGGTTTCTAAAATCCATCCGGCTTCGGCCGAGACAATATTTTTCTTTCTGGCGGTGATAATATTTCGAGCATAGAAACTTGCTTCAATTCCCATTTTACGGTATTCTTCAACCACACCAAGGGTTATAACACGCATTTTATTTACTTTTCCTTTGTTGAAAAGCAATTTAAAGAGCCCAGTTGGAAGTAATCTTCCTTTTTTAATCGTAATAAAAACCTGATTCATATCGGGTATGGCAAGCGAGAATCCTACTGGTTTGCCATTATGTTCGGCGAGATAGCAAAAGTCAGGGTCGAGGATCATTTTCATGTCTTTGGCCATTACCTCAAATTCCTCGTCAGTCATCGGAACGAATCCCCAATTTTTATCCCAGGCCGAGTTATAGATTTCTTTAATTTTCTGCACTTCCTTTTGAAATTCCTTGATATTGACCGTGCGAATGGTAATACCTCTCAATTTCAATCGATCTTCTAATCTAGCTACAAGGTTTACTGTCCGATCCGACAGTTCATCAGTTTTTAGATGGTATGCGATGAGGTCCATTTTTTTACGATAACCATATTTTTCAATAAATTCAGGGTAGTAGTCTTTGTTGTAGGTCATCATGACCACCGGTGGCGAATCAAATCCTTGAACAAGCACCCCGCATGTTTCATTGGTTGAATAATTAACGGGTCCAATAACGGTAGTTAAGCCTTCGCTTTTTACCCATGCTGAAACGGTATCAAAGAGTTTCTCAGCAACAGCATAGTCATTAATCACATCAAAGAACCCCCAGAAGCCGTCTTTCGAATTGCTATAGTATTTTAAGTGATTATTATTTCTTATGGCAGCGATCCTACCCACAATCTTGTTGTCTCGCATGGCAACAAACAGATTGAGTTTTGAGTGCTTGAAAAATGGATGTTTTTTAACATCTAACAAATCTCGTTGAGCAATAAAAAGCTCAGGTACATAATTGACATCATCTTTGTATAAATGATGTGGAAAGTCAATAAAACCTGCAAGGTCTTTAGACGTTGAAACCTTTTTTATGTTAATCATTGGAAGAAGTAGATTTTGAGTCAGTTACGATCCCTAATTTAGAAGCAATTTTGTGTATTTTATGAATCGCGATATCAATTTGTTCTAACGAATGGGTCGCCATCAACGAGAACCGAATTAATGACGAGTCGCTACGTACGGCCGGAGAAATGATAGGATTAACGAATACGCCCTCTTCTACTAACATTTGAGTGAGCATAAAGGTTTTTAGATCGTCGCGCACATAAATTGGAATGATCGGAGTTTCTGTTTTTCCAATATCGAATCCAAGTTCTTTAAGTAGTTTCATGGCGTAATGAGTATTCGTCCAGAGCTGTTGGAGACGTTCAGGTTCTGCTTTAACAATTTCTAAGGCGGCAATGGCACTTGCTGCATTGGCAGGGGAAATACTAGCACTGAAAATTAATGAACGTGAGTTGTGTTTGAGATAATTAATTAGAGCTTCATCAGCGGCAATAAAACCACCCACCGTGGATAATGATTTGCTGAATGTGCCCATAATCACATCTACCTCTTTTGTTAATCCGAAATGTGAAGCTGTGCCTGAGCCGTTCTTGCCTAGGACACCCATAGAATGGGCTTCATCTACCATAATACTGCCATTATATTTGGCCGATAGTCTTACTATCTCTGGTAAATTCGTAATGTCACCTTCCATACTAAATACGCCATCCACGATGATGAGTTTGATTTTGTCTTCAGGAAGCGATTTGAGTTCTTTTTCAAGAGAGGTCATATCATTATGCTTAAATTTTATGACTTTTGAAAAGGAAAGTCGGCAACCATCAATAATGGAGGCATGATCCGCATCGTCGATAAGAAGATAGTCATGCCTTCCAGTAAGTGCCGAAACAGCCCCTAGATTAGCCTGAAATCCGGTGCTAAATACGAGTGCTGACTCTTTGCCAACGAACGATGCCAATGAAGCCTCTAGTTTATTATGCAGGTCAAGCGTGCCATTTAAAAAGCGAGAACCAGCGCATCCTGTGCCATATTTTTTTATAGCATTAATGGCTGCTTCTTTAATCACTGGATGATTGGTTAGTCCTAAATAACTATTGGAGCCAAACATGAGCAGTTTTTTTCCGTTCAGTTCAATGACCGTATCCTGTGCCGATTCGATAGCCTTGAAAAAGGGGTAAAATCCTTGTTTCTTCACCTCCTGAGGACTAGTATAAGCCTCCATCTTTTTTTGTAATGGGTTCATTGTTTATTAAATTTATTGGTTTCTAAATAAGAAAAACAATGCATTGTTTTTGTCTGCTGTTTCCCCCCTTTGTTCTAAACTACTCCGTTTTGGACAAATCCATTAACGAGTCAGCTTAAATTTACAGTCAAAAGGCTCTTCATTGCACATTGTATTGATGTACAGAAATATTGATTCAGTAGATTTCTTCAAGCATGTAAAAGACTATACAAGATAACGGATAATAATCCGTATAAAAAAATAAAAATAGGAGGAGCGAATCGTGAGGGAAGTTTTGTAGAGTCTCGTCTCATTCTTCTAGTAGGGAGGGCAATTAATTTTGGGGCTTTAGGATAAGAGTAGTTTTGGAGAGTTCATGAGAGTGGTTAATATTCCCACAGGTCATGTTCGGTATTAAATAAGTTTTCATTTTGCACATTTCCCTCCATTAAAGCCTCTACACCGTCGAGCTTATATGCTTCCATATCGCGTATCGCTAA
The DNA here is from genome assembly GCA_903897855.1 of uncultured Bacteroidota bacterium. Taxonomy (GTDB): domain Bacteria; phylum Bacteroidota; class Bacteroidia; order UKL13-3; family UKL13-3; genus CAINMV01. Next base: position 58,163 of record CAIUDH010000100.1, on the reverse strand, counting down.
ATCGAATACATTACTTGTTTTCAAAAGGCAACTACTAAATAAGCGTTGTTCGAAAAAGTCGTCGTAGCTGAGTTGAGCAGCATCGTTCTGACGATTAAAAAGTGGGGTGTTCACAAATAGTTTACGGCACTCTTTATAACTTAAAAAAAACAAAGGCTGCTCGCCCAATAAAACACCCGAAATGCTGAGATTATAGATAGGAGCTATGGCGTAAATACGAGTGTACTGCTCGCCCGTGTTTCGGTCAAAAATCCAATTCTCCATCACTTTAAATTTTTTGATCTCGCTCGCGTTTAAAGCTGAGGTGACACGGGTTTCTCGAGTGTTATATTCGTCTTCCGTGAGTTGTTCGTTTATGGTTGTAGTAATTGAGCCGATCATTCGTGCATCATCCGAATCGTAAGTGGAATCCAAGAGAGCGGTTTTATAGGCATGAATTTTCCCTTCTTTAAGTGCGTTATAAATCACCTCCATCAAAGGTTGTTGTGGCCAGCGCATGCATAGATTCATTTTCTCCCGAGTGTCAATCATTCGCTCCACATACTTGCAAATAAACACATCACGTTCTGGCAAGTAGGGCCATGCCACTGGATTGCGTTCGGCAATCGATTGTTTTATATAAATATTTCGTTGGTCGTTCTGTATGGTAGAAGGTTGTGAATAAACCAAGAAGGGGGTGATAATGGTGAAGAGGAGCTGGGGGATTTTCATAACAAAGTAAAGATTGTTTTTACTTTGTACTGGATTAACAAAAAAGGTAAATGCTTGAGTGGGTTCGAATCAAACCAATCTTTTTAATTCCAATAATGACTTAATTTCAAAGGTGGCGCCAACGCTATCGGGTAGGTTCGACGGATTATAGAAAACACTATCGATACCGGCATTGTTGGCCCCTTGTATATCTGCTTCCACATTGTCGCCAATCATTAGAACTTCGCTAGGCTTGCAGTGATTGAGTTGCATGGCGTATTCGAAAATTTCTTTGGCTGGTTTTTGGTGTCCTACATCTTCACTTATCACGAGATGGTCAAAATAGGTTAGCAGTTTACTATTTTGCATCTTCTTATGTTGTACCTCCTTAAATCCATTGGTAATAATGGTCATCTTATATTTCGGATTGAGATATTCCATGAGTTCAATGCAGCCAGCCATGAGATGGGTGCGGAAGGGTAGAAGCTCTAAGTATTCATCCCATAAATTTAAAGGTATTTGGTCGGCGGGGACGCTGAAATATTCAAATGTTTTGATGAATCGCTGTGTGCGTAAAAATTCTTTATCAATTTCGCCTTTATGATACAAACGCCAAAGGGCATGGTTAATCTCGGTATATTTGCTTACGAAATCGGTATCCGTGATTTGGTGCCTATTTAAATCGTGTTTTGAGTGGAGATCCTTTAACGAGGCTGCTGCATTTCTCTCGAAATCCCAGAGGGTATGATCAAGGTCAAAAAACAAGTATTTGTACATTATTTTTCAAATTTTATTTTCCCATTCATGATATCTTCTTTGTTTTTCTTAGCCACCTTAAATTCAGGGGTGATTTTCAAGGCTTCGTCAAAATAGCGTAAGGCAATTTCTTTGCTCCCAAGGGCGATAAAAATAGTGCCTTTTATATTGTAGGCAGCGGCTCTAAGTGGAATTTGCTGAGGGGTTTCCTGTGCCACAGAGATGCCAATAAAAATCTTTTCACTGTCGGGTGTTTTGATAATCATATCCGCCGTCTCTTCAGCTGCTGCGTCATATCCTGCATTATACTGCACCTGTGCCACATCATACATGTTTTCTAGCTTGTTCGTGAGCACGAAAGTCTTTTTATAGTAGGCGATGGCCGTATCGGGCATGCCTAAAATTTTGGAGTAGTCGGCTGCCACACGAGTCATTTTCTCATTATTAGGGTGGTACTTTAAACTGTTACGGGCGGCCAGAAACGTAGAACCATCGTTGCGTGTGTTGAGATATAAATAAACCAAGGTGTCATAGTAGTTGGTTTGTGTGCTGTCGTTGGCGATAATATCATAGCACGCATTAATAGCCACATTCACATCGCCGAGTCGTAATGCACTTTCATAAACCTTGACATAGTGCTTGTGTTTGTTTTTTGGTTCGTTGTTTGAACACGAATAGAGCAGTGCTATTAAGCTGAGAGTAATGAATTTTTTGTGCATGATTTGTTAGGTTAACAGAGGTGCCCAATCAGGCAACGCAGTTAAAAATAGGTCTACAGTTTCTTCCAATGATAACTCCGATTGCCCACCGGCAGCATGAAAGTGCCCACCCCCATTAAAGTATTTAGCAGCAAACTCGTTGGCGGGGAAATTGCCTTTACTTCTAAAACTCATCTTCACCAAATGCTTCCGATCGATAAATAAAGCAGCAAGCTTAATTCCTCTTATTTCTAAGCCGTAATTTACCAAACCTTCGGTATCTCCGGTTGCTACGTTATATTTCATAAGTTCTTCTTGGCTTACCGTCATGTAAGCGATATGATACTCCGGGATTATGACCAATTTTTGGGAGATAACATAGCCTACAAAACGAACACTGTCTTCGGTGAAAGAGTCGGAAATGTGTTCGTGAATAGAGTGATGTTCAATATCAAATTTTAAGAGTTCGGCCGCGACCAGGTGGGTATGACTGCTAGTGGATGGAAAGCGAAATGAGCCGGTATCGGTCATCATACCTGCATATAAACATTGGGCAATATCTTTATTCAACAAGCTGTAATCCCAAAGTTTGATTACATCAAAGAGCAATTCACAGGTACTGCTGCTATTGCTACTCCAATGCTCATAGTCATAAAACCGTTCTGGGTTTAGATGATGGTCGATAAGTACTTTTTTAGCCGTGCTTTTTGCTACCATGGCCCCCAAATCGTTTATCCTGCTTAAAGCATTAAAATCCAGACAGAATACAAAATTAGCCTCACTAACAAGTTTTTCACATTTGATTTTGTTCTCCTCGAAATTAATAATAGTGGCTTCGCCCGCCATCCAATTCAAGAAATCGCCGTAGTCGGTGGGTGAAATAACTTGGGAGGCGATTCCCGCATTTTTGAAGAAATTGTATAAGCCCAAGCTCGAACCTAATGCATCTGCATCGGGCTTATGGTGCGTTGTTATCACAATTTTTGGAGCAGTAAGTTTTTTTATTTGCTCAAATAAAGGCTGAATGGTACTCATTTTTTGTAGTTGCAAAGGTACGGTATCGTATCAAAAAAAGTACTATCTAATACGTTATTAATGGAATGGAGAGTGTGAACATAAGGAACGAGCGCCTGACCGTAATCACTGAATTCTTGCTGTTGCGCTAAATTCCTCAAGAAAGCCAATCTAAAGTAAAACTTTTATCTTCGCACCATGCAAAAAATTATAACTGGAATACAGCAAGTAGGTATTGGCGTTACCAATGCCAAGGAAGCTTGGAAATGGTACAGTAAATATTTTGGAACCGATGTGGTAATTTTTAATGATGCTGCTCCTGCTCCATTAATGACACGTTATACAGGAGGTGAGGTGCATCACCGTTACGCTGCGCTTGCGGTGAATATGCAAGGTGGTGGAGGTTTTGAAATTTGGGAATATAAAAGCCGGAAGGCCCAGCCCGCCTCCTTTAAAGTAAATTTAGGCGATACAGGAATACAGATTGTAAAAATAAGATGTAAGGATATCAGGTTGGTTTATCTATGGTACATAAAAGAAAATCTGAAAGTATTAGGTGAGTTACATAACGACCCACAAGGCAAGCTTACCTTTTATTTGGAAGATCCTTACGGCAACAAATTTCAGATGGTGGAAGATGATTATTGGTTTATGCAATCCGGCCATTTGTGTGGTGGCATTGCTGGTGTAACCATTGCGGTGAGCTCTATGGAAAAGGCCATGAACTTTTATACAGGTGTCCTGGGGATTAAAAATTTAGCTTACGATGTGGAAGGTTTATACGATGAGTGGAATGAGTTTCCAGGAGGAGACATGAAATTCAGGCGATTACTTCTCAAGCAAGACGCTGAACGCACGGGTGCATTTAGTAAGCTGGTAGGACCCTGTAGTATCGAATTGATTCAAGCCATAGACTATAAACCTCGGAAAATATTTGAGAATCGGCTCTGGGGCGATCAAGGCTATATTCATCTCTGTTTTGACGTGGTGGGAATGAAATTAGTAAAAGAGGATTGTAGAAAGATGGGATACCCTTTTACGGTCGACAGTGCCGATAGTTTTGAAATGGGTGATGCTGCCGGGCATTTTGCATATAATGAAGACCCCGACGGGACTCTAATTGAATATGTTGAGGCACATAAAGTACCGATCCTGAAAAAATGGGGATGGTATTTTAATTTAAAGAAACGAGATGCGACAAAGCCTTTACCCAATTGGATGCTGAAGGCGTTGCGATTTAATAAAAAGACGGATTTGAACTAATTTTTTAGATGATTAAAGCAGCAATTTTTGATATGGATGGTTTGCTCATTGATAGCGAACCTTTTTGGAAATATGCCGAACGATTTCTTTATGAGAGCGTCGGTGTTTTTATCGACGATGATTTTCTTCGGCAGGTAGAAGGGCTTCGACTTGATGAAGCGGTCCAATTTGTTTACGATAGGCACCCATTCACTAAGAAGTCGAAGAAACAGGTGGAAGTAGAAATTATTGCGATGATGCAGAAACTTATTTTAGAGAAGGGAGAAGCACTCCCAGGCGTATACCAAACATTAGAGTTGTTTTACGATAGAAAAATTCCGATGGCCTTGGCCTCGTCATCGGCCGAAGTATTGATTAGCGCGGTCATTGAAAAGCTCTCCTTCCAAAAGTATTTTATTGTGACACGTTCAGGCGAACGTGAAACTTTCGGTAAACCACACCCGCAGATATTTATCTCCACAGCACAAGCCCTGAATGTATATCCTGGAGAGTGTGTTGTGTTTGAAGATTCACTTAATGGCATTCTTGCCGCCAAGGCTGCACGAATGTTTTGTGTTGCTGTGCCCGACAAACATAGGCACGATGATCCAAGATTGGCCATTGCAGATGCTAAACTCAAATCGCTTGATGAATTTAGTCTGGATTTATTGCCTAACCTAAGCAGTCACTAACAATCGTAATTATTTGGAAAGGCAATACAGAATGATACTGTAGCTGAGGGGTGCATAAGTGAACTATACTCTTCCGCTAAAAAGCACGAATGGGACGTAAATTTGTGCCGTAGTCTTTCGTTGTAGTGCCAAATTGAGTGCCGTTATCAAAACTCTGAATCCAAGCACAAATTGTATTCACCTCTGAGGAACTCCAGTAGGTGTCTTTAGCAAAGCCTCCGATGAGCATTCTTTGTTGATATAATAAATTAAGTTCCTCCTTTGAGGGCAAGTACCAGTCGCTATATCCGTCTAGTACCAAATCGTTACAAAGTCTAGCAGCAGTGCCAGCTTCACTACAGCTAGTGGCAATGTCAATGGTATTCTGGTTTCCAGTGCCTAGGCTTGTACCATCGGCGCCACCTATGGCCACCCCTTTACAACCCCAAGGACTGCCGGTGCCAAGATCGGCGTTTGCCGCCACTAACCCATGCTGACCTGTGTTGTCGATATAAAAAACTTTACCTCCTTTATAAGGCTCTCCTACTGGGGGTATTGTTTCATTTTTCTTACAACTTCCCGAAATGAATAATAATACGCTCAGCATTATTATTGAAAAATAGTCTAGTTTCCTTTTTATGTACATCAAATTAAATTATTAAAAGTTGCTAATTACGTAATTTTTTTGATATCAAGGCGAAGTAGCTGTATTAATTAGCTTTTTAAAACAAAATAACAAGAATGCTACATTCGTGGATGTGTAAATTTACGATTAGCAAAGATCGATTTTCAAGGTTTCAAAGCACGTATTTCATCAATAAGGATATCGCAATAATTTGCAATCGCTTGATAGCATTCGTCAAAACCATCTTGGTTTCCATACCAGGGGTCTTTAATTGATTTCACCACCACTTTTTTGAGTTGGGCATTATCGGTAACAAACTGCTGTAGCTCGTCAAATACATCTTCTGCCATACATATGATTAGATCATACTCTTTAAAATCGCTGGTTTTAAATCGGCGGGCAATATGACTGTTTATGTCTACTCCATTTTTTTTGCATACTGAAATCGTTCTTGGGTCAGCCGGTTCCCCTTTATGGAACCTGTTGGTGCCATTCGATGCTACTTGCCACGGTAGGTCTAACGCACTTATTTTTTTTCTCAGCACACCTTCAGCAATTGGGCTGCGGCAAATATTGCCAAGGCAGGTAAAAAGTATTTTCATGATTTAGGGCAAAATTAATTTTTATATTGATTCTGTTCAAGCTTAACATTTATTTTAATCTATGAAACGGTGCCAGTAAAAAATTATCTTCTAATACAGAGCCCCTTAGTTGAATAAAATCGGTTTGGAGTTCCTGTTTTGTAAAATAAATTACATTCTTGAAATTTTTATCGTTTAAGTGTGATAACATAACTAATTTCGCAACTTTATTTTTAAAAAATAAGTGGATAAATCACATTTAAACAAGGTAAGTTCTGCCGGCTTAATTATAACGCTGGGGATTATTTATGGCGATATAGGCACGTCTCCACTATACGTATTAAAGGAGATAATAGGCGACAGCATTATTACCAAGGAATTGGTTTTTGGAGGGGTGTCGTGTATTTTCTGGACGTTAACGTTACTTACGACGTTAAAATATGTCATCATTACTCTAAATGCAGACAACAAAGGGGAAGGAGGAATTTTTTCGCTTTATGCCATTGTAAGGCGCACGAAGCCATGGTTGCATATCCCCGCTATAATTGGTGGTGCTGCGTTATTGGCCGATGGTTTAATTACCCCCCCCATCTCGGTGGCTTCTGCCATAGAGGGTCTTCAACTGAAGTATCCACAATATGATATTCCAGTGGTCCCAATTGTCATCGGTATTATCGTTGCCATTTTCTTTATTCAACAGTTCGGCACTAGCATCGTAGGTAAATTTTTTGGGCCTTTAATGATTATTTGGTTTTCAATGCTGCTCGTCTTAGGGCTAACGCAGATATCGCGTAATCCAGCCATCTTTGGAGCCCTTAACCCCTATTATGCACTAAATTTGGTGGTAAATACACCTGGTGGCTTTTGGCTTTTAGGCGCCGTATTTCTTTGTACTACTGGGGCTGAGGCCTTGTATAGCGATTTAGGCCATTGTGGTAAGTCGAATATCAGAGTAAGTTGGACTTTTGTGAAGATTGCCTTGGTATGCAATTACTTGGGGCAAAGTGCCTGGCTTATGCAATTTGAAGGGAAATCGTTAAGCGAAATTGGGAGTAGCGTAAATCCATTTTTCGCCATTATGCCTGAGAAGTTTTTGTTGGTTGGGATCCTCATCGCTACCATGGCTGCTATCATTGCATCACAGGCGTTAATTACGGGTTCATACACCATCGTGAATGAGGCGATGCGGCTTAACTTTTGGCCTAAAGTTCGGATCAAATTCCCTACCGAGGCAAGGGGTCAGGTGTATGTTCCAAGTATCAACTGGATTTTAATGTTCGGTTGTATCGGAATCGTTCTTATTTTTAAAGAGAGTGCAAATATGGGCGCAGCTTATGGTTTGGCAATAACACTTGCGATGTTATCAACCACGGTGCTGGTTACTCATTACCTCGTTTTACATCGGATGAATAAAGGATTTGTTTGGTTTTACCTGATAGGGTATCTTTTTCTTGAACTTTGTTTCCTTGTAGCCAACTTAAAAAAATTCCCGCATGGAGGATGGGTTACCTTACTCATTTGTTTGGGGCTCATATTTATAATGTGGGTTTGGTTTAAAGCGGCAGCGATTAAAAAAAGATTCGTTTCATTTCTTAAAATAAAGGATTACTTGCCCATATTCATTGATGTCAGCAATGATGAAAGTATCGCCAAACAGGCCACTAACTTAGTGTATTTTACGGCAGGCGACAATCCGAAATTAATAGAGTCGAAAATTATTTATTCCATCCTCAACAAGCAGCCGAAACGTGCCGACGTGTATTGGTTTTTACATATTAATGTAAGCGACGACCCTTATCGAAAAGAATTTGTGGTACACACCTTGGTGCCTGAAAAAATATTCCGCGTCGATTTCAATCTCGGTTTTAGGGTGGAGCAACGAATTAATGCCTTATTTCGAAAAGTTATCGATGATATGGTTGCAAAGGCCGAATTCAATAATATGAGCCGTTATCAGGCCCTAATGAAGCATAATATACAAGGTGATTTTAAGTTTGTAATTAGTGAACGTCAATTGGCCAACGATTACGATTTGCCAGTTTACGAAGAGTTTATTATGGATAGTTATGACGCCTTGAAGGGGTTATCCATGAGCGAATCGAAAGCCTTTGGATTGGATACCAGCTCACTCACGGTAGAGAAGGTGCCACTTTTGGTGAACCCGCGGAAGAACTTGGTTGTTACACGCATTTATCCAAACGAAGAACACCCGAATCATTAAAATGTCGCGGCAGGAGTGGTGTCATACCAAATACGCTAGCCTTGTTCTTAGGCCATTTACCTATTTTTTACATACCGCATAAACCATAAAATCAATAATGTGTATATTCGTACATTGATTTCTTAAACCCAAATTTTAACTAATAAAATCAGATTCATTCTTGAACAATTATAGCATACTAATTCAAAAGCTGGATGCTTTTATACGTAAATACTATAAAAATCAGTTGTTGCGTGGTGCCATCTATACCTTTGCCGGAATTCTTACTGCCTATATTATTGCCGTGGTCATGGAGTATTTCGGAGAGTTTAACTCCAATCTCCGTTTGGCTATCACCTTCTCGTTTTTGGGTATCGGCCTATTTATACTTGCAAAATATATCTTTACTCCGCTCTCCAAACTTTATAAGCTAAGCCATACCATAAACTATGAACAGGCCGCAAGTATTATTGGCATTCATTTTGCCGATGTGCAGGACAAATTATTAAACGCACTCCAACTTCATACCTTGGCCAACTCTAGTGATAGCGAATTGTTGCACGCCTCTATCGACCAAAAAATACAAGAGCTTAAACCAATACCATTTAGTAACGCAATCAATTTTAAAGAGAACAAAAAGCACCTTAAATATGCTGTCCCATCATTGTTGTTTTTTTTAGGAATAATCTTTATAAATTCACGAATTATAACTGAGAGCACACTTCGACTGAGTAATCCGACAAAGTTTTTTGAGAAAGCAGCCCCTTTCAACTTTTATCCAGAGAAGGAGAAAATGCAAGCTTTGCAACATGAAGATTTCGATGTAAATCTAAAAGTTAGTGGCACCGAACTTCCGGCTGAAGTTTATTTGATCATGGATGGTCAAAAATACAAAATGGAGAAATTGGATGCCTTGCATTTTACTTTTCCCATGCACAATCTACAAAAAAACACAGCCATTTCTTTTTTCGCCTCGGGTTTCTCTAGTAAGATGTACGAGATCGAAGTGCTGCCCAAGCCGGTGCTCCTTAATTTTACAGCGCTTGTCAGTTATCCAAACTATCTCACTAAGAAAGACGAGCTCATTGAAAATACTGGCGACTTGGTTGTCCCCGCGGGAAGCACCGTTACCTGGACTTTTGGCACTTCCAATGTGGACGAGGTCATACTGAGCTTTGAGGGTTTATCAACACAGGCTACCAAGAAAAATAGCGAAACGTTTACCTATTCCAGAAGATTTCTAAAAAACGAACACTATAGTATCACGACCAACAATTCACGGGTGCAGGGCAAGGACTCTATTCCATTTCAAATAAATGTTATTGCAGACGAGTACCCAGCCATAAGTGTCGTGGAAATGAAGGATTCGCTGAGTAATAAAATCTATTATTATGCTGGCGATATTGACGATGATCACGGTTTCTCACGACTTACATTTAATTATAAATTTTTAAAATCGGCCGACAGCGCACATCTAAAGGACAAGATAATTTCTGTACCTATAAATATTAGTTCTTATACCTTACCTCAGAAGTTTTTTCATCTGTTCGATCTAAATTCGATTAACATTGTAGCGGAAGAAGCCATTGAATACTATTTTGAAGTTTCAGATAATGATGCTGTTAATGGGGCAAAGTCGACGAGAAGCAAAGCACTTCTTTATACGGCCCCTAGCAATGCTCAAATGCGTTTGGAGGCCAACAAACAGGACAAGGAGGTAGAGAAGAAAATGAATGATACTTATAAGGAAGTAAAAGAGTTGCAAAAGCAAATTGATGAGTTGCAAAAAAAAACTACTCGATAAGAAAACACTCACCTGGCAGGATAAAAAACAAATTCAGGATTTGATTGACAAGCAAAAAGCGTTGCAACAAAAACTAGAAGAATTATCTAAGAAAAATGACCAGAACAATGTAAAGCAAAATGAAAATAACAAGCCCAATGATGCACTGCTCGAAAAACAAAAAGAGCTGCAGCGACTCTTGGAGGAGGTAATGACTCCTGAGATGAAGCAGCTGTTTGAACAGTTGCAAAAGATGCTCGACCAAGGTAACAAGGAGCAGATACAAGAGCAGCTCGATAAAATGAAGTTGACTGATAAGGAAGTGGAAAAGGAGCTTGACCGAAATCTGCAGATGTTTAAACAGGCGAAGGTGGAAGAAAAAGTACAGAAAGCGTTGGATGATTTGGATAAACTTAAACAGGAGCAGGAAAAACTAGCCCAGGAGGCAGAAAAGAAAGAGTCCGATCCTAAAGACATTAAAGAGAAGCAGGATGAAATGAATAAGAAGATGGATGATATTGAAAAACAGTTGGAGGAGGTGAAAAAGGAAAATAAAGAATTGGAAGAGCCTAAAGATATTGAAGATACCAAACAAGAACAGGACGAGATCAACAATGAACAGAAACAGAGTAGCGACAATTTAAGCAAAGGCAAAAAAGACAAAGCCTCAAAAAATCAGAAAAATGCTGCCAAGAAAATGCAGGAGATGAAAGATAAGATTGAAAAGGGGTTGGAAGATGCCGAATCGAAGGAGCTGGAAGAAGATATTAATACACTTAGGGGCATCTTAGAAAACCTGATTCAACTTTCATATGATGAGGAAGCACTCATGAAAGAAATGGAAAAGCTAAATGGGTATAACCCACAGTTTGTAGCTGCAGGGCAACGCCAAAAAGATTTAAAAGATGATGCAAAAATTATCGAGGATAGTCTTTTTGCGTTGAGCAAACGCCAAGTCAAAATTGAAGCATTTATAAATCGTGAAATAGGGAATATTAATGGCAATATGCATGAGGCTATCAAGGCCATGGGCGACCGTAGAGTGGCGGATGCGCGCAATAAGGGGCAGTATGTGATGACGAGTGTAAATAATCTCGCGGTGATGCTGAGTGAGGCACTGAAGCAAATGCAGGACGAGCAACAACAGCAGGAGCAGAGTAAAAAAAGTGGTAATGGTAGTTGCAAGAAGCCAGGAGGAAAAGGGAGCAAAACGGGTAAAAGCAAGAAGCCAAGTGCAGCTTCAGTGCGTAAAATGCAGGAAGAGTTGAATAAGAAGATGGGCGATATGAAGCAAAGAATGAAAGAGGGCCAAATGAAACCGGGACAGATGAGTGAAGAGTTTGCCAAAATGGCGGCACAGCAGGCTGCTCTGCGCCGGTATCTTCAAACTATTCAGGATCAACTAAAGAAAGAAGAAGGGGGGAACGGGACTGAACTCGGCGATCTAAAGAAACTGCAGGAATTGATGGAACAGACGGAGAAAGAGTTGGTATATAAACAGCTTGAAACAGAGACGATGAAACGTCAGCAAGATATTTTAACGCGATTATTGGAAAGTGAGAAAGCAGAGCGTGAGCGAGAACAGGATAATCAGCGTGAGTCGCATGCCGGACAAGCCCCCACGCAGCACATGCCACCCTCTATGGAGGAATATATAAGGCAGAAAAACAAGGAAGCTGAGTACCTCAAAACGGTGTCGCCAAGCCTTAATAATTACTATAAACAAAAAGTAAAAGACTATTTCAAAGTGCTGGAGAAATAATGGATGGTGAGAATTCGCCTCGCCTCCATTGCCAATTCTACATTGCCTATTGTCCAATCTTGCGTATCTTCGCCTTTCAATTTTAAAAAAGGAGATGAATTCAAATAATTTCGCAGTGATCATGGCTGGTGGTGTAGGGACACGATTTTGGCCCATTAGTAAGACAAGCCATCCAAAGCAGTTTTTAGATTTCTTAAATACGGGTAGAACTTTAATTCAGCAAACCTATGCTCGTTTTTTAAAAGTAGTACCACCCCAGAATATTTTTATTGTAACCAACGAAGCATATAGAGATATTATCAAAAAGCAAATTCCGGATATTGTTGATGGCAACATTTTAGGCGAACCTACCTTACGAAACACGGCACCATGTATTGCTTATGCCATGTATAAAATTCATAAGATTAATCCTGAGGCCAATTGCGTGATTGCTCCTTCCGACCATTTAATTATGGATGAATCAGAGTTTACGCGGATCATTAATTTGGGGTTCGATTTCTCTGAAAAAAACGATGCATTACTTACTCTTGGCATCAAACCAAGCCGGCCAGATACCGGTTATGGCTATATTCAGTTTTTTGGAAACTTCAAAGATGGAATTTGTAAAGTGAAGACTTTTACAGAGAAACCTTCTCTTGAGCTGGCAATAGAGTTTTTAGAAAGTGGCGAGTTTCTTTGGAATGCCGGCATCTTTATCTGGAAAACAAAAACGATCTTAACACAAATAGAAAAACTGCTTCCAGATATCGCCGCTGTTTTTCAAAATGGCATTGAGTATTTTAATACGGAGAAAGAAAATGATTTCTTGGCAAATAGTTACGCTACTTGTGAAAATATTTCTATCGATTACGGCGTCATGGAAAAAGCAACCAATGTGCATGTCATTCCTTCCGATTTTGGCTGGAGTGATCTTGGAACTTGGGGCAGTGTTTATGAGCAACACAGGAAAGATGAAAATGGAAACACGATTAACGGAAAAAATGTGAGTACCTACGAGACTCATAACTGTGTGATTCATATTCAAGATCCGAACAAACTTTTTGTGATAAAAGGAATAGAAAATGCTATTATTGTAGAAAGTGATAATGTAGTTCTTATCTGTAATAAAGACAAAGAACAAGAAATAAAGAACATTGTTGCTGATATGAAAGTTACCTACGGTAATAAATATGTTTAATAATTATCCAAACTGAAGCATGAAGAAATTTTTCCTACTCGCAATCATCTCTTTTTTTGCAGCTACGGCCTTTGCACAAAACAAAAAAGTCAAAAACGCAGCGCCTCCCAAACAAGAACTGGAAACGGTAGTATTTCATCAGGCGATGAAATACGGCGATGTTGGTGTTGCCATAAATAGTTTATATGCACTCATTGCCAAGCATCCCGAAGAAGTATCTTATAAAGACTCCTTGGCACTGATCTATTTTAAGGTCGCCTCATATAACCAATGTTTGCGTGTATGTGACGACCTTTTGGTACTGAGGCCAAATGACACCACCATTTTACGTATGATGGCCAAGTGTCATCAAAGTTTAGGATATTCGGTGGAAGCCATTGCTGATTTTGAGAAGGTGGTTAAACTTACAGGAAATGTATATGACATCTATCAAAAAGCGGCTTTGGAGTATCGAATGAAGCGATTGCAAGAAAGTAAAATAAGTGTGGAGGCGGTAATAAAGTCAGTTACAGAGAATGATATAATTGTGCTATATATCGATCAAGAAAATAAACAAGAGGTTCCACTGCGTGCCGCCGCATTAAACTTATATGGTATGATTGCCAAGGATTTTAATGATACTGCTTCTGCCCGATTCTTGTTTAATGAGGCGATTAAATTATATCCTGAGTTTTATTTTGCTAACGCCAATCTCAAATTATTGAATGAGACGGCTGTTAAAAAGCCGGAAGATCCCTCTCCTGCGGATAAGAAAAAATAAGAGTTGTTTTTTTTGATAGGATTCTACTACTTTGCTTGGGTGTAGTAAATTTCGCAATTTACACTTGCGAAATTTTAGGTGAACCTAAGTTTTCCTGCTACGATTTATTATTCTTTCCTGCGGTTGCTCCTAAAGCCCGATGATTGCACCATGAAGGGTCTTTACGAAAGCTATTTACTGGAGTAACGCTATGATCTTATCATACATTTCTAGTCTCAGTGATACTTCTTTATAAGCTTCTTCCGTATATCGGGTACGCGACATTTCATCAGCTAAAATAAAACGTTTTGTTTCGAAAAAGTTTTTTGCATCAGGGAAAAAACCACGAGTATGGTCATTCGTTATTTGGTCTCTTATGGTAGTAAGCATAAGAATTGTTTGGTAGGCATATTCTGGCGTTGTTTCTCGTAAATAGCTTTCAAGTTCATTCAGACGAAAGGTTTTTTCAATACCCTCTGCCTTTTTTATACTTCTCAGAAAATATCCAGAGTGATTGCCTGTGGTATCTTTACAATAAATAGAATGCACTACACTCATGACTTGGCTATTTTCGATGTGTTCATTGGCATTGCATATTTTCAGAGTGCTTCCTAAATCGTGTTCATGCAGCAACTCTAAGGCGGTGGCCATGACCCAATAGCTTGAATCATTGGTGCAGGCTCGAAGGATGGGTAATACATCCTGCGACTCCTGCATCTTATCAAGAACTTGTAATAACGAAACACGTAGCGAAGAGTTTCTTTGATGAATCACTAACTCTGATAATTTATTGAAATAGGGATCCAGGTCTTTAGCTTTCATAAATTCCAGGATCTCTAGTGCCATCTCCTCCACGATCCAGGAGGGATGATTGAGGCAATAGTCCAGTAATGTGTTTTTGTCGTTAATAGTTAATTCATCGTTATTTAAAAGTGAAATCATAGCCTCTCGTTTATCCTGATAGAGCGGCGCATTTAGAACCTGATACATTAAAACGGATTTCGGTTTCTCATAGGTCATTTCCCAAAGCATAGAACGGTCGGCATCTACATTGATGAGTAAAATACTGTCATTGAAATGATAAACCCATTGGTTGGTCCAATCGTGAATCGTGATGTTCTCTCTGTGAATACTGTCTTTAAAATAAAAATCTACTTTGAGGGGTAAAATAAATCTTCGAGGCGTTGTCTCATCCTCTTTTACAAAATCAATTTTGAGGGTTTGGGATTTTTCGATTGCGCTAAAAGCATTGCTAATAATTACTTTGGGGTGCCCGGCATTTAAAAACCACTGATTAAAAAACCAGTTTAAATCTTCGCCACTGGCTTCTTCCATCGCCAAACGAAAATCGTGCACTTCCACGCTTCTAAACCTGTTTTTGGTCAGATAAAGTTGCAATCCTTTAAAGAAAACTTCATCTCCTAATTGTGTTCGAAGTAGATGAAGGATACAGCCCCCTTTTTGATAGCTATGTCGGTCGAACATATCCTCCTTATCTTCGTAATGAAAGCGAATCAAAGGCTCCTGTTTAAATTTCGACTCGTCGATGTAGGCGTCACGTTTGGCCTCAAGATGCCTGTCGGCTTCCATTTTGCCCCTCGTATGTTCTATCCAAAGATATTCTCCATAAGTGCCAAACGATTCGTTGAGTGCTAGGTTGCTCCAACTTTCACAGGTGACCAAATCGCCAAACCATTGATGAAATAATTCATGACTTAGATAATCCTCCTTATTGTTGTCTAGGTAATCTCTGGAGTCGTATTGCAAAAATTCCCCATGTAAAGTGGCAGAAGCGTTCTCCATAGAGCCACTCACATAATCGCGTACCACAATTTGGCTATATTTTTCCCAGGGGAAATCTACGCCCAGACGGGTAGAGAAGAATTCCAACATGTCGGGGGTCTTGCCAAAAATCAATTTAGCAAATGGCTGATATTTTGGCTCTACGTAATAATTTACTTCCAACCCTCTCCAAGAGTCGCGTTCAATATAGAATTTTCCTATGGCCATCATAGTGAGGTAGGGCGCTGCGGGTATGGCCTGTCGCCAGGTATCGGTATAACTGCCATTTCTGTTTTTTACCCGTCCAAGGAAGAGGCCATTACTGAGGGTTATATCACCACTGTCCTGAATGGTTATGGCAATTTCCTGTGTCATCTTTTGATTGGGCTTGTCGATGGTTGGAAACCAACAGGAATTGCTTTCTGTTTCGCCTTGTGTCCAAATTTGTCGAGGCTTCAAGGTGTCGATTCCTTCGTTATTAATAAAATAGAGTCCTTTATCGGAAGTGATGGCTTCACTTCCTTTAACCACTATTTCATTCGGCTTAGCGATATAGTCAATCACGATCTTTTTACGTGTACCTACCTGCACTTTCGAGGGCATAAAGATGATTAACTTCTTGCCGTTATAGGAGTAAATTAAATTTGTTAATCCGCGCGTGTCTCCATCGATAACACTCAAAATATCCATTCCTTTTGCATCCAAAACCAAACTGTCTTGTGCATAGGCATGAGGCTTTAGGGTGATCGTTGCCATTCCAGTAAGTTGTGCTTTACTGTAGTCAAACTCTACCGCCAAGTTGGTGTTAATCAAATCCCAGAATTTAGTTGCGGAAGCTTCGTAAGGTCTGTCATCGCTTCCACTCTCGGCTCGTTGTTCCTTGTTTTTATTAATCGCATCAATAATTTTACTCATCGAAGCCGAATCAAGTGTGGTGACAGCTGCTTTGGTGTTTTGATTGTTTTTTAACAAAGAGCAGGCCCCTAAAACGACTGTATAAAGGGAAAATATGATTTTTCGATAGGTGATTTTCATGTGGGTGATTTGATGTAAATTCGCCGATAAGATTATTCGTTAATTTCTATGGTTAAAGTAAAGGCAAATAAAGGCACAACTTTGGAGGTGAAAAAGACTCTAAACAAGGTATTTATTAACAACGAGGAAGTAATAGCTGACATATTGAGTTTCAGTGAGAATAAGTTTCACGTGCTGTATCAGAACCAATCCTATGCTGTTACTGCAAATGAAATTGACCATGAAACAAAAACATGTACCCTTACGCTAAATGGGAAAAAGATGAAACTGGAATTGGTGGATGATTATGCCGAGCTGTTGGAGAAGATGGGTATGGCGGTGGGATCGACAAAAAAATTTAATGAATTAAAGGCGCCAATGCCAGGTTTAGTATTGAGGGTATTGGTGAAGGAGGGCGACGTGGTGAAGAAAGGCGACGGTTTGCTGATACTTGAAGCCATGAAAATGGAGAATATTTTAAAAAGCATGGGCGAGGGTACCGTAAAGAAATTACATATAGCCGAGAAAGATACCGTTGATAAAGGGCAGTTGCTCATCTCTTTCTGATGCAATCTCTTCAACAACATATTAATAAAATTGCCGAAATCTTCTTTCGTATCGGCGGTGATACCGCTGTGATATGCCCAGGCAGTCGCGATGTTCCACTTATTCTCGCTTTTACTCGGCACAAAAAAATAAAGTGCATTCCCATTACCGATGAGCGAAGTGCTGGTTTTATTGCTTTAGGTGTCGCACAACAAACTCAGAAACCAGTGGCACTAATTTGTACCAGTGGTACAGCCATACTCAACTTTTATCCAGCACTCTGTGAAGCGTTCTATCAGCAAATTCCGTTGGTTGTAATTACTGCCGATCGTCCACCGGAATTTATTGATCAATGGGACGGGCAGGCCATCAGACAAAATGAGGTATTTAAAAATCATATCCTAAAGCAAATAACAATACCTCACTCCCTAGACGAAGGTTCAATGCAAGCGATTGAGATGGAGGTATGCGAGACCCTCATTTTAGGCAAGCAGCAAAAGCTGCCTGTACATATTAATGTGCCGCTACGCGAGCCGTTTTATCCCGCTCTGAACGAAAATTACGATTACGATTTTTCACCCTTAGAGGCGGAACCACCAAGCTTATTGCCGCTACATTATTCGGCATTGGATGAATATGAAATGAAGGTAACTTTGCGGCAAATTCATGAGGTAGGTGCAGCGCAAAAAAGCCTAAAACTGCTCGTAGTCATCGGCATGAACCATTTTACGGATGATATTCTTGTGGCCGTAAAAAAGGCTCAACAGTCGCTGCACTTTCCTGTGATTGCCGATGTAATATCCAATTATATTTCCGATGACCTCTTGGCCAACTATGATTTTATTTTAGACACCAATAACAAGCTGCCACAGCTAATCCCCGATATCTTAATTACCATGGGTGGCCCTGTTTTAAGTAAGAATTTAAAAAAGTTTATTCGCTCTAATAAACCAATAATGCATTTGCATATACAGGCCTTCGGTCATGTAGGCAACCCTTTTCACTCGCTCTCAAGCATTTTACGTGTAGCGCCAGAAAGGTTTTTTGAGGCACTCTCAAACGAACCATTAGAGGTCTCTAAATATTTTGATGCGTGGAAAATAGAAGCAGTTAAAATGAACACGCAGAAAGAAATTGCTAAATTGCCTTTCTGTGAATTGAAGGCTGCTCACATCGTATTTAATTCGATCCCGTCTCAAAGCAATCTGCAATTAGCGAATAGTATGGCGGTAAGATATGCTCTGCTATTTGATATCGACGCTACTATAAAAGTCAATAGTAATAGAGGTACCAGTGGTATTGATGGGTGTTCGTCGACGGCCGTAGGAGCCGCTATTACAACCCCTAAGCTTACGACCCTAATCACTGGAGATATCGCGTTTTTTTATGATGTCAACGCCTATTGGAATACCCTTAAATTACCTAATTTGCGTATTGTTATTTTAAATAATGGAGGAGGAGGTATTTTTAGACTCATCGAAGGTCCTTCTGCCTTGAATGAATTAGAGGAGTTTATTGAAAATGCACATTCACGAACCGCCGAGTTTATAGCAAAGGATTTTAAGCTTAGTTATAAAAAAGTGACTACTGAAGAAGAGTTAAGAACGGCATTGCCATTGTTTTTTCAGGAGGACCAACGCCTGAAAGTGTTAGAAATATTCACGGATAAATACGAAAACGAAAAAGGGTACAAAAGCTTTAAAACTTCGATGAGCAGCCATGTTTAGAATCATGCATGAATTACGCTTGCTGCATCGCTAAGGCTTTCTCATAGAGTGCTAAATATTGTGGTAAAATATTTTTGATATCGAAACGTTTGGCTTGCTTCAATGCGTTACTTTTAAATTGTTTGAGTAAAGCCTTGTCATTAAGAAGCTTTAGTGCGTTTGCCGACATGCTTGCTACATCGCCTACCTCACTTAAAAAACCAGTTACCCCATCAATATTTACTTCAGGGATGCCACCTGCATTGGTTGAAATTACAGGCACTTCACAAGCCATGGCTTCCAAAGCAGCGAGGCCAAAACTCTCATTCTCTGAGGTTAATAAAAAAAGATCACAGACGCTTAAAATTTCTTCAATGGCTTCCTGCTTCCCTAGAAATCTCACATGGTCACAGGTCCCCAATTCTCTACAAAGCTGCTCTGCTGGAGCGCGTTCTGGGCCATCACCAATCATCAATAATTTGGATGGCGTTGTTTCTAATATTTTGCAAAAAATATGCATTACATCCTCTACTCTTTTTACTTTTCTAAAGTTGGAGGTATGCGCGATGATATGCTCATTAAGCGGGGCGATAGCCTTGCGGAAATGATCTTTCTTCATTTTGTTAAAACGGTCAAAATCAATAAAATTATGAACTACCTCAATACTGTTTTGAATATCAAAATATTGATAGGTGTCCTTCTTTAGGGATTCAGAAACAGTAGTCACAATATCACTTTCGTTGATGGAATACGTAACTACGGGCTCAAAAGTTTTGTCTTTACCTACCAGCGTTATATCAGTGCCATGTAGCGTTGTAATGACGGGGATGTTCACTCCTTTTTGCCTGAGAATATGCTTTGCTAAAATGGCCGCCGAAGCATGAGGGATGGCATAGTGGACGTGCAGCAAGTCTAACTTTTCGAACTGAACCACATCGACTAATTTACTCGTTAGGGCAGTTTCGTATGGAGGGAAATCAAATAAGGGGTACATTGAAATCATAACCTCATGATAAAAGAGGTTCTCGTTAAACACATCTAAACGCGCTGGTTGTTGGTAGGATATAAAATGCACTTTGTGTCCTTGCTTTGCCAAGGCCTTGCCAAGCTCGGTGGCTACTACACCACTGCCACCAAAGGTGGGATAACATACAATTCCAATATTCATTTTCAGTAGGTGTATTTTTAAGTAGCACAAAGGTAATTACATTCCATGCTATCGCAGTATAAATTTTATGTAAAGAATTGACAATGAATAACGCTGAGCGATATGAATAAAAAAACCGCCTTTTTCGAAAAAGGCGGTTTTTCTAAATGTTAAGCGGAAGCTACTCTCCGTCTAATTTTAACTCGCCTCCAGTGATGGTATAAGTGTCGGTAGAAACATCATCGGTTAAAATGCCTGAGAATGTTGCATTAATCTTGAAAGTTCCTTTCACAAGGCCACTTGTTGTATTGGTGGTTAAGTGCGTTGGAGTAAAACTGCTTACGTTATAGTCACCGCTCGTGGAAGTAGCGGTTAACGGATGAAGCGCGTTCAAGTTGGTAAACACAAAGTAAACACCCCCAGAATTGAATGGTTTATTGCCTGTGGTATTTTCATCAAAACGCATTTGTATTAAAGTGTCACCACTGGAGATGTCAAAAAATGCTCCAATTACGCCATTTGTGGTCTCGCTATATTCGTTTCTCTGAACCAGATTTTTTGCTTTGCTATAAATGAATGTCCTGTTCACAAGGCCCTTTCCGTTTATGGTGAATTTAACATAATTCATCGTCGGGGTTTGATCGGGAGTTGGAGTTGGTGTTGGTGGCGTTTTCTTTTTACAACCTCCAAAAACCAAGAGAACAACTAAAGTTAAGTAGATAACATTTTTCATGACGGGAAACGGGTTTAATTTTTTGTGTAAATATAACTGTTGTTTTCTAAAAATCCCAATATTTTGTTTTTTTTACATTTCTAATCCAGGGTATCTCCACGAAGCTGACGGAATCGTTTCCTTGCTTCAGCAGTAAAGAAACTCCCGGGGTATTTTAAAATCAGTTCTTCATAGAAATGTTTAGCCTGCTCTAAATCATTGAACGATTTTTCATAAATTTGAGCGAGCTCCCAAAGAGCATTGTCGGCCAGTATATCCTCGGGGGCCTTCTCATAAACTTGTTTATAATAGTCACAGGCTTTGGAATAATTATGCTGTTTCGCCATAAGTTTGCCTTTGGCAAATAGTATGACGTCGGTCAAACTATGAGAAGGAAATAGCAAGGTGATGCTATCGAGTTTATTTAAGGCCTCAACGTATTTGTTCTGGTAAATCAAAAGCTCGGCAGCGGCATACATCGCTAATGGCTCGTAGTTACTATCAACGGTATGGTCTTGGATAAGTAAACTTAAGTCGATGGCATTATTTGAAATTAGCTGACTGGTAGCAGTTTTTAATATATCCAGCTGCGCCTGTGCCCAAAGAAACTCACCTTGATAAAAACTAAGCTTTGCATTTCTAAATTTCGCCTCCTGCCCTAAAGGGTCTTCTTTAAAATCTTTATCTACCTGTCCGTAGAGCAACGCAGCTTCCCATTCGTCGCCCGAGAGCAATTTAATATCACCGAGTAATAATTTGCATTCGGCTTTGAAACTCTGACCGATGTTGCCCAGTAAAATAATTTGATTTAACAGATCCGATGCACCCTCCTTATCATCTAAATAAAATGCTTCAAGTTGAGCTAGCTCTTTCATTATATTAGCCGTGCTCTCATTGCTTCCAAATTCGGTAAGAAAAGTTAAATAATCTTGTTTTAGAATAGTTAAATCGGCGGTGGTATAAGTGCCGCTATAGAAAGTTTTTTTACTGGCGGTGTTAAGCAAACCTTCCCGCGCCGATAAATAATGGGCTTTGTATTTACCCAGCGATATTACATATTGGTAAATGGAATAGGCACTGGTATAGGCATTGTTTTCCATGCACAAGAAGGCAATACGCATACATTCATCACCTTGCGTGCCCATGCGTTTGTCGATGGCTTTGGCCTGAATAAATGCGGCATCCCAATTTTTTTGTTGTACCAGAAGCCATTCGAGTAATTCGGCATAAATGATTCTATCAGGGTTTCTACTCGAACGTTTATTCAAGGCCGATTTCAGCATGTCAAAATCTTTGGACTGTGTCAGATAGTTCTGAAGCATGTTTTGAACATAATCTAACATGCCTTCATTATAGTCGAGTAAATTAAGAAACTCATTAATGGTGCCTTCCTTATTGTCTGTTTCAGCATATAAGGTAGCTAGTTCGGATTGAAACAAGTTTTCATTCTCGAGCTTCTCACGGGCAGTTAAATAGGTTTTTTTAGCGTAATCATACAATTCTCGATGAACAAAGGCTGCCGCTAATACTAAATAGTAGCTTGCTTCTTTATGTTTTTCATTGATGAGCTTCGTAAAATAAATATCCGCCTTTTCAAGTTTTGTGGCTTGAACAAGAACATAGCCTTGATCAATAACATAATTCAGGTTCGCATCAAAATGTTTGGATTGTTTTTTGGATAGTTTCTGCGCTTCTTCATATTTCTTCAGGGCTAGCAACGACTGAAAATAATTTTCATAAATTTCATCCTCGTATCTTCTTGAATAAATTTTCTCATAAACGACGGCGGCCTTCTCAAATTCTCCATTTTGATAATATTGTTTCGCAAGTGCTTCATCCTGTGATTTTACAGAGGAGGCTAAAAATAACAATAATAGGAGCGGAAATAATTTCATCTGTTTTCTTGCTTTATTCTCTGAAAGGTACGCTGGTGCTTTACCAATCGCTGAGGGTTTTATTAAAGATGGCCTGGGTAAGTTTTTCAGTAATCAAGGAAATGAGCCCCAGCTCTACGCTTGTGAGGCTTTTGTCACTTCCAAATTCGGCATATTGAGTGAAGGTTTCATTAAAATCGACTTTCGGGTTTTGTTTATTTGCAAATTGTATTTGTACTGAAATCTTAAGTTGATTTTGTGATGCCTTTTGCCCAGCTTGTAACGAAACCGGTTCCACAATATAGCTTGTTATGGTACCTTTGATGTCAAAATCACCACCACTATTGACCATGTCAAGTCTCGTTTCAGAGAGAAATTTCTGACGAAGTTTATCGGTGAGTTGCTGGCTTAGCTGTGGAACGATGACGCTGGCATTATTCTGAATATAGGCGATGGAAATGCTTTTCACCTCGGCTGCAATGCTTCCTTCTTTAAATGAATAACGAATGTACTTACATCCACCAAGTGCATTCAATAACAGAATTAGAAAAATAAACTTTCGGAACATAATTTATATAATAGCGAAGATAACGAATATTGATTTTAGGACGTATGGTTTCACAATTCTTTACAAAAAAAATAAAAGCGTAAATCGCGTGTTTAATCCTGGTAAATAAGTACGCGTTTCTGTTTTGCTGTCATGGCATTCATTTTTTGATATTTTGCTTTTTTATTCGACGGCACATAGAACACCAAGGTCTGTCCTGCAATTAAGTAATTACGGCTAAATTTATTCCAACGTTTTAAATCGGTCGATTTACAGTCGAACAAATCGGCAATACCATATAAGTTATCACCACTTTTAACTTTATAATATACGGGCACTTTTTTCGCGCCGGCATTGGCTGCCGTTATCACTGCCTGACTTGGTTTCGCGATATCCGAGTCGTGCAAAATAATTGGCGTGTCATTGATCGGCCTTGAGGCTTCTGTGTTTGGATAGTTTTGTAAAAGCGAATCGAATGTCAGCTTGTAACCTTTAGGTATAATTAAACTGTGCGGTGCTTCATTAAAAGGAACAATTTCTAACTTATAAATCGGATTTAATACACGCAGCACCTGTTTGTCAATGCCTGTGGCCTGAGCTATTTTGTCGAAGGTTAATTTCCTGAAAACGTCAACCGTGTCGGCAGTGTAAGTATCTTCCAGTGTTCTAATGCGGATAGAAATGTCTTTCTCTCCATAAAAACTAAAAATATAAGTAGCTGCGGTGAGTTGATCTAAAAATCTTCTTTCGCTTGCATCTAAGTCGCAATAAATATCTTCGTACGTTTTTGCATTTCCGGCCTTGTACATATGTTGCAGCACATTGGTAGGTGAAGTGCAAAAAGCCAAAATGGCGAGCTGCCAGTCATTATTAAATTCATGCTTTAAATCAACCAAATAATCCATCGCCGATTCTGTGGAGGTAACTACATTATATCGCTCGTCAATATAGCTGTTCATCAGCAAGTCATATTTGCGGGCCACTGCATAAGGTAAATTCCAAACGCCAATGCGACCATCGTCAGGGTTATGCTCATTAACATAGCCGGTAACTACATAGGGAAGATACGTTAAGGCATGGGGCATTTTCTTTTCCTTAACTACATTTTCTATATAAGGCAAAAACTTCCGGGCTTCAAAAATCATGTCGGCTGTTCGGTTATTTTGATTCGATATAAGCGGAGACAAATACTGCCACATCTCGGCAGTATATTTTAAAGGCACACTCGATTTTAATGACGCCAGTCGGGTTTTAATTATTGCCGAATCGCTTGTTTGTGCGAACACGCCGACAACGAAATAACAAAGTCCCAAAACACTGATAACTCTCTTCATGAAATGATTTAACGTAAAAAACAGGTTGTTTATTGTAGGAACCATCCTAACTGATTCTCATCGCGAAGATAGCGATAAACAAGGGTTATTTGGGTGTCAATTTCATATGAAATAAGGGATAGAAATACCGTGCCTTCTGATTCACAGATTTGGACAGAATCAAAAATACAGGCGCACCAGTTTCATGCTAGCCTAGTTTAAGTTACGAAAGAAGGAATTCATCTATAAATGAAACACGAGGTTCGTTCATGAGTAAGCTGGATTACAAATCAGGAGTTAAATTTTACCTAGGTACTTTTTTGTATTTTTGCATTATATGCCAAAGGCTCTCAGAATATACAATACCCTCTCCCGAACTCTGGAGGACTTCACGCCACTACACGCCAATTTAGTTGGGATGTATGTATGTGGCCCCACTGTTTATAGTTATCTGCATTTAGGAAACTGTCGCACGTTCTCGTCGTTCGACATGATCTTTCGATATTTGAAATACGCCGGTTATAAAGTGAGATACGTGCGTAACATAACCGATGCCGGACATCTCGAAGGTGATCTGGATGAAGGGGACGACAAATTTGCGAAACGTGCAAAAATTGAACAGCTGGAGCCGATGGAAATCGTTCAAAAATATACGCAGTATTTTCATGACGTGATGCGCGATTTTAATTGCCTTCCACCAAGCATAGAACCTACGGCTACGGGTCATATCATAGAGCAAATTGAAATGACCAAAGAGCTTCTTAGTCATGGATGGGCTTATGAAGTGGAGGGAACGATTTATTTCGATGTGGAGAAATATAGTAAAGAAAACAACTACGGTATTCTTAGCAATAGAAATCTGAACGATTTGCTCGACGGGACTCGTACGTTGAGTGGACAAGAGGACAAACGTGGTCGACTCGATTTCGCCTTATGGATAAAGGCAAAACCAGAACATTTGATGCAATGGCAAAGCCCTTGGGGTATGGGTTTCCCAGGGTGGCATATAGAGTGCAGTGCCATGAGTAAGAAATATCTAGGAGCCCAGTTCGATATTCATGGTGGCGGCATGGATTTAATTTCTACCCATCATACCAACGAAATTGCGCAAAACTGTGCATGCAACGGAGTCGCACCGGTACGCTATTGGATGCACACCAATATGCTCACGGTAAATGGGGTTCGTATGAGCAAAAGTGCCGGTAATGGTTTTTTGCCTGACGAATTATTTTCAGGCTCCCACCCCTTGCTTGAAAAAGGCTATAGCCCAATGTCGGTGCGCTTTTTTATGATGCAAAGTCATTATCGAAGCACCCTCGATTTTAGTAATGAAGCCTTGCAGGCTGCCGAGAAAGGATATGCTCGACTGATGACTGCGATTCGACTCATTGATACCTTAAAAACAGAAGGCGATTCCAATGACATGGTGGTTGCACTACGGTCGAAATGCGAAGCTGCCATGAGCGAGGATTTCAACACCCCGATTGCCATAGCTCATCTTTTTGAAGGCGTTACCTTTATTAATAATGTGAACGATGGGAGGGAAAGAATTTCTCCGCAAGATAAAATTAATTTGAAGCAACTCTATCAAGATTTTGTTTTCGATGTTTTTGGATTGAAGGAAGAAGCTGTAATCCATAATAATAAAATGGATGGAGTCATGCAAATATTGCTTGATCAAAGGGCAGAAGCCAAGGCTAGAAAGGATTTTGAAACCAGCGATAGACTGCGCGACAAGTTGCTTAATTTAGGCATAACGATTCAGGATGGGAAGGACGGGGCAACCTATTCACTCTAACTTTTAGGATATTGGTTTTCTGGCAAAATAGACATTCCGAATGATAATCAGGCTTAATAAGTAAAACCAAATTAGTTTTAAATACGGAAAAACGCCTGCTGTTTTTGAAGGCATGTAAAGCAAGAGGATTGGAATTACAATCATTAGAATGCCTAAAATAATGGCGGCCCATAACGCAAATGTACCGGCATAAAAACCAGGTAGTGTTCCAATTTGTTTCTGGTCGTTTAAAGGATCGCTGTTAAAGGCATCTGCCCCTTTTTTCAAAGCTTCAAAAAAAGGTTGAATATCGGTGCTTTTTTTAAAAATACTATTTGTAAAGCTATAGTTTTCCCCCGTACTTTTAACACTGAAATTTAGTATGACACCATTGTCATAATCTTCTATATTGTAGGCTTCAAGGTCGTCCCATGCAATTTTATTTGACTTCAAAGCCATAAAAGGAAAGGGCGATTCTATGACCATTTGCAATCCTTCTTCCGACACCTCTATAATATAAGTGTATGTCGATACTCGGGCTCCCAATAGCACCGCGAGAATCAAACTTACTAAAGTTAAAAGGATGATAGCAATTTCATCCCAAGCATTAAAATCGAAAGAAATGCGCAGGGCTAGAATAATAGTACCAAAAACCAAAGATAAAACGAGTGCAACTGCAATCAGTAAATAACGCCAGAATTTAAATTGATAAAGCGTAAAGGTTTTCATGCTTGAAAAATTTTTAGTTTATGATTTGAATTGTATTTTGAGTCGTAACTGGCTAATGGTGCCTATTCTAATGGTGAAGGCATTTCACCTCTGTCGTGATGATTCCTTTTTATTTGAAGAGCTGATATACAACCAAGCTCATAATATAAGCCAGGCTACTCGTGTATATGAATTGTATGGTTGCCCATTTCCAAGTTTTTGTTTCTTTGTATACGGTGGCAATGGTACTCATGCATTGTAAGGCAAAGGCATAAAACAACATTAAAGAAAAAGCCACAGTGAGAGTATATTTCGGCTTCAGCGTAACAGGGTCGCGCTCTTCCATCATCCGCTCTCGAATATTTACACTACTGCTCTCGTCGCCTAAATTGTAGATGGTTGCCATGGTGCCCACAAACACTTCACGCGCTGCTAAAGAACTGAAAAGAGCAATACCAATTTTCCAGTCGAAGCCTAAGGGTTTTATAGCGGGCTCTATTAAACGACCGAAATGTCCGGCATACGAGGCGAATAGCTTTTCGCTTTTTTGGAAATTTACAATCTCTTTTGAACTGAAGTTTTTAGTGTAAAATTCAGAGCTGTATTTTTCCTCAATTTTGGCAAAACTTTTTCCAGGGCCGAAGCTTGCAGCAAGCCACAAAATTACTGATACTGCCACAATTACTTTGCCTGCTTCCCAAATAAAGGTGCGCGATTTCTCGACAAGCGTAATTAAAATATTTTTTAATCGGGGTGCCTTATAGGTAGGTAACTCTAAAATGAAATAATTCTTTTCTTTCGCCTGTATCACAAATTTCATAACCCAGGCCGCAGTAATGGCAGAGAAAAACCCAATTAAGTACATGCCCATTAATATTAGCCCTTGAACATTAAAGATCCCCCAAATGTTTTTATCAGGAGCGATCATCGAAATCAATAAGGTGTAAACTGGGAGTCGGGCGCTACAACTCATCAGAGGAATGACCATGATCGTGATAATTCTTTCTTTCCAATTTTCAATGCTGCGCGTTGCCATGATGCTCGGTACCGCACATGCCACACCACTAATGAGGGGTACCACACTCTTGCCATTCATGCCCACTCGCCGCATGAGCTTATCCATCATAAAACTAACCCTCGACATATAACCGGTATCTTCTAAAATGGCGATAAAAGCAAAAAGTGAAACAATTTGAGGAAGGAAAACAATAACTCCACTAAGGCCGGCAATAACTCCATGCACTAGTAGGTCGTTTAAGGGGCCTTCAGGGAAATGTTGGGCGAAGTAATTTCCAAACCAAGTAAAGCTCTGTTGAATCCAGAGCATCGGAAATTTGCTAACCGAAAAAATACTTTCAAAAATGACGAAAAGAATAAAAAGGAAAATAACGTAACCCCAAATTTTATGGGTTAGAATTTTATCCAAGTTATTACTTAACTCCGATTGTTTTACCTCTCTTTGAGTCACACTCTCGTTCAATACCACCTTGATAGCAGCATAGCGTTTAATGGTTTCATCAGCGAGTATTCCATCTAGCTTCTCTCGCTGGGTTTTATAGATTTCTAAGAAACATTGAAAATCATTAAAATTAGGATGTCGTTTTCTTTGCTCCTCAATAAGCTCGGGCGCTAAATTATAAATATCGATGAGTTTGTTTTGGGTGAGTCTGCTGGTATTAAAAATGGTATCCTTAAGCTTTTCTATACCCTTTCCATTGCGAGGGTTCACGGCCACTACTTTTACTCCTAATAGCAACGACAACACGATAAGATTAATGTCTAACCCTTTCTTCTCCGCAATATCCATCATCGTTAACACGAGCACTACGGGCTTGCCTAAATCGGATACCTGGGAATAATAGAGCAAGTTGCGTTTTAGGTTTGAGGCGTCACAAACCACCAATATGATATCAGATGCTTCCTTGCTGAGTGGATTTATAATTACGTCAATTGCAATCTCTTCATCCTTACTTTTTGGATAGATACTATAGGTGCCCGGTAAATCAATAATTTTGGCTCGCTGTGATTTGTTATAAACCAGTACACCGGTTTTTTTGTCTACGGTGGTGCCTGCATAATTTCCAACCTGCTGGTTTAAACCGGTAAGGGCATTAAATACTGAAGTTTTCCCACAATTCGGATTTCCAGTGATGGCAACTCTCAATATGGTTTCTTGCACTTCCATCAACGGGTTGGAGCTTTATTTATTTCGGGCACTATCTTCTGGATGATTATCGATCCCGCCTCGCTTAAGCGTAAACTTAATTTATAACCTTGAATATCAATAGCTATCGGGTCGCCTAAAGGGGCAATATGGCTTAATCGAATCACTTCGCCGGGAATACACCCCATTTCCATCAACTTCAATTTCAAAGAATTATCACTAATTTCCTGAATTATCGCGTATTCACCTTTTTTTAAATCACGTAACGTTTGCACAGTTTATTTAGATTAATTCTAAACGCAAAGAAAACGAATTAATGCGTTGTAAAAAAGTGCAAAAAAAATGATTTTTATCATAAAAACGGAATAAAATATACATTCGAAACTTATTTCAGTCGCCAAAGCCCTTGATTGACACACAAATTATGGCTAGGATTCGGCACGGGTCATGGATGATTAGATTATAAATACAGAAATACCTCATAGATTTGACAATGGATTTTATTCTACCATTTGCATTAAGCCCAGCAGATTATTCATTTGGGTACAAAAACAAAACAGTTTGCCTCGGTAGCTGCTTTGCTCAGGAAATAGGTGAACTTCTTCACGATTATAAATTTAACCTGCTCCTCAACCCGCATGGTATTTTGTTTAATTCGGAAAGTATTCTTAGGGCGCTTAACGATTATATAGAGAATAGGCAATATAACTTGAATGATCTGGTTTTTGAAAATAATTTGTGGCATTCTCCTCATCATCATGGCAGCTTTTCAAATGCAGATCAAGCAATTTGTCTTACTTCAATAAATACGGCAATCACTGCTACCCACATTTATCTTCAGAGTGCCCATTGGCTTTTTATCACTCTAGGCACGAGTTGGGCATTCCGCAACCTGAATACCGATGAAATAGTGGCGAACTGCCATAAAATGGCCCAAAAGAATTTTAAGAAAGAAATGTTGGATTCGGCCCAACAAATTACCGCTTGGCAGGCAGGTATAAAAAAGTTAAAAGCATTCAATTCGAACTTGAAAATATTATTTACGGTGAGCCCTGTGCGTTATATTCGAGATGGCGTAGTAGAGAATAATTTAAGTAAGGCACAGCTGCTCACAACAGTTCACTCCTTGTGCAAACACAACCCCGAGTGTCATTATTTTCCGGCCTACGAGCTGGTGATTGATGTGTTACGCGACTATCGTTTTTTTAAGGAAGATTTAGTTCATCCCAATAAGCAAGCGATAAAATTTGTGTGGGAACAATTCATCAATAATACTCTAGGATCCAATGACAGAGTACTCTTCGAAGAAATTGGTGCGTATCTGAAATTAGTTCATCACAGGCCACTCCATAAGTCTGATTCCCTTGTTTTAAATCAGAAAATGGAGGCCATGTATTCCATGATTTTAGAAAAGCTTGGAAATGATGCTGCGAAAGAAATGCCTAAATTTGTGCAGGAATGAAATGGGCAAATAAAACAATGTACTTTTTTATGTTCTTGCTGCTAGCGAGCATAAAAATAAGCGCCCAGGCCGATACTCTCGAAATTAATACGAAATATGCGGTAGGCGATGGTATGGGTAATTTGTTTGTCATAACAGAAAATAATACTTTACTAAAGCTCGATTCCAACCTTACTATTCTTATTTCTCAATCATTAATAAGCTACGGCATTGCAAGTAGTATTGAATGTAACGGCGCTACTGAGGTGGTGGTCTATTGCTTTAACTCAGGGCAGTTGGTAGTTTTTGATAATTTTTTGAAGGAGAAGAACCGGTATGATTTATCACAGTTCATAAAACCGAATCCTACTCTAGTTTGCCTAAGTAAAACAGGATGGTGGTGCTATGACGAAGCCTCATCAACAATATCCAATTACAGATCCAATTTCCAAAAAGCGTGGACTTTGCCTAAGGCACCGGGGCTCCATCTGCATAAAGAAATTCTTAAAATTGCTGAAATCGGATACGCTCTCCCAGTAATTTTATTTGCAGATACCAGTGTCATGGTTTCAAAAAAAGAATTCCAACAAGAGGATATTGCCATGAATGAGGAATTTAGGTTCCACTCCATACCTTCCCTAAACTTTAATACAGAGGTGCTTTTGGGGTATGTTCAGGATTCTATATCACGACTCACCTTGCATCGACAGGCAACCCCTGATTATCGGATGATTAAAACCGAACTCCAGCTGCAAAATGTGATTATGGTGGTCAGGAGTTTTAACACCTATTTCTTCATCCAACCCAATGCCATCCTTGCCATTAGGAATTTACATGAGTAATATTTTTACATCTCTACGAAAAGTATTACCTTTGCATTATGTCTCGTTTTTATTAGCTATACCCTTCATTGAAGCTGTATTTTCCATCGGAAATACGACAAGCTAAAGCAATCCCCTCAAACACCTCTTTACGTAAATTAAATAAAGTCAAACTGTATTATGTTAAATAAATTAGAAGCCATTCAGAGTCGAAGAGATGAGGTGGAACAGCTCATTTCACAGCCCGATGCGATGAGCGATATGAAACGCTTTGCGCAGTTAAATAAGGAATATAAAGACCTGGCACCAATTATTGAGGCGTATCAAGAGTATAAAACGCTCATTGGAAATATTACGAACTGCAAAGAAATTCTGGCAAACGAAAAAGATGTCGAGTTGCGCGAGATGGCGAAAATGGAACTCGATGAGTTAATCGTGAAACAGGAGCCTATGGAAGAGGAGATCAGAAATCTACTTATTCCAAAAGACCCACAAGATGCGAAAAATGCGGTGCTTGAAATACGCAGTGGTACAGGAGGCGATGAGGCAAGCATATTCGCCGGCGATCTTTTCAGGATGTATACGCGATATGCGCAGAGCAAAAACTGGAAGATGGAAATTATTGAAGAAAATCCAGGAACTGTAGGTGGATTTAATAAAATAGTGCTCAATGTTATTGGAGAAGATGTATACGGGCAGATGAAATATGAGAGTGGGGTGCATCGTGTGCAACGGGTGCCCGATACCGAAACGATGGGTAGAGTACATACCTCTGCAGCTACTGTGGTAGTGCTCCCTGAAGCCGATGAGTTTGATGTGGAATTAAAAACGGAAGATATACGGCTCGATTTATTTTGTGCTTCGGGCCCTGGCGGACAATCAGTGAACACAACCTACTCGGCAGTGCGATTATTACATATCCCAACCGGCATTATTGTCCAGTGTCAGGATCAGAAGTCGCAACAAAAAAACAAAGATGCTGCCATGAAAGTGTTGCGTACCCGTCTCTACGAATTTGAGTATAATAAGTATATGGAAGAGATGAGCAAAACCCGCAAGACCATGGTGTCGACCGGCGATAGAAGTGCCAAAGTACGTACCTATAATTTCCCTCAGAGCCGAATGACGGAGCACCGTATTGGGTTTACCACTCATAATTTGGATGCCGTGATGAATGGCGATATTCAGAATATCATTGATCAACTTCAACTGGCTGAAAATGCCGAAAAGCTGAAGGCCGGTACAGGCAATTAATAATTCTTAAGGCAGTATTCGATATTGATTAATGAACAGTAAATATAACAACACTTCCTACGGTCGAAGCATTGATTGGTTTACAATTCTAATCTACAGTGCACTCGTGGTATTGGGCTGGATGGCAGTGTATTCATCGACCTATAATATTACGGGTATAAATTACATCTTCGACTTGTCGAAAAACTACGGTAAACAGATGATGTTTATTGGCATCGCAGCGCTCATTGCATTAATGATTATGACTGTCGAGTATCGTTTCTTCTTCGGATTTTCATATTTTATTTATGCCACCGTAATAGTGCTTCTTATTGCTGTACTTGTTTTAGGTGACCATACCAAAGGAGCACAAGCCTGGTTTAAAATCGGCGAATTTAAAATACAGCCGAGCGAGTTTGCAAAATTTGCGACTGCACTCGCATTTGCAAAATTTCTAAGTCCTTTTAATTTCAAACTCACCGACAGTAAAAATTTGTGGAAAGCAGTGGCGATCGTTGCTGTACCTGCGCTTCTGGTGCTAGTTCAAAATGATACGGGTACGTTTCTTGTTTTTATTTTTTTTAGTTTAGTGTTTTACCGTGAGGGTCTGAATGGTTTGTTTTTGGCTATTGGAGCCATTGTGATGGTTTTGTGTATCGCAGCGCTATTAGTAAAAACGGAGCTTTTGTATATCATTTTAACCTCATTGTCACTAATTACTTTCATGCTTTTCAGAGGTTATAAGAAACTATGGTGGATCATCGTAATTGTCTGGATAAGTTCCATGGGTATCGTATCGACTACAAGTTATGGGCTTAAGCATTTGCAACCACATCAACAGAAAAGGATCTTAAGTTTGTTTGGTTTGGAAGTGGATAAAAGTGGAGTTGATTATCAAAAAGACAATTCTCTCATGGCCATTTCATCAGGTGGTTTTTCCGGTAAAGGATACCTAGAAGGCTCTATAACCAAAGGGAAGTATGTGCCTGAACAAAGTACAGATTTTATTTTCTGCACCATCGCCGAGGAGTTTGGCTGGATGGGATCTCTTTCGGTCATATCACTATTTATGCTCTTAATACTTCGCATCATCTATCTTTCGGAACGACAGCGTTCGAGGTATAACAGGGTGTATGGTTATTCAGTGGCATGTATCATATTTTCCCATTTTTTAATAAACATGGGTATGGCCATGGGGTTATTGCCAATCATCGGAATCCCCTTGCCATTCATAAGTTACGGAGGGTCGGCTACCTTAAGCTTCACGATTCTTCTGTTTATATTTGTAAAGATTGATTCGCATCGTATGCAAGACTTAAGCCGATGAGCACTGCATCAGTATAAAACAATTGTGACTATTTTTATCTTAGATATTTATCACCTAATCCAATCCAAGTAATGACTTCCTGGCTCTCCATTAACAATATCGCTATAACCATACTAGGTTATCCTATGAGTTGGATCGAATTGTTGGCTACTTTGCTTACGATAGCCTGTGTATGGTTGGCTTTGAAGGAGCATGTTCTGAATTGGCCAGTAGCTCTCTTGGCCATCTTTTTTTCCTTCCTCTTGTTTTTTCAGAGTGCCCTTTATGCCGATAGCTTTTTGCAAATTTATTTTTTTGTCACGAGTATTTATGGATGGTGGTACTGGACAAGAGATGGGGAGACAGAGAAAATAGTTCCTGTGACGTTTTTATCTCAAACTGCTCGAATATATTGGCTTGTGGGAATCATACTATCAACATGCCTCGTATCGTATATTATGATTCATCTCCATGGATGGTTACCAGAATTTTTCCCTAAACAAACAGCCTATCCAATACCCGATTCTTTTGTGATGGTGGTGAGTATTGCAGGACAATGGCTCTTAGCGAAAAAGAAATTAGAAAACTGGATTTGTTGGATTGCAGTAAACTGCACGGCCATTGTGATCTATTTTATGAAAGACATTAAACTCTTCTCTCTGCTTTATACCGTGCTATTAGTGTTGGCGATTATGGGCGTCATTTCTTGGAGAAAGAAAAACTAAGCATAACAACAGCTACGATTGTTAAAACTTAAGAATGTATCATCTCCCACAATTTGTCTTTTAATTGAACGATGCCTTTATTGGTGGCACTCGAAATAAAAATATGTGGAACCCCTTTGGGTATTTCTTTGGCAATCAGTTTTTGTAATTCGGCATCAATCATATCGCATTTGGTAATGGCCAGCAAACGCTTCTTATCCATCAACTCACGATTATATAGCTCTAACTCACGAAGTAAAATTTCGTACTCTTCTTTGATGTTTTTTGAATCGCAGGGGATTAAGAAAAGCAAGGTTGCATTGCGTTCAATATGTCGTAAAAAACGCGTTCCTAAGCCTTTTCCAGCATGAGCACCTTCAATGATACCAGGAATATCGGCCATCACAAAAGTTTTGAAATCGCGATATTTAACGATGCCTAAATTGGGAACCAACGTAGTGAAAGGATAATCGGCAATTTCTGGCTTAGCAGCCGAAACCACACTGAGTAAGGTTGATTTTCCAGCATTCGGGAAACCAACTAATCCGACATCAGCTAAAAGTTTAAGTTCAATAATTTTCCATTCTTCTTTGCCCTCTTCTCCAGGTTGCGCGTACCTAGGAGTTTGTCGTGTAGCCGATTTGAAGTTATGATTTCCCATACCCCCCCGGCCACCTTGAGCTAATATCTTTTCTTCTCCATCAATAGTTATTTCAAAGATTACATCGCCACTTTCTGCATCTTTTGCTACCGTGCCTAATGGCACTTCCAAAATATCATCTTCCCCGTCGGAACCACTGCGTAAACCGGGTTGGCCATTGCCTCCATCTTTTCCGAGTACATGTTTCCGGTACTTGAGATGCAAAAGTGTTGAAAGTTGTGCATTTCCTTTTAAGATGATATGGCCGCCACGTCCACCGTCACCTCCATCGGGCCCACCATAGGCCGTGTGCTTGTCGCGGTGAAAATGCATGGCGCCCGCACCCCCTTTGCCGCTACGGCAGCATATTTTTACATAGTCAACAAAGTTTGTATCAGCCACTTAGATAATTTATTAAGAGTTTACAATTCACTATGCCAGATTATGATATACGTGTTGAATATCATCGTCGGCTTCAATCTTTTCAATAAGTTCCAGTACCTCATTCGCCTCTCCTTCACTTAAATCAACGGTATTATTCGGGATGCGTTGTTTTTCGGCACTTACAATAGTGTAATTTTTATCTTCAATAAATTTCTGCATGGTGCCATAGTCGCTAAAACTGGTATATAACAGAAGTTCGTCCCCATCAACCATCAATTCATCAAGACCGAAATCAATGCCTTCCAATTCTAGTTCATCGGTATCAATACCTTGGCCTTTAATGCGGAATACGCCTTTATGCTCGAAGAAGTAATCATTGGCACCCATTTTACCCAATTCTCCGCCACCGCGGTTGAAAAAAGTACGTAAGTTGCTTACGGTACGAGTTGTGTTGTTCGTTGCGCATTCAATGATAAGTACAATCCCATGCGGCGCTTTGCCATGATAGGCAATTTCCTCCAAATCAGATTCATCTTTGCTGGAAGCCCTTTTTATAGCCGCTTCTACACGGTCTTTGGGCATATTGATGGCCTTGGCGGCCTGCATGGCCATTCGAAGCCTCGGATTGTTTTCTGGCAAAGGGCCATTTTGCTTCACGGCCATCGAAATTTCCTTACCAATGCGGGTAAAGCCTTTGCTCATTCTG
Organism: uncultured Bacteroidota bacterium; assembly: GCA_903897855.1. Taxonomy (GTDB): domain Bacteria; phylum Bacteroidota; class Bacteroidia; order UKL13-3; family UKL13-3; genus CAINMV01. Next base: position 21,700 of record CAIUDH010000100.1, on the reverse strand, counting down.
TCGAAACGGGCAAACATCACATGTTTACGTTTTTCAAATACACGTCCCATAAAATATTTCTAGTATTGAGACGCAAAAGTACAACTTAAGAATTTAGCAATGAATTCATCTGATTTGTTTTTTTTGGCGATCCTTCCAGGTGTACTCGTGATGTATTGAAACTATCTACAAAATATGGTGTGTATTAACTTGTAGCAATTATATTTGCACTTTAAACTCCAGTAAATGAAAGGAATAATTTTAGCCGGTGGAAGTGGCACTCGACTTCATCCCCTTACCCTCGCCATGAGTAAGCAGATGATGCCCGTTTACGATAAGCCAATGATCTATTATCCTCTATCAGTGCTGCTCATGGCTGGCATTAAGGAAATATTGATTATTTCTACCCCTCACGATTTGCCACACTTTAAAAAATTATTAGGCGATGGTTCCACCCTCGGTTGCCGTTTTGAATATGCTGAGCAATCCAATCCGAATGGACTTGCACAGGCTTTTGTCATCGGAGAAGAATTTATTGGTACAGACAAAGTATGTTTGATTCTTGGAGATAATATTTTCTTCGGATCAAATTTACAGGAGCTTTTAGAACAAAGTAGCAACCCCGATGGCGGTATTGTTTTTGCCTATCACGTGAGCGACCCCGAACGTTATGGCGTGGTAGCTTTTGACGATGAAAACAAAGCATTAAGTATTGAAGAAAAACCAAGTCACCCGAAGAGCAACTACGCTGTTCCTGGTCTCTATTTCTATGACAATGAAGTCGTTCAAATTGCGAAAAACTTAAAGCCAAGCCCCCGTGGCGAATATGAAATAACAGATATCAATAAACATTATTTGGAAAAAGGAAAATTAAAAGTGGGCATCCTCTCTCGAGGCACGGCATGGCTCGATACAGGCACCTTTGCCTCTCTCATGCAAGCCGGACAGTTTGTACATGTAATTGAAGAAAGACAAGGGTTGAAAATTGGATGTATTGAAGAAATAGCCTATACGAAAGGATTTATTTCAAAAGAACAACTCATAACGATTGCCGAACCTCTTACAAAAAGCGGTTATGGTAATTATTTGCTTAACTTAATAAAGTAAACAAAAACACATATTTTAGTATCTTCGCGCGCTAATGATTTTTTCACCTATGCGAAAACTCCTTATTTTATTCGTTTTTATACTATTGGCTTCGTTTTCTTCCTTGGCTCAGGTAGAAGATATGCAGATTGATGAGAGTGATTCGACAACGAATAAGTTGGATAGTGTGGTAAAAAAACTAACACAGGATTCAATAAAAAAGGCAGAACAGAAAGCCAAAATAAAAAGCATAAAGAAAATAGATAAAAATACAGAAAGCGCTGATAATCAATATGATGATGAGGTGATAACGAACAGCCCTAAAAAATCATCGAAGGAAGTGGCGGAGCATGATAGCCTAGGATATTATCGTCAAGCTTATCTGGATGCCATAACGCCCAAATACCCCCCCGGCGTAATTTATGGACAAGAGTTCTTTAGAAATGGCAATTTTAAATTTTATCAGAAAGCGGATGATGCCAGAGTGCCAGAGAATTATACTATTGGCCCAGGCGATGAGCTGGGAATTCAGGTTTACGGATTCAGTGATTTCAAGGGTAGTTATAAGGTTGGACTCGACGGGGCTATTTATGCCAAGGAATTAGGTAAAATATTTTTAAAAGGATTAACCTTTGAAGAATCAAAAAGAGTCATTCGTCAGCGTTTAGGTGCTACTTATAATACCGAAAATTCGGGGGTGGAAATTACACTTAATTATGCACGTACCATTCTGGTGCATATCAGTGGAGAGGTTTTCAAGCCGGGCTCTTATGTAATCCCTGCCATCAACTCTGCCTTTAATGCTTTGGTGGCAGTCGGTGGACCAACCGATATCGGTTCGGTTCGTAATATTTATATTAAACGCGACGGCAAAATTATCGACACCGTCGATGCGTATGATATCCTCTTCAATCCAGCTAAATCGAGAGAAATATTTTTACAGAACAACGACTACCTGGTGGTGCCAGTGGCTGTAAAAACCGTTAAAATTAGTGGCGCAGTGCGTAAATCTAGCCTCTTCGAACTTAAAAAATTTGAGGGGATAAACAGTTTGCTCGTCTTCGCAGGGGGCTTAAATATCAATGCGTATGGCAAGTCGGTATTGGTGAAGCGGTTAGCTGGTGATAAAATAATTAACATCACCATTAATTATGATAGTTTGAAACTAATCAACAAAGATTTTCTTTTATTCCCAGGGGATGAAGTTTATTTCCGCAGTTATTCAGCCAAGCAATATAACCTAGTTACCATTAATGGAGCAGTTGAAATTCCTGGGGAGTTTGAATGGAAAGAAAACTTGCATATTGCCGATTTGGTAAAAAATGCCGGAGGCCTGCTTACTGATGCCTATACCGATAAAGGCTATGTGTTACGATCCAATTCTAATCTAACAATAACCTACATACCATTCAATATAAACAACGCTGTAAATCTTGAGAAGAGTATCGACAACATGATCCTCAACAAAAGAGATATCGTGTATATTAATGGCAAAACGGATTTTTTCGAACCGTATAATGTAACTATTGTAGGTGAAGTTCGGAAGCCAGGCACATTCGCTATCGCCAACAGGCTAAAAGTAAGCGACCTTTTGTTTTTAGCGGGCAATCTTAAAGCGGAAGCCTATCTTGATAAAGCCATCATTCTTAGAACCAATGACGACCTCTCAAAAACGTCTATATCTATCAATCTTAAGAGGATTTTGGAGGATACTGCAAGCATGGAGAATATTATACTCTTTAAGAAAGATGTACTCACTATTTTTAATTTTTCTGCTTTCCTCGATACTTATAATTTCACTATCGAAGGGGCCTTGCGCAAACCGGGCACTTTTGATTTTGCGGAGAACACCCGAATTACTGATTTGATATTATTGGCTGGTGGATTAAAGCTCGAAGAATATGTAAAGGAAATCGTGCATGTTACGCGCATTAATCGCGAAGATTTCTCGCTCTCTTATTTGCGGTTTAATTTGCAAAACATCCTCGATAATCCGCAAGGCGATGATAATATTTTATTGCAAAAAGGAGATCTCGTAAGGGTTTTAAATAAACGGGAATTTCTACAGGAATATAAAATAGCAGTATATGGCGCTATAAAAAGTCCTGGATCCATGCCTTTCGGTTATAATTTAACTTTACATGATGTACTTTTAATGGCTGGTGGTTTTACACAGGATGCAGAAAATGGCCGGATAGAAATTTCAAGGGTTATGACAATTTCCGGTGCCTCAGGCCTGCCCGAACCAATCAATCAACAAATTGATACATTTCATATAGAACGTAACTTGCTCCTTAACGCAACAAGTGGAGTGTATGTATTGATGCCCAACGATGAAATATTTGTTCGTACCAAAAGAGATTTTACCAAACAGCGCCATGTTTATTTAGGTGGAGAAGTGGCCTACCCAGGAATATATGCGATTGGAAATAAAAGCACCACGATTACAGACGTAATCAAAAGGGCAGGGGGGGTTACTCGATATAGCTTAGTGAAAGGTTCTACCCTGTTTCGAACCTATGAGAATCCAGGTAAGGTGTACTTCAATTTAAAACGTGCTATGAGCCGCCCTTGGTCGCATTATAACTATTATCTGGAGGAAGGTGATTCTATTTTTGTACCTAAAATGACCGATCTCATCTTCATTTCTGGGGCCTTAAAATTCGAAAACACTTTGCGCTTCCAAGGCGATACCTCAAGTGAAGCCACTTTCAGGATCGATAAGATTAATACTCCTTATGTGTATGGTAGGAGTGCTCGATTCTATATCAGGAATTTTACTGGAGGATTCTCTAAATATTCGATGAAGCGAAAAACGATTGTAGTAACTGCCGATGGAAAGGTTAGGAAGACTTGCAATCTCTTGTTGTTTAAAATTTACCCGAAGGTTTCAATAGGTTCGAAAATCGTAGTTAAGCCCAATCAAAGAAAAATTGATCGTGATAATATTGCTAAATTAAAGCAGAATCGAAAGATATCAGAACTATCTCCAAATGCTAAAGTTAAAGTGTCGGCCGCGGCAGTTGAAGATTATTACAGGACAGCTATGGAAAGAATTACGCAGATATTATCTATTGTGCTTTTAGCGAAAACAGCCCTAAAATAATGATTCTAATTTATGGTTGAGGAACAAAAAAACGATACAACACTTTACGATATAATTTTATCGGTGAAGAATGTTTTTCGGCAGATGTGGAACCGAAAATGGGTCATAATTTCCCTGAGTCTGGTTTTTGCCAGTCTCTCTTTCTTCTATTTTAAAATCAACAAAAAGCCTGTTCAGTATATCGCTACTTCTACTTTTATGCTCTATGATTCGGATAAAGGAATAAGTTCCCTCTCGAGTGTATTAGGGGTCAACAGCGCCGGTGGAACAAGCAATAAAGATTTGATCATCTATATACTCGGGTCACGTCGAATTATTGAAAATATGCTTCTGACGAAGACTACATTTCAAAATACGGACGATTTAATTCTGAATCATTTTGCACGAATAACAGGGTTAGATGTTAAATGGCGAGAGCATCCTATACTGAACGATTATAAATTCAGGAAGCATCCAGAGGCCTCTCGTGTCGATTTTCAAGATAGTATTGTTGGTGTTCTGGTTGGTATGATATCCAAGCAGGAAACATTTGATATTGATATCAAAAGCTGGAAGATGTCATTCACTTTTAAAAATGAGAATGAACACTTTGCTAAATTAGTAGTAGAAGAGCAGATTAAGTCGTTATGCGATTTTTATATTTCTCGTAAAAAAGTGAAGGGGGTTGAGACGGTCGATTTTCTTCAGAATAAACGCGATTCGCTGTCGATTGCTCTGCGAAGTGCAGAATATGATTTTGCGGCTTGGAAAGACTCTAATCAACGGTTAATTAAGTCGGCCGGTGCTGCCGATGAAGCAAAGTTTAAACAAGATATTGGTATGCTTACGTCTTCATACCTCGAAAGCTCAAGACAGTTAGAAATGGCCAAACTTACTCTTCTCGATGAAAGTCCTATTGTGCAAGCCATTGATACTCCAAAATATCCGTTGCCACGTGCTACTTCTTCCAACTGGAAATTAATTTCAGCGATTGTATCTCTCGTTGGATTTGTTTTGATAACCATTATCGTTACCGGACAAAAATTTTTCTCTGATTTTTTGAAGAAACAAAAAGAAGCTTTCCTGAGTAAAAAACCATAACCATTATTACGAATGTTTAAATTTGATTATAAGGAACCTAAAGTGATTGCGGAAATTGGATGTAATCACATGGGCAATTACGCCTTAGCACTGCAATTAGTTGACTTAGCAAAGTTATGTGGCTGTAACTATGTGAAGTTTCAAAAGCGCAATCCAAAAGAGTTATTAACGCCTGAACAATATGCTGCACCACATCCAAACCCGTGGAATAGTTATGGGGCAACCTATGGTGAGCATCGTGAAAAATTGGAGTTGAGTGCGCTGCAACACGAATCATTACTTGAGTATTGCCGATCTATCGGTATAGAATATTCTACTTCTGTTTGGGATATTACTTCGACTCAAGAAATCATCGCCTTGAATCCTCAGTTCATTAAGGTTCCTTCGGCATGTAATAACAATTTTGGGATACTTAAACTTCTTCGAGATGACTATAAAGGACAGGTGCAAATTTCGTTAGGCATGACTACCCACGCAGAAGAAGAGAGTATTATTTCATTTTTCGAAGAATCGAATCAAGCCGCTACCCGTCTCGTAATTTACTCCTGTACAAGTGGATATCCGGTACCGGATTCGGACGCGTGTCTTTTGGAGATAAATAGGTTATATCATAAATTTGGAAACAGAGTCTCTGAAATAGGATTTAGTGGTCATCATAATGGCATTGCCCTTGACATCGCTGCATATACCTTAGGGGCGCGCTGGATTGAACGACATTTCACCATCGACCGCACTTGGAAAGGTACCGACCATGCTGCAAGTCTCGAGAAACCAGGAATGGAAAAACTAGTGCGCGATTTGAATGGTACATTTAATGCACTTACCTATAAGAGTACTGAAATTCTAGAGATTGAAAATGAACAACGTGCGAAACTAAAGTATCGAAAAAACTAATATGCAGAAGATACTAAAAAATATCAAATTACTCATCATGGATTGTGATGGTGTACTTACCGATGCAGGAATGTATTATAGTCCAAATGGCGATGAGATGAAAAAGTTTTCTACTTATGACGGAATGGGAATAAGTTTATTACGAAGGGTAGGGGTAAAGTCGGCGATTATCACAGGCGAAAATTCGCCCATCGTGTCTCAACGTGCTGCAAAATTAAAAATTGAATCTCTGTATTTGGGGTGTAGCAATAAACTCGAGGCTGCGAAGGAATTATGCAACAAGGAAAAATTAACACTCCTTGAAGTTGGTTTTGTCGGCGATGATTTAAACGACCTTGAACTCCTGCGAAATGTAGGATTTGCAGCCTGTCCTCCGAACGCACGTCCCGAAGTGAAAACCATTCCGAACATTTACTTGCTTCAAACCAGGGGAGGAGAGGGAGCTGTGCGGGAAGTGGCTGATATGATACTAGAAGCGAAAGGTGTTAAAATCGGAAATCTGCTTCAGTCCGACACACAATAAAATGGACATGGCTCACTCTCATAATATGAATCCAACAATAATTCTTACCGGTGGTCTAGGCCTTCTTGGAAGTGCAACGGCCCAATATTTATCTAAGCATGGATTGCATGTGTTGGTCATCGATATCGCTGCAGAATGCGGATTTGAGAGTGAAAACATTAGTTACATTCAATTTGATTTAACACAAATTGAAAAATATGACTCGCTTGTAAATTCAGTTAGGGGTAAAACAAAAAATTTAAAAGGAATAATAAATAATGCAGCCTTTAATCCTAAAGTTGAAGACAATAGCATTAGCGTTGGTAAATTTGAAGATCTCATTTTAAGTGACTGGCGTAAAGAAGTGAACTTGAATTTAACCGCCCCTATTTTTCTGATTCAATCACTACTCCCTATTTTTAATACCTCTGATGGCGAGAATTGTAAAATTGTAAATGTCATTTCTACCTATGGATTGGTGCCCCCCAATCAAGATGTCTACAAGGGTCTTGCCGAAATACAAGGTCAGGAAATTTATAAACCAATAAGTTATCCGGTTACAAAAGCAGGTCTTGCTATGGCGACAAAGTATCTGGCGGTGTATTTAGGTGAAAGAGGGTTTAATGTGAATGGTATAGCCCCCGGGGGAATTGAAAACAATCAGCCTCAAGTTTTTATTGACGCATATGCTGCGTTGACTCCGATGAAACGAATGGCAAAGGTAGAGGAGATGATGGAAACATTTTATCTTCTTTGTACCAAAGGAAGCAATTATATCAATGGTCAAATTATCGCAGTGGATGGTGGTTGGACGTCGTGGTAAAAACTCACCTAATTAAAAGAATTCGATCAATTTAATGAATATCTCCAAGATGATACTTCGCAATGTTACCATCCTTGATTCGCAGGCGGTGTTGGATATTTACCAACCGTATGTGTTAAACACAGCTGTTACTTTTGAATACACTGTGCCCACGCTTGAGGAGTTTTCGCGTCGCATCGAAGGAATAGTCAACTGCTATCCATTTTTTGTTTGTGAATTTCAAAAAAAAGTAATTGGGTATGCCTATGCTCAGAAATTCAGGGAGCGTGCAGCCTACAATTGGGACATTGAAACATCAGTTTATATACTTGATGAATTTCAAAATCAAGGAGTCGCTTCGCTCCTCTATACGAAGTTACTGGAAGAGTGCACCAACAGAGGATTTCATAATGCATTCGCAGGTATCACTTTGCCCAATGAAAAGAGTGTACGTTTTCATTCAAAGTTTGGCTTCACCCATGTGGGTGTTTTTAAAAATGCAGGTTATAAACAAGCCGATTGGCATAGTGTATTGTTTATGGAGAAAAACTTAATCCCGTGCGACCGAGAACCAAAAGAAATAAAATGGCGATAAGTAGAGGGGGATATAAAAAGCCACCGCTTAACAAGCGGTGGCTTTTTATATTTAAAGTGAAATAAGATTTAGTCTACCTCAGGATCGAAGAACGAATTATTGGTCCTAAATAACGGTTTGTCGTTGTTCTCTGTATTTAACGTGAGATTCGAACTGATGCGCTCTGATGAATGTATTTCTTCGTCGAGCTGTAAATTAGAACGAAGGTAGGCAGGTATATTTATCTGGTCTTCCATATCCTCCACAGGCTTGTTTAAATCAAAATTAAATCCTTTAAGTTTTGATGTCCGGTCTTCACTGCGCTTAAGCATCTCCATCTCATCTAAGCTTAGCGTGGTTTGGATAATATCATGATTCTCATGAACAGGCGATGAAGATAAAGGATCGATAATTTTGGCATTTGAGTTTAAGTAGGTAATTTTTTTCACTTCCTCTTGCTCTGTTTTCTCAGGGGTATTAACATTCCAATTCTGATCGTAATTCTGAAATGCAAAATTCTCGTTTTTCAATGGCGTTTCCTCTTTTTTCTCGACAAGGGTCATCCTCACATCTTCAGATTGATTCATTGGACTCGAAGCAGGCTCCACCATAATACTCGCCGGCAACTCAGCAGGTTTTGCTGAAATTTCAGAGACGATATTTTTCTCGGCCGATGAAATAATATTGTTCACTTCGAAACCAGTTACAATTAAGGTAACACGGAGTTGGTCTTCAAGGCTCTCATCATAACAATCTCCGATTTTGATATTGGCATTTTCCCCCACCGCATCTTCGATGTATTCCATAATCTGATCGAATTCGTCCATCATAAATTCACGACGGCCATAGGTGATATTGGCAAGCACGTGTTCAGCTCCATTTACATTAGCATCGTTTAACAACGGCGATTCAAGTGCCGCGTTGATGGCTTCAATAGCCCTATTCTGGCCATTGGCTTCTCCAATACCCATTAAGGCCGAACCGCTATCCGTCATCGCATTACGCACATCCGCAAAGTCCACGTTCATACGACCTGTGATGGTAATAAGCTCAGAGATGCCTTTAGCAGCAGTGCATAGCACGTCATCTGCTTTTGCAAAAGCAGCATTCATTGAGAGGTTGCCAAACAAAAGTGGCAGTTTGTCATTATTAACCAAAATAACGCTGTCTGTATTTTCGCGTAATTCTTTTATTCCTTGCTCAGCAAGATTGCGTTTTCTTCGGCCTTCACGCATGAAAGGAGTAGTGATGATTCCAATTGTGAGAATTCCTAGGTCTTTGGCAATACGAGCGATGACAGGAGCTGCACCAGTACCGGTACCTCCACCCATGCCGGCAGTGATAAAAACCATCTTCGTGTTTTTATGGAGAAGCTGTTCTATTTCTTCACGTGATTCTTCCGCTGCTTTTCTGCCAATTTCCGGATTCGATCCTGCGCCCAACCCTTCTGTAAGGGTTTTGCCAAGATAAATTTTAGTGGGTATCGGACTGGAATCCAATGCTTGCGCATCAGTATTGCAGATTATAAAATCTACATCTTTAATGCCCATGCGATACATGTGGTTAATTGCATTGCCACCACCGCCGCCTACACCAATCACTTTTATTATATTGTTACGTTGTTCTGTTTGAATATCAAATTGTATCATAGAGGTATATTTTTTATATTTATTATTTATTTTTCAAAGTCATTAAATTCTTCCCCATCCTTCAGGAAATTGGATAGGTAACTTCCAAGCCCTTTCCATAAGCCCGCCTTATTCCGTATTTCCTTCTGCGTTTTCACTTCTTTTACTTCAACCTCTTCATGCTCCATTTTATTTGAGTTGTTCGTAAACAAATCTTCTGCTTCATATTCTTCAAAGCCTTTAATAACAAGCCCTACGCCTGTCGAATAGGTTGGGTTGGTTACATCAACAAAACTTTTTGCAAGATGCTCATTGGGTAATCCAATACGAGCGGGTAAGCCAGTATGAAACTCCACAAACTGAGACAAATGCTTAATATTGGAACCACCACCGGTAAGAACGATGCCTCCTATTAATTTTTTTTCTAGTCCTACTGCTTTAATTTCATGATACACGTGGCTGATTATCTCAATCATACGTGCTTCAATTATTTTCGCTAAGTTTTTTGTTGAAATTTCTCTGTTGCCTCTTCCTCGCAGTCCTTCTATTACGATGTAGTCATTGTCTTTCTCCATACTTGGCAAGCAGCTGCCGAAATCGGTTTTTAACATTTCTGCTTGTCGCTCTAAAATCATGCATCCACTTTTTATATCATTGGTCAACACTTTTCCTGCGATGGGAATAATGGCGGTATGACGAATTACATGTTCATAAAATATAGCCACATCGGTGGTGCCGCCTCCAATATCAACAAGGCATACACCCCCAGCCAATTCGTCATCGCTTAAACAAGCAGCGGCCGATGCGATAGGTTCAAGAAATAATGTTTTGGTGCTTAAATTGGCTTTAGATACACATCGACGAATGTTATTTGCTGCTGTTATTTGACCGGTGATGATGTGGAAATTACCTTCCAACCTTGTGCCTGACATTCCTACCGGTGTTCCAATAGCTAGTTCGTTATCAACTAAATAACTTTGAGGAATAACATCAATAATTTCGTGGCCTGGTTCTAGCGGAACACGTTTCATGTCCATCACCAAAGCTTTAATATCCGTCGCATCTATTTCATCTTCAGCGTTATTTCGCAATCGGATGAATCTGCTCTGAGCACTCTTAATATGCTGTCCTGCTATACCTACAAACACTTCAGCTATTTTTATCTGGACTTCGCTCTTTAAGTTTTTTCGTATATCTTCCTCTGCTTTTTTAACGGCTTCAACAATAGCATCTGTCGTTTGAGCAATGTTCACCACCACCCCTCGTTGCACACCATTACTATCCGCTTTTCCCATGCCTAAGATTTCGACCTTGCCAGTCTCATTCTTACGCGCTACAAGCACACATATTTTTGTGGTGCCAATATCTAACCCAACTACTATTCTCGATTGTTCCATTTGTGATATACTTTTTAAATTTTATTTTCTTAATTCAAATTCAGGGTACTATCTATTTTTCTTCAGCTCAAATATCAGTTACTCGGTCATCTTTTTTTTGCTACCAATTGGTTCTTATAACTCACATCTATACTCATGTATTTGTCCCATCCTGTTTTGGACAATGCTTGTTTATAAAAAGCAAACAGACGATTAAACTTAGCTTCAAGCTCCGTGGCATCCCCAAAAATTATTTTAAGGTCACCTAATTTTGTCACTAATATTATCGCACTATCGGATGTTACAAAAATCTGCTCAATGGTGCTATTCCAGAAACTACTCTTATGCACATATTGTGCAATACAGGCACACGTTTTAAGTGTATTTGAATTTATTGTGTCGCATTTAGTACACTTCTCACTCAGGTTGCCATTACACACCAAAACACGCGCTGTATAGTTTTTACTTAAGGGCATTTTATTATTTTCTTCATCTACATAATAGCTTTCTTCATCCAAGTTTATAACTCGCATCATTGCAGCTCGCTGCCAAATTTTGATATGTAGTGTGCCATCCACCTCTTTATAAACCTCTGCATTTTTTATATGAGGGTTACTCTCCAGCAACGTCTCTATCTGCCCTGCATCAATATTTGCAATTTTGTTTCCAATGATTTGATTCGCATCTATTTGTTGGATCACCATGGCGGAGTCAATGAAGTGGTTACTTTCACTGTTTTCTATTTCAATATCAATACGCTCGCAAGTCTCGTTTCTTTTATGTTGGTTAATAGTAAATAACAAAACACCTACACCTGCAATCAACAAGCACCACAAAGCAATGAAAAGTATTTTCTTATATTTCATGAGTGTCATTATTTGTGTTTGGCTCTCCTACCTCTAATACTTCAGGATGAAGAAGTATATCGTATTTCTCTTGCACGGTTCTAATAATCAGAAATATTAATTCCATAAATTCCTTGGCTGTGGCACCACCGTTATTAACGATAAAGTTGGCATGTTTGGGCGATACTTGCACATTGCCTAAGGCAAATCCTTTTAATCCGGCGTCCTCAATTAGCTTGCCTGCAAAATGAGGTAATGGGTTTTTAAAGACGCTTCCGGTGTTTGGTTTATCAAGGGGTTGCGAGTCTTTCCGCTTTTCTAATAATGCTTTTCTTTTTGCTGCAACACTATTAATATCGTCAGCTTTTACAAGTTCAAAAGTGGTTTCTAATATCGTATCATGTTCAAATTCGGTATAACGATAGCTGAATTTGATATCTTTTTTCTGTTTCTCTTGAACCACGCCATCTCTGATAAATTTAACTTTGTGAATACAATCAAACACCTCTGTACCATAAGCTCCTGCATTCATACGGGTAGCACCCCCAATAGTGGCAGGGACTCCTGCAGTGGCTTCTAAACCTTCATAACCTAGTTTTAAAGTTTCAAGCACAAATTTTGGTAATGAGTAGGAGGCACTTACTGTAAAAAAATTCCCTTCCTGTGTGAAGTACGACTCTGCTTCGGCCAAGGCAATAACGATACCTCTAATACCTCCGTCACCAACCAATAGATTACTCCCGTTGCCAAGAATAAAATAAGGAATTTGATGCTCTAGGGCGTAGTTTACGGTGATGATAACATCATCGATATTTTTTGGTTTCACAAACATATCAGCCGTTCCTCCAATTTTCAACCAGGTATGTTTCAACATGGGCTCATGGGCTATTACTTTACCTTCTATACAAGATTGTAGATCTTCTGCAAAAAGAGAAGCGCTTTTTTGCAAGAGCATCTTTTTTAAAGGCTGAACGAGCGTGTCAATATCGCCTGCCCCTAAAGTAACAAGCACCTCCGGATTTTTTTCTGCAATAATTTTAACCAACTCCTTTTTGCTACAGAGCGTTTTTTGAATCGTTATCTTGTCGTAAATAATACTTGAGTCAATGCCTTCAATCGGCATTTCTCGCGCAGGATAAATGTCTAGTAAAATAAGATCATCCAGTAGATTTAAACTCTGAGCAAACCCATCAACAAAGTCGCGTGTACGAGTAAATAGATGGGGTTGAAATACGCCTGTTATTTTCTTGTTGGGATACAGGGCTTTCACCGAACTTATAAAGGCACGTAATTCTTCTGGGTGATGCGCATAATCATCAATAAATATTTTTTGTGGATGGTTGATGATAAATTCAAAACGTCGTCTAACCCCTTTAAATGATTTTAAACCTTGGCGTATCTGTTGCTCGGTTAACCCAATCAATAGAGCAGCACTAATAGCAGCAAGCGCATTCTCAACATTATGCGAACCAGGTATGCCCGATTCCAAGTTTTCGAAATGAATATCGGATATGTTGTTTGTGTAGTCAAAATAGTATTGCCCATCACGGATTGCAAGATTGTCTGCAAATATTTGAGCAGTCTGGTCTAGCAAAGAGAAGGAGTAATTGTTTATCTCATTTCGATTGAGGGGTAAATCTTTTTTGAAAAACAGCGATCCTCCGGCTCTTGTTTTTTTTGCGAAATCATTAAATCCTTTTTTAAATTCTTCTTCTGTTCCGTAAATATCAAGATGATCGGCATCCATGCTATTAATAATGCTTATCGATGGCGATAGTTTTAGGAAAGAACGATCGTATTCATCGGCTTCAACCACACAAACGGCCTCGGTAAGTGAGTTCAATGGCAAAAGCAAATTGGTATGGTAATTGGTCGATATTCCACCGAGAAAAGCCAAACAGTTTTTTCCGGAACTGTAAATTAGGTGAGCAATTAGGCTGGAGGTAGTGGTTTTTCCATGGGTGCCGGCCACAGCAATGGTCGTATAGTTCTCGCTAATCATCCCAAGAATTTCAGAGCGCTTTTTAATCGTAAAATGATGATTATTTAAGGCCTCCAATTCTTCGAAGTCTTTAGGAATGGCTGGGGTTATTATGATTAAAGTATCAAGGGGTGTTAAGTGATGTGTTGTAATAGTTTTTTCCCCGTTATCACTAAAATGTATGAGTATTCCTTCCTCTTCTAGCTTTCTTGTTAAATCAGTAGCGGTTTTATCGTAGCCAAATACTTCCAAACCAAGATGATTGAAATAGCGAGCCAATGCCGACATCCCAATGCCGCCAATACCTAAGAAATAAACTTTTTTATAGTTTGAAAAGGACATTATTTTTTTTGCACTAATTTTAATATTTCGTCTACAATTTTTTCTGTTGAGTCCATCCGTGCTAAAGCGGAAATATTTTTTTTGAGCTCTAGCAGCCTCTTCTCATCTTTCATGAGCAATAATGCTTCGTCAACTAATTTATTGGGAGCATCAACATCTGTGATCATGATCGCTGCCTTCTTTGTAACCAAAGCATTTGCATTTTTTGTTTGATGATCTTCAGCTACATTAGGTGATGGCACTAATAAGCAGGCTTTATTGGCACAGGCCATTTCGCTTATTGATAAGGCTCCCGCCCTCGAAATCACCACGTCGGCAGCAGCATAGGCCATATCCATTTCTTTGATAAAATCAAATACTTTGATATCCCCTTTATGATGTTTTTTGTAGGTCTCAATATAAAAGGAACCTGTTTGCCATATAACATTAATTTTAGCTTGTTGCAGTTTTTCAATTTGCGCTGCAATACTTTTATTGATTGTTCCCGAACCTAAACTGCCGCCTAAAACTAACAAGGTCTTTTTCTCGTCGTCGAGTTGGAAGAGTTTGATGGCTTGATTTTTTTTACTGTAAATATTAATAATGTCCTTACGGATAGGGTTGCCGGTGTACACCATTTTACTCTTAGGGAAAAACTGCTCCATTCCTTCGTAGGAAACACAAATGGCGTTTACCTTTTTTCCGAGAATCTTATTGGTTAATCCGGCATATGAATTTTGCTCCTGAATCAAGGTCTTAATACCCATCGCGGCGGCTTCATTCACAATGGAACCACTAGCGAAACCTCCAGTGCCTATGACCACATCAGGTTTAAACGCTTTCAGTATTTTTTTTGCCCTAAACTTACTCGCCAATACTTTGAAGGGGAAAAGTAAATTGCTTAAAGTGATTCTTCGTTGTAACCCACTTATCCAAAGCCCTTCAATCTTATATCCATTGGCTGGCACTTTCTCCATCTCCATTTTATCCTGTGCCCCTACAAATAAAATTTCAGATGATGGATCACGTCTTTTTAATTCATTGGCAATGGCGATGGCGGGATAAATATGTCCCCCGGTGCCTCCTCCTGATAAAATGTATTTCATGGTATTAATAATTAGGTGAATCGATTGGCATTTTAATTATTTTACTCCTTCTCCTTCTTTTGCTAAGATCTCTTCGTTTTCATCGATATGTCTACTCACACTTAAAATACAGCCGAATGCAAAGCAAGTAAACCATAAACTCGTACCCCCCATGCTTACCAAAGGCAATGGCAAGCCCGTCACCGGAAATATATTAACAGCCACAGCCATATTTATAAACGCTTGGATGACGAGACTAAAACTTAATCCAATGGCGAGTAAGGCTCCAAAGGCCCTCGGACTTTTCATCGCAATTCGAATGGTTCGGTAGAGCAGTAAGAGATACAATGCAATCACAATGAAAGCGCCGAATAGACCATATTCTTCAATGATGGTAGCATATACGAAATCGGCATAGGGGTTGGGTAAAAAGTTACGCTGAGTGCTTTTCCCAGGGCCTTTGCCAAAGAGCCCGCCCGTGGCAATCGCAATCTTGGCCTGCTCATTTTGATACGATGCCGTCTTGTCATCCCCGCCATAGTTTTCTAATCTGGATTGCCAAGTAGCGACTCTCCCCATTTTTTTAACAACACTCACAGGCAAATTTTTGACCGTAAAAATGGCTGCCGCTAATAATACCATACCACATGCCAGAAGTATTAAAATATACTTAACCTTGATGCGACCAATAAACATGATTATTATTGAGGTCATGAATAGGACCGCAGCCGTCGATAAATTTGCTGGGAAAATTAACAAGCAAATCACGGTTACGGAAATCAGGATGGGTAAAAATGCTTTTCTGAATTCTTTAATTTCATCTTGCTTCTTTGAAAGCATTCGTGCCAAAAACATGATGAGCGCAATTTTCGCTAAATCAGAGGTTTGAAACGACGTGTTTATGATAGGTAACGTGATCCAGCGCTTTGCGTCATTAACATCACTTCCGAATAAAATTGTATAAAGCAATAAGGGAATGGAGGCCAGCCATAGCATTTGCGCTACCCGCGAATAATAACGGTAGTCAACCAAATGACAGAAATAAATAATGAGGAACCCAACAAAAACAAAAAGCAATTGTTTGAATAAATAAAATTCGGTATGCCCCCCCTTTTTTTGATAAGCTAAAGTGCCGGTGGCACTGTATATTACAGCCATGCTAAACAGCGACAATAAAATTACAATCATCCAAATGGCAAAATCGCCTTTGGTGAGTTGTGTAATTTTTTTGATGACGGCGGTAACGTTCATTTTAATTAGCGTGTTTCATTTTATGATGAGGTGAATAGTGGAGTCTTATTTATCTTTAAGGTTGGCACACTACAAATCCCTTACCGCTTTCTTAAATTGTCTTCCCCGGTCTTCGTAATTTTCAAACAAGTCGAAACTGGCACATGCCGGTGAGAGCATTACTTTATCTCCTTTTGCGGCAAAACGATAGGCCACCTGTACCGCTTCCTTCGCTGATGTGGTATTGATAATCATGTCGACATCATTCATAAAGGCTTCATGAATTTTACGGTTGTCTTTCCCTAAACAAACAATAAATTTAACTTTCTCTCGAACCAGCGGCTTAAGTAAGGTGTAATCATTGCCTTTGTCTTGCCCTCCTGCGATCCATATTAAGGGCGCATCAGCGCATTCTAAGGCATACCATGTACTGTTTACATTGGTTGCCTTCGAGTCGTTGACAAACTCAATACCACCCACTTTCGCTACAAACTCTAAGCGGTGTTCTACATTTTCAAAATCTTGCAGACTTTCTCGTATTGTTTCTTTACGTAAATTGTAAAGTTGTCCTACAATAGCTGCAGCCATTGAATTGTACGTGTTGTGTTGCCCTACTAAGGCAAGTTCGTTAATGTGCATATTGAATTCTTGGTTGTTATATTTTATATTTATTTGATCGTTTTCTTTATAAGCTCCTTCAGTAAGTTTTTCTTTTATACTGAAGGGTATTTTCTTGGATTGGATTTCGACGGTATTCAAGTATTGCATCGTGAATGCATCATCTGAACAATAAATGAAATAATCATGCTCAGTCTGATTGCGCGCCACACGAAATTTAGATGCGATGTAATTTTCAATTTTGTAGTCGTAACGGTCTAAATGGTCTGGTGTGATATTGCAGAGTATAGCTACCTCTGCTTTAAACTCAGTTAAGCCGTCGAGTTGAAAGCTGCTTAACTCTAATACGTAATATTTAAATTTTTCATAGGCTACCTGTCGAGCAAAACTTAATCCTACATTGCCTCCTATACCTACATGGAAGCCGGCTTTTTTGAGCATATGATAGATAAGAAGTGTGGTCGTGGTTTTGCCATTGGTACCAGTGATACATATTTTTTGTGCGTCGGTGTATCTGCTTGCAAATTCAATTTCGTTGGTGATCAAAATTTTCTTCTCTCGGAGTTTTTGAATCACGGCTATATGGTCAGGAATACCGGGGCTTTTGATGACTTCATCTGCATTGAGTATTTTTTCTTCAGAGTGACCTCCTTCTTCAAACTCAATTTTGAGTTCTAGTAATTCATTTCGATATTTGTCTTTGATCTTTCCGTGGTCGCTTAAAAAAACTTCAAATCCTTGTTGCATAGCCAAAATAGCAGCACCAGTGCCACTTTCACCTGCTCCAAGGATTACGATTCGTTTCTTCTTATTCATGTTGTGCGACTCCATTACGCTTTTAATTTTAGTGACTCGTGTCTATCTTAGTTTCAGGGTGATAAAACAAATGATGGCTAGCATAATTCCGATAATCCAAAAACGAGTAACGATTTTACTCTCGTGGTAACCACTCTTTTGGTAATGATGATGAAGAGGCGACATCTTAAAAAGACGATTCGCACGCGCATACTCAAGGCCATACTTTCGTTTTCGAAATTTAAATACCCCAACCTGTAGCATCACGGATAAATTTTCTACTAAAAAGATTCCACAGAGAATAGGAATCAAGAGTTCCTTTCTAACCATAATGGCGAAGGCCGCGATAATACCTCCTAAGGGTAAGCTACCGGTATCGCCCATAAAAACTTGTGCAGGGAAAGAATTGTACCATAAGAAGCCCACAGTGGCGCCCACAAAGGCGCCCGCAAAAATGAGCAGCTCCCCGGTGTTGGGTATATACATTATGTTTAGGTATTCACTAAAAACCTTGTTACCCGATACATACGCAAATATTCCAAGTACAGCACCGATGATGGCAGAGGTGCCTGTTGCCAATCCATCAATCCCATCTGTAATGTTAGCACCATTCGATACCGCAGTAATTATAAAAATGACAATAGGGATAAAAATAAGCCATGCGAAGGAGTGGCAGTCATTGCAAAACCAGGAGATCAGTTTTTCGTAATTGAATTCATGCGTTTTTACAAATGGAATCGTCGTTTTTACCGAATGTTGTGTTCTTACATAATACGTGTTACCGTTAATCACTTCGCGTTTTAAAGAGGTTGTATCTACGTTTAAGGCAATCGCTTCCTTGGGGCTGATAAATTGCCCTGTCACTACATTTTTATTATAGAATAAGGTAGCGCCAACGACAACACCAAGCACTACTTGCCCCAAAATTTTAAACTTTCCTGCCAATCCTTTTTTGTCATTCTTGAATACTTTAATATAATCATCTAAAAAACCGATGAGGCCGAGCCAAACGGTACACACTAGCATGAGGATGATGTATACATTGGTGAATTTTGCGAATAGAAGCGTCGGAATAATAATGGCCGACAGAATGATAAGCCCTCCCATGGTTGGAGTTCCAATTTTTTGTTTTTCGCCTTCCAAGCCTAGGTCACGTATGGTTTCTTTTACTTGCAGACGTTGTAATTTCAGAATTAAATTTTTCCCAAATACCACCGTAATCAATAACGATAAGATGACTGCCATCGAAGTGCGAAATGAGATGTATTGAAATACACCACCCCCAGGTAAACCGTAGTGATCTTTTAAGTATTCAAATAGGAAATAAAACATGTGCGTATTAATTTAATTTTTAACCGGTTTCAAATTTTTAAATAGTGACTTCATTTTTCCATCATCTCCAAATATGTTTTCACTTCCTCTTTGTCATCGAAATGGTGCTTCACGCCATTTATATCCTGGTAGGTTTCGTGCCCTTTCCCTGCGATGAGTATGATATCCCCCCGCTCTGCCGAAGCAACAGCCGTTTTAATCGCTGCTTTTCGATCCGTGATTCTTAACACTTTTTTGAAGTGCTCTCCCGATACGCCAGCTTCCATTTCATCTAAGATGACTTCTGGATTCTCGGTTCGTGGATTATCGCTTGTGAGTATAATTCGGTCACTCAATTCGCAAGCTACTTGGGCCATAATCGGACGTTTCGTTTTGTCTCGGTCTCCTCCACAACCAAGCACAGTAATCAAATTTTCATTACGCGTTCTAATCTTATTAATCGTTATTAATACATTCTTGATAGCATCTGGAGTATGGGCATAATCTACTATCGCTGTTATATTTGTTGCCGACTGGAAATACTCAAAACGCCCATTTACAGATTTTAGCGCAGAGAGTGCCGCAAACAATTCCGATTTTTCTTTCCCCAACAAAAACGCCGTGGCATATACCAAACAAATATTATAGGCATTGAATTCACCGGTGAGTTGAACCCAGAACTCTTTGCCTTCAATATTCAAAAGCATACCATTAAAATCTTGTTCCACAATTTTTACCCTAAAATCAGCCATGTTAATCATGCTGAAAGTGTAGCAAGAGGCTTTCGTGTTTTGCAACATCACGGAACCGTTTTTGTCGTCTTTGTTTACAATCGCAAACGCTGATTCATCTAGTGTATCAAAAAAAGTTTTTTTAACATCTCTGTAAGCAGCAAAAGTTTTATGGTAATCGAGATGATCGTGGGTGAGATTGGTAAAGAGCGCGCCAGCGAAAATGAGTCCGCCAATTCGATGCTGATGAATGGCGTGACTGCTACATTCCATGAAAACATATTCGCATCCTACCGCTACCATCTGAGAGAGTAACTCGTTTAAAGTAATGGCATCGGGGGTCGTATGTGTAGATGAAACAATACGATCATTAATTTTATTTTCAACCGTGGAAATCAATCCCGTTTTATGGCCATAGTTCCGAAATAATTGATACAACAGCGTTGCAACAGTGGTTTTGCCATTGGTGCCTGTAACCCCTACCAACTTTAGTTTCGAAGATGGGTTTCCATAAAAACTGGTGGCGATATTTCCTAAACTTGCAGCCGAGTCTTTTACCAAAAGATAGGTTACCGTTGGGGTTATGACGGCAGGTAGAACTTCACATACAATAGCAGAAGCACCGGCATCGATAGCCACAGAAATATACGCGTGACCATCGGTATGTGTCCCTTTTATAGCCACAAATAAACTCTGCTTACCAGCTTTTCTCGAATCAATACAAATCGAAGAAATGTCGCAGTTTCCAGGGCCCATACTTTGTATGACATTGACAGTACCGAGGAGTGTATTTAATTGCTGCATGATTTACTTTTACTGAAGTACTAAGTCAATGGTTGTATTTTTAATCAAGGGTGTTCCTACCATCGGGCTTTGTGCTGTCACTCTACCACACCCGCTAAGTTTTACGGCAAGACCTAAATTTTCTAAAATATAAAGAGCATCTTTAGCACTCATGCCGATGACATTTGGAATGCGGTTTTCGTAAATTTTCACCTCCTCAAGGGCATAGGCGGAGTCCATTTTTACAGGCTTAATAAAATCACTTCCATCATCAGCATCTTGATAGAAATAGTTCAATCCTAACGCGGTACTGATGGTTTTGAAATCATGGATTGAACCAGGTTTTAGAAAAGGAATCTGTACCGAAGTGCGACTGGTGTCATTGGTTACTTTTTGCATATCGGTATTTAATGAATACACCTTGTCGGCTATTTCTTTGAATACAGGCCCGGCCACAAGGGCACCATAATAAGCACCCCCAGTAGGGTTGTTGATGACGACCATGCAGGTGTACTTTGGTTTATCGGCAGGAAAGAATCCAACAAAGGATGACTGATACACTTTTTTTGCATAGCCTAAATTCTTATCAGCCACCTGTGCCGTCCCGGTTTTTCCTGCGACACTATAGTTCGGATTCTTTAAAAGCTGTCCAGTGCCATGTTCTACCACACCGATTAACATCGTCATAAGTTTTTTCAGTGTTTCATCACTGCAAATTTTTTCATTCAGAATAGTGGGGGTAATCAATTCAGGCTTTTTTCCTATCGCCCTAATTTCTTTGACAAATAATGGCTTTACCATCGTGCCATGATTCGCAATGGCATTATAAATCGTGATCATTTGCATCGGCGAAACATTAATCTCATAACCTATGCTAAGCCAAGGTAATGAAGTACTGTACCATATTTTTTTGTCTGCAGGCGTTTTTACCAAGGGATTGGCTTCTCCACTAATTTGCAATCCTAATTTTTTA
>CAIUDH010000099.1 GCA_903897855.1 uncultured Bacteroidota bacterium | reverse complement strand
TTAATTTTACGCCATCGCCTACCGGGAAATCGAAGGCGGTGTTCCCAATTTTTTCGGCTGTTCCAAGAATATGTGAGGTGGCTGATGGGCCTGTAGTTGAAGCGCCAGCAATGAATATAACTTTATTACTTCCCGTTGAAATAATGCCATCGGTGAAGGTAAGGGTGTGACCTACATTTAAAGGTTTGCTGAGCACGATAGCTGAAGTAGTATTAAAAGTATTATTGATGGTTAAATCATATACTTTAAATGGTTCAGCTCCGGCAAGGGTTTGCACCGCCGTGCCGGTAAGAGTGGTAGAGCCCGTGCCTTCTGCCATACTCTCAAAATCATTGGTGATATTACCCTTTATATCCACGGTGCCATCATTTTTATAGATACCAGCAGAGGTAATGCTGACGTTGCCTGAAACATAGAGTGAGCTGCTGCCTACCACCGACAAATCGGAGGTGGAACTTGCAATATGCCCTACATCGAGATCCTGAGCAGAGATATTGTATCCATAAAATATGGATGCAAAAATTAATAAGTTTGTAAATAGTTTCATTTTGTTAGATTTTGAAAATACATCGTTGATTTTAATATTTAGGCATAAGTAAATATGTTGAGAATTGAAGAGAAAAAACGATATAAGAAATTTCCCTAAAGTGAAAAGCAAAATGGAATAAAAAGCAATTAAATTTTTTAATAGTTTGGAATACCGTGGGTAACCAATATCCATATTTTGCTCATAGTTTGCAGGCTGTCGAGCCTAATTTATTGGACTGAAGGTTGGAGTGTCAGTGATCAATAAAAGAATCTGAAATCGATTCATGGTGCAAATATGATTAGAATAATGAATATGAAATATGATGTACGTCATGTTGGAATATGACATAAATCATGTATTAAATTAAGGTGTTAATTTTCAGATCGTTACAAAATGAAACCATCATCAAAAAACAATAATAAAACTATGGAATGAACTTTATTCTATAAATACACGTGGGCCTTTATACTGAACAGTAAAATTGGGAGAAAATTTAAAGACAACAAAAAAGGGGCATTCATTGCCCCTTTCATATTCTAATCTTCCTTAAAGAATTAAACAAGAACGTCTAACACTTTTTCTTGAACAATACCATTTTCAAGTATTGTTATTTTTTAACTGTTAATTATCATGTTCCTATTCATGTTGGCATTACTAAATTTGTTCCAAACTTTTAATGGCTGATATCATTGAGTTTTAGTCAATCTGGCAATTTCTTAATTCCGTTAAATGGAAACTTTTTCCGTAATTGAGATTGCTATATCAAAAGGTCTAAAATAAGGTTACCCTAAATTCGTGATTAAAATAGGAGTGTTCGGGGAGCTCTAATTTTACCATGATCACAAACCCGAAATAAGGAAGCAAACTCAATAAAATAAATGCATCCCTCCTTCCTCTATTTTGATTTCCATTTATTTTTCTTGTTCTTTGTAACAAATCCAATTTGAATGAAAAATTTTTTATTTCTATTATACTGTTGTTTACCAGGAGTTCTTTTCGCGGCGAATGGCGACACTACCTATATCCGCTTCCAGAATAAAATGGATATGACCTGGTATGGCAACTTCGACTTTAAAGGCAAATTTCCTGATGGCACGAAAACCTATCGTCAGATTTTAATGAAATACAGTCTGGGATGCGCCAGTACCGGCTGCAGTGGCTGGGATTATACCAACCATATACAATACTTAAAAGCCTTGGGAATCTATGATTCGAGTGTGGCCAAAATAGATACGAGTGGTGGAAAGCATGACACCCTATGGAACAAAACCGAACGAACCGATAAATATGAGCTAGGAAGAGTCATTACACCTTATGGAACTTATATGCAGGGAGCTGGTAGCAATGGTTATCTGCCTTCCTGGCAACATCGATATTGGTTTGATGTAACCGATTTTGTTGACTTACTTAAAGACTCCGGCACCATGCGATGTGTTTACTCTGGCTATAGTAGTGGTTTCAGTGCCACAGTAGAGTTTTATTTTATCGAAGGCACGCCACCTCGAAAGGTGCTAAAGCTCGAAAATGTTTGGGGTAGTGGTGGAGCCAATTGCATGGGTTATAGCAATTCAACGCAATTTGAAAGCACACAAATTCCCATGAAAACGCTTTCGGTATTGCCTAATACAAAAGGTGCCTCTTTCCAATTTACTTCCTCTGGGCATGGGGGCGATAACAGTGAGAATGCGGCCGAATTTTATGATGAGAGTGCAGAAGTTCTTCTCAATAATAATAGCATAGGCAAAATGCATCTCTGGCGCGACGACTGCGGAAAAAACCCAATCTATCCTCAAGGTGGAACCTGGATTTATGACCGTGCCAATTGGTGTCCGGGCACTAAAGTAAATACATTCTCTTTTGATTTAGCAGCCAACCAATTACATCCGGGAGCCCTCGATAGTATCGATGTAAATTACGACCCCTACACCTGGACGGGCAATCAAACTCCTTGTTATGCCATCAGCTCCGTATTTGTGCAGTATGGTGATTATAATTTCAATAATGATGCAGCCCTTACCAATATTATTGCGCCTAGCAACGATGAGAATTATCGCCGTTTGAATCCGGTTTGTTATAACCCTGTGATAGAGATTAAAAACAAAGGCAAAAATACGATGACCTCCTGTGTTATTAAATATGGCTTAAGCAATGGTATAAAAACCAGCTATACTTGGACTGGAAGTCTGTTGTCGAACAAAACACAGGAAATAACATTGCCTAATTTTAACTGGACGGGAGCCCTTAACGGAAGTGTTTTTGAAGCAGAAATATTAAAAATAAATAATGTAACCGATGAATGGGCATTAGACAACAAAGCCACAAGTATCGTCGCCATTACGCCAAAGCATGACGCAAATCTTATAATCTGGTTCAAAACCAATAACCGTCCTACCGAAAACAGATACAAAATATTGGATTGGAGCGGCGTTACCGTATACGAGAAAAACTCGATGACCGCACTGAACACGGTTTACAAGGACACCGTTCACCTGGCCGTGGGTTGTTATACCTTTGTGGTGGTTGACGATGGCGGCGATGGAATAAGTTGGTGGGCCAATCAAAGTTCGGCAGGCACTGGTTATGTCTATTTTAAAAATATCAGTGGGTCGTTGCAAAAAAATTTCAACATGGATTTTGGCAGTGAGATACGCTATAACTTCACCACAGCATACACCTTAGGCTTAAACCATGATGTTTCAGATGAAGCGGGTATGTCTATTTATCCCAATCCATCCTCAAAAAATATCACTGTTCAATTGAACGATATCGATGAAAACGCAACGCTTTCGGTGCTCGACATCACGGGAAAATCGGTGTATGAGGTACTTCTCAATCACTCTGAAACTGCTGTCGATATTAAAAACCTGAGCCATGGTATTTATTTAGTGAAGGTGATATCCAATGGCAGGCTCTATACCGAAAAAGTGATCATAGAATAATTATAACATCATATTGCTTTTGAATACATTCAATAAAATTAGCCCTGATTTCCTGAAGGAATTAAGTTCTAAACTTGCACTCGACGTTTTGTTTTCTGATCGCGAGTCGCTTTTTGACTATGCCCATGACTATACCGAAGATCTTGTTTTTCTTCCTGAAATTATTGCCAAGCCATACACCGTTGAAGAGGTACAATGGATTGTAATATGTTGCCATAATTTTATGATCCCGTTGACGCCGAGAGGGGCAGGAACAGGATTGAGTGGGGGCGCCTTGCCGGTTTATGGCGGACTATTATTGAGCTTGGAGCGAATGAATAAAATCATCAAAGTGGATGAAGAAAATTTGCAAGCGACCGTGGAGCCGGGGGTCATTAATGAAGTGTTACAGCAGGAAGTAAAGAGAAAAAACTTGTTCTACCCACCCGACCCTGCAAGTAAAGGAAGTTGTAGTTTGGGAGGGAATATTGCGGAGAATGCGGGTGGTCCAAAGGCCGTAAAATATGGTGTTACCAGTCATTATGTACTCAATTTAGAGCTAGTATTACCCAATGGCGAAATAATATGGACAGGGGCCAACACCCTAAAAAATGCCACCGGGCTAAACCTTACCCAACTGGTGGTAGGAAGCGAAGGCACCTTGGGCATTGTCACTAAAATTGTATTAAAACTTATTCCGTTGCCTCAAAAAAATATTTTGTTATGGGTTCCTTTTAATAATGCCATCGATGCCTGTGAAGCGGTATCGGCTATTCTAAAAGCCGGAATTACGCCATCCTGTATTGAATTTATGGAACGTGATGCCTTAACGTGCGCCTATACTTTCTTACGAAAAAATATTGATTTTGATGATGAGATGAATGCCGTCTTACTTATAGAGGTAGATGGGAATTATGAGGAACAGCTGCTGAAGGACTGTGAAGCGATCAGTGAAATTACCTACCAACATCATAGTAAGGATGTGTTGCTTGCCGACGCCTACGATCAAAAAGAACAATGGTGGAAAATACGACGTTGCATTGGCGAAGCGGTAAAACAGCTGAGTATTTATAAGGAGGAAGATACAGTAGTGCCTCGTGCCTTTTTGCCACAGTTATTGCAGGGGGTGAAAGAGATCGGACTTCATCATGGCTTTCGTTCGGTTTGTTTCGGCCATGCTGGCGACGGGAATTTACATGTTAATATTTTACGTGATGCCTTAACCGACGAGCAATGGAAATTGGTGGAAAGCCAAGGAATACGTGAAATTTTCGCGCTCTGCAAAAGTTTAGGAGGCACCATCAGTGGAGAGCATGGTATTGGTTATGTGCAAAAAAAATATTTAGATATTATTTTCAGTGAAACAGAATTAAACTTGATGCGAAGCATTAAAAAAGTGTTCGACCCCACCGGAATTATGAATCCTGGAAAGGCTTTCTAGGCTATATCAAGAGTTGAAAAAAGGTTTCAGCGTATCGTTTTTTAGTCGAGCTTGCCAAACATTTTCAATTTCACTTCTTTATTATCGGCATTGGAGTTGACGGTGATGGCGAAGGCAAAATCGCCTATCTGATGCTTGTTTGTATCAAATACAATCACAATATCACCTCCTGCATCGGGTTCGATGATACTATCTTTGATGGGTTGTACGGATAGGCATTCGCTATAGGCTATCACCGATGTAATTCTTATTTTTTTTTCACCGGTGTTGGTAAAAGCAAAGGCGTAAGTTTGCAACGACCCTTTTTTAACGGTACCTGTATCTTTGAAAGAATCATCAAATTTAAGATGGCCTTTACCGGGCACTGTAGCCATTAAAAACAAGGCAGAAAGCCACAGAATTCCAGATTTATGAGTCATTTAATAATTTTTGGTAAATATACAGAATGAAATGTTACTTTTGCAAACCCAAAATTAGGCTAATTACGAGCCAAAAAATATGAAATTATCTCAATTCAAAATTACAATACCCGAACCATTAATTGCAAAATATCCTTCGAAAAATCGTGATGAATGCCGGTTGATGATCTTAGATCGTAAAAACCAAACCATCAAACATCGAATGTTTAAAGATGTTCTAGAATATTTTGACGACGAGGACGTGATGATTGTAAACAATACAAAAGTGTTCCCTGCACGTTTATGGGGGAATAAAGAAAAAACAGGAGCCAAAATAGAGGTCTTCTTATTGCGTGAGTTAAACAGTGAATTGCGTTTATGGGATGTGTTGGTAGATCCAGCACGTAAAATACGTGTAGGAAATAAATTGTATTTTGGCGATGACGATATGTTGGTGGCTGAGGTAGTGGATAATACGACTTCAAGGGGTCGTACCATCCGTTTTCTTTTCGACGGCGACGATATCGACTTCCGAAAAGCCATTGGCTATCTGGGCGAAACGCCGATCCCTAAGTATTTAAAGCGTGAGGCAGAGCCGAGTGATATGGAGCGTTATCAAACTTTATTTGCAAAAAACGTAGGTGCCGTAGCTGCTCCTACCGCCGGACTTCATTTTAGTCGTGAGCTAATCAAACGTATGGAAATCAAAGGTGTTCATTTTGCTGATATCACCTTACATACTGGTTTAGGATCTTTTCGTGCCGTGGAGGTGGAAGATTTGACCAAGCATAAAATGGACAGTGAGCAAGTTATTATAACGCAAGAGAATTGCGATATTGTAAACAGAGCCAAGTTAAACAACCGAAAGATTTGTGCTATAGGCACTACTTCAATGAGAGCCATTGAGTCGTCGGTTTCGGCCAACAAACAACTAAACCCTTATAATGGCTGGACCGATAAATTTATTTTCCCTCCGTACGAATTTAGTTTAGCTAACTCTATGGTTACCAATTTCCACATGAGCGAAAGCACGTTGTTAATGATGTCGGCAGCCTTTGCTGGATATGACTTTTTAATGGAGGCTTATAATGTAGCGATCAAAGAAAAGTATCATTTTTTCAGTTATGGAGATGCGATGCTCATCATCTAATGATATTTTCAGATACTAATCATGCCGTAATTTGGTACCCAATCCAGATTACGGTTTTTTTTATTTTTGCCATAGTATGAAAAAAATTGCGTTAATCGTTGCGGGTGGATCAGGCAAACGGATGGGCCATGAGGTGCCCAAACAATTTTTAGAGTTGAGTAACAGACCTGTGTTAATGCTCACCATCGAAAAGTTTAGGCATATCTGCAATGAAATTATTCTTGTTTTACCGTTTCAACATTTTGCCTATTGGAAACGATTGTGTGAGATTCATCATTTCAGCATCCCTTATACTTTAGTTGAAGGAGGCGAACAGCGGCTTCAATCGGTGGCCAATGGCTTAGCCGCGGTACCCAACGGATGCCTGGTAGCGATTCACGATGGGGTAAGGCCCTTGGTTAGTGAGTCAATCATAAACGCATCATTTTTAATGGCGGAGCAGCAAGGCAATGCCGTTACAAGCGTGAAATTGAAAGACTCCATACGTGAAGTAAAAGAAGGAGAAAGTAAAGCGTTATTGAGAGAAAACTATATGCTTATTCAAACCCCGCAGACCTTTCAATCGAAGCGCATTAAAGAAGCGTATACTCGACTGATAGCCGAAAATATTGAGTTGACCCCGTTTTCTGATGATGCTTCCGTGGCGGAATATTATGGCGAATCGATCAATCTGATTGAGGGAAGCTATGGTAATATCAAAATTACGACACCGGAAGATCTACTCACTGCAGAAGTGCTAATCAAATCGTCATAAATTTTCTACGATTTCAACTAGCTTTTTAAGTTGTTTCTGATGCGAAAATTTCTGTTCGCAGGTAACCCTCCCCTGTTTTCCAATGGCATCAAATAAGGCCATTTCTTTAAATCGCAGCAGCATCGCTTTCGCTAATTCTTCATCATTTTCAGGCGCAATAATATAGGTATCGAAAAGATGAGTCAAATAATCTTTTACATCGCCCACGTTTGTAATAATCGAAGGCACGCCAGAGGCTAAATACTCAGCCAATTTGGTGGGCGAGCCGTAATGTGCATACTTGGTATCGATCCGATTCAGAAGCAGTAGCTCACATTCTTCAAGCAATTTAGGAATCTGATTATACAATACCAATCCCGTTAACTCCACTTTAGTATTGAGCCCCTTCGAATCGACCAGAGCTTTTATATATTCGAAGTTCTCACAATAGCCGATGAGCCGCAGTCGAAGCAATGGGTTTTCTAATTGTGCCATCTCAAAAGCCCTGATAATGCCTTCCACCCCATCTTTATACCCAAACGATCCTACATATCCGATGAGGCCTGGTTTCTTCAGGGCATGATTGGTAAACCTTCTTAAATCGACTACGATGGGAATTAAGGTCAGTCTTTTCTTCGGCACATATTCTTTATAATGCGTGTAAAGATTATGTGAAATAACAATAAGATGATTGCAAAATTTTTGAGCATTCTGTTCATCATATTGGTGAAAAAAGCGCCAGAAACTTTGAGCCGGAGTGCGACCATTTCGGTACGAAGAGCGTAACTCAGTTTGTTCGGCTATGACTGTTTTTCTAAACAATTTAGAAAGTAGTATGAGATGCCAATAAAAAACAAACTCTGGGGAGTAAAAATAACAAACTTTGAATTTCTTGTGGTTTTGAAAAAAATATAAAAACACAGCACAAAACGAGCGAAAACTCTGTATTATCTTACCTAATAAAGATTTTGGGCGCTTAGAGCTCTTGGTAATAAATTGGTATGGGATACCCTCCCAAACCCCCTTCGAGGCCGTGTTAATACCTTCGTTATTGAAGGAGGTAGCCCATAGAAAAACGAGTTGAACGTGGTAACCGGCATCTATTAAAGCATGAGCATAGGCTTTAATACGCGAATTAGCCCCGTTACCTTCGGGAAAATCACGAAATGAAAAAAATACAACTTGCTTCGTTTCCAACTCTTTTTTGCTTCCATGAGAAGCGTCCAAATTTAATTAATATTAATGGATTAGACAGCCTATTTTTTAATATCCTTCGCACTTAGGAAACGATTTTTGTTTGCAATTTCTACCGAATAATTTGTTTCTTCGCTCCCTCCTATGAGCAATACCCTAGAAAAGAAAAAAGAAGCCTTCGAAAGGCTACTCAACGTAATGGATGACCTTCGTGCCCAATGCCCTTGGGACAAGAAGCAAACCATCCACACCTTACGTCATTTAACTATTGAAGAGACTTATGAACTTGCCGAAGCCATCGACGAGAATAATTTTACTGAGATGAAAAAAGAACTTGGCGATTTGCTTTTGCATATTGTGTTTTATGCTAAAATTGGCGATGAGCAAAATGCTTTTGACATCGCTGATGTATGTAATTCACTCTGTGAAAAATTAATTGTTAGGCACCCTCATATTTATGGCGATGTGAAGGTAAAAGATGAGGAAGAGGTAAAGCAAAACTGGGAAAAGATAAAGTTGCAGGAAGGCAACAAGTCGGTGTTAGGAGGCGTACCCAATACCTTGCCGGCTATTATTAAAGCCATGCGTATGCAGGATAAGGCTGCTCAGGTAGGTTTTGATTGGAATAACAAAGAGGAAGTATGGGAAAAAGTGGAGGAAGAAATGAACGAATTTAAAAACGCGTCTACCCTCCAAGAACGGGAGGATGAGTTGGGCGATTTGTTATTCTCCTTGATTAACTATGCCCGTTTTGAGGATATCAATCCGGAAACAGCACTTGAGAAAACAAACAAAAAGTTCAAATATCGTTTTCAGAAAATAGAAGAATACGCCTCCACCCTTGGAAAAAAGATAACCGATCTAACCATTGATGAGATGAATGAAATATGGGAGAAAGCCAAGGGTGAGTAATATTTCGCGAGGGTTGTGCTGGACAGAAACTACGGTAAAGGTAAGAAGCAAGAAAATCAGAATTAGATTTTGAGTAGCGCAATAAATTCAATACCTTTGCCGACTTAAAATTAAGGCGGGGTAGCTCAGTTGGTTAGAGCACGGGATTCATAACCCCGAGGTCGGCAGTTCGAGACTGCTCCCCGCTACA
>CAIUDH010000098.1 GCA_903897855.1 uncultured Bacteroidota bacterium | reverse complement strand
GTCCCTGCAAAGAAAAACGTAAAGCCTGTTGCAAAAAAGGTAACTGCAAAGAAACCCTTGCCTAAAAAGGCTGCAAAAATCACTCCTAAAAAGGTGGTTGTGTTAAAGTCTAAAAAAGTGCTAAAGCCCGTGGCAAAAAAGATTGTAAAACCTATTGCCAAGAAAGCGGCACCAGCCAAAAAGACGATTAAACCGACAGCGAAAAAAGTGTCCAAGCCAACGCCTAAAAAGGTAGTGGCCGTATCAAAAAAAGTTGCTAAACCAGTCTCTAAAAAATTGGTTAAGCCTGCAGCTAAAAAAATAGTTAAACCCGAACCGAAAAAATTGAGTAAGCCAGTAGTGAAAGAGGCCCCTAAAAAGGTTGTTATTGTTAAAAAAGCGGTAGTAAAAGTGGCGCCAAAAGTAGTGGCAGTTGCGGCCAAACCGATTCCTGTAGTAGTGCCTCCTGTTCATGTTAGGCCGGTGGCTAAAACAATCCCAGGTAAAAAAATCATTGTTGAGAAAGCGGGGAAAGTAATTGCAAACACCAATATCCCTTTCAACGACAAGCCCCTAGAAAAGGAAAAGCCTGTTTTTACGAGTATCATCGCAAAGAAAACAGTCATTGAAGATATCGGAAAATCGCGTTACAGTGATATTGAATTGGAGGAATTTCGTAAATTGATTAACGAGAAACTGGCATCAGCTAAAAAGGAATTAGATAACCTTAAAGAAGCTTTGAACAATATTTCTGATAATAGCGCCGCCGACACAGAAAGTTCATATGCTACGTTTGAAGATGGTTCAGCTACTCAGGAAAAAGAACATTTGAGTCAGATGGCCGGCCGTCAGCGCAAATTTATCGGTAACCTGGAAGCGGCGTATGTTCGTATCGAAAATAAAACCTATGGCATTTGTGCAGTGACAGGGAAATTAATTCCTAAAGAAAGATTACGTGCCGTACCTCACACTACAGTGAGTATTGAAGCTAAATTAGGTAAAGTTTAATTCTTTACTTATTTGTTTCTAGTATATTTATACAACAGGGTAAATCTATGGTTTATCCTGTTTTTTTTGAAAATCGTTTAAAAGATTTGAATTGAAAAAATACATTCTACCATCCGCTGTTATTGCCATAGTGCTCCTTGCCGATCAATGGCTTAAATATTGGGTTCACACCAATATCCCCTTAAATAGTCATATTGTGGTGTTTCCGAATTGGTTTTTACTGAACTATATTGAGAACAATGGAATGGCATATGGGCTAGAGATCGGTGGCATAATTGGAAAAATTGTGCTTTCTGTTTTTAGGATCATGGCGGTACTGGCAATCGCATGGTATATTGTAAAGCAAATAAAGTTAAATGTGCCTAAAGGATTTGTCGTATGTGTATCTTTAATTTTGGCAGGTGCCATTGGGAATATTCTCGACAGTGTTTTTTATGGTGTTATTTACCGCAGTCAGCATTTGCCCTTGTTTCAAGGAAGAGTTATCGATATGCTGTATTTCCCAATCGTGGATACCTATTTCCCCGAGTGGTTCCCATTTTGGAAAGGAGAACATTTCGAGTTCTTTCGTCCCGTATTTAATATAGCAGATGCTTCGATTAGTATTGGAATTGTTTCGATTCTGATTTTCCAGAAGCGTTTTTTCCCTCACAAGGAAGAAGTCTCGGCGACTGAAATTATTACCGAGGAGAAAGCACAAAATTCAGAGGATATTATCATGAACACGATTGAGGAGTCCACCGAAAACTCGCTTAATCCTAGTGCAGAGAGCAGTGACGACGAAGGGTTCTCTGAACAGAAGCCAACGGAAATCGATACGAAACCATGATTCCGGCATGGATGGGGAGAACTCAATTGCTTGTAGGCGATGAGAAATTACTGGGATTGATGAATTCGAATGTAATTATTGTTGGACTTGGCGGGGTCGGTGCTATCTGTGCTGAAATGCTTGTCAGAAGCAGCATCGGGCAGTTAACGATTGTAGATGCGGATGCCATTGAAGAGAGTAATAGAAACCGTCAGTTGCCTGCCTTGATAAGCACCAACAATAAACTCAAGACCGAAGTGCTGGCCAAGCGACTGCTCGATATTAATCCCGAATTAAAACTCACGGTACTTAATGAGTACCTTAAAGGGAACAGGATTGTTGAGGTTTTAGAGGCAGGACATTACGATTATGCTTGCGATTGTATTGATACACTAACGCCAAAAGTAAATTTTATCAAAGCTTGTTTGGAACGCAATATACCCATCGTAAGTAGTATGGGCGCAGGCGGAAAGGTAGATCCAACCCTCTTGCAAGTAGCCGACATTAGTGAGTCGTACAACGATTTACTCGCCCGATATGTACGTAAATATTTAAAACGAAGGTTTAGTATCACTACCGGGTTTCAGGTTGTTTTTTCACCAGAGTTGGCCGATAAAAAAAGAATTGTGTTGAACGACGATATTACAAGAAAGAAATCGACCATTGGCACCATTAGTTATATGCCGGCAGTATTTGGTTGTACTGTGGCAAGTGTTGTGCTGCGAGGGTTAATGAAAGAATAATTTATTTTCATCACACTTCGCATTACGATAGACGATTTATTTGACTTTTATTCTTGGCTACAAAAAAAGATATTTACGACATTGCAAGTTTACACTCAAATCGCTGATTTTAAAAAGCTACCCAATGCTATTGTCACTCAGGGTACCTTCGATGGTGTTCACGCTGGGCATAAAAAAATTTTATCACGGTTATCTGAGCGTGCCCTGGCTTTAAAGGGGGAGAGCGTGGTGCTTACTTTTTTTCCTCATCCTCGCATGGTGCTTTTTCCTCACGATGAAAATATTAAACTTATCAATACGCTTGAGGAGAATATTAAACTGCTTTCAGAGACAGGCATTCAACATTTAATTGTGCTCGAATTTACTCCAGCGATTGCGTCTTTAACGGCACTTCAATTGGTGCGCGATATTCTTGTTAATGCCATCGGCACCCGACATTTTATCATAGGCTATGATCATCGTTTCGGACACAATCGCGCAGGCAGTTACGAAAACCTGAAGGAGTTTTCGGAGATTTATGATTTCACCTTGGAAAAAGTGGGGGAGGTGGAAATTAACGATATCACCGTTAGTAGCACTAAAATTCGACGTGCCCTATTGCAAGGCGATATAGAAACGGCAACTGATTATCTTCAGCATCGTTTTACTTTAAGAGGCATCGTGACCGAAGGGAATAAATTAGGCAGGACCTTAGGTTTTCCAACCGCTAATTTTTCAATCCAAGAAAAATATAAAATTATTCCGGCAGATGGCGTCTATGCTGTACAAGTCATTATCAATGAAATGCAGTATGGAGGCATGTTAAATATTGGTAACAGGCCAACAATTGGTGGCTTGACTAGGGTTTTAGAGGTAAATATTTTTAACTTTGAGGCTGATATCTATGGAGAATTAATTGAAGTGGCGTTTATTAAAAGAATACGCCATGAGCAAAAGTTTGCTTCGATCGAGGAACTGCAGAAACAACTTTTTATGGACAGAAATACAGTAAATGAATTACTAATTAGCAGAGGATGAAGCATTTTTGGGTAGTACTTTTTTTCGTAATAAGTTTTTTTTCACAAGCGCAGGTGGTGGATACCACTTTCGCAGTAACACGTGAAGATAGTCTATTGAATGATCCCATAATGACATCCGATTCGCTGGTTGCAAACTCGAATACAGATGTATTATTAAGCGATTGTGCCATTGGTGATTCATGCCTTCCCGATATTGTTGTATTTGAGAATAGCGGGAACACCCTTGTTTCAACACCCAGCCTCTCTGAGAATTCGATTGAGGATTATATGAATGCAGGTGAGGTAAACCCCTATAAATTTAATGCTACCACAGTGCCCAAAGGAGCAGTAATAAACTTACTCGATAGCGGGATGCCAAATTATTATACACCCTGTCAATGTACAGTAAATTCGCCTTTTGGTTATCGTCGTTGGGGGCGCTATTATCAATTTCATCCTGGTATCGATTTGAATTTGGGTTATGGCCAACCAGCTCATGCTGCTTTTGATGGGGTAGTTCGTTTTTCTAAGATGACTCCGGGCTATGGTAACTGTGTTATCATTCGACACCCGAATGGATTGGAAACACTATATGGTCATTTTAGCAGTTTAAATGTAGTGCCGGGACAAACGGTGAAGGCGGGTGATGTCGTTGGATTTTGTGGCAATACTGGCTATTCTTTTGGAGCACACCTTCATTTTGAAATACGGTATATGGGAGTCCCATTTGATCCTTCGCAAGTGGTATATACGCAACAAGACTCTTTAAAGAAGTTGACGATTTCCATCGACAATGCTCTTTTTAAAAGCAATACACCACCACCACCCTCTAAATATAAATATGTTTATCATGTGATAAAAAAAGGAGAGAGTCTTTCCGTTATTGCACGAAAGTACAGAGTTTCCGTAGCTTACCTCTGTAAACTAAATCGAATTTCCACCAAAACAATTCTTCGCCCGGGAAGGACTTTACGTATCAGATAGTAAATATTCATATAGAGGCCTGAAACACCTTCAATGTAAGTTTTTGTAAGTTTTCGTTTTCCGCTTTTTATTTAATTTAACAGGCTTGAAACAATCATGTTTCTCCAATAAAAACTCATGCACATTTTTCTTTTTTCTGTGCGTAACTCATAATATTAAAATAACATTAATAATATTAGATTTGAACTCTTTTATTAAACCCTATTATTATGAAACGTATTTTTTATTTAGCAATTATTTCCTTACTTATTGCGGCCAATAGTATTGCACAACCTGCAATCACAGGAATCCTGGTACCTCAGTTCATGGCTGACAACACGGCAGGTGTTGGTGAAGGTCCTAGAACGCCTTTTGTACTGCGTGCAAAAATCACTGGATTGACCGCAAGTGCTACTTATCGATACCGAATTCAGGCGGTTTGTTTTAGCTATGGGGCTGGGTTATCCGATGCCGCCACTTCTTATGGTGCCGGAAATGAAATTTTTATTCGCCAGTCGGGTAGTTTTGGCTACTCTTCTTCGGCAAGTTTAGCGGTTGCAGGAGGGTACGATTCCATCGTCTCCAACTCTAGTGGAGAGTATGAAGGGTGGTTTGGTATAGAGCCAACAGGGAATGCTCGTTTTACAGCAGGCAATTATATTCATGCTCGTATTGTTATCAATACTGGAGTTACGGGCAATACCACCTCCGCAAATTATTTAACAGTAACCGATTCTACTAAAACGTTAACTTATGGCATTGGTGCCACTCAAGGTACGGGAGTATGGAGTAAGAGCCAAGCGACTGATAAAAATATCGCTGTTTTATGGGATAATATTACCGCAACAGGCAGTCCACTTGGTTGTGCTATTGTAGAAAATGACGGAATAGCCTATAGAAGCGCCACTTCTCCTATTAATTATCCTTTGTATTATCGTAATAACGTAGATTCTTTTAGTGGTGCTTGGGGTACGATTATTCCCAATAATAATGCCAGTGGGGTACGCAGAATAGAAAACCGGAAGCTATCTGATGGGACTTTATACTATGCCAATTTTGATGCCGACGGAATTTGGCCTACTGGTGCCGTGACTACCATAAATCCAAGTGGAGGATATACTGCCATTAAACTTGATAGCAGCGATGTTCCATTGATACCCATGCCTACTTTTTATTTTGGCCAAACTGCTTATTCAGTGAATGAAAATGGCACTTCTCTAGATATTGAAGTGAAATATCAGAACCCCGATTTTACCGCGACCAATGTTACTGTATCTGTAAAAACAGGGGGTAGTGCTACCTCTGGAAGCGACTATACTTTTGGAAACACAACACTTACCTTTGCACCAACGGATACCAAAAAGGTAATTACGATTCCTATTGTCAACGATTTGACTGTGGAGGGAAATGAAACTTTTATCCTTCGATTATCGAACCCCACAAATAATGGATTATTAAAATCTGATTCAGTGACTACAATTACTATCATTGATGACGACTTCACCACCCCGGTATTTCATTTCAGACCGGTGGTTTATTCCGTGGGCGAAGCTGGAGCTAACGCGACAATTGTGGTTAAATGTTTCAATCCTGCTGCTTTGGCTACCGCTTTAACGGTGTCGGTAAAAGCCGGAGGTACTGCTACACAAGGATCTGATTTTAGCTTTGCCACCACGACATTAAATTTCGCAGCTGCCGATACGATGAAAACGATTGTCATTCCTATTACCAATGATTTGGCTGTGGAAGGAAATGAAACATTTCTTTTGAGTCTCTCCAATGCGTCAAGCGGAACTATCATCGATGCCGATTCGGTGGCTACCATCACCATTATTGATGACGACTTCGCTCCTTTATCAGCGACACTTTCAGCTTCAAAACAAACTGTAGGTGAGGCGGTAGGCACCGTAACAATAACTGTGAAATTATCGGCACCAGCGACTTTGGCATCTAGTGTAAATCTAGCCGCTTCGAATGCCACAGCAACCTCTGGCGATTATTCGTTTGCGAATACCACACTCAACTTTGGTATTGGCGACTCTGTAAAAACAGCAACCGCTACCATCACTGATGATGCTTTAGTGGAAGGAAATGAATATTTTATTATAACATTGAGTAACCCGGTGAATCTTGT
This sequence comes from uncultured Bacteroidota bacterium, assembly GCA_903897855.1. Classification (GTDB taxonomy): domain Bacteria; phylum Bacteroidota; class Bacteroidia; order UKL13-3; family UKL13-3; genus CAINMV01. Next base: position 20,023 of record CAIUDH010000098.1, on the reverse strand, counting down.
TCTTGGCACCATCACTGCCGATACCATAAATATTACTGATAATGATTACCCTCGTTACACTATTGGTCAAATTTCTACCGTGAATGCGACTACTGGTGTGGCCGACAGCTTAGGCAAAAAATATGATGAGGTAGGTATCGTTTATGGCATCAATTATCGTCCTGCTGGATTACAATTCGTTATACGTGATAATACTGGCGGTATTACTGCCTTTAAATCGACTGGAAATTACGGATATACCGTTAAAGAAGGTGATAGTGTGCGTATTCCCGGAACCGTTGCACAATTTAATGGGTTAACTGAATTCAATGCCGATACAGTAATTGTTTTAGCAACCAATAAAGCGATAAAAACACCTGTAGTAATTACTAAATTAGTTGAGGCCAATGAAAATGACCTCGTTCGAATTAATGGTGTTCAATTTGTTACTGCAATTACAACCTGGCCAACAGCGGCTGCGAATATTAGTGTTAGGAATGCCACCGATACCATTATAATCCGTCTGCAATTAGCAAACAGCGATATCTTAGGTACTGCCGCACCAGTTGGAACATTTGATATTATTGGATTGGGAAGTCAATTTGATAATACCAACCCATATACCACAGGTTATCAATTATTCCCTCGTTTTCTTTCAGATATCATTTCATCTAATCCAGTGCCGACCATCACTGCCGATGTGCTCCCTGTGAGTGTCAATGAAAATGTAGGTATTGTAAGTGTTAAACTAAAAATTAGCAATGTGAATAGTTTGGCTTCTACAGTAAATATCGCAAACACGGGTACCGCCACTGCAGGAACTGATTATACTGCTTCGGCTTCAACAGCCATTTTCCCAGCCTCGGCCCAGAATGGCGACTCTATCATAGTTACCTATACCATCGTTGATGATGCTTTGATCGAAAGCAGCGAAACAATTATTGTCGGTTTTACTGCAGGAAGCAATGCCTCTATTATTGGCACTTCAAAAACAATTACAATTTTGGATAACGATGCTCCTGCAACCATCACTATTGATACCACCACTCGTACTTTCAACGAAAATGCAGGAATGGTTAAAGTTAAAGTGAAAATCAATAATGTGAATGGAAAAATTACTACTGCAACCTTGGCCTTCACAGGTACCGCTACGAGTGGGGTCGATTATACCGCTCCGTCGGCTACCCTAAGTTTCCCTGCAAATGCCCTTAATGGCGACTCCGTTATGGTTTCGTATACCATAACCGACGATCTGCTTTATGAGCCAACACCTGAAACGATTATTACATCCTACACGGCAGGGGCTAATTGCGCCATTACTGGTGCATCAGTTCAGACCATTAAAATTGCGGATAACGATGCCAATGGTATTAACACCAAAGGAAACACCGCATCTTTAGTAGTTTACCCCAATCCATCCAATGGTGAGTTAAGGATAACCTCGGCCTCGGAGCTTGTCAATGTAAAATTGATTGATTTATTAGGAAATGAAATCATGAGCAGAGAATCTCAATCCAATACTGTTTTATTGCAAAATATAGCAAAAGGGTTATACATCATTATCGCACAAACACATGATGGTATTGCCACACAACGCATCATTGTGAAGTAAATAAAATTAAAATTTAGACTAGAAAGCCTCTCCATAATTTGTGGAGAGGCTTTTTTTGAATAATAGAATTTCGATGCGTTGAGGGCAAATTGTTTTGACCTTTTTCGCGATTAACCTTATCTTTGCCATGCATGAAAAATTTTATCCTATTCAGTTTAATGGGTCTGTCTTTTTGTTCTTTTTCGCAGATTAAGGAACCCCATCTCAAAAACCTAAAGCAGCTAACCCATGGAGGTGATAATGCTGAAGCTTATTTTAGTCCGAACGGAAAATTTGTTTCTTTTCAAAGTAACTATGTGAAATGGGGGCTTCACTGTGATCAGATATTTGCCATGGATTTGAAGAAGGCTGCGAAAGATTCGACCTATCGGCCACCACTCATTAGTACCGGAAAAGGCCGAACCACCTGCAGTTATTATATGCCCGATGGGAAACACATCCTTTTTGGCTCTACTCATGCTGCTTTCGATAGTTGTCCGCCAGTGGCCTATATGAAAGGCAAGTATCTTTGGGATATTTATCCTGAGTATGATATCTTTATTTCAGACCTGAATGGGACGATTACAAAACAGTTAACCAATACTCCGGGTTACGATGCTGAAGCAACAATTTCTCCTAAAGGCGATAAAATTGTTTTTACCAGCGATCGCAGTGGCGATATGGAATTATGGACCATGGAGATCGATGGATCAAATCAAAAACAGATCACATTCGGATTAGGATATGATGGTGGTGCCTTTTTCTCACCCGATGGAAAAAAGTTAGTGTTTCGTGCCTCTCGGCCGCAAACAGAGGTGGAAATTACCGAGTATAAAGATTTCTTCAAGAAACATTTGGTAGCCCCAACAAATATGGAGATCTACACCTGTAACGTAGATGGAAGCGACTTAAAACAAATCACCCATCTTGGGAAAGCGAATTGGGCACCGTATTTTTTGCCTTCGGGCGACAAAATAATTTTTTCAAGCAATCATAATAGCGACAAAGGGTATGATTTCAATTTGTTTCTCATTAATGCCGATGGTACTGGTTTAACTCAGGTCACCTCCGAAAGCAAATTCAATGCATTTCCAATGTTTTCTCCGAATGGTAAGAAACTTATTTTTTCGTCGAATAGAAATAATGGAGGTACCAGAGATACCAATTTATTTATCGCCGACTGGGTTGATTAATCGTCCTCTAATTCTTAACATAAGTACCTACTGATGAAAAAATTATTCGCCAGCTTAATTTGTTTTTCTTTGATTTATACGAATGCGCAATCGGTGTCGAAAAAGGCAATTGTAAGGCATATTACTTACCTAGCCTCCGATAGTTTACATGGGAGGGGAGCGGGGAGCGACGATGAAGCAAAGGCGGCCGATTATATTGCTCGAATTTTCGCGGATTATAAGCTTCAAAGTTTGCCAGGGAAAAATGGATACTTTCAAAATTTCTCTTTTAAAGTAAAAAGCAATCCGCATGGCGACGATACCAATGGAGTGGTACGAACCTGCAAAAATGTGGTTGGGTATTTAGATAATCATGCTACACATACCATTGTGTTGGGGGCACACTACGACCATCTTGGCATGGGATACGATCGTAACTCCCTGGATCCTAACCCGGAAGGTAAAATTCATAATGGTGCCGACGATAACGCCTCTGGAACTGCAGGTGTGTTAGAATTAGTAAAAGTGCTTTCTGCGCAAAAGAAGAAGTTGAATTGCAATGTCATTTTTTGTTTGTTTAGTGGAGAAGAGCTTGGTTTGGTAGGCTCAAAAAAGTTTGTAGAAAGCAATCACCTAGACTCCTCAAACATTCGATATATGATTAATTTAGATATGATTGGTCGAATGAATGATAGCACCAAAACATTGTTGGTAATGGGTTATGGAACAGCAGCGGAGTGGGGACAAATTATTCCAGCATCGAATAAGGGCTTTAATCTTAAATTTGATAGTGCTGGCATCGGACCCTCAGATTATGCCTCATTTTACCTCGAGAATATTCCTGTTCTTGGTATTTTTACCGGACAACATTCCGATTATCATAAGCCAACGGATGATATTGATAAAATAAATTTCAAGAAGGAAAAGATGATTCTGGAGTTTGTTGCCCGTGTTATTTTGGAAGCACAGACCTATCCTAGAATCAGCTTTCTTAAAACGGTCAATAAAGAATCGACAAGAACCAAATTGAAGGTGTCGTTAGGCATTATGCCCGACTATGTTTATGATGGAAAAGGATTAAGAATTGATGGGGTTTCTGAAAACAAGCCGGCTCTCAAAGCAGGCTTGAAGAAAGGCGATGTTATTATTAAAATAGGCGAAATTGAGATTCTAGGAATGCAAGATTATATGAAGGCATTAGCAGGTGTGAATAAAGGAGATACAAAGAAAATTACCATTCTCAGAGGTCAAGATTCGATGGAAGTTGAAGTGGTATTTTAAGAAATTAATTTTGATTCTTGTTTATAGCTAATCAAGCTTGTATTCATTTGAGTTTTTCACTTCGTTCATTATTTTGAACGCAGAATGAATATCGTAGATATCGCTATTGTATTTATTGCCCAAAACGATGATCACATATTTAAGTTTAGGGTTGATATAAAACAAGCTATTATAACTATTCCACCAACCGTTGTGATAAATAACTTTATCACTGTCATTATAACACAGCATTCGAAACCCATAACCATAATTCTTAACACCCTTACGTTCTTTGCTTCGAGGCGTCCAGGCACTGTCGATGGTTTCTTGTTTTAGGATTTTGTAATTCATCAATCCATCATACCATTTATACAGATCTTTCACGGTGCTGTAAATTCCCTTGTCACCTACAACATAGTCGAAATTATCAGCTTGTTTTTTCTTCCAGAATGCCGAATAGCTGGTGGTGCGGTTTAAATAGGCTTCAGCATTAGAATCGGTGCTTACCCATGAATTGTTCATCTGCAAGGGTTCAAACAGATTCTCGTGCAGAAATTGTGCGTACGATTGTCCACTCACCTTTTCGATAATGGCGGCGAGCAGCACAAAGTTTGTGTTGCTGTAATTAAAGCTTTTTCCAGGCCTTGAAATGTATTTTTTGTCAAATGATTTAAGCCAATCCATCAGCTCGTTGTTGTTGGGGAAGAGATTTCCTTTGATTACCTTATCACTGTAAACATTTACATAGTTGGCAATTCCACTACGATGCGAAAGTAACATCGCAATGGTCACTTTTTTAAATGGCAACGCTGGAAAGTAATCGGTAAGCAAGTCGGTAAGTTGCAATTTGCCCTGCTCCATGAGTTTTAGAATAGCCACAGCGGTAAATGTTTTAGATAGAGAAGCAATCTGAAATTTAGTATCTAGATTGAGCGAATCCTTTGATTCGTAATTGCAATATCCGAAGCACTTCTGATAAATGATAACCCCTTGTTGAGCCACCAGTACATTGCCATTAAATCCTCTCAGGTAAGCTTTATTTTTATACAAGGTGTCGAGCTGCTGATGCTTCAGTTCTGCATCAATCTGTTTAGCAATTAGGGCTAAGGTGTCGACTTCAGTTTTGAAATCAGTTTCAGTCTTTGTCTTTGCTTTTTTCTCAGTGTTGTTATTGCAGGAAATAACCGTGATGGTAAAGGTCGCAAACAAGAAGCCGATGAGGTAATAAAGCTGTATTTTAGTGAGTATTAATTTCAACGGCATTCCTACTTTATTTTATGAGATTATTAGCTATTTCACGAGCTTCGGCATCGCTTTCATAATAGTTGTTGATAGTAGGCTTTGCAATAAATGTAGCTCGTTCCAAGGTGCCTTCAACGAGGTCGAATATTTGCAGGAATTTGATTTTATCATTCAGAAATGCGGCATTGGCTACCTCATTCGCGGCGTTTAAGATACAAGCCATATTGCCCCCTTCCTGAAGACAATAGTAGGCCATCTCTAAACTTCTAAATGTTTGCTTGTCGGGAGTTTCAAAACTAAGTTGAGGGAATTTCAAAAAGTCGAAACGGGGGAAGCTCGAACTGATACGTTCAGGGTAAGTAAAAGCATAATGAATGGGGAGTTTCATGTCGGGAAGTCCCATCTGTGCCTTCATACTTCCATCATTAAATTGAACGATACTGTGAATAATGCTTTGAGGATGAACGATGACATCAATTTGATTTGCCTCTAACCCAAATAACCATTTCGCTTCAATGATCTCAAGTGCTTTATTCATAAGGCTCGCCGAGTCGATGGTAATCTTTGCCCCCATGGTCCAGTTAGGGTGTTTTAGTGCCTGCGCTTTAGTAACCAACGCTAATTCACTTTTTGTTTTACCTCTAAAGGGGCCACCACTCGCGGTTAAATATATTTTTTCAATGGGGTTACTGTATTCACCAACTAAACATTGAAAAATTGCCGAATGCTCGGAATCCACTGGGATAATTTTTACATTATGCTTTAGGCACAAGCTACTGATATAATCGCCGGCGACCACCAACGTTTCTTTATTAGCCAAAGCAATAGTTTTGCCAGCCTGTATGGCTGCAATGGTAGGGCGTAAACCGCTGAAGCCGACCTGTGCGGTGAGTACCAAATCTATTTCATCACTGCAAACACATTGTACAATAGCGTCAGCTCCTGCATACACTTTGATAGGCAAGTGTGCTAAGCTATCTTTTACTTTAAGATAATGATCTTCATTGGAGATGACCACCGAATTAGGCGAAAATTTTATGGCCTGCTCAATGAGCAAGTTGGCATTATTATGTGCCGTGAGTAACTCTACCACACCATTTTCAGGATGTGCCTCTATAACCTCTAGAGCTTGAGTTCCGATGCTTCCGGTGCTACCTAAAATGGCGATACGTTTCATGTAATTTCGTTGGTGAAAATAGTATATTTATCCGGTCTATTTTAAAAACGAATACACGGTAGATGTTGATAATTAGCTAAAGTTTGATTAAAGCTTCACTTGCAAATCGAAGAAATAAGCGGTACCGCGGGTTCTATATCCAATGATCTCGGTGTATTTGGTGTTCAATAAGTTGTCAATTTTAAATCCTAAGGAGATTGAGTTTGTAATGAAATATTTAGCGTAGAAGTCCATTAAAGTATATCCATTGAGAACCTTCGAATCCAAGGCGCCAAAAGGGCCTAAATTAGGATTGTAAACCCCTTCAAATCGTTGACTTGTATAACGTGTATCGAGCCGGAAACAAACCGTAGAAGAGGGGGTGTAATTTAGAATGGCATTCAAGGTGTTGGTTGGCCTACGTAATACTTTCACCTCTTCCGACTCTGAGGTCAGAAATGCCCCACCTTCATACAACTGGATATGATTGCCTTGCGTTGCATTCGAGTCAATATTATGAAGCGTAGCTTGAAGTTTACTCACGACATAGCTATAGCGAAAAGCCATACTAATTTGAGAAGAAGCTTTCACCGTGAGTGAGAAATCGACACCGCTATTATTTTGTGTTCCCAAGTTTAGGTAGGTGTTTCCAATGAAATCGGCATATGACAAAGAGTCGACTGGTGTATTTTTATTCCATTGATTTACAAATTGAATGGGGTTTTTGGTTTCTATTTTAAAGAAAGCCACCGTGAAATAGACCGATTTTTCGATGATGGTTTTAAAACCAAACTCATTTGATTTGGAGGATTGAGGTTTTAAATTTTTATTACCATAAAGCATTGAGCTCGGATCATTGGCGTATAACTGATATAAGGAAGGATTTAAAAATCCATTGGTATGACTAAAATAGATTGTATTGCCATTTTTGGTGTAGGAAGGCGAAATTTCATAGCTGATGGTATTACCATATTGATTATGGTTATTATACCGAAGTCCAAAGGCGAGGCTTAACTCTTTTGAGCCTTGCTTTTTAAAGTTATAATCGGAATGAAAAAAGGCATAGTTGTTTTGCTGTGTCAAGTTAGAATCTTTGTAATTTAATTTCGTGTGGAAGGGAAAAGAAGGGTCATTATAATCGTATTGTGTTTCGTTATTCATTTTCTCCTTATTATTTCCAATACCAATCGCCGTTCTCAGATTCTCAAGGGTATAAATGCCTAACAATTCCGATTGCAGATTACTGCCTGTAAAAATGCCTTTGAAATAGGTATGGTCGGTAATATCGGGGCTTTTCGCCGTCAGTGAAGAGTCGTCGATGCTGGTCCTGGTGTTTTTTGAGGATGCGATGGATGCCTGTAAAGATAGTTTCTTATTAAATTCGTATTGTGCTTTCAAGTGAGAAATGTTTCTTTTCGTTTCCAGTGTGAAATTATTATCATTCGTAAATGCCCCTTTATCAATGTCGCCGAATTTTTGCAGAGATTTTGCGGTAGCCGATATTTTAAACTTTTGTTTTTCATATCCTATTTTACCTATTAAATCTATCTGCTGAAACTGATCCATATCATGTGGTTCTAGAGGTTTAATGGTACTGGTATCCATGGTTGCGTCGAACCCTTTGCTAGCGATACTGTTTAAGCCCAGTGATGCATAAATGCCACTTTTATCGGTATATCTAATCATGGCATTGGCCACATTATAGTCCGATCCAAACCGGAAGTCGGCATTGGCTTCAAAAGGTTTGTCTCCCTTTGCTTTGGTGATGATATTGATGCTTCCTCCAATGGCTCCCGAGCCATAGATGGTACTGTTAGAGCCGCGCACAATTTCAATTCGTTCCACACTATTTAAAGTGAGGTCACCGATATCAAAAGAGTTATTGGGAGAGGAAGGGTCATTTAAACTAATGCCATCAAGTAGGATTGCAGTTTGGTTGGTATTGGTGCCACGCATACTTACGCTTTGGTTTCCACCAGGGTTCATCCCGTTTCCTGCAATGTAAATACTCTCTATCTGCGAAAGTAGTTCTGGTAAGGTTTTTACATTCGATGCCGCAATTTGTTGAGCGTTTATCACCGTCACACTTCGGGGCTCAGTAAAGGCTTCTTTCTCGCTCCGTGAGGTGCTAATCACGACTTCACTCAATACTTTAATATTGGTGGTGTCTTGTGCAAATAAGGTGCTGCCTGTAAAAATCAAGGCAGATGAGAATAAAAAATGTTTCATATAATACAATTTTAAATAATTTACAAGTTCACAAATCAGAATCGAAGGTTTCGATTTAAAATTCATCGGTTAATGAATCATCCTTTAAAAGTATTCATCCTATACGACATCAGATGAAAACAATTGAAAGGATTAAAAACATAAGCCATTCAAAAAAACTTAAAGAAAAAAAAAGAAATGCAGAACAAGAGAATAGAAATCTGTTGTTCATTATCACCTTTCTTCCCGAAAGCATAATGAGTATAATGCGGTTGGCAGGTCTTCTGACTCGTCGTTTCCTAGTGCGCCTTCCCATTCGCAATGCGAAAAGTGGCAATGAATGCACCAAGTATTTTTTGACTTACAGCAGCGGGAACTGTTTAGGATTTACACCTAATTCCCTTTTAATGAAAAGTGGTTTAATAAAATCACCTCTTCAACCAAATGCGGAGCGAAGATAATTTTAATTTTAATTTTTCAGCAAAATATTTGCAAGGGGTGTGTGAATAAATATTTGTATGGGATTCTTCTGATTTGAAACACATACAATGCACTCTATTTGGGGTGTTCAGAAAAATGAGATTTTTTTTATTTCGATTTTTTTCCAGGCTTATTGGCTCTCTTCTTCGGCTTGCCATATTTCTCGCGCATCAATTGCTTATGTGGAACTTTTGAATTGGTCTTTTTGTTTTTCTCACTCTTCTCATGAAATGCAGGGCCCGCTAAACTTTTCTTAGGGAGTTTAACTTTAATGTTTTTCATTTTCACAACGGGCATTTCCGATGCCAAAAGCACCTCCGAAATTTCCAGCTCCTCGGGTAAATCGAGCATTGGAATTTTGTAATTCATCAAGAGCTCAATTTTGGATTGCAACTCTTCTTCCTGTTGGGTGATAAAGGTGATAGAGATTCCATTTTTATCGTAACGACCTGTTCGTCCGATGCGATGCATATAGCTCTCGGCCTCATCGGGAGTATCGAAGTTGATAACATGGGTTACCTCATAAACATCAATGCCTCGAGCCACGATGTCGGTGGCAATGAGCGCCTGGAATTTCCCTTCTTTGAATTGATTTACGGCATTAAACCTGAAATTTTGTGCCTTGTTTGAGTGAATGACTCCAATTTTCTCCGGAAATTTCAGTTCCATTTTCTCGAAAATCATATCGGCCATTTTCTTCGATGCCGTAAACACTAAAACTTTCGTCATCTCCTTATCATGCGTGAGCAGGTATTCTAGTAAATTAACTTTGGTGTTAAAGTTAGGCACCGAATATCCTTTCTGGATGATGTTCTCTAAGGGGGTACCAGTAGGAGCGGCTTCTACTTTTACCGGAGCGTTAAAATAATCGGCAATCAAGGCTTCTACTTCTTCCGTGATGGTGGCCGAGAACAACAAATTTTGTCTTTTAGGCAAGGCATCTAAGATATGTGTGAGTTGCGGACGAAATCCCAGACTAAGCATCTCATCGACTTCGTCGATCACAAGTTTTTTAATTGTTTTTAGTTTTAGTGTACCATTAACAATGAGCTCAAGCAAACGGCCAGGGGTGGCTACAATCACATCCAGTCCGCTATTTATTTCGTCAATTTGAGGGTTAATACTAACGCCACCAATGATTCCAGCTACTTTTATATCCATGTAGGTGGTTAGTTTCACCACTTCCGAAACTACCTGCATCACAAGTTCGCGGGTAGGAACCAAGATTAAAATTTGTGGCGCTTTGTTTTTTGCGAAAGTCCATTGCCTGAGGCAAGGCAATAAATAAGCATATGTTTTACCCGTTCCTGTTTGCGCAATGCCAAGCACATCTTTGCCCGACATTACCACGGCAAAGGCCTTTGCCTGAATGGCAGTAGGTTCTTTAAATCCTAAATCGGCAAGGGCATTGAGTAAGGGTTTATGGATATTTAATTCATCAAAAGTCATAATTACGAACCTACTAATTTTACGCGAAGGTAGGCATTATTTGACGGAGTGCTTTCAAGCGTGAATAGAAAACGTTTTACAGTATAAATAACCTATGAAGAATGAGTTCCTCATTTCGGCAGACTTTTAGGCCTTAAGCTATTTTAATTGGCGAGTTTTCTCGAGCCTATTACAAGATCGTTTGAGGAGGTCAACTTCAAACATTTCGTTGTAGTTGAATTTGAATTTTTTATAAGCGTCGTTGAGAGGGGTTTTGGTAAGTGAACTTAGAATACTGCGCATCACACCCGAATGGGAGATGATTAAGGAGTCTCTCAAATCGTTTGAGTTCAAAAACCCACTCACTCTTTTATGCATTTGAATATAGGATTCGCCTGAGGGTGTTCTTAGATTAACAAAATTAGACATCCAGATGTTTAGTTCGGTAGGATGAATATTCTCCCATCGCTCCATCTCCCATAATCCATAATTCAACTCCTTTAAACGCTCATCTTTCAGCAGGGGTAGGTTTAAGGCTGTGGATAGTTTTTCAGCTAGCTTATAACTTCTTTGAAGTGGACTACTGTATATTTTGTTTATTTTTTGTGAGGCTACAAGGGGGAGCAGTGCGGCAAAATCTTGTTCAAAATCAGAGCTTACGTTTACATCTGTCTGCCCATAGCAGACTCCTGTTGCAATGGCAGGTGTGGTATGACGAATTAAATAAATGGGCATGATTGAATGTTGAAAGAAGTTAGGTTTTTATTATAGAACAACATATATCTATTCAGGGTTACAAGTATACTATTTTGGAACGTGGTATTTCATGTAAAAAACAAAAAGTTTGAGACAAGTTGTTAACAGCATGATTCAGAGAGTCATAAAGATGTCATGATTCTGTCATCTTGGATCAACTTCGACATTGGTCGTTAAATTTTAATAAAGTTGTTTGCTTGAATAAAAATTTTATTTTCGCAAGTATGAAATTTATATCGATATCTTATTTTTTACTACTGGCTACTTTTTTACATGCCCAGGTGGGCGTCGATTCGGTGATGCTGAAACGCATTTTTGATGAAGAGCTAACACAAGGACAATGTCATACTAACTTGAGAGAATTATGTAAAGGCTATGGCAAGCGCTTAACGGGCTCGCCAGGTGCGGCAGGGGCCGTAGAATGGAGTTTTGAAAAAATGAAAAGTTATGGATTCGACACCGCCTATAAGCAAGAAGTGATGGTGCCTCATTGGGTAAGAGGTAAAGCGGAGAAAGCATCGTATAAGGTTGGAAACACCATTAACCCCATACAAGTTGGTTTATGCGCCTTAGGGGGTAGTATTGGTGGCAGCGCTACTGGTGAAGTAATTGAAGTGAAATCGTTCGGTGAATTACGGGCTTTAGGCAAAGAAAAAGTGAAAGGGAAAATTGTATTCTTTAATCGTCCTATGGACGATACCAAGATTAACACTTTTGAAGCTTATGGAGGTGCCGTTAATCAGCGCGGACGAGGTGCCATCGAGGCTGGATATCTAGGTGCTATCGGGGTCATCGTTAGGTCGATGAGTGTTGGAGTTAATCCATATCCTCATACTGGCGCAATGCATTACAATGATACTGTAACAAAAATCACTTCCTGCGCCATTAGCACACTTGATGCTGAAAACTTAAGTAAGGACCTAAAGGCATACCCAAACTTGATTTTTAGTTATACCATCGATTGCAAAACTTTACCTGATACGCTCTCACATAATGTAATTTGTGAAATCAAAGGCAGCGAAAGGCCAGAGGAAATTATTGTTATTGGAGGCCATCTCGATGCTTGGGATATGGCTGAAGGTGCCCATGATGATGGTTCAGGTGTAGTACAAAGTATGGAGGTGTTACGCCTGTTTAAGCAGTTAGGTATTCGGCCGAAGCACACCATCCGTTGCGTATTCTTTATGAATGAAGAAAATGGATTAAAAGGAGGTTTAAAATATGCTGAAGTGGCGAAAGCAAAAAAGGAGAAACATATTATCGCTCTTGAAAGTGATGAAGGCGGGTTCACACCTAGAGGGTTTTCTATGAGCGCACATGGCGATACTTTAGCTAACTTTTTAAATTACAAATCGTTATTTCACATATATAATATGGATGATTTTCGTGAAGGTGGTGGAGGGTCTGATATAGGACCGCTCGAAAACCAAGGTTGTGTCATGATGAGTTTGACCCCAGATATGCAACGTTACTTTGATTTTCATCATGCCGCCACCGACACTTTTGAAGGGGTAAATAAACGTGAACTAGAAATGGGAGCAGCCGGAATGGCAGGGATGATTTATTTAATCGACAAATATGGGTTGTGATTTTCGAAGATTAGTTTACTCAAAATTACGAAATAGTGGAATTCATTACAATCGGAATTGAATTAAGATTCCGCTTCTGCAATCATTTCAACTTATAATGCGTGTAGCATTTCTTTTAGTTTTTGAATTACAAAATCAATTTCTTCCCGTGTGTTGTATTTACCAAAACTGAATCGCACATTACTGCACGCGTCAGGTACTTCGAGTGCTGTGAGCACATGGCTTCCAATATTGCTGCCACTGCTGCAAGCACTGCCACCACTGGCACTGACACCTTCGATATCAAGTTTAAAGAGCATCATTTCATTTACTGGAGAAGGGGGGAAACATACGTTCAAAATCAGGTAGGAACTTTGGCCATCCGCATCACCATTAAAACATACTTCCGGAAAATTGAGGCGTAACTGCTCCATCATATATGTTCTAAGGCTAGTTATATATTTCGTCTGTAGTGGCATTTCGTTTGAAGCAATTTCCAGTGCTTTAGCCAGCCCAACAATGCCATATACATTTTCGGTCCCACCGCGCATATTTCTTTCTTGTGTACCTCCGGTAATGAAGGGGTTAATTCTTACATTACTATTAATATAAATAAACCCAACTCCTTTCGGGCCATTAAGTTTATGTGCAGCACAGGTGAGAAAATGTATTTTTGTCTTTTTTAAATCGATCGGGTAATGACCGATGGTTTGTACGGTGTCGCTGTGAAATATGGCGTTGTACTGTCCACACAAGGCCGACACTTTATCGATATCGAGCAGGTTGCCAATTTCATTATTGGCATGCATCAAGGATACTAAGCTACCCGGGTTGCCGGCTAAAATCTCTTCTAAGTGCACCAGGTCGATATGGCCATTTTTCAATATATTGACCATCGTAAGCTTAATTTTACCTCTTTGCTGCAACTCTTCAAGGGTATGCAGTACGGCATGATGCTCGATCGGGGAGGTGATGGCATGGGTTATATTTAAGGCATCGACGCTGCAACGGAGGGCCATATTGTCGGCTTCGGTGCCGCCACTAGTAAAAACGATTTCACCAGGGCTGCAGTTTAAAATGGAGGCGACTAATTTACGTGCTTTTTCGATCTCCGTTTTTACTTCTCTTCCATCTTTGTGTATCGATGATGGATTGCCATGGAGTTTTGTCATCATCGTGGTCATCACCTCAATTACTTCAGGGGCCATGGGAGTCGTGGCAGCATTGTCGAAATATACGTGCATTGGGCGAAATTAATGGAAATAATTGAAACCCTTAAATCATAAAGTGGGGTCATGGCCGCAAACTCTTTCCTCCCATAGCACTATTTTGCAAAATAATCATATCTTTGCACACCCTTAAAAAAAGTAGGGGGTAAAATCGTATTGATTTTACTTTAACAAAGGAGCATAGTTCAGTGGTAGAATAGCGGTCTCCAAAACCGTTGACCTAGGTTCGAATCCTAGTGCTCCTGCAAACATTTAAATATATATAAAATGAATACAATACGTACCTGGTTCGGCGAAGTTTACGACGAAATGATGAACAAAGTTTCATGGCCTACCGCCGAGGAATTGCAAGAGAGCACCGTAATTGTGCTGGTTGCTGCCATTCTATTGGCGTTGTGCATTAGCGTCATTGATATATCTACTCACTTGGTATTAAACTTTATTTATAAATAGTCTACATTTTGTAGAATCAAAAGATGAGCAACGAGGAATCGCCCTATAAATGGTATGTGGTACGTGCCATTAGCGGACAAGAGAAAAAAGTTCAAGCACGTATTGAACATGAGTTAGAGAAGAATAACTTAAGCAGTTATGTGCCTAAAATTTTAATTCCTACAGAGAAAGTTTTTCAGGTTAAAAATGGCAAAAAATCATCCAAAGAAAAAAACTTATTTCCAGGTTATATTCTTATAGAGGCGGAGTTGAAAGGGGAAGTGATGCCTATTATCAAAGCCATTAATGGCGTGGTTGATTTTTTGAAAGATGCCAAAGGACCTATTCCAATGCGCATGGCTGAGATAAACAGACTGCTAGGTATTGCCGATTTGGCTGCCGAAATGGGAGAACAGATGATGGAGCCATTTTTGGTGGGTGAAACCGTAAAAGTTATTGATGGGCCTTTCAATGGTTTCACAGGCGAAATCAAGGAAGTTCATGACGATAAAAAGAAACTGAATGTGATGGTGAAAATATTTGGACGACCTACCCCAATCGAGTTAGGTTTTATGCAAGTAGAGAAAGAAGCATAGTCATTTTTAATAAAAAATTTAAACCCGTTTCAATTTAATGGAACGGGTTTTTTTTACACGAATTACAACTCAACAAATGCGACAAATACAGTATAGAGAAGCCATCAGAGAAGCCATGAGCGAAGAGATGCGCATCGACGAAAAAATATTTTTGATAGGGGAAGAGGTGGCAGAATATAATGGTGCCTATAAGGTGAGCCAGGGCATGTTGGAAGAGTTTGGAGAGAAAAGAGTCATCGACACTCCCATTGCAGAGCTTGGCTTTACCGGTATCGCTATTGGTGCTGCCATGAATGGATTACGCCCCGTGGTTGAATTTATGACTTTTAATTTTTCTTTGGTCGCCATTGATCAAATTATTAATAACGCGGCCAAAATTTTGAGTATGAGCGGCGGACAATTTAATTGTCCGATTGTATTTAGAGGCCCTACCGCCAGTGCCGGACAGCTTGGTGCTCAGCATTCGCAAGCGTTTGAAAACTGGTTCGCCAATTGCCCGGGCTTAAAAGTGATTGTACCTGCAAACCCGTATGATGCAAAAGGATTGCTAAAATCGGCCATTCGTGATAATGACGTTGTCATTTTTATGGAAAGCGAGCAAATGTATGGTGATAAAGGGGAAGTGCCTGAAGAGGAATATTTAATTCCCATTGGCGTAGCGGAGGTGAAACGACCGGGTTCGGATGTGACAATCGTATCTTTTGGAAAAATTTTAAAAGTAGCCTTGGAAGCAGCCTCCCAACTAGAGACGGAAGGTATCAGTGCGGAAGTGATTGACTTACGTACAGTGCGCCCACTCGACCATAAAACGATTGTAGAGTCGGTAAAAAAAACCGGAAGGTTAGTCATTGTTGAAGAAGCTTGGCCTTTTGCGTCCATCTCTTCAGAAATCACTTATCAGGTTCAAAAACACGCATTTGATTATCTTGATGCCCCAATACACCGCATCACTACAGCCGATACCCCCTTGGGTTATGCCCCAACTTTTGTGGAAGCATTTCTACCTAGTGTAACCAAGGTTATGAAGGAAGTAAAAAGTGTGCTCTACCTTAAATAAGATATTCTAATTTAAAAATCTGTATTGGTCATTCCGGTTGATTCCGGATTTGCTCCACTCCTCTGAAGAGGTACTTCTTGCATCGCTTGAGTTACGTCTTCATAATAAAACTGCCGACAAGCTTCTATTAGGGGCTTCATAGCCAGATGGGAGTGGGGAAAAAGGATCGTTACTATTGTGTCGAAAAAGTTCCAAATACGGGGCTGCAATTACGTATTCTTAGGAGCAATCATGACCATTTTTTTGCTTTGGTATTAATTTTCAGAGTCGATCAAATCTTGAATAATACCCGTTTTAGCAGCTAATTTTAATGCCAATTAAAAATACTTGGCTATTGCAGCACTTTTTCATACTTTTGCACGCTTCAAAAAAAAATAAATAGTACATCATATGGGAGTTATTCAAACATTGCGAAACAAAGGAGGGAAAATTTCGGTTGTCGTTATTTCGCTTGCATTATTCATGTTTTTAGTTCAGGATGCATTATCCGGTAGGAATTCACTTTTTGGAAATGGAGGTGATGAGAATAATATCGGATCCATCAACGGTAGTAAGGTGGACTATAAAGATCTGGAAAACAGAGCAAACAGCGAGGTGGATAAATACCTCAAACGCAATCCAAATGCGACCTCCGACGAACAGATGAAAGAGTCGTTCAGAGATCAGGTATGGCAGCAAATGATACAAGAAAAGGTGATGACACCTCAGTACGAGAAACTCGGAATCGCTGTTACAGGCGAGGAAATTTATGCCATGTGTACTACTGAAGAGTTTGCGACAGATGTAATTAGAAAGTCGTTTGCTGGAGCAGACAATAAATTTGATCCAAATACGGCAAAGAATTTTTTAAAGAGATTAGATGACGATCCTAATGGTGAAGTTCATGCGCAGTGGCTTCCTTTTGAAGAAGCATTTACAACACAACGTTTCGGAGAAAAATACAACGCCATGGCTAAAGCTGGTATCTATGTGACGAGTCTTGAAGTCACTAATGAATACCAAGATGCAAACAAAAAATTCACTTTCCAATATGTGTCTCAGCAGTATGCAAACTTTACAGACACAACGGTAAAGGTAACTACTGAAGAAGCGAAAGCTTACTTCAATAAGAATAAAGAGAAGTATAAAAGGGAGGAAGAATTACGTAAACTTAATTATGCCTATTTTGATTTCATCCCATCGTCTGACGATACTGCAGAAGTAAGGGCTTGGGGAAACACGGTGTTAGAAGAATTTAAAAAATCGGAAAACGACTCTATGTTTGTACTACAACGTCAAGGTACCTATGATGGAAAACCCAAGACCAAAGATGAGTTAGGAAAAGCTGCCGATTCTCTTTTTAATGCTTCAGTGGGTAAAACATATGGTCCTTATATCAGTGGAACGGGGGTGACGATTTCAAAATTGGAAAAAATTGTCATCGAAAGTATCGATTCATTTAAGGCGAGTCATATCCTGATTAAGATTGCTGGGAACACAGCGAAAGATAGCGCTGAAGCGAAGGCTCAAGCGACTGATTACATGGAGCAAATAAAAAGTGGCAAAAGCACTTTTGAGATTATGGCGATGCTCTACGGCACCGATGGTACAAAAGAAAAAGGGGGTGATTTAGGCTGGTTTACTACCGGCAGTATGGTGAAGGAATTTGAAACAGGAGTGAAGAATACGCCTGTAGGACAAATGAGTATTGTTTTAACTCAATTTGGCTATCATATTGTAAAAACAACAGCCCCTACGAAGAAAACACCAGTGAAGAAAGTGGTTGTAGCCGAAATTTCTAGAAACATTTTGGCTTCGCAAAAAACATTAGATGACGCCTATAATAAGGTGGCTGATTTGGCAAGTCAAAGTAAAGATTATAACTCGTTTGCCGATGCCTGTAAAGCTCGTAATATACAAATGCGTATAGCTGACATTAGCAGCGCAAACAAGTTCTTACCTGGATTGCAAAATCCGAAGTCGATCATTTCATGGGCCTACCGTGCCAAGAAAAATGAAGTTTCACCATTATATACAGTTGAAGATAAATATGTATTGGCTTGTTTGAAAGACATACTTCCAGAAGGTTATATGACCGCAGATGAAGTTACTGACTTAATGACATTGGCTCTGAAAGAGAAGAAAGCCCAAGTGTTGAAGGATAAGTTTAATGAAAATCTTAAAAATGCACAAACTCCCGAACAGTTAGCCATCAGCTTTGGATCGGTTGCTCAAGAAATACGTGGTGCTGTATTCTCAAATTCTTATTTGGAATATATCGGAAATGAGCCGGAAATTCTGGCTACCATGTTTACGCTTCCAAAGCAAAAGTTTAGTAAGCCATTACAAGGACAAAATGGTGTTTATGTGCTATATATGAATGATATCATTGATGCCACAGCCCCTGATCCAACGATGGTTAAGGCACAACAAGAAAGTAAAGCAAATGAGTCAAAACAACGTATCGAGTCGAGTGTGATTGAAGCTTTGAAAGTGAAGTATAAAGTAAAAGATTTAAGATACCGATACTAATCACGCTTCCATAAGTACAAAAAAAACCACATCTCAGAAGGATGTGGTTTTTTTTGTAGGGACTCTATGGTTTTTTTGCTCAGATATGTTGAAGCCAGGCGAGATACTCGGGAAACACTTGGCTCCAAGTTTCAAAGTTGTGCTTGCCTCCCGTAACTTGCCTGTAATTCACGTCAAGATGCATTTTATAACCTTTGTCAAGGAGTAGATTTATTAAATCAAGGGTGTCATCGATACTATCGATTAAGCCATTTTCGTTTCGGTCAAGGGTTTCGTCGAGTTGGCCTGTTTGGAACCAGCATTTAATTTTCGGTTTTAGTAAAGTGTGCCTCACTTTTTCATGCATTATCCTGTTTCTGTGATCACTATAGCCTTTGCCCAGATCGAGGTTACGCCACCAGAAAGAGCCCGAGAAACAGGCTACGGAGTAAAAAATATTGTCATATTTCCAGGCGGTATCAAATGCACTTAATGCGCCCATCGAGAAGCCCGCGATATGACATCTTTGAAAAGCGCCAATATTAATTTTTTGAGCAACAAAGGGGATTAATTCTTTCGTCAGGAAAAGTTGATACAGCCGAGCCGACTTACCTCTTCTTTTATAATCTAAAATACCCGCCACACCATAATCGTCGAGCCGATGCTTGTCGGTATAGATGGCTGCAATAACCATTGGTTTCATTTGCCCATCGGCATAAACATTTTGTAGTATCGGAAGCAAGTTTAGTTGCTTGGTATCTTGACCATCATTGAGAATTAATAGCTCTAAACGGTTTTCTTGCGTTGCCACATCGTTGGGCACAAATAGCTCAATGGTTATATCCCGTTTTAGAAAACTTGAAAAAATTTTATAGATAAACATGAAGGACGCAAAATTATATTTTTTTAAAATAAATTTGGATTTATTAATTTGATTTTTAGCTTTGTAGAAATCAAAATGCTAATATATGTTAGGAAACTACTCTAAATTCTTATCCAATGATTTAGAAGTTGAGATGAAAATGGTGTCTTATCGGAAGATGAGAAATCCTCTTTTCGCTTTCCCTTTAAACCTTAGGCAATATTGTCAGAATAAAGACTTTAAATCGGGAATTTTTGCGTCCACCAAGGCTATCTTTAAGCACCTACAAAAAAGCAAATATCTTCTACGATTGGGTGTTACATGCAAATTGAAGTTTCTTGATAAACTCTCGAGCATTCATAATTATTTATATACAAAAAGTTAATTCACTGATATGACAAAGAAAATTGGAATTTTACATGGCATGGAAAGTAGTTTTCCTGAAGCGTTTGTGCAACGCATTAATGAGAAAAAAATAACGGGTATCCTAGCAGAACCTGTTTCCATCGATAAGGTG
>CAIUDH010000097.1 GCA_903897855.1 uncultured Bacteroidota bacterium | reverse complement strand
TGGTTACCACCAGCTTATTTATAAGTTCACCGACGTTGCTACAAACTGTGAAAATACCGATACTGTCGTATTTCAAGTTATTGCCATACCGGTTGCAAATGCAGGCACACTGCCCGATGTATGCGCCGACCATGGACTCATTGATTTATATGTTGTCACCGGATGTTCACCAGTCATAGGGAGTCTTTGGAGCGGCATTGGTGTCAATGGAGGGCTTTTTAATCCGGCCGTGAATACCACAGGCAGTATTAAAACGTATACCTTAAAATATTCAGTAATCGCCATTGGCTGTAGCGATGAGGATAGTACCACGATTACTGTTTTTCCTGTACCCAATGTTAAACTTGCAAGTGTAGGCATCGTTTGCCTTAATTTAGGTGACGTCACCCTGAATGGAACTCCAGTGGCAGGTGGTACGGGTATTTATACTGGCAATGGAGTGTCGGGGAATATCTTTAATACGAAGGCCGCCGGGGTTGGAGTACACAAAATAAAGTATTTTTATAAGGAGAGTTCACCACCCTACTGCGAGAAGGCCGATTCAATTATGATCACGGTACAGGACGAACCAAAAATTTCTATGGATGCGATTCAGGCATTATGTGAAGAAGATATTAAGCAAAATGGGGTTACCGTTTCCTGTAAAATAAATGCCCCTTTTGGTGTAAAATGGACAGCAGATAGTGCTACCGGATTTTCCAACGCAACAGGAATCTCAACACGATATCATCCAAGTGCTTTGGAGCTGGCCAACCATAAAATCAGTTTCAGCGTTACCTCTACGCAAAACGGCGTGTGTGCTGCGGTGCAGGCAAAATTCGATGGAATTATTTATCCTACTCCAAATATTACCTTCGACGGCGATTCGTTGAAGGGGTGCAAGCCACTCCAGGTAACTTTTACCAGCACTGATGATGCAGGAAGTGGAGCACTCTATGAATGGGATTTCGGCGACCCCAAAACAGGGATCGATAACAACAGTAACCTACCGAACCCGATACATGTTTATAATGATAGCGGCATTTATGCGGTGACACTAAAGGTAACCTCTGCTTTTGGGTGTTTTAAAACGATTCGTAAAACGAATTATATAGAAGTATTCCCTTATCCAGTAGCATCTTTTTTTGCAACCCCTGTTAAAACAACCATAGCGTCGCCCAAAATTACTTTTACCAATACGAGCACCGGTAATGAACCCATGAATTATCAGTGGGATTATGACGATGGAAGTGGAGAGAGCACAATAGGAAGAAGCACACAGCATGTTTATTCTACTAATGACACCGGTTGGTACAAAGTAAAACTATCCGTAACAAGCAGAGAAGGGTGCGATGATGAAGCCATACAAAGTGTTTATATCGGCCCTGATGTAACGGTTTTTATTCCCAATGTGTTTAGTCCAGACTTAACCGGACCTGAGAAGAACGAGGCATTTAGAGTTGTTGCAGGCGGGATAAAGAATTTTGAAATAAATATTTACGATCGTTGGGGTGAAACAATTTATACCAGTACAAATTATGCTACTCATGGATGGGATGGTAGTTATTCTGGAAAATCTTGTCAGCAAGATGTCTACGTTTATAAGGTGTTGGTTACTGGGTATGATGGACGAAAGCTAGAATTTGATGGGACTGTTACCTTAATACGATAGAGAGGAAACAGAATCAATAAAATTAAACGCGACTCGCAACAAGGAAGATTTTAATTCAAAATATAAGGAACCACTAGGTTGAAAGACGGAATGGTAACTTTAAATTTTTTTCCGTCAATTAACTTTTCAATGGTATAGAAGCCATACATTTTCCCGATATCACTTTTAATATTACAACCCGAAACATATTGGTGAATACCACCGGGTTCGATAATGGGTTGAAGACCTACAACCCCTTCTCCTTCTACTTCACGTTGCGAATAAGCGCTGTCGATGATAAACCAATGGCGTCGTAATAATTTGACGGTATGATCACTCTGGTTTTCGATGGTGATACGGTAAGCGAAAATATTTTCCATCAACAACCCATTCGGCTGTTTTTGCTGAAACTCTACCTCAACAATAATTTTTATATCGTTTGTTATCGCGGCTACCATTTTCTAAATTTTGAATCACGAAGGTAAGGAACAGGGCTCTTGAAATAAAATTTATTTCTGATAAAGATTCGAAGGTTTAGCGATATAAAAAAATCGAAGGGTAAGCAATACGGCTGAAGAAAGCAAGCCAATGGAGAGGCCCCACCAAACGCCGGGAGCGCCATAACCTTGACTGAAAGCGAGGAAGTAACCGAGAGGTAATGCCACACCCCAGTAGGCAATTAAAGTAAATAAGGTAGGTATTTTAATATCGTACATTCCTCGTAAAACGCCCAAACAAACACATTGAATACCATCGGGTATTTGAAACAGCCCAACGATAAACATTAATGGGATGGCATGCCTCAATACATTCTCATCGCTTAAATAGGCCTCTGGAATGGCCTGATGGAAAATAATGAAGATGGCACAGGTAAACAGCTCGAAGACGAAGGTCATTTTTAAGGCATTGAGTCCAAACCGGTACGCATTTATTTTGTTATGCTCGCCTATACTTTCGCTCACTAAAATAGATGCTCCAATACCAAACCCCGACACAAATAAATAGCTTAATGCTGCCGGGCTAATTACAATTTGATAGGCTGCAGAAACATCCTTTCCCATCCAACCCATAAATAAGTTTGCCACGGCGAAGGCCCCGACTTCAAAAAAATATTGAAGCCCAGAGGGAATGCCGTCTTTCAGAATTTCTTTGTGATAAAGAGTGTTGTTTTTTGTAAAACTTAGGGAACGGTATTTCTTAGTTTTCTTACTCTTTAAAATAAACCAAAGCATCCCAACGGCCATCGCTACCCTTGATATAAATGTAGCCCAAGCAGCCCCCAAAGCCCCTAAGGCAGGCGCCCCAAAATTACCATAGATAAAAATGTAGTTTAAAACAATGTTTAATAACACGGCGCCTAAGGCAATGTACATCGACTCTTTTGTAAATCCGAGTCCATCGGTGAATTGCTTTGCAGCTAAAAAAATAAAAAGCGGAATGGCCGAATATCCTATCACCTTTAAAAACTCTACTCCAATTGCGGCTACTGCTGGGTCTTGTTTAAACCAAGAAAAATGAGAAGCGAGAACGTATGAAACAACCATAAAAATAGCACCCATCCAGCATGCAATGAGAATAGCATTGTTTAGCAAATCACCACATTTTTTATCCTCGTTTTCAGCTTTCGACTTTGAAATTAGGGGAGGTATGATGCTTAGAATGCCGATGCCTATGATACTTACGGTGAAAAAAATCGTGTTACTAAATCCAACGGCAGCTACAGCAGCGCTGCTAATTTTGCCTACCATGATATTGTCGGCAATGCCCATGAGTACATAACTCACCTGCCCTAATATAATAGGCCATGATAAATTCCAGATACGTTTAACGAAGCTATTGATGGGTTGCATGCAAGACTCGCAAAGATAGACTAAAAAGGACTTCGTGGTTGTGGCAAAAGCGAGCAGGAAGTGGATTTTAAAAATATCATTCGAAAGATATGAGCGGGACATATCGGTGGCTATATATTATATTTGTAACAATTCTTTATCTTGCATAAAATTTAATCCAACCAAACAATATTTAATTCAACCACGATAATGAAAAAAAAAGTATCAATTACCTCCCGTCGCCTCTTCTTTTTTTTGACGATTTTCTTTTCGAGCGCGCTCTTGGCAACGGTTGCTCAAGCACAAACAGACACTGGATCTTCCGAGGAAAATACGGAAGCGGCACCCGCAAAAGTTAAGTATAAATCCAAAAAGAACGTGTTCAGATTTAATAATGTAATTAGTATCTACCCTTTTCAGGCGGCTATAAATTACATGACTCTTGGTTATGAATTACGAACTGGCGAACGAACCACGTTTAAAACGATTGCAGGATTTGCACAAAAAGAGAAAAGTCTTTTAGATATCAATAATATTTCAAAGTATTCAGGCTTTAAAATTGAAATGCAGTTGAAGTATTTTATAAATAAAAAAAATGAAGTGCTTAATGGGGTGTACTTTGCACCGTTTGTGTTATATAAAGGATGTAATTTTTCTTTTGATGAAGACAACTATGTCTATGACCCGGTATTAGGTTATTCTACCTATGTATTATCACATAAAAAAGACAAAGCCAGCGCCTTTCATGTAGGTTTTCTTCTGGGTTACCATTCAAAAATCGGGGATAACTTTACCTTGGATATGTTTGCAGGCGAAGGCCTCATGTCGTCAACGGGTAATCTAGACTATGGTTCAAGGGTTTTCGATGTTTACGCCAATGAAATTCGAATGAAGGTAGGATTGAATATTGGTTTCGGTTTTTAGTCTCCCATAATCTTAACCTGAGCGATAACAGTCTCATTCAATTGAATTCGAGAGTCAACGGTAAGGGGTTTCTGTATCAACATCTCACCACTCTATTGCAGTTGATTCCTTTTACCCAAAAATCAAATTATTTCCATATTAGAAAAAATTAATTTACTGATATTCAGCACTTTAAAGATATTATTAAAAAAGTATCGTATCTTGTGCAGCATTTTAAAGTTAATTATTGTCTGCTTAATAGAAGCCCCTTAATGTTAAATGACGAAAAACTGATCAAGCAGTGTGTTGAAGGAAACGAGAAGGCTCAGAAGGCACTGTATGAAAAGTATTCTGCCGCGATGATGGGAGTGTGTTACAGGTATGCTAAGAATCGCACCGACGCAGAAGACATTTTACAAGAGGCATTTATTAAGGTATTCACCTCCATTCATCAGTTTCGAAATGAAGGATCGTTTGAGGGCTGGATCAAAAGAGTGACAGTAACAACCGCTTTAAATTATATGAATCGTAACAAACAAATTAGAGAGAGCCTTACCATTGAGGCGATGGCTTATGAGGTGCCTCAGCAAGCAGAAGAAGCAAGTATTAAACTAAATGGCAAGGACCTCATGGATTGTATTCAATCATTGCCTGATGGCTTTAAAGCCGTTTTAAATTTATTTGCTATTGAAGGATTTTCACATCGTGAAATTGCTGGGATGCTGGATATTAGTGAGAGTACTTCCCGCTCCCAATATACTAGAGCAAAGGCCTTGCTTGCGATGCGAATATTAGAACAAAATAAAATTTTGGTGCCGATACCTAAAACGATATAAGAAAAGAGTTTTTGTAAATTATAAAGAGGCCCTTAGAGCAGGTACAAAGGAATGAACCGGGGCATCGATTAGATAATGTGTATATTAATTTGAGATTTCAGGCGTGGATAATTTTGAAGAATTTTTAAGAAAAGAAGCCCAAGACTTCAAGCTTACCCCTTCTCAGAAGGTATGGGAAGGAGTGCAAATGGCTATAGTCAAGCCTAAGAGGGTGTTTGTTTGGTGGTATGCGGCTGCCAGTATATTGGTGCTTTCGGTTGCGTCTATTTGGTATTTTACCACCGTTGCCCCAACAAAAACGATTACAAACAATTCTGTACCAAAACAGCAGCATCAGGAGACGACCCAAAACAAGCCTGAGATTTCGAGCAACGGCAACTCCGACGTGAACAAAAGTAATTCGTCGAGCAAAACAATAGTAGTATCAAAAACAGGGGGCCGTAAAGCCAATAAATTTATCGAGCATTCACCATCAGAGCGAAATGTGAGCGAGAACATAGGGGATCAAGAAGGCGAAAAAACGGAATTGAACAGCCCTGCAACGTCTAAAGTTGTGGTAGGGCTCCTTTCTTCAAGGCGCATAACCATTTCACCATCCTGGGTTAATTACTCTTCAAGTGCTGGATTAATAAGTATTTCGACTATCAAGAGTAGACCTCAAACAAAGCATGATAGGATTCATTACACCATAGCCGGAGGAGTGAATTTATCGAATCCAATAAAAATTAATTATAACAATTTTGTAAAACCTTCCTTAGGGTATGGTTTCATTTTTGGTGCAAGGCTTGAATTCAGACCTTCGTTAGGAGTGAGCATAGGCATTGGTTATCAGGAGAATAGCTACAAATTAGGAGCGGTAATAATAAATCCTGAGACGATCTATTATTCCACTTCAAATGGAATGGTAGCTCAAACGGCAAAACACAAACTAAGCAATGAGAGGATGAACCGTAATTTTAGCCGTCAAATTATAGTACCTGTTGCCATTCATTTTAAACGCAACACGAGTGCGAGTGATTATTTCCTATTCTCAATGGGTTTAGATGTTAGTAAAATAGCATCAGTCAACTATCTGATCAAAAACGCAACCAGCGACAGATTATTCACTAATAATGAAACTTTAAATTCATTTTCTTCCTACCTATCGGTGGGTACTGCCTATCACCATCGATTCAATAAAAGTCTGGAGTGGCTTTGTAGTTATAAGCTCCAATATCAAACGGGCAACACCTATACAGAGACTTCTCGTTTAAAAGAGCACCTCTTGGTTAATGGCATTCAATTGGGAATTGGGTTTTAATTCCCCTCTATTCATTTGATGAAGGCAATGTAAAAAAACAGTTTTCTTTTTTCCGGAAACAGCTCTCTCTTTCATACTCTTTTGATTCGGTACTTTAATCCGCCAATATTTATTTCTTTAAGTTAGGTTCTGTTGTTACTTTGCATTTAATTTTTAATCATTGATTGAGCTATGAATTACGAGTTTTACGAAGCGGAAGTATTTAAAATAGAGGATGAAACACCTGATGTTAAACGATTTCATTTCAAAATAGGGGGCGAAAATAAATTTGAATTTAAGGCAGGACAGTTTGTGATGTTCGATATCCCTCTTGAAACCACCATCATTAGCAGAAGTTATAGTATTGCATCTGCACCCAATAACGACAATACTTTTGAGATCTGTGCGGCACTCAAGTCGGAAGGACTGGCAACGCCTTGGTTGTGGCATCATGTGACCATAGGCAGTAAGCTTAAATGCAGTAGCCCGGTGGGTAAATTTTTATTGCCCGAAACAATCGATGTTGATCTGTGCTTTATTGCCACAGGAACAGGCATTGCCCCCTTGCGTAGCATGATTCTTGACATCTACCATTCGGGCAGACCACATAAAAACATCTATCTCATATTCGGAAACAGGTGGGAGAAGAACATTTTGTATCGAGCAGAATTCGAACAACTACAACATCTTCACCCCGAATTTACTTTCATACCAGTTTTAAGCCGTGAAACGGCAGAGACCTGGAAAGGGGCCCTCGGCTATGTACATTCTATCTATATGCAACTCTTTTCCGATAATCGTAAGGCCTATTTCTATTTATGTGGGTGGAGTGCTATGATTAAAGAAGCTCGTCTGAACTTAAAAGAAAGAGGGTATACGAAGCAAGAGATAAAATTTGAAGTTTATGACTAGAGGTTGATTTTCTGGTATGCCTTTTGTCATTCTTCTTAAAAAGCACGAAAAACAATCTTTATTCGTTAAATTTGCAAGTGTTTCTTTCATCAATATGAGAAAATTTATTTTTATTCTTATCATCATTTTTGCAACTACAGGCTTAAAAGCGCAGGTTGACAAAAAAGCGCAAACCTTGCTAAACGAGCTTTCGGTTAAATATAAAAAATATAAAAGCATCAAAGCTCAATTTGCCTATACGCTTGAAAGCAAAGCCAACAAGGTAAAGCAAACTCAAAAAGGGGTACTACACTTAAAAGGCAATAAGTTTAAGGTGGAGGTGGCCAGTAAAGAGATAATCTGTGACAGTAAGACTGTTTGGACTTATAGCGCAAGTGAAAATGAAGTACAGATTAATAATTACAACCCCAATGAAAACGGATTCAATCCGGCTCAGATATTTACAATGTATGAAAAAGGGTTCATCTACAAGTACGTGGAAGAAAAGCTAGAAAACGGAAAGACGATTGCCCAAATTGAGCTTACTCCAACCGATAAAAACAAGAAGTTTTTCAAGGTGAAGCTCTTTATTGACAAGATTGGTAAGCAAATTGTGCGTTCTTGCGTTTTTGATAAAAATGGCAATGTTTATACCTATGAAGTGCAAACATTTCAGGGTGATGTAGCCGTAAATGACAATTTCTTCACCTTCGATCTGGCCAAGCACCCTAACTGCGAAGTGAACGATTTAAGATAACTTAAGTTGAAGTACTGCGTGTTCTCTCGGTGGCTTTCGTTGAGCGAAGCAGTACCGCTATAAATTAACCGGCTTAGTGTAATTTAATTCTCCTCCAAGTATTTCTTCAGGGCGTTGATATTTGCAATTCCAATTGAATTTTGCTTTTTGGCATCGGCCAGGCAAAGACTGAACCAGTCGAATTTAAATATGGTTTCGAAGCAGGTTTCAATATCAAAATTGGCAACAATATGTTCGGTAAAAGTGTATTGCTTTAAAAGGAAATGATTTCGTAAAAAATCAAAACGTAACTTTACCCGTGGGTGGTTGTTGGTATGGAGCAATACAAAATTCGTGTTGAAACTGCCGTAAAAAGTTTCAATCACGTTATGGTTACTTTCAGGAACAACGATATAAAAAGCTTCTCCTTTTGCATTTTCTTGAATTTGTTGACATATTCGAAGGGCCACGGGCTCCATATATTGGTCGGCTACAAACACAAATTTCTTACCAATGGATTTAGCGTAGGGTTCGAAAATACTTTTTCCTTCCTCGATATACTTTTCGGTGTTACTTACTTTTTCACTGATATTTTTCAAGGTGCTGTTATAATCCAGGTTACAGAGTTCTCCTAGCAGCAAAACTAGCGTGGAAAGCGGGTAGCCTAAGGCCATTCGAGGCTGAAATCCGGGTTCAGCAGCATAGATTTTGATACCATTGGCCTCGGCCTTTTCTTTGAGTTTACCACCGGTAGTGATACAAATAATTTTACTCCCTTTTTTTACTGCCTCATCGAACATCGAGAGCGTTTCTTCCGTATTTCCAGAATAAGAACTAAGAATTACCAGTGATTTTTTATTTACATAGGCAGGTAAGGTATAGTCGCTGATGATTTCAAACGACAAGGGTAGTTTCTCTGAGAAAAGCACCTTTGCAATGCGTGCACCAA
Organism: uncultured Bacteroidota bacterium; assembly: GCA_903897855.1. GTDB lineage: Bacteria > Bacteroidota > Bacteroidia > UKL13-3 > UKL13-3 > CAINMV01. Next base: position 105,309 of record CAIUDH010000097.1, on the reverse strand, counting down.
TACCTGACCCCCCCAAACCTCCGGCCACAATATTACTAAACTGAGATGCTTTGAAACCGTGATTGGTGTAATTTTGAACTACAAAATCAATTTGTTTACTAAAGTTTTTTAATTGTTCTGATTGATATTTCATATAAATTCTTTAAATTTTCAAGGATGCAAATTTAGTCTGTTTTTGCATTTAATAAAACAATAAATTTGTGGTTCATTCGTTTACTTAATTTATCCTCATGATGATCATGAAAAATTCATTTCTAGTTGTTTTACTTACGCTGCTTTCTCTCACGGCTTGTAATGACGCCAAGTTTAATCGTTATCCGGGAACTAAATTGGATAGTATACCACTTGAGTTCAGAGGCGTTTTTATGGACCCGGATAAAAAATCCAAAACAGGGAATATGATCTTCGTGGAAAAAAACTACTGGATGGAATCCAACAAAGGCACCAAAGAGTATTTAAGCGATTCGATGGTATTGTCGGTATATAAAGGCGCATATTATCTAAGCACTTTAGATGACAATCAAAAATATTGGTATATTTTACATTTAAAAACTTCGGGTAAAGACCTATTATTATACCCTATTCTTTATGATGATAAAAAGGCCAAAGGGGGAAACAGCATCACCAAATACTTTACGCCACAACTCGATACGGATAGTAATTATGTATTTACGATGGACGAAGAAAAGCTTTTGGAATATACAGCCAACGATTTAATGAAGGAAGAATCGATGAAGCTTAAACGAGCTAAACCAACCAAGCGAAAGTAAGGGTTAGGGCTAAGTAAAGTTTACAATCGACATTTCGTTGGCAGGTACGTATCGCATTTAACGCAGGCGCTATTTTTGTAGCGGCGCTTATTTTCTTTTAGCGGCAAAAAAGTCGGATACCATTTTACCACACTCCTCGGGTAAGATACCGCCCATAATTTTTGTTTTAGGATGGAGTAAAATACCTTGCTTGTGATACCCGCGTTTTTCATCGGGAGCACCATAAACGATACGGTCGATTTGAGTCCAATACGCTGCTCCAGCGCACATCACGCAAGGCTCAACGGTAACATAGAGGGTGCATTCACGCAAATATTTACCATTCAAATAACTTGCAGCGGCGGTAAAGGCGATCATTTCGGCATGTGCTGTAACATCATTTAATGTTTCTGTTTGATTAAAGCCTTTGGCAATAATTTTACTGTCACATACGATGATGGCCCCAATGGGCACCTCATTTTTATGGGACGCCAACACTGCTTGCTTTAATGCCTCACGCATATAGCGTTCATCAATCTTTAATTGGTCTTCGGTAATTATGGGCATAGGTAAGGTGCGAAGGTACGGGCAATCGGGCTAATTTTATGCTACAGAAGTTGTTTTTTCGAAGCCCATATCTTTGATTATTTTTGAAAAGTAAATTTAATTAAAAATATTGTTCTCCTATGAATATTAGATACGGTATAATTCTTTTATTCAGCACGTTTTGCTTTTTGAGATGTGGGCATTTAAAACCCAAGCCCTCTCTAAGTGGAGATATTGCTGTTGATTTAAAGACCCTATTGCAGGAGGGAAAAACGGAAGTGCAAATTATGGATTCGGTAGTACGAACTCCAAGAGAGATGGAATTGACGTTTCGGATGCAAGAGGCATCAGAAAAAAACCAAGCGTGGTATAACGAGTATCTCAATCAGTATAAGCAAATGCGTGTGCCGCCCTATCACATTAATTTTGGCCTTACCGAAAAGGAGTATGACGAATTGGTACAGATGAAACTGAATATGGTATTAGTACCATCCGCAACGCATACCATTTACATTACCAGTACAAATAACATTCTTGGCTTCAATACACAGGGTCGGATACCATATTTAGAAGAAGTAAAGATTGACACCAAAACAAATACGATCTCTCTTGCCAATGGCACGCTCCATTTTTCCGACACCGTTTTTGTAGCGAATGAAAATCATGCTTTAAAGAGCATGTGGAAAGGTTATACTTGGCGTTTTGATGAACCCGCAGAAGACGATACAATTTCAGAATTGTTAATCACAAAACATTATTCCATTTCGATTGGGGTTTTATACAAAACAGGCCAAACATTAATAAACATTAGGGAGTACGAGAACAATGACGGAGAGAATAGCTTGAAAATTGAAAAACCCTTGGTTTTACGAAAAATTTAATCAAGGCGAATACGGGGGTCGAGCACGGCGTATAGCAGGTCGACGAGTATACTCACGGTGATAAAGATGGCGGCAATGATAAGCACACTGCCCATGATAACAGGGAAATCCGATTTTTCGAGGGCATCCACGGTGACCCTTCCTAACCCCTTCCAGTTAAAGATATATTCAATGAAAAAGGCTCCTGCAAGCATACTTGCAAACCAACCTCCAGTAGCCGTAATCACAGGGTTTAATGCATTTCGCAGTGCGTGTTTCATAATGATTTGTGTGGTTCCTAATCCTTTCGCTTTTGCGGTGCGTATATAATCCTGACTCAGCACATCGAGCATGCTGCTTCGGGTAAGTTGGGTAATGATGCTTAGTGGGCGAATACCCAAAGCCAGGGCAGGCAAAATGAGATTAGGCCAGGCCATGACTTTTCCATAAAGCACATCGTAGTCGTATAAGCTGCCGGTCATATTTAAATGAGTGTAACGATGCCATACCAAACCAAAAACCCATGAAATAATAATGGCAAGCAAAAAGGAAGGAATGGAGATTCCAAGGTTACTCACAAGTAAAATGGCTCGATCGTAACCAGAATCTTTTTTCAAGGCGGCTATAACACCCATCAATACACCTAATAAAAAGGCGATAATTAAGGCGGAGAAAGCCAATACGATAGTCCCAATAAAGGCTTCTTGCAAGATACTGCTCACGTTTTTTTGGTTTTGATAAGATCGTCTTAAATAAGGTGTTTTTATGACCCAGGCTTTAGTGTCGATATGAAATAAGGTGTGGTAATTATATTTTATTTTATTGGCTTCGGTCGGCTTATGAATGGAGATCGGCGACAAATCGTTCAAATAAAGAAACAGCCGGTCGGTGGTGTTCAGATCAAGGCCTAGCTCGAGGCGAATATTGGCATTGGTGGTGCTGTCGCTACTCTGTCCGCGTGTGAGTTGAGAAGGGTCGGGCAGTACCTGGAACAAGTAAAACACAAGGATAACCACACCCAGCATAACCAGTAATGCATAACCCAATTTTTTTAGTACAAACGAAAACATCGCTTCAAAAGTAAAAAAGTAATTGGAACGGCCTTCGATAATTTAGAAACAATTTTGATATAACGCTATATTTAGTAGTTAAGAGACGAACTCAATTTGTGTATTTCAGTTTTATTGTTCAAGTTTGTTTTTTTTAACAAGATATGCCAGCGTTAGATACACAACAACATTTCATGCAATTGGTGACGATGAAAATGCCTTTTGGAAAGTACAAAGACAAATTAATTTGTGATTTGCCTGAATATTATCTTATCTGGTATCATCGCAAAGGCTTTCCAGCGGGCACTTTAGGAAGCTTGATGGCTTCGATGTATGAAATTCAGCTCAATGGGTTAGAGTATTTATTAGCACCATTAAGAAACAAAAAATAGATGACACTAAAATCAAACGATCCATTACACGGTAAAACTTTAGAGAAGATTCTAAATTACTTACTTGAATATTATAAGGGGTGGGACGACTTGGGTGCTAAAATTAATATTAATTGTTTTAACGAAAATCCCAGCATACAGTCGAGTCTAAAGTTTTTGCGCAAAACACCCTGGGCACGAAAGAAAGTGGAGGATTTATATGTATATGTTTCAAGAGGCGATAAAACCCAGTCTTCAGAGCTTTGAATTAAACCTTTCGGCCTTTCCATTGATAGGTTCTGGTGTTACCTAAAAAACCAATGACAACCACATACACAACATGTAATAATTGTTCGGGGATAAGCCAAATGATGAGTTTATGCAAATTGACGTATTCGGTGACTTTTCGCAATAAAACGCCTTCGAAAATAATTTTCAGCGCCATTTGAAGGGTAAACAAATAGAGTAATGTCGGGCTAAAAAACATCCCGATAAAATTAGCTAGCAAGCTTAAATTAAAGAGATAGCACAGAGCTAAAATTTGTGTAATACGTTTGTTCTGATACTTGGTGCTCTTGCTTACCCAGCGTATCCGTTGATGAATAAATTCTTTCAAAGTGGAGGCAGCATGAGTAGATACCACCGCCTCATTGCTTTTTAGAAACAAAACTCCTTGAGCAAAAGCGGCAAACATTTTGTGCATTAAAAATTCATCGTCACCGCTGGGTATGTTTTCATTTCCCTGAAATCCGTTTACTGCATGATAGGCTTCTTTCAGGTAGGCCACATTTGCACCGTTGCACATATTGGGATGACGGTGTGCAAGGGCGGCAGCCCCAATACCGACCAGTCCGGCAAACTCTAGCGCCTGAAACTTTTGAAACACAGAAGTCGTGGGATGCATCACAACAAGGGAGGAAATAAAACAGGCTTTATGTTTGTTTTGATAGGCTACGATGCAGCGCACCCAATTTTCTTTCATCCGGCAATCGGCATCGGTGGTGATAATAATGGTACTTTGGCATTGTGAGATGGCATAATCAATCGCTTTCTTTTTGTATGCTCTATTATTGTCTAGTTGTTCTTGCCTTAGTAAGCGTACGCCTTCATTTTCAAATTGCTTCACTATTTCTGCTGTACGATCGGTAGAGTTATCATCAACCACTACAATATCCAGCAAGTGTTTGGGATAATTTTGTTTTAGGAGGCAATGTATGAGTTGAGTAATATTCTTTTCTTCATTTCGTGCCGGAATAATTACGGACACATACGTTGTGGGAGTAAATTCGGTTGGGGTAACGAAAGTTTTTAGTTGTTTCCAACCTGCTGTATAATAGCACATTAATAATATGTAAAACAGACCTAAGGATGCAGATACAAAGAGATATAAAGTCATTTCTTAAAGAAATTTAGTTGTGGCAAGAAAAGTAATCCCAATAATGCCGGCAAGGCCAGATTGATGCACCACAAAGCATAGGAAGACGCTAACACACTTAAATCATTGGCGGCGTAGTATTTTAAGAAATAAATGGCGGCAGCTCCCCTAATCCCTAATTCCGCCAAAGCGATCGATGGTATAATGGCCAACACAAAAAAGATACTTGAGGAAAGAAGGAATGAAGTGCCTAAGGTAATCTGAATATCAAAAATGAGGAATATTAAATAATACTGGAGGCTAAAAACAACAAAACGAATGGCAGAAAGTGCAAGGACCTTTGTGAGTTGCAGCGCATTAAATAAAGTAAACACATTTAAATAGACTCTTGTTTGTGGACCATTTTTTACTTTCAGCAAAAGAGATCGTAGCAAATCCATATTATAATAAACCAATATCATGACGATGCTTAGGATGAAGGGCACAATGGCCACTAAAGCCCTTTCGATACTGTTAAATTGTTGATGTTGTATAAGGAAAGCAGAAAAACAAAAGCTTCCCACTATCATTGTAACGCAAAGCTGACTGACACTTCCAATAATGCTAATGAGAATTCCTTTGATGCGATGGTTTCGTTTTAGGTAGAAAATCCGGGCAGCAAATTCGCCAACCCTGTTAGGTGTAAAAATACTGATGCTGATTCCGCTGATAACGGCTTTAAAGGCATTAAACCAAGTCATCTTTTCAATAGCACCTATCAAGAGTTGCCATTTACTGGCCTCGAGGCCCCAGTTTACAAAAACCAGAAGAGAGGCGAGTAAGAGCAGGAAATATTTGGCTGATGAAAATTCAATCTGAGTAAACTGTCCCCACATTTTACTTAACTCCGATTTTACAAAAAATTCGTTATACAAAAACCAAAGGCAGACCAATGCAATCACTATTTTGAGTGAAGAATTGAGTCGTTTTAATTGGGTTGTGTTGAGCATGTGGACTAGGTCGCAAAAATAATTTAATATGTTGTATTAATAACTGCAATATATTTGCGAGAATGCAATCCTCCTCACGCATCATTATTGGCATCGACCCCGGTACACAAATTTTGGGTTACGGGATTATAAAAGTGCATGCCAAAAAAATGGAAATCCTGGCTATTGGCGTGGTTAAGCTTGATAAATTCAGTGATCACGGAGTACGTCTGAAAAGAATTTTCGAGCGCCTTACCTCTTTAATAGAGACGTATCACCCCGATGAAATGGCTTTAGAGGCTCCATTTTTCGGTAAGAATGTACAGAGCATGCTAAAGCTAGGAAGGGCTCAGGGCGTGTCGATGGCGGCTGGATTAATGAAAGGGCTTACGATTAACGAGTATGCCCCGAGAAAAGTAAAACAAAGCATAACAGGAAAAGGAACTGCTACCAAGGAACAGGTGGCCGAGATGTTGCAACGCATTTTTGGTTTTGAGGATATGCCCAAGTATATGGATGCAACGGATGGTTTGGCAGTAGCCTATTGCCATTATCTGGACTCCACCAATATTATAAAGCAGCAATCGGTGGGAGTTAAGAAACCGGTGAAGAAGCAATCATCGAAAAACGCCTGGAGTGATTTTGCTAAGAAGAATGAGGATCGGGTAAAAAAGTAATCAGGCTTGGTAACTCTCCGATTTGAGCAAAGAGCATATTTTATAACGCTCATCTTTAGTGTCGTCATAAATATTTTGAAGCATTTTCACCACTGTTTTAATTCCAATTTTCTCACTCCATTCAAAAGGGCCGAAAGGGTAGTTGGTTCCCAGTTTCATTCCGGTATCGATATCGGTTTTGGAAGCCGTTCCTTCTTGCAAGGTGTAATAGGCTTCATTGATAATCATAAATAAAATACGAGGCGTCACCATTCCTACTCGGTCTTTGACAGGGGCAATTTCCCAACCTAGTTTTTGCTCTAATAAGGGGATTATATTTTTTTGAGCCTCATTACGGTAGCTTATTTCTTTTACTTTTCGGTGCATGAAGGAAGGAATACAATTCATGCCGAAAATATTATTGGAAAGAGGTATGTCCGTCATCAAACTTTGAATTTCTAATAAGGCTGAAGAGAGTACAAATAAGGTTTCGTAAGGCGCCTCCAAATACCCATCCAGCCTTGTTGGGTGGTCGTCAAAGTTTAAATCAAATACGAAATCGTAGTTGCCAAAAGTCTCCGGCAGCTTTAGTTCGTTATAAATTATGTCAGCATTTGCAGGCAGGGTTTGTTTTAGTTCTTCAAACCGCGTTAATTCGCCTAGTATTCCTATTTTCATTCTAAACGCAAAGCAACATAAAAAATCACATCATGCCAAAGCAAATAATTTTTACCGATCAGGCGCCCGCTCCAATTGGGCCATACTCGCAAGCGGTGCTCGTAAACAGCACTTTATATTGTAGTGGACAAATCGCGCTCGATGTGCACACCGGGTTGATGGTACAGGATAATATCAGCTTGGAAACCGAGAAGGTGATGCATAATATTGATGCCATCTTACATGCTGCAAAAATGACCTTTGAAAATGTGGTTAAGGTGAGCATCTTTATCACCGACATGAACAATTTTGCTGAAATAAACCAAGTGTATGCTACTTATTTCAACAGCTCGCCACCGGCACGTGAAACCGTACAGGTATCGAAATTGCCCAAGAACGGCAATGTAGAGATTAGTGTCATTGCGGTAGGATAGGTAGAAAGGGCAAGTTATTCATGCTCAATGGGAAGTAATTTCTTGGCAGCATTACTGCTAAGAATTAAAGTAGAGGGGACTTTTCATATTGTTACATTAAAGTATTAAATAGTTTAAGAGGATGTTCTATTGGAAGCATAAGTTTGTATTTATTTTCTCGATGGCAAGTTTCATGCTTTCGTCGGGTAGTTTAAGTGCACAAAAGGATTTTGACTTGGGGCATATTTCTTCCCAGAGCATTTTACAAGAGGCTCAAACCAAGGGAGGTTCTACCATATTTGCAGCTAAAGACGATATTAAGATCAATGAGTTTCTCGCATTGAACATCGCTGACACCGTTGATGAGGCTGGGCAGCATGAAGATTGGATAGAGCTTTATAATACTACCGGGAGCCCTCAAAATTTGTACGGACTTTACCTCACCGATTTGTTTTCTAACCCTACCAAATATGCATTTCCTCCCAATACCATAATCCAAGCGTATGGTTTCTTAGTTCTTTTTTTAGATCAGGATAGCAGCACTTCGAAATATTTGCATTGCAATTTTAAGTTATCGGGTAGTGGCGAAATGCTAATGTTGAGTGATGGGAATGGGGTGGTATCTGACAGCATCACTTTCGGGGTTCAAACCACCGATGTCTCTATCGGACGATGCCCAAACGGGATAGGGAAGTTAAGCGCAACGTCAAAAACCACCTTCAACGCCTCGAATTGTGGAACTATAGGAATCATCCAAGAAGAAAAGGAATATCATTTTCGCGTGTTTCCAAATCCTGCCCTAAACTCAGTAACTATTCAAGGGCAAGGTATTTATTCGGTTTCCATCTCTGATGTATTGGGCAACCAATTATTTTTGAGGCAGTATAATAATGTTGAAGAGGCCAAGCTTAACTATTTGAATTTTGGCCAGGGCATTTATTATATTAGAATTAACGATCAAGAAATCAGGCGCCTGCAGGTGTTGAATTAAGAATCGTTTTCTCGGTGTCCATTTTGGTATTTAAAAACGAAATCCAATCAGAGGCTACAGTCCCTTTAAGCACTCGAGGGAACTTTGTTTGTCCGCCTTCTTTTCCCCGTTGTTGCAAAAATTCATTGAAGTAGGCATTGGGTATAAGGGTTACAAAAACGTCTTTCAGTCCATGTTTCCGTTCCACCGCATAGTCATCATTTAATATTTTGAGATGATTATCGAGTTTAATTCTTAGTTCTTCTGTATTTAATTCGATATCACAACCAATATACCATTGGTGCGCAAACAATTCGCCATGAGGGATGCCCATGGTGGTAAATTCGTTAATTACAATTTGATATTCATCACTTAAGAATGCGATGGCATTATTCATGTTATCTACCGAGAGATGTTCGCCACATAAACTTAAAAAATGCTTCGTTCTGCCAGTTATTTTTATTTCAAAGTTACGAAGGGAAACAAATTTAATGGTGTCGCCAATAAGGTAACGCCAAGCTCCGGCAACGGTAGAAATTAGAATGGCGTATTCTTTATCGAGTTCAACTTCGCTGAGTTCTAATGACAGCGCGTCTTTTTTAACATCAAAATTTTCATCAAAGTTGGTCTCGTTAAAAGGAATGAATTCGAAGTAGACTCCATTGTTTAGAAAGAGCCTCATTCCATCGCTTGTGCTTTGGTGCTGATAGGCCAGAAAGCCTTCTGAAGCGAGATAGGTTTCCCAATAAACCACTTCACGGCCAAACAGTTTCGCCAAACTTTTCTTATAGGGTTCAATCGCTACTCCACCATGAATATAAACATTCAGGTTGGGCCAGATGTCATGAATTGTTTTTAATTTGTGGTGTTCTATTATTTTTTCGAAAATAATCTGTACCCAGGCAGGCACCCCAGCCACCGAGCCAATATCCCAATTCGGAGCTTGTTCTACGATAGCTTCAATTTTTTCTTGCCATGAACTTTTGGCTAGGATGGCACTTTCAGGCTTTGAGAATTGCTCAAACCAAACGGGTTGAATACTGATCGTGATACCGCTTAAATCACCACTATAACTTACCCCGTCAAACTGAAGTGTGGAGCTGCCAGCAATCATCAACGACTGTGTTTTTACCAAATCTAAGGGCGATTTTTTAGAGCGAGTCACACGTAAGATCTGTCGAACACCGCCTCGTTTGATGGCTTTTAACATGGCGCTGCTCAGGGGAATATATTTTGTGCCGCCATCGCTGGTACCACTGCTTAAAGCAAAATACTTAATTCTTCCCACCCATGTTATATTTCGTTCGCCTGCCCGAGCTCTCTCCCACCATGGTTTTATGTCGATATAGTTATGAATAGGAACTTCTTCTTTAAAAGTTTTTTCCATTTCCTGACTCAAGATAATTTTTTCAAAGTTGTATTTCTTGCCAAACTCGGTAAACATGGCACGTTCGAGTAACTTACGAAGCACAATCTGTTGCTGTCGCATTTTATTAGGAGCAGGAATACTTAACTGCTTCCTTATTTTATTTCCTTGTTGTACAATTTGTGATATGATACTCATTCGTTTATTAATAAAGGTAGAAGCTTCAGAAAAGCCATTGATGATTTTTACTTTTTATTCGTGTTTTTTTTCTTTTTGACAGGTTCGTTCAGAGGCGTAGTATCCGTTAAATCCTTCTGAAACAAGGTATGTTCCCAAAGTGTATTATTGGCCTGGTCGATACACCGAATTAACAATTTTCGTTCGTTAGGCATTCCCGAGACGTTAAACACGCAAAAGTTCTGTTTCACCGCCAGCGTACCATCAATCCGCATGGAGTTCACTTTTTCCGAGGTCTTTAAAATATTATCTACCCCACTGGTTAAGGGGGACGAAGTGATATCGTATAAAGTATATCCTCCAGGTGCCTTTTTTGAAGCAGGTCTTTCTTTTTTTATGAGTTCGCTATGGTGTCGATCACCGCTGATGAAAATCACGCCAGAGATATGATTATCGGTAATAAATTGCACGATATTATGACGTTCAGTTTTGAAGAGATTATATGATTCTTTATCTGTATTTTCATTTAAAAACTGACCGCCCATACACACAAATTTGAAGGTCGCTTTGGAGTTGATGAGTTCGTTTTGCAGCCATTGAAGTTGTGTGGCACCGAGTTGTGTTTTTTGGGGATTAACGAGCTCATTGCCTTTAGAGTCGTCACGGAAGGTGCGGTCGTCGGTTAAAAAGAAATCGCAGTCGCTATAAGTTATTTTACTGTAGATACCTTTACTATTCTCGCCGTAGGTTTTATTGCACCAATACTCTATAAACGTTTTTTTCGTTGCCTCTTTCAGGCCAAACGATCTACTGGCATCATCTGATCCATAATCGTGATCGTCCCAGATGGCATAATTGGGTTGAGTTGCAAAAAACCGTTGTAAATTTTTATCTTTTCGTGTGTGAGCGTATCGATATTGGATACCGCTTTCACTGCTATAATCGGCTTCTCGGAGGTAAGTATTATCGCCAAGCCAAATCATTAACTGGGCCTCTGTATTTGCCATGGTATTAAAAATTTCTGTGCCGTGGCCGTAGGGCTGACCGGGTCGGTCAAAGGCGCTATCGTTCACGTAATTGCAGCTGCCAGCAAGAAACTTAAAATCGGGGGCTGGGGCACGCCATTCCCAAATTTCTTTCGTATTAAAGGACAATGGATAATCAAATTTCTGTTCTTTTGCATCCAACAAAACAGAATAAATATACTTGGTGCCAGGGGTGAGATCGGTGAGAATAATTTTCGAAATTTTTTCTTCACGATATCGTTGGGGGTCTTTCGGGTTATCGAAGAGGATTATCTCAATTGACTTTTTATCTTTTATATTATTCTCGGCCATATAATTAACCGTAAGCTTTTGGGTATTGCCAGTCATTACCCAGATCATTATTTCGGTATGCTCACAGTAGCCAAGCATAGGTCCTGCTAGTATTTTTGCCGATTGAGCAAAAACATTTGTACAAAGAAATAAAAGATACGAAGTACTTAATATCGTCTTAAAAAACATGGTTCGCAATTACAAATAATCGATTGGTAAAAATAACAAAAATTGAATGGATCCGTAGGGTCTAAATTTCACGGAGAATTTTTTCAGTAGCACCAGCATTTTCTTCAATAAAGGTTTGGGCTTTTTTACCCATGGTATTGAATTGAATCTCATTCTCGAAAAGGTTACGTAATACATACTCAAGTTGCTGCGAATCATGAATTATCAAGCCACCTCCGGCCTCCTGCAATGCCTCAGCTTCAGGATGTTTTTGAGTTTGATAGCCGTACAGTACCGGAATTCCGAAAACAGCAGCTTCTAAAATATTGTGCAGAGCACTACGAAAACCACCACCCACAAAAGCGAGCTGAGCATAACTATAAAGGGAAGAGAGCATGCCAATATTATCTATGATTAAAACTTCGTACACCGAAATGTTTTCAAGGGTGGCTTCGGAATATTGAATTGACTTAAGAGAAGGCGGAATATTAACGATCCTCGCTATGTTATGAGGAGCAATAATAATTTTGTAGTTTAATCGAACCTCGTAGGCACTAAATATTAGTTCTTCTTCCTTAGGCCAACTACTACCTAAAACAACAATTTTCTTGTTGCCTGCGAAGGCCTCTATCAATGGTTTTTTTTGCGCTTTAGATTTATTCATAAGAACCCTATCGAAGCGAGTGTCGCCACTCACAAGGCTTTCGATATGATATTCTTTTAAGGTTTCAAAGGAAGATTGATCTTGAACAAATATCTTCGAATACTTTTTTAAGACGGATAAAAATAAGGAGCCATACCACTGAAAGAAAATTTGCTTTTTATTAAATAAGGCGCTCACAAGGTATATTGGAATGCCATTTCTGTGTGCGGTATTAATATAGTTTATCCAGAATTCGTATTTAATAAAAAATATTTTGGTCGGTTTTAGCCAATGCAATACTTTCTGAGCATTTAATTTACTCGCTTTAGGAAGGTAGAAAATAAGGTCGACTGTGGGATAGTTTTTTTGAATTTCATAACCGGAAGAAGAAAAGAAGGAAATGGCAATTTTATGTGCCGGCTGCCTAGCTTTAATGCTTTCAATTAAGGGACGAGCTTGCTCAAATTCGCCCAATGATGCACAATGGAACCAATAAACCTCCTCGTCTGTTTTTAAAGTATTATTAAAGGCGAGTAGTTTTTGAAATGAATTTTTTCTCCCGTCGACGAAGAGTTTGGATTTGGCATCAAAAAAACTGTATATCCAAACCAGGAAATGAAAGAAATGTAAACCGGCATTATAGAATATCATAGACTACTTATTTAAAATAAATAGGTTGGGTTTTATCATTCGCCTTAATAGGGAGCAGCCAACTGAATTTTAATGCCATGATAAAGTCAGCATAGGTATTGGTGTCGGCGCCTCCTGTAGCATAATCATAGTATCTTCGGTTTTTGGTCATGGCTTCGGTTAGTTCGATGCCGACATTAAAATTAATTAAACGGCTTAAACTCAAGTTACAGATTCCTATTTCTTCACTGATAGCCCAACCATTAGAAAGACGATCATATCCTTTTAGATACGCTGTACTAAACTGCAAGGCATTGGGGGCACTGAACAAATATTTGTGTTGTAACCAACCTGCTCCACCTTGTAGCATCAAAGCCATTTGGGGTTTCTTGGTGAAAACAGGAAAAAGCTTCCCAAAAACAAGCTGATAATGGCTGCCCCTCATAGAAGCAGTGATATTAATTGGAACACCATCGTTGGCAAATAGGTATCCATTTCCATCTTTGAATATATTTACATAGTCGATATCTCTTACCTGGCTGCCGAAATACAAATTGGCATTGACACCCCAAAGGAAGTTGTTTTTTGATTTATAGTAGAAATCCATACCAGTGCCATTAGTAAAACCATAGCGTAAAGCCAAACTTCCAGTGGGCAACGCCGCTTTATAACTGAGATTAACAAGCCAGAATGCCTTGTGATAGCGGGGGTTTACCAATGGCGATTGTGCCATGAGTGGCCGTACAAAAAGCAGAAAAAAAAGAAGGTGCAAAGGTCTCATAAAGGAGCTGTCGCCAACAAGGTTAATATCGTTGCATTGGCGATGCAAATTTGTATAAAAAAGTTGATAAAAATTATTGCTTTATTTTGCAGCCAATGAAGAATGAATTAACCCACTATGTTCTATTGGTGAAACGACTCTGTTTATCACTATTTATTTTTAGTTTTTGTCGAGTCGTATTTTTGGCATACAACTTTCACTACTTCTCCGCATACTCTACAGCCACTATCGCTTCCACCTTTCTATACGGACTTCGTTTTGATTTGAGCACCGTAGTTTATTTAAATAGTTTGGTATACCTGTTGCACATTATACCCTTTAATTTTAGGAACAATACTCGATATCAAAAGGGGATACGTATTGTTTTTGCGGTATTTAATACCGTAGCCTTAATTTTCGAACTTGGCGACACCGCCAATTACAAGTATGCACACAAACGGCTTACCAGCGAGTTCTTTGGTGTTCTGGGCGATTTTAATGATCAGCTTTTGAGTTATATTATGTCGTTTTGGTATCTTATATTTTTTTGTTTTGTCATTGTTTACGGAATTATAAAACTCTATAATTATTATGCCCAGCTAAATGAACAAGGCAGGCAGAAACCCTGGGTACAAATCATATTGATGTTCGTTTCAATGCCATTTTTCGTGCTTGGCGCGCGTGGCGGATTGCAGTATCGCCCAATCAGCCCCATAACCTCCTTGCAGTATGTTGATGCACCACTGTCGCCAATGGTATATAATACCTGCTTTTCCTTAGGAACCTCTTTTCAGTTTAGAAGTTTAAAAGAGCAGATTTATTTTAAAGAGGAACAGGAGTTGAAAAATAACTTTTCACAAACACATTGTTACTATAATGATTCATTGCCTCAGAGACGGATGAATGTGGTGGTTATTATATTGGAAAGCTTTAGTAAGTATTTTGTTCAATCGCTTTCTCATGAGAAGCAAACTTACACGCCATTCCTTGACTCTTTGATAAACTCCAAACAGTGTTATGTGGCCGCCAATGGTTATGCCAATGCAAGACATTCTCACGAGGGTACGGCGGCTATATTGGCTTCGATACCTTCGCTCATGATAGACCCTTTTATGACGTCTATTTATCAAAGCAATGCTACTTCATCCTATGCTCGTATACTCAAGAAATATGGATACACCACAGCTTTTTTCCATGGTGCAAAAAATGGGAGCATGATGCTCGATGATTTCTCGAAAAGTTGCGGGTTTGCTAATTATTACGGAAAAGACGAGTACCCGAATCAGGAAGATTTTGATGGAAATTGGGGCATTTATGACGACAAGTTTTTTCCTTATTTTGCTGATAAATTAACTTCTTTCTCTACCCCATTTGCAGCTACCATCTTTAGCCTTTCGTCTCATTTCCCTTATGTTTTAAGTGCAGAGAGCCGTAAAATGTTCCCGGAAGACAAAACGAAAGACCCCGAATATCAGATGATCAAATATACTGATTATGTTTTAAAAATGTTTTTCGAAAAAGTCAGAAAAGAACCTTGGTATAACAATACTTTATTTGTGTTGAGTGCCGATCACACCTACGATGAATTGTCGGATCACCCGACGTACTTAAGTAAATTTAGTATCCCTATCTTGTTTTTCTCACCCAGTGATACAAGCGATAAGAAGCCTTTGACCTTCCCGATACAACAAGTGGATATTTTACCAAGCATCCTAAATTACCTGAATGTTCCGGATACTTTTAAAAGTTTTGGGAATAGCATTTTTGATGTGGGTCCACATTATGCCTTTAATTTTGAGCAGGGATTATATCAACTCACAGAGGATGACGCATTGCTCTTGTTTAATGGCTCGGAAGCCATTGGCTTTTATGATTTAAAAACCGATCCCTTGCAAAAAAGCAATGCGATAAAAAGTGGAGATCCAAGAATTGATAAGCTAAGAATGAGAATTAAAGCAGTGATACAGACCTATAATCATGCGATGATAAAAAACGGGTTGTAGTAATTTAATAGCAGAATTATCTAATCATCTAGCCGGTCTTCGTTCGAATCTTTGATGATGCGAATATCTTTGATATTCAGTTGCATTGATTTGGTGTCGCGGAAATTATTTTCTTCGATGGTATAACACATGGCAAAACGATTCCCCGCTTTTATCAGTCCAAAAAATTCACCGAGTCCAAAGCCAATACCCTCCAGAGTTGTAACGCAGTCTTCTTGTTTTACATGCAGTTTCAGGTGATTATTGCCAACAATTTTTGTTTGTCCGGCATCAAATAAATTGGTACTCATAAAAACCGGTTTTAGGTTTTCGGGGCCGAAGGGTTCCATCTGCTCTAGTATCCTGAAAAACTTCGGAGTAATTTCACTGAAGTGAGTTTCAACGTCAAAATCAACGACAGGGAATAAGCTGCTTTCGGTAATCGAAGAGGCTACCACTTCTTCGAATTTTTTTTGAAAGGCGGGCACTTTTTCAATTTCTAAAGTCATGCCAGCGGCATATTGATGGCCGCCAAACTGAATTAACTCCTCGCTACATTTTTCGAGGGCTTCATACAAATTAAACCCATTCACACTTCTTGCGCTTCCCACTGCTTTACCATTACTTGCCGTTAGAATGATGGTAGGTCTATAATATTTTTCAATCACGCGGCTTGCCACAATGCCAATGACACCTTTATGCCAGTCTTCCTTATAAAGGACGTTACTGCGCCTCAATCCTGTTTCCATATCGGCTACCATCTGCAAGGCTTCGACAGTAATGCTTCGATCAAAAAATTTACGATCGTCGTTGGTTTCGTTCAGTTCTTTAGCCAGTAATTTTGCACTCTCGGCATCTTCTGCAATCATCACTCTTACCGCGTGCTTTGCATCGGCCAAGCGCCCAGCAGCATTAATTCGAGGGCCTATACCAAAAACCAAATCACTCACACTATAATCTTCTTTTTGCATATAACATTCGAGAATGGCTTTTAATCCTGGCAAAGGTGTTTGACGAAGCTGACGAATCCCAAAGAAGGCAATCAATCGATTTTCGCCTGTAATATGTACAAGATCGCTTGCAATGCTTAAGACCACCAGTTGCATATATTTTTGCCATTGTTCATCGGGCAAGTTCATCTGCTTCGAATAGGCCTGAATGAGTTTAAAACCAAGTCCACAGCCACTTAGTTCTTTATATGGATAGTTGCAATCGGAACGTTTCGGATCGAGTACGGCAATGGCCGCAGGTAGTTCATTGCCTGGCAAATGATGGTCGCAAATAATAAAATCTACGTTACGGCTCTTGGCATGTGCTACTTTATCAACCGCTTTGATGCCGCAATCTAAGGCAATGATTAAGCTGAACCCATTATCGGCAGCAAAGTCGACGCCTTTGGTAGAAATTCCGTATCCTTCGGTATGTCTGTCGGGGATATAAAAATCGATGTCGGTGTAGATATTTTTAAAAAACAGATAGGTGATCGCCACGGAGGTGGTACCATCCACATCATAGTCACCATAAATTAAAATTTTTTCTTTGTTCGTGATAGCTTTTTCAATACGATTGATGGCTTCGTGCATGCCATTCATTAAAAAAGGGTCGTGTAGGTGTTTTAATTCGGGGCGAAAATAATCCTTCGCAGTCTCATAATCGACAAGTCCTCGTTGCACCAAAACAGTAGAAAGAACATTCGATATGTTCAACCTGAGAGCAAGGGCCTTCACCGTATCTAAATCGGGCAAAGCCTTAGGAACCCATCGTTTTTTCAGTAGCATATATCCATTTTATTTTATGGTAAAGGTACATTTTTAGGTTTGAATTCTTGTTTCTTTTTTAGGGCAATTTATAAAGCATGTTAACATGCAGTATGGACAAAGAAATAAAATATAAAGGGAATGCATTAGGGAGGCTCTGCTTATTTTTCACTTCGGTATAAACAACAGTAAATATAATTAAAGGTGCAGATGACCTGAATTAGCGAATCGTATAAAGTGTTCTGTGGCTACTGTGGATATCATGGTTACAAAAATGAAATTTGAATCCTTTCCAGTAATTTGCTAGAGCTCGCTAAATCAAACTACCTTTGCAGCAAAAGAATAAGAAATCAAAGTGAGTGTTTTTGCATTACCCGAAGGAAGTTATACCATTGCACAGGACAAAGTTTTTGTTCCTTTCAATATTGATACGGACGACATGAAGGATCGCCCAGCCTCCTTATTAATAGAGATACAACCTTTTCTTATTGAGCTTAAGAATGATCTTCTACTCTGTGATACGGGTTTAGGCTATTTGAACGAGCAGGGAGAAATGACGCTTTTTAAAAACATCAAGCGTCACGGCTTTGTACCAGAAAACATCACCAAGGTTTTATTGACCCATCTACATTTTGATCATGTAGGTGGAGCGGTGCAGAAAACCTTGGACGGACTGCAGCTATCGTTCCCGAATGCAATTTACTATGTACAACGAGGTGAGTATGAACGGGCCGTATCGCATGCGTCCAAATCGTATAGAATAGAAATAATAGAAACGCTTTATCATTCGGGCAAGCTAATTTTGCTTGATGGCGATGGCAAAATCAATGATGAAATAAGTTATGAAATTACCGGTGGGCATACCGAATTTCATCAAGCATACACGATAAAAAACCAGGATGAGATTTATTTTTTCGGTGGAGATGTACTGCCCGATCTTTATCAGCTCATGCGTAAGTTTGTGGCCAAATATGATTATGACGGAAAAACGAGTGCAGAGAAAAGGGTTGAATTCGGAAACCGGAGCATTGAACAAAATAGCATCCTGCTTTTCTATCATAGCATCAAAGTGCCTCTTTGTAAAATTATGAAGACGGAAGTCGGTTTTAGGAGACGACTCTAACTTAAGTTATGATTTTGTTTTTATTTGCATTCTGATAATAACCCAACGCGAACCGTATCTCCGAAAACGAATATTCGTCGCCTAAAATGTTTCGTATAGAGCTTGCAAAGGGTTTTTCTAAAGAATCCGCAATTTTAATAATGGCATTGTATTTTGTTTTACTAATAAACTTAAATACATCAAGGAGCCCTATTCCGGCATAATGTGCTAAATGAGACTCAATAGTGGAGGTTGTTAGCCCCCGCTCCAATACAATTTCCGGTATACTTTTACCTTCTTTATAGAGGTGGTAGGTGAGTTCTTGTGAATCGCCTTTAACAGGCTTCTTCTTTTTAGGTAATACCGGTTTTGATTTTATTTCTTCGGCTCTTTCTTTGTCCAGGAGGTTACTGTGTATGTGTTCTCTGGTAAGCTCGTTGTTGTTCACCACCGTTTTAATAAAGGCTTCTGCCTTGCTTATCGCTTGCAATTGTTTATAGAATTCAGCGTCTAATTCTTGCAATTCTTCATGGTATTGTTTTGTCTTTTTTTCACCCATCAAACTACTGCTATGTGTTGCAATTTTTTTTGAGAAATGTTTTAATACCGGCGTGAAATAAGCACTTGCCTTAGCAATACGTTCCTGTAGCACCGATTTGTATTTGGTGTTTGAAGGGTCAATAATTTGATTTAGCTGTGTTAAAAATTTGTCTGCATTCGTTTTTTCATTGTCAAATTCTTCTTTCAACTTCATGGCCCAGTTGAGGTGTTGTTGTGGAGCCGATTTGTTCTCGACTTTACTATAACTTTTCAAATGATTTTTTAATTTTTGTTCGAGCTCCGAGAAATTGAAACATCTCATGATATACTCTCTATAAAAGAGATGTGAGGCTTCTTCCAACACCGCAGCTAAGGTGTTCACTTCTGTTTTGGTGGTTGCAAAAGCGGCAATATTCGTATCTTCCTTTAAGCTATTATAATTTATTGGTGACGACAAAACTAAACCCTTTAAGGAAGTTAAGCGCGACAAGGCCACATAAACCTGACCCGGTGCAAAGGCCTTACCGATATCGATTACCGCTTTTGTGAATGTAAGTCCTTGACTTTTATGAACGGTAATAGCCCAAGCTAATTTAATAGGATATTGAAAAAAGCTGCCCACCACATTTTCCTCTATTTGGCTGCTTATTTTGTCGACAGAATACTTTATGTTTTGCCATTCATAAAGAGTGACATCAATCGTTTTCTTTTCATCGTCAAAACATACTCTGATATTCTCGTCGTCCAGTGTGACGACTCTTCCGATTTTCCCATTATAGAATTTTTTATCCTGTGAGGTATCATTTTTGATAAACATGACTTGGGCGCCCACCTTGAGTTCCATATTTACCTCAACCGGGTAGGCCGATTCATTAAAGTCACCTTTGATTTCCGCTGCATAAAAACGAGATTTTGCATTTAATTTTTGCAGCGCTTCCTTATTAATGATATCTGCCTTATAGTTATGGGTGGTAAGCTGTATATAGCTATCGGGGGCAATAAAATCGGGTTTATAGTATTCGTTGAGCAAGGCAATATCCTCCGCCGTGACCTTGTTATTTCTTAAATTGTTGAGTAGGTTAATGAAAGTATCGTCTATTTGTCGATAAATTTTGTCAAGCTCTAAATAAAGCAGTGAACTCTCTTTTAAAACTAACGCTTCAAAGAAAAACGCACTAGTATAGTATTTTTTAAGATGCATCCATTCTTCCTCTTTCACTATTGGCGGAAGCTGTAGCATATCGCCGATGAATAGCACCTGAACGCCACCGAAAGGAACATTTTTTCTTTTTCTAACGTTACGCAGCACCTGGTCTATCGCGTCCAGAACGTCTGCGCGCAGCATACTCACTTCGTCAATAATCAATAATTCCATTTCCTGGATTACTTTTCTTTTGACGTTGTTCATCTGGAAATTATGCAGCAAGGAGTTCGGTGTATTTATTCTTGAGCTTGCATTCGGATCGGGCTCGAGTTGATTACTGGGAATAAAAGACCCAAATGGTAACTGAAACATGGAGTGGATGGTAACTCCACCTGCATTCATGGCTGCGATACCTGTGGGAGCAACGATCACCGCATTTTTAAAGGTATGCCTGATAATGTATTTTAAGAAGGTGGTTTTGCCGGTTCCGGCTTTACCAGTTAAGAACACATTTTTGTTGGTGTTATTAATAAATTTGGCAGCAAAATCTGCAATGGAGTTATTCATGAGAGCTATTTTTTTATAAGAATTGATTTTTATTACTGCAAATATAATTTTTGGAAGGGAATCCTGAGGTGGATGGCTTGACTCTATCGCTTAATTAGCATTCATTAACGCTCTGATTCCCAAGCCCAATAAGTTTTAACATCCTTTTTGCATCATATTCGTGTAATTACTTACCTTTGTACCTTAATTAAAGAAATCATGGTATTAGAATCTTTGTTTTTAATAGGTAACTTCGGTACATCAGAGATGATTCTCATTGTTGTAGCAATCCTTATTTTTTTTGGAGGCAAAAAAATTCCTGAATTAATGAAAGGCATCGGAAGTGGAGTGCGTGAGTTTAACAATGCAAAAAATAACGTTAAATCTCAAATTGAAGATGGAATGCGCGAACAGCCCAAACAAGAAGAAGAAAAGAAGCAATAAAGTCAGTTTATAAAATTAACGAGTCATTGTATCGCAATTCGAGTTGTAATACAGTGGCTTTGTTGTTTAAAAAGGAGTGGTAATATCTCGTAGTTTTGGGTTTACTTTATCTTTTTCAGAAAGCAAAGGCGCATCGATGCCCCATTCTATATTTAAATCTGGATCATTCCATAAGATGCCACCTTCGCTGGCTTTATTATAAACACCGGTGCATTTATAACTAAACAACGTGTTATTCTCGAGCGTTGCGAAACCATGAGCGAAACCGGTTGGAATCCATAGCATGGTAAAATTCTCTTCAGAAAGTTTCAGGCTGAAATATTTACCATAGGTTTTGGAGTTTCTCCGAATATCAACTACGATATCATTGACAGCACCACGCACGACACGCACCAGTTTGCCTTGAGCAAAAGGAGGAACTTGATAATGTAATCCACGCAGAGCTCCTTGATGGCTCATGCTTTGGTTGTCTTGAGAAAAATCTAAGAATAAGCCATTGGCTTCAAAAAGTTCTTTGTTGTAAGATTCAAAGAAATATCCTCTATTATCTGCATAAACAGAGGGTTGAATTACGATCAGGCCTTCAAAGGAGGTAGGAGTAAAAATCATTTAAGAGCGTATGTGTTTTAATTTAGGTTAGCATGCCACCGCAAACGGGCAGCACTTGACCAGTAACATAGCTGCTCATATCGCTGGCGAAGAAGATACAGGCATTCGCTATATCCTCGGCGGTACCGGTGCGTTTTAGAGGAATGGAATTTACCCATCCGCTGACCATCTCTTCATTTAATTTTCCTGTCATCTCTGTTTCAATAAAACCGGGAGCGATAGCATTGCAACGCACTCCTCGACTTCCCAACTCGAGCGCCACCGATTTTGTAAATCCGATCATGCCGGCTTTGCTGGCGGCATAGTTGGTTTGACCTGCATTGCCTTTAATGCCAACGATAGAGGTAATGTTGATGATACTGCCACTCCGCTGCTTCATCATAAGCTTGGTGATGGCACGTGTGGTATTAAAAATCGACTTTAGATTGATACGCATCACATCATCCCATTGTTCTTCGGTCATGCGCAAGAGCAAATTGTCTTTGGTGATTCCTGCATTATTTACCAATATATCGATTCTGCCAAAGTCGGCAGCGACCGCATTAATAAGTTCTTCAGCATGTTTCGTATTGCTAGCGTCGCTTCGGTATCCTTTCGCTTTTACCCCATAAGCCTCGAGTTCGCTTACCAGGGCTTCGCCTTGCTCTACCGAGGAGAGGTAGGTAAAGGCAACATGAGCTCCTTGTTTTGCAAACTGTATCGCAATACCTCGACCAATGCCTTTTGCAGCACCGGTAACTAAGGCGACTTTATCTTGTAACAATTTCATAATAATTTCAAATCTGAGTTATGGCAAAAATAAACCTTTTTTTGGAGTTAAATCTTATTCAGATAAACACTTAAAACTTGAAAGATCGATTTATAGGTATCGAGTTTGTCAATATCCAAGGTTGATTTCAAAAACCATTTTATTTCAGTGATATCCTCTTCCAATTGTGGTATAAGTTTCTCGTTGCTTGACGTTGTCATAGAGTACCAGTGTGAAATTTTCAACGTGTTCTTTTGCGACATAAAAAACGTATGATAAGTGGTGGCAATTTTACTTTTCACCTCTACATTTTGCAATCCGCATTCTTCCATCACCTCCCGTTTGGCAGCCAAGATTTCTGTTTCACCTTTTTCTATTTTGCCTTTGGGCAAATCCCAACATCCTTTTCTAAATATAAAAAGAAGCTGCTCCAACTCATTTTCAACAATTCCACCAGCGGCCTCCACCACTTCGTAGCTACTGCAAAAGGTTTCGAACACTTTCACCGAATCGATGGCATGTAAAATGAGTCCAATAGATTTTTTGTTGCTTAAGAATTCGCGAGATATTTTATTGATGGTAGCTAAATCATCGTCATAATAATGTTGATAAGCGCTATTGTTGATCAGGTAATCCCAATCGGCAGTAATAATGAATGGTTTGTTATTGATGAAGATAGTATACACGGCTGGCAATTACGAGTTAATTATCGAGATATGGAAGTAGAATTAGAAAGAGAAGGGTGTTTATTGTTTTATAATTTTCAAACTCAAATCGAGTGCTTTCACTGAATGGGTTAAGGCCCCAACAGAAATGTAGGTAACGCCAGTTTTCGCATAATCATGGAGAGTACTTAAAGTAATTCCACCACTCGATTCTGTTTCGACTTGATTAGAAATCATGGCGATGGCCTCTCGCGTTTTTTCGAGAGTGAAATTGTCGAGCATAATTCTGTCGGCCCCACCCGAAGCCAAGGCTTCTTGTACTTCGTCGAGTGATCGAGTCTCAACTTCAATTTTTAATTTCGGGTTGGTTGCTTTTCTATAGGCATTCGCCAAGGTTAAGGCTTTTGTTATGCCACCTGCAGCATCTATATGATTATCTTTAAGCATAATCATGTCATATAATCCTACCCTATGATTGTTGCCACCTCCAAGAGCTACCGCCCATTTCTCAAGAAGACGCAAGCCAGGTGTTGTCTTGCGGGTGTCGAGTAGTTTGCATGGGGTGTCTTTAATGGCATTGACATAGGTGTTGGTAATGGTAGCAATACCGCTTAAACGTTGCATGAAGTTCAGAATCAAACGTTCGCACTTAAGAATGCTATGGGTGCGGCCACTTAAGTAAAATGCGATGTCGCCATGTGTAATTTTAGTACCATCCTGTTTTAACACTTCTAAATGTAAGGAGGGGTCAACCATTTGAATTATTTCTTGCGCCAGTGCCACGCCAGCAAGAATCCCTTCCTCCTTTACCAGAAGCTTAGCTCTATCTTCCCGATCCCAAGGGATGCTGCTAAGGCTGCTGTGGTCACCCTCTCTGATATCTTCATTTAAGGCATAAGCGAGGAGCTGCTTAATCTCGTAGTTTGATGCAAAATCTAAAACCATAATTGAATTTTTGGTAAAAATAGACAAAATAAAAAATGTCGACTGAAGGGTCGACATTTTTCAATAAAATTTTATTGATTTGCTGTTAGGGCGTTTCTATTTTTAGTTCACTAATACTTTTTTGACCCCCTATATCTCTAACAAAAACGTAAACTTTAAATATCCCCTTTGAGGTCATAAGTGAGCCTACCATGTACTTTCCATTATTAGAGGCTCCCTGATGTTCTAATGTAAAACCTGCTGGCGTATGGCCATCGAAGAAATTTTTTAACACAATCTCCGCTTGCGACTTACTATATTGGTCTTCACTTGAAGGCAGCGTAACATCTACAGTCTTGGCAAAATATTTTGCAATTTCTTTTACATTGCCCGATTTAAAACTAGTGCTTAATTCAGCAAATATCTCTTGCTCGGGATCAATAATGTTACCGAATGTCGAAAGGCTAAAAATTAAACTAAGGATTACAAAAACTTGTAACTTTTTCATGTGACGAATTCATACCATTTCCATGCCAAAAATACAATAATGGGCTTTTATTTTTATTATTATTAAATACTAAAAAATCTCTCGTAATTTGAAGCATGAATAAACGAATCATTTTAATGATACTCGATGGGTGGGGAATTGGCGACAAATCGCGTAGTGATGCTATTTATCATAGCCAGATCCCGTTTATTAAGAATTTATATGCCACACGTCCCAACAGCACCTTAACCACCTTTGGAGAAGCCGTAGGTCTGCCTCAGGGCCAAATGGGCAATAGTGAAGTAGGACATATGAATATCGGAGCTGGGAGGGTGGTATACCAAATGCTGGTAAAAATAAATATCGCCTTCAGAACGAAACAAATACATCGTAATCCTATCTTAAGGGAGGCACTTGAGGAGGCGATTAAAAACCATAAGAAAGTACACCTGATAGGGTTGTTATCTAATGGTGGGGTGCATAGTAGCATAGAACATGTGAAAGGATTATTGAGTTTTTTTAATGAAAACAATTTCCAAAATGTTTTCCTACATGCTTTTTTGGATGGACGAGACACTGACCCCAAAAGTGGTTTGGGTTTTTTGCAAGAAATTGAGCTCTCGATGCAACAGAGCTGTGGTAAATTGGCTTCGGTGGTAGGTCGATACTATGCCATGGACCGCGATAAGCGATGGGAGCGAATAAAGGAGTCTTACGATTTGATGGTGAAAGGGATAGGAGAGAAAAGTGAGGATATTATGGCCACCCTCGCACAAAATTATGCAGCCAATATCACCGATGAATTTATGAAGCCGATTGTGCTTACGAATGAACACCAGCAACCTCTGGCACTCATAGAAGAAGGCGACGTAGTTATAAATTTCAATTTCCGCACCGACAGGGGTCGGGAAATTTCTGAGGTACTCACTCAAAAGGCATTTCCTGAGCAAGGCATGCACCCTCTGAAACTGTACTATGCTACGCTTACTCGTTATGATGATACTTTTAAGGATGTACGAGTGGTTTTTGATAATGAAGATTTAACGGAGACGTTAGGCGAAGTTTTAGCCAAGCATAACAAGACTCAGTTAAGAATGGCTGAGACAGAAAAATATCCTCATGTGACTTTCTTTTTTAGTGGAGGCAGAGAAGCAGCTTTTGCTGGCGATGAACGTCTCATGTGTGCTTCACCTAAAGTGGCCACCTATGACTTACAACCAGAAATGAGCGCCGCCTGCTTGAGAGATAATTTATTAAGAGTAATCCCTGAGCAACGTTTTGACTTTATACTGGTTAACTTTGCCAATCCCGATATGGTAGGGCATACCGGCGTTTATGAAGCCGTTCAAAAAGCGGTTGAAACGGTGGATGGTTATGCTAAGGAGGTGGTGGAGTTGGGCGTAAAAAATGGCTATGAGTTTATTATCATTGCCGATCATGGCAATGCCGATTATATGATTAACCCGGACGGATCGCCCAATACGGCGCATAGCATGAACCCGGTGCCGTGTATTTATGTAGGCAGTGAAACCCTAAAACTTCATGATGGGAAATTAGCCGATATAGCACCCACGATATTGCAGTTGATGGGAATAGAGCAACCCCCAATTATGGATGGTAAAAGTTTAATAGATTAATTATTTTTAAATTCGATGACAACAAAATTCAAAAAAGTTCTTATTGCCAATCGAGGCGAAATTGCCATACGCGTGATGCGTGCCTGTAAGGAAATGGGTATTCGCACGGTGGCAGTATATAGCGATGCCGATCGCAATGCTTTGCATGTGAGATATGCTGATGAGGCGGTACATTTAGGGCCACCACCAAGTAAGGACTCTTATTTGTTGGGAGATAAAATTATTGCAGAAGCCCTTCGATTAAAAGTGGACGCCATTCATCCAGGCTATGGGTTTTTAAGTGAGAACGCAAATTTTGCAGATGCTGTTCAAAAAGCAGGATTGGTATTAATTGGCCCAACACCAGATGCCATGCGTGTTATGGGAAGTAAGCTGGGTGCAAAAGAAGCAGTAAAAAAATTCAATATCCCTATGGTACCTGGGGTTAACGAGGCCATCACGGATGTGAAAGCGGCAAAATTAGTAGCGGCTCAGGTAGGTTTTCCTATTTTAATAAAAGCCAGTGCCGGTGGCGGTGGCAAAGGGATGCGAGTGGTGACGCATGAGGCAGAGTTTGAGTCACAGATGCAGATGGCGGTTAGTGAAGCCATTGCTGCCTTTGGCGACGGGGCGGTGTTTATAGAAAAATATGTGAGCAAGCCACGGCATATAGAGTTTCAGATTCTCGGTGATAATTATGGAAATATTGTGCATTTGTTTGAACGGGAGTGCAGTATCCAGCGTCGTCATCAAAAACTGGTAGAGGAAGCTCCATCCTGTGTGTTAACTCCAGCATTGCGACAGCAGATGGGTAAGGCTGCAGTGGATGTAGCCAAGGCCTGTAACTACACCGGAGCAGGAACAGTAGAGTTCTTAATGGACGACAAATTGAATTTTTATTTTCTTGAAATGAATACTCGTCTGCAAGTAGAACATCCGGTAACGGAGCAGATTACAGGCGTGGATTTGGTAAAAGCACAGGTGCGAGTAGCTCAAGGAGAAAAATTATGGTTCAGCCAGGAAGACTTAAAAATGAACGGTCACAGTATTGAGTTACGTATCTGTGCCGAGGATCCTGCGAATAATTTTTTACCCGACATAGGTACCCTTCATGAGTATAAGATACCTCAGGGATTTGGTGTTCGGGTGGATGATTGTTTTGAGCAAGGTATGGAAATCCCAATCTATTATGATCCGATGCTTGCGAAACTTATTGTTCATGCCAATACACGTGAAGAGGCCATGGAAAGGATGTCGAGAGCAATCGAGGATTATAAAATAAGTGGTATCGAAACCACATTGCCTTTCGGTGGTTTTGTTATGAAACATCCCAAGTTTATTTCCGGGGACTTTGATACCAAATTTATTGAAAATTATTTTACTGCCGAGAGTCTTAATAAAGAGGCTACCTCTGAGGAGACCCTTGTTGGGGCGTTGTTAGCTGTTCAATTATTGACACAGAAACCAGCTTACCAGCAAGAGGGCCCTGCGGATGTTGCTGAGAGCTTATGGCAGAAGAACCGAAAGCGTCTGCGCTAGTGATAGACAAACCCAGAAGTAGAAATCTAACAAATCATTGATCGGCGAGCCTTACGAAGCCCAAGGGTACCGTTTTACAGCACCCAAGAAGGGATTGAAATTTGTATTGAAATGACTTTGACTGTTATTGTATATTTGCGGCGAGTTATTTTAAAAAACCATCATGAAATATAAAGCCAATATTCAAATTATGCCTCAGGCTGCGTTACTTGACCCTCAAGGTAAAGCAGTCACCCAAGGTCTTCAGCAAATGGGATACACCAGCATTGAACAGGTGCGTGTAGGAAAAAACATTACCATGGAAGTGGAGTCGGATACCGAGGCAGGAGCCACTGCTATAGTGGATGAAAGTTGTAAAAAGCTACTTGCGAATTTAATTATGGAAACCTACTCATTTTCATTAACTCTTATTTAATGAAATACTTACAACGATTCAGCCTGTTCGTTGCTGCATTTTTCTTGTTGGTTTCTGTTCGGGCACAGGATGCCGAAAATGCGATGACTACGATGAATGCCTTATGTGCCTCCGATATGCATGGCAGGGGTTATGTAAATCATGGCGATTCGCTGGCAGCAAATTATATTGCCAGTAGATTTGAAGGGGAAAATGCCTTAAGCTTTAATGGCAATTATTTTCAAAATTTTAGTTTTAATGTTAACACCTTTCCCAATGAAATGCAGTTGAGCATTGACGGGAAAGATTTGGTGCAGGGCTATCATTTTTTAGTAGATGCAGCGAGTAGCAGTATCAAAGGAACTTACGAACTTGCCTGGGCTGACAGTGCCACCATTTTTGACAAAAGACAATTTAGGACTTTTAAAAAGAATTTAAAAAGTAAGGTTATCGCCTTTGATGTGTCAAGTTTTCGAAGCATCGAATCGCGCAAGAAGCTGAATGTTATTTTAAGCACAAATAGATTTCATGCTAAAGCCATCATCCTTGTGACGCATAGTAAACTTACCTGGAGTGCCGAACAAACACAATTGAAGTATGCTCAATTTATTGTAAAAGCAGATAAGATAAATCGAAATAATAAAAGCATCACTTTTAATGTGGATGCCCAGCTTATTAAAAACTATCAAACAAGGAATGTAATTGGATATATAAGAGGGAGCGATTATCCCGACAAATACATTATTATTTCGGCCCACTACGATCATCTGGGGCGAATGGGCAAATATGTTTATTTCCCAGGCGCCAACGACAATGCTTCGGGAATCGCGATGATGCTTGATTTTATGCGGTTGTATCGTTTTCAACCGCCCAAGTACACGATTGTTTTCATTGCTTTTGCTGGCGAGGAAGCTGGTTTGGTGGGTTCGAGATACTATACCGAACATCCGATAGTACCCTTAGAAAAGACACATTTTGTATTGAATCTGGATTTGATGGGTACAGGCAAGAATGGTATTGCGGTGGTGAATGCAACAGTTTTTCCCAAAGAGATGTCCATTCTACTTGAAAAAGAGCATTTTGGACGTTATAATTTACCGATACTACAGCGAGGAAAAGCAGCCAATAGCGATCATTACTGGTTTTCAGAGAAAGGGGTTCACTCCTTTTTCATTTATCAGTTAGGCGAATACACCTATTATCATGATCTCTTCGACAGTCCAGATCAGTTGCATCTAGAGGGTTATAATGCTTCTTTTTTTTTACTTAGAGATTTTTTAAGAGAAATTCAGGACCGGCACATGTGATACTCATAGGCATCATGCTTCAGACCGTCTGGAGATAAAAAAGATGGCAATTTCTAGTCTATTTTATTACCTTTGCGGCCCTTAAAACTAGTTTTATTACCTTTAAATAATTTTCTATGGCAAGCACACAAGATGTATCCAGCGGCATGTTTTTGAAATACAACGGCGAGTTGGTACAAATATTTGATTGGCAACATCGCACGCCAGGCAACCTACGCGCCTTCTATCAGGCACGTATGCGTAATATCAAAAACAATAAAATTGTTGAGAATCGTTTTCGAAGCGGAGAAGAGGTCGAAATTGTTCGTGTTGACTACAAAACAATGCAATATCTCTATAAAGATGGAGAGAGTTTTGTTTGTATGGACAAAGACACTTTTGATCAAATTTATGTGCCTAAAGAATACTTTGGCGACAGTATTGATTTTCTAAAAGAGGAGATGGATGTTACCGTTACGTTTTTTGAAGATGCGCCCATCATGGCCGCGCCACCTACTTTTGTAGAACTCGAGATTACCTACAGCGAACCTGCGGTGAAGGGCGATACAAGTACCAATGCCTTAAAATCGGCTACCGTAGAAACCGGGGCAGAAGTGATGGTGCCTATGTTTGTAAACCAGGGCGAACGTATTAAAATAGACACACGCACTCGGGGTTACGTGGAGCGTGTAAAGTAAATAATTTATAATTCTTAAATCTTTTTTCAAATGAACTACAATCAAATTCAGGAGTTACTCGGAGCGAAAGCAGAGTCGCTTTTAAACCACGAATGCAAGACCATTAATAAAAGCCTGATACATACGGCTAGCCCTAACTTCATCGATGAAGTATGGTCGAGTAGTAATCGCAATATTCAAACATTGCGCAGTTTAAACATGCTATACAATCATGGACGCTTGGCAGGAACAGGTTACCTGAGTATCCTCCCAGTAGATCAGGGAATAGAGCATAGCGGGGGCGCTTCTTTTGCTAAAAATCCAATCTATTTTGATGGTGAAAATTTGGTGAAACTAGCGATGGAAGGTGGTTGTAACGCCATCGCTTCGACCTATGGAGTGTTGGGATCGGTATCACGTAAATATGCACACAAAATACCATTCATTGTAAAAATCAACCATAATGAAATTTTAACGTATCCTAATAAATTTGATCAGGTAATGTACGGCACTATCAAAGATGCCTGGAATATGGGTGCTGTTGCGGTGGGTGCGACTATTTATTTTGGCTCACCAGAGGCAGCCCGTCAAATTGTTGAAGTGGCTAAAGCTTTTGAATATGCTCATGAATTAGGAATGGCGACCATTTTATGGTGTTACCTACGAAATGGGTCATTTAAAAAAGATGGGGTAGATTACCATGCAAGTGCCGATTTAACCGGACAGGCCAACCATCTTGGAGTAACGATACAGGCCGACATTATAAAGCAAAAATTACCTGAGAATAATGGGGGCTATAAGGCCTTAAATACCGGAGGCAGTAGCTATGGAAAATTAGATGAGCGCATGTACACTGAATTGTCGAGCGATCATCCTATTGACTTATGCAGATACCAAGTAGCGAATTGCTATATGGGTCGTGCCGGATTAATCAATAGTGGAGGCGAAAGCAAAGGGGCAAGCGATACCGCCGATGCCGTTATCACAGCTGTTATTAACAAAAGAGGCGGTGGACAAGGATTGATTATGGGACGCAAATCGTTCCAAAAGCCGATGCATGAAGGAATTGAGCTATTGAATGCAGTGCAGGATGTTTATCTTGAAAAAGCAATCACAGTAGCATAAAAACAATAAATTTCTAAAAAGTCCTTTCGTCGTGAGACGGAAGGACTTTTTTTGTTTATAAAGAAATTCAGTGCTTGCCGAAGTAATGGCACAGGATATTGAAAGCTATTTTATTTTCAGGAAATTAGATTTTTTATCATTGGTGTTGACCCCTTTGGTCGTAAAGCCCAACCCGGTTTTATGGAGTTTCTCTTTATGCTTTTGTAAATATAAAGAGTGGGGGTCTTCGGCATAAATAGTTATGAAATCGGTACGTGAACTATTCACGGTAAAGTCCAAAATTTTATTTGGCCCTTGATATAATTCAAGGGTATTGTTTTTTAGCTCATCTTTTGGGATTTTCAGAACCGCTTGTTCCCAATTGCTTTTATAAGTTTTAGAAACGGTCGCGTCCTCATAATGTATTCTAAAAAACTCTTGAGCATTATCTCTACTAAACCACTGAATAACCAGGGTATCTGAATACAATCTTGCATTTTTGTATTTTATAATGGGATAGGTGTTGACTTTTGAATAAGTTAACTCAATGGATGATCTTGATTCTTTAAAGGTACCCCAACCGTAAAACACCTGACCGTCGTTGGTTGATGTTCGTTGTGTAAAAGTGCCGTACTTCAGCGATTTATGAGCCTTGATTAATTCATAACAATTCGAAAACAGCACCCCATTTTCTTGGCAGTAACGTGTTGAATCTTGCGACCATGTTCTACTGCTGATGAAGTTCAAGGCAATGGATAGGAGTAGAATAAATAGATTTCGTAAAGATTTCATACGATAAAATTTAGAGTAAATATAATAAAAAAATGGAGAACAAATTATTTTTATTCCTCACGCCACACTTTAGTACCTTCACTACAGTTAGTACATATTTCTATTTCACTTCGTGATTTCAACAAGGCATTACGAAAGTTATCATAAGCGCTATTTCTCCATACATCTTTAAACTCGGAAGCCGCTAAAGTGCCCATCTTATGCTGTGCATCTTTATCAAAGCAGCAGGGAACCACATTTCCATCCCAGGTAATAACAGCCCCACTCCATAGGCGCCAGCATTGGTTTAGCATTTTATTTTTGAGTTGATATTTATGATTTTCGTTTCTTTTGTAACGACTGTATTTTTCCTGAAGGGGCAGAAGTGTATTGCCATTTTCGTAATTATAAACTTGGGCGGTTTTCAATTTAACTTCATCCACACCAATTTCTTTCGCTAGCGAATAGAGTTCAGCTATTTGGTGCTCATTGGTGCTTAAAACAACCATTTGAAAAATAAGATGTGGCGTTTGGCTTTTAAGCTTTTGTTTCCATTTCACCACATTACGAGCCCCCTCTAAAACTTTCTCCAGACTCCCCCCAATACGATACTGTTGGTAGGTTTCCTGTGTTGTACCGTCGATGGAGATGATGAGGCGGTCGAGGCCACTCTCCACCGTTTTTTGGGCTATGTCATCGGTTAAATAGTGGGCATTGGTTGAGGTTGCCGTATACATTTTTCGGGCATGTGCATAGCGCACGTAATCGAAAAACTTGCTGTTTAGATAGGGCTCTCCCTGAAAATACAAAATAAGATAAAGGGTATAGGCCGATAACTCATCAATGGTTT
Source organism: uncultured Bacteroidota bacterium (assembly GCA_903897855.1). GTDB lineage: Bacteria > Bacteroidota > Bacteroidia > UKL13-3 > UKL13-3 > CAINMV01. The sequence goes on along the minus strand of CAIUDH010000097.1, from coordinate 72,450 downwards.
TGATGAAAATATCTTCTCCTAACATGCCCGTGGGTCGGGTGAAAGAGCGCAATCCACTAGGGCATTCGGGACAACGTAGGTTGCAGCTAGTGGTGGGTTCAATGCTTATACTTATGGGTAAACCCCAATGAAGTGGTTTTTTTAGGAGACGCGCAAGATGGTAACTACACCATATTTTTGCCATGTTAAACGCACGACGGAAAGTGAGTTTAGACAAAAGATTAATCCCATCGGAAACGCTACGATTCATATCGAAGCAAAGATAAGGTGAGGAGGATTGAAAATAGAAGGCATCATGAATACAGGACTTCCACCTCATTAGAAGGAATTATTATACCTAATATGCCGGCACCTTCAGCACAAAACCGGTCGCGCTCATGATCGCCTATCATCATGCTTTCATTGATATTAATATTGAAACGGGCAATCGCCTTCTGTAACATCAAGGATTTTGGTTTACGACACAGACATACACTCACTTCGTTATGGTGAGGACAATAATAAATTTCGTCGAAAAATAGGCCAGATTCGGCATAAGCGAGTTTCATCTTATTATTTATTTCAAGCAGTTGTTCATGGGTTAATAATCCTTTATCGATGGCACCCTGATTGGTGATTACGATAAGCTTAAAACCATCCTCTTGTTTCTTTTTTAGAAATGGAATAATGGCTACATTGATTTCGAAATCTTCCAGGTTTGTGATATAGCCACCAATTTCCTTGTTCAGCACACCATCGCGGTCTAAGAAAAGTGCCGGTACTTTTTTATGTATTTTTTCGTAGGAACTGATGGTATAATTGAATTTATTTGTTTCGTCTTTTTGAAACACCTCATTTTTTATCTGTTGAAACACCTTCAAATCAATAGAGGGGAAAAAGACATCGGCCTCGAAAGAATCGTGAACATGAGTGATATCTAAGCTATCGGCATAGGCAAGTGCTTGACTGTATATTTGAGCTCCTCCGATGACGAAACAATGCACTTCGTTTAGTTTTCGGGCGGTAAGAAGCGCTTGTTTTAAGTCCTCCACGAATACCACATTTTCTACGGCCATCAATTTGTTTCTGGTAATTACAATGGTGGTTCTATTGGGCAGTGCTCTACCTAGGCTATCGAAAGTTTTTCGACCCATTATAATACAATGTCCTGTGGTAATTTGTTTAAAACGTTTTAAGTCGTTGGGAAGGTGCCAAAGCAATTGATTGTTTTTCCCCAATTCGTTATTGGCTCCTATGGCGGCGATGAGAGTAACTTTCACGGTGCAAATATAACTACCTCAAGGGTATGTTTAAGGTATTGAATAGCATTGATTTCTGATTCTCTGTTTTATAGAAACTTTATATTTGCTCATGGTAAACTATCCTTCATAATCCTTATTTTTGCTTCGTCTAAAGCCGATGTAGTTTAACGGGATAAAACGAGAGTTTCCTAAACTTTTGATCGGGGTTCGAGTCCCTGCATTGGTACCAATCTATTATGAGCAAAGAAGTAGCAACCCAAGTAGCAACCTATTTATTAGAAATTAAAGCGGTAAAGCTGAATCCTATTGAACCTTTTACCTGGACCAGTGGTTGGCGATCGCCAATATACTGTGACAATAGGGTAACGCTGTCGCATCATGTTATTCGGACGTATATAAAGCAAGAATTGGTAAATGCCATCCGTAAAAACTTTGGAACTGTTACTGCCATTGCGGGGGTGGCCACTGCCGGCATTGCTCAAGGGGCTTTGGTAGCCGAGGCCATGCAGTTGCCTTACGCGTATGTACGCCCCGAGCCGAAGAAGCACGGAATGAAGAACCAGATTGAAGGACAGTTGCCTGCGGGAAGCAATGTGGTTGTTATCGAAGATTTGATTTCTACCGGAGGCAGTTCGTTAAAAGCTATTGAAGCGCTGCGTGAGGAAGGGTTTAACGTGCTTGGATTGGCAGCCATCTTCACTTATGGTTTTGACTTGGCTTCTCAACAATTCGAAAATGCCAACTGTAAAATGATTACACTATGTGATTATAATGCCCTCTTAAAAGTGGCAGTCGAATTAGACTATATCAACGTAAACATTCTTGACGATTTAAGTGCCTGGAGAAGCAATCCAAGCCAATGGAGGCAGTAATTTAGCTGGGATTAGCTTATAGGGTTGTTTTTTGAAGAAGGACTATAGTTTTAATTCGAAGATCTTAGGCCAATTTTTACCCGTGATATATAATTTTTTTGTTTGGTCATCATAGGCAATGCCGTTTAAAACATCACATTTGTTTTGTACAATTTCAGTTTCGGTAAGCAGCCCTTCACAATTTATAATAGCCAATACTTTCCCGTTTTTAGCATCAATCTTGATGATATTATCCGTCATCCATACATTAGCATAAATTACACCATTGACATATTCCAGTTCATTCATGTTTAATACTTTTCCTAGGTTATCATAAACCTCCAATATTTTAGTTACCGCATACGATTCTTTATCAAGATAAAATAGACGATGGCTTCCATCGCTCATAATTAACGAGGTGCCATCATAGGTTAGCCCCCAGCCCTCGCCTCCGATTTTAAATTCATTGATTTTTTTCAGCGTTGCGGCATCATAAACAATACCTACCCCATTTTTCCAGGTAAGCTGTATTAATTTATTATCATAGAGCATGCTTCCTTCACCAAAATACTCAGAAGGGAGCTGTGTTAATTTTTCAGGTGTTGTGCTTCCTAGTTTATAGCGGCAGATAAATGAGGTGCCATTCATGCCAGTGCTTTCATAGAGCATACCATTATTAAAAAACAGGCCTTCGGTAAAATTCAGATTACTATGTGGGTATACAACACCAATTTTTCTTTTTAGTTGTAAGGGCGTGATATCAGAGAGGATCGTCATATTTGCTATATGCTCTTCTTTCTTATTGTTTCTATAGATTGTTGCGGTGATTGTATAGGCACCCATCTTCATGGTGTCGCTCTTCATTTTTAAAGTTTCGGTGAGCACAGCAGTAGAAAAAATTCGTGAACCATTGAGGCGATATACCAAACTATCAATGGGTTGTTCTGAATCGATAAATTTTAACTGTGCTAAAACTAAGGCACCACTCGGAATATTGCTTCCATCGATGGTGGTAGCCCATTGGGCCATTTTTGTTTTTTCGTTACTGCAGGTACTACAACCCACGATGATAGAAGCTAAACTAATAAGAATATAGATTTTGAGATTCATATTTTTAGTTTTGTGCTGTCACCACGCCATGCTCGATAAGCGGGCCGTTAATGGTGTTATATAATTCCTCCGCTAAAGCAGCCAAGTCGTCATCGGTAAGGCCTGTTACGTCAATTGGTTTATGTACAACGGCACGTGTTATTCCTGGTAGTGCACGGTATTTGCCGTCGTCGGGGAGCAGTCGCCAATTATCTACAAATGTAACAGGCAATACAGGAACACCGAGTTGAAGCGCAATTTTGAATACGCCGGGTTTGAATTTTCTCATCACGGGCGAACTGTCGGGGATACCCCCTTCCGGAAAAATGACGATACTGGCACCAGTGGCCAGATGTTTTTTAGCCAATTCAAATGCACGGTAGCTGTCGCGTGCTGATTTGCGGTTTACGGCAATATCGATGGTGCGAAAGAACCTGCCGAAAAGCGGAATGTTGCCTAATTCGGCTTTCGCCATAAAATTGAAATATCCAGGAATCGTAAGGCACATCATGGGGATATCCAAGTATGAAGTATGATTGCTGCAAATGATATAGTGTTGTTCTTTAAAATTGATGGGCACTTTGAATTTTATGTCCCACCACTGCATCGAAACAATTTGCAGTATTCCCGACCAAAAGCGGCGCGTGTGATGAGCTATGGGGTACCATTTCTCAAAACTCAAGGCGATAAAAAAAACGGGTAGCAGTATAAAAAACCAAATAAACAGGTTTAAATAAAACCAGAACCCCCATAATTGTTTAAATGCAATTGTTAAATATTTCATCAATAAGTAAGCGCGAAGTTATTTAATGTAAGCAATTGGCAAAATTTGATTTTAAATCCCCTCCCAGAAGCCTTTAGTATTAGGAAAACAGGGCGTGTTATATTTTCATAAATTCTGATTAAAAACAATATTTTTTGTTTAGGTAGATTATTTTTCACTATACTTGCAACATTAATTCTTTTCAAATCTTAAAAGAATTACAAAGTAAAAGATTTTGCAGGGCAGAACACACTTCGAGGGGCAATTATTCAATCATTATTTTTTAGTTTTTTTTGCTTCCCGCAAATGTTGTTTTTAGTTTTCCAACACAAAGCTTACTAAATTTTGCCCGAGCACATTCATAAAATTCAATTTAAATACAAATAAAGGATTTCATTAAATTATGAACTTCACCATCTCTCAATTAGGCGAAATGCCTATTACAGAATTACAAGAAATAGCCCAAAAGTTAGCTATTGCCAACTATGAAAATTTAGGTAAGCAAGAACTTATGGGCAACATCATTCTAAAACAAAAGGCCAATGAGCCAGAGGTCTTGGCCACAGAGGAAACAGAGGTGTCTCCAGAAAAAAAGAAGCGTGGACGTAAAAAGAAACCTGACACGGAAGAAGGCATCGAATTAACTGCTGTGGAAACAGATGCTATAACGGAAACTACGGAAACACCAACGGAAGAGAAAGTGGAGGAAAAAACCGATGAAGAACTTCATGAGGAGCGTAAGCGTAAACGTCTGATGTTGAAAGAAGAACAAAAAAATGAAGAGCAGAAATCTAAACCTCAACCCCATATTCATGCTCGGCCACAACACGAAAAACGGGAAGTTGTAAAGAACGAGGATGAAAGTGCGAATGAAAACAACGAAGATCAAAACAATACAAACAATCAGCAGAACCAACAGAATCAACGCCAACAGGTAGCCAGTGTGTTCGAATTCGACGATCATATTACCAACCAGGGCGTACTGGAGTTGATACCCGATGGCTATGGCTTTTTACGAAGTAGCGACTATAATTATATGCCTAGCCCGGATGATATTTATGTATCACCTTCACAAATAAAATTGTTCGGTTTAAAAACGGGCGATACAGTAAAAGGGACCATTCGTCCTCCGAAAGAAGGAGAAAAATATTTTGCTTTAATTAAGGTCATCAGCATCAACGGACGCACTCCTGCTGAAGTACGCGACAGGGTTTCATTTGAGCATTTAACACCCCTTTTCCCTGACGAAAAACTGAACTTGGTTTACAGCAAAAACAATTATTCGACTCGATTGATTGATATGTTTGCCCCAATTGGAAAAGGACAGCGTGGTCTTATTGTAGCACAACCTAAGACAGGTAAAACTGTTTTGTTAAAAGACATTGCCAATGCTATTGCAGCCAACCATCCGGAGGTTTATCTTATCGTTTTATTGATTGACGAGCGTCCGGAGGAAGTAACCGATATGGCACGTAGTGTGCGTGCAGAAGTGGTGGCAAGCACCTTTGACGAGCCGGCAGACAAACATGTGAAACTGTGTAATATGGTTCATGAAAAAGCCAAGCGTATGGTTGAATGTGGACATGATGTAGTTATTTTGATGGACTCCATTACCCGTATGGCACGAGCTTATAACACGGTGACACCAGCCTCAGGTAAAATATTAAGCGGGGGTGTCGACGCCAACGCATTACATAAACCGAAACGTTTCTTTGGAGCTGCCCGTAAAATTGAAAATGGTGGATCACTGACTATTATTGCCACGGCATTGACTGATACAGGAAGTAAAATGGATGAGGTAATTTTTGAAGAGTTTAAAGGAACGGGTAATATGGAATTACAACTCGACCGTAAATTGGCCAATAAGCGCGTTTATCCGGCTATCGATATCCCAGCTTCAGGAACCCGTCGTGAAGATTTATTGTTATCGAAAGAATTCTTACAACGTATCTGGATTTTGCGCAAGCATTTGAGTGATATGAATGCTGAAGAAGCCATAGAGATGTTACTTAAACACATGCGTCTCACCAACAGCAATGAAGAGTTTATCGCTACGATGAATGGTTAATTTAGAGTTGGGTTGAGATTTACAACTTGAGTAATACGTAAACGCAGTAAGGGTTCTTGTTTTTTATTTCGTGTTGCTTATAATCACCACTAACTTTATAATAGCTGTCTTTTATACAAACGAACGGTATTTTCCAAACCCAAATAAATGGCATCGCACACTAAAGCATGCCCAATAGATACTTCGGATAAATAGGGAATATTTTCGTTAAAAAATTTTAGGTTTTCGAGATCCAGATCATGTCCGGCGTTAATGCCCAGTCCTAATGAATAAGCAAATTTTGCTGCCTCTATATAAGGTTTAATGGCATGTTCTTTTTGATTCAAAAAGTTTTTTGCATAGGCCTCGGTATATAGTTCAATTCGGTCGGTACCGGTGTCGGCTGCTCCTCCAATCATTTCTTTTATCGGGTCGCAAAAGATAGAAACACGAATTCTCTCTTTCTTGAAGAGATAAATAACATCGCGTAAAAACTTTTTTTCTTTTTCCGTATCCCATCCTTGGTTACTGGTAAGTTGGTCGACAGCGTCGGGTACTAAAGTTACTTGTGTAGGCTTCACGGCAAGCACAAGCTCAATAAATTTTTTTTCTTTAGGATTTCCTTCGATATTAAATTCGGTGGTGATCACCTTTTTTAATTCATATACATCGTCATAGCGGATGTGCCGCTCATCGGGACGGGGATGCACGGTGATGCCGTCGGCCCCAAAGCGTTCGATATCGAGCGCTGCTTTAATGAGGTCGGGGTTATTGCCCCCACGTGCATTGCGTAGGGTGGCAAACTTGTTTATATTTACAGAAAGTTTGGTCATCGGATATATTTCTTCTTTGCAAAGTAAATTAAAATTGTATTTATGCGGGCAGTAATTCAACGTGTTTTGGAGGCCTCGGTTACCATCGACGCAAAAGTGACCTCGACCATAGGCAACGGACTCCTTATTTTAATAGGAATAGAGGCGGCCGATACTGAGGAAGATATCGTGTGGCTTTCGCAAAAAATTTGCAATATGCGATTGTTTGACGATCTCGAGGGGGTGATGAATTTGAGTGCGGTGGATGTTGGGGCAGAGGTTTTGCTCATTAGTCAGTTCACCTTATATGCCTCCACTAGAAAAGGGAATCGTCCTAGCTATATTGGAGCAGCCCGCCCTGAAATAGCCATGCCGCTTTACGAAAAATTGATTTCTAGGTTATCACTCGATTTGGGTCGAAGTATTGCTACCGGAACCTTTGGTGCCGATATGAGAGTGTCGTTAGTCAATCATGGACCGGTGACAATTATCATTGATACTAAAAGCAAATCCTAGCCTTGAGTACATTTGTGATGCTCCGTTGATTGAAAGTGTTCAGCTTTTTTGGGGTGGGTTTGTTTTTGCATCTTCTGAGAAGAAAACCTATTTTGTTGTAAAAGAGCAAGGGTCTAAAATGGATTCACCATCGAAAAAGAATATATTAGCAGCTTAATTTAACCAAAGAAAATGATGCAAGAATCTTGGTGGCAACGTAATAGAATAATGGTTCCGCTTTGTTTAGGTTTTTATGCCCTTGCCTTCGCCGCATGCGCCTGGTTTAGTGTTGGAACTTATGGAGGTGGTGACAGTTGGATGCATTATCTTTTTGCTCGTTATGCCTTTAAGCATCCACATAATTTCTTGGATCAATGGGGCAAGCCTATTTTTACAATCTTGGCCTCCCCTTGGGCACAGCTTGGCTTTGGAGGCGTTAAGCTTTTTAATATCCTCTGTGCGCTGGGTACAGGTTATCTCAGTTTTTTAATCGCTCGTCAACATTATCCAAAATATGCCTGGTTGAGTATCCTTTTTGTGTTTAGCATTCCTATTTATTTTGTCAGTGTATTTAGTGGACTCACCGAAATTTTATTTGCCCTGTTTTTAGTTTCAGGAATCTATCTCTACCAAAATTTTAGAGAACGGTGGGCCTTTTTCGTCATTTCTTTTTTGCCTTTTATTCGAAGTGAGGGATTTTTACTCATCCCTGTATTTGCTCTTATGGCATTGTATTATAGGCAGTATAAGTCAATGGCGTTTTTAAGCTTCGGAACGATACTTTTTTCTATCATCGGATATATTGTTTACAACAACTGGAAATGGGTATTTAGCACGAACCCATACCTTATTGCCGTAAATGTATATGGTAAAGGGTCATTACTTCAGTTTGTGAGCTCAAACGAAAACATTGCCGGAGCGCCTCAAGTACTTCTCGTATTGTTGGCAATTCTCATTTTTATTAAAGCCTATTACGTGCAGCTGAAAGCGAAAACTTTTGGACAGGATAGAATGCTGAACATACGTACGATACTTGTGTTCGGCACTTTTGCTGTCTATTTTATAGCGCATAGTATATTTTGGCGTTTAGGGATTTTTGGTTCCTTAGGATTAATCCGTGTCATGGCAGGTATTGGACCGGTCATTGGGCTCACCGCTTTTTTTTCATTTCAATATCTGGTGGCTTTAAAGAATTTGCAATCGCGAGGCATAAAAATATTCGCTATCCTGTTTTTGATTGCCGTATTTCTTATTCCATTAAAACAGAACAGGCGCAATATACCGTATCGGTTAAGCGATTTGGAGCAAGCGCAATTTAAATCCTGTGAATGGGTGAAGGAAAACAAGTTACAGGATCATTTCTTCTACTTCTTTGATCCCTTTGTTGCACATTTATTAAATTTGGATAAATTTGATTCAGAACAAACCTCTTCTATTATTTATATGAATAATGCCATTGCTTTCCGTAAGAATGCGATAATAATTTGGGACTCGCAATTTTGTCCGGTAGAAGGGCAGTTGCCGAAGCGGTGGCTCGATGAGAATGAAAATTTTGTGCTATTACATGAAGTACGTAACGACAGAAATATAAACAGCCGGGGCGATACATTAGAGATTCGAATATATAAGACCTTGAACGATGTTGAACTTAGAAATATGAAATAAGATGAAATTTGTTAACACCTTTACTTTTTTAATGCTTTGCTGTCTTATGTTGAAAGCAAACCACTGGATTGTTTTAGTTAATGGAGAACGTGTATTTGAGTGTGTGGCTACCTGCTCGGCGAATGGCTTTAATGCTCAGTTATTAAAAGCGAATGTGCAGTTGAAAGCAGGAGATAAGATTACGATTGTATATACGAAGGACACGAATGAAATTAATGTTTTTAAAAACATCAGTGTAAGTGATTCGGCCCAAGTAGACTTTGTGACCTTTCCAATATTTGACCCAGCAGGCGATCATGCCGTGACTGTAAAAGTGGATGAGTTTACTTCAATACACAAAATCATTATCTGGTATTCCGAACGAAAGAAGGTGGGTCATAAGGAGGTAATAACGTCGAGGATTCCACTGGTTTATTTTGAGTAAAAGTGCAAATGTCCTTAGATACCTAACAGCTCTTTTGCATTGGCTAACGCTGTTTCTGAAGGTTTTTCGCCACCAAGCATCTTCGCTATTTCTACTTGTCGTTCGGTGTTATTAAGCTTTTTGATGTGACTCACCGTGACATTATTTTGTAGCTGTTTATATACAAAATAATGATGGGTGCCTTTGCTTGCTATCTGAGGCAAATGTGTGATGGCAAACACTTGATGTTTCTGTGACATCTGTTGCATCATAGCCCCTACTTTCATGGATACCTCACCGCTGATACCGCTATCTATTTCATCGAAAATCAAAGTTGGGAGCAGTGTTGTTTGTGCCATTAAATATTTAATGCATAACATCAATCGAGATAATTCGCCTCCACTGGCAGCCTTATGAATTGGGGCTAAAGCACTTCCTTTATTGCCGGTAAAGAGTAATTGTATTTTATCGATTCCGGTATCGTTAAAAGCATTTTCTGTTGCCGTATGATCGAATTGAACCAAGGCGTTCACCAATCCTACCTGAAGCAATAAACTCTGCAAGGCGGTGATAATTTTGGGCATGGCCATCACGCGTCTTTCACTAAGTTCTTTGGAAATATGATGAAGTTGGCTTTGCAATGTTGCAATCGATTGTTTTAAGGATTCAATTTTTTCATCGAAACCGGTGATACTGTTAATTCGCTCTTCCAACTCATTGTATATTTTCAATAAGTCGGTAATAGATTGCACCTGATGTTTTTTCTGTAGATTAAAAACAGTTTGTAGTTTTTGGTTGTAGATGGCAATTTTTTCTCCATCGGCAAAAGTACTTTCGGCAATATGACGGAGGTCGCGGGCTATATCTTTGAGTTCAATGCTTGCACTTTGGATACGTTCATGTAACCCCGCCACAGGGGTATGAAATTTGGCTACCCCGGCGAGTAGTTGCCGTATTTCATTTAACTGGTCAAGAATATTCAATTCTTGTTCGATTAAAATATTGGATGCGGCGATGGCGCTGTTCTTTATCTCATCAGCATTATTTAAGCTATCAATTTCTTGTACGATGCTATCGTATTCTGTTTCGTTGAGCTGGGCCTCATGCAACTCATTCCATTGAAACTGGAAATAATCCAGATCTTTTTTCATCTGTGATTCCTGTTCCAGCAAGGATTGCAGTTCCATTTGCAGGATGCGATACTGCCGGTAATGGGTGTCATATTGTTGCAACAAGTTTTTGTTGGCACAATAGGCGTCTATAAAGCCGATCTGATATTTTGCCGAATTTAATTGTAACGTTTCGTGTTGTGAATGGATATCGACCAAACGAGTGCCGAGTTCTTTTAAGTCGGAGAGAGACACGGGTGTATCATTTACAAAAGCCCTGGATTTGCCATTTTCGGCTACTTCTCGACGAAGGATAGTTTGGTTGTCGTAATCTAAATTTTTATCTTCAAAAAACGGTTTTAAATTATAGGGCTCGATATTGAAGGTACCCTCTATCACACATTTTTCTTTGTCATTAAAGAGTTGTTTACTTTCTGCACGCTCCCCTAAGATGAGCCCTAAAGCTCCCAGCAGGATCGACTTACCGGCACCCGTTTCACCGGTGATGACGGAAAATCCTTCTTCAAAATCAATATCCAAATCTTTGATTAGGATGTAATTTTTTATTTTTAAATGTAACAGCATATTTCGTTTTTAATTTTCCGGTCGCCCTATTATTTTCCCGTTTTTGTATTGCTCTTCTTCTGCACTCAATTTTTTCTGCTGTTCATCGGTGAGCGGTGTGTCGCTCATCCCTTGAAGGGAAGGTTGACCAGCATTAACCCAGCAGGTATACCAAATGCTTCCTACCATTTTTATGGAGGCACAGAACCGCCGTTCTACCATATTATTGAGCATTTGGTGATAGGCTTTGCTGTATTCTTCGCTGTAGGTTTTAATCATCGTGGCTCCTTTGGCCACCAGGGCATACTTTTTATCTTCCGGAAATTTAATATTCAGTTCTCTCTCAAAGCCCAACACACTATCTCTCGCATTAAAACTTTCTTTTACAGCTTTCCAAACGTTATAAAAAGGACTGTCGAGGTATTCGGCTGTGCCTACAAAGAAATCGTAATCGGTGTAAAATAATTCAGGAAGACGGCTTTCCCAAAAACCGTGAATACCTTTTTGGTTGGTCATCTGCCCATCGTAATTTTCGGAAGTGTGCAAAGGCACGTGAGCATCGGAGATATAGTGACCAATGTCGGCACTCAATCGTAAGATACGCTCTTTGTTTACCTCTTTAAATGCTTGCGTAAGTTCACGAATTTTCCAATTCACAATCCACGGTACGATGCCATAGGCTTTGAGGGTATCTTCGGTAAATTTTTCGACAGCCTCTTTCCAGAATAAAGGCATGGTATCGAGAGGCAAGGTGAGCTCATAGTGGTCGAGGTCGATATAATGACGGGGAGCTTCATTGGGGTCGCTGTAGCGTCGTTTATCGGGTGCTGTAGCTTGTTCTGTGATGAAGTCGATATTTTGTTTATAGAACCCAATGATAGGTTCGGGTAAGGTGAAGACCGCCAAACGATTGATTGTTTTATGCGCAAAGAACCCCCAAGAGGAGCATACTAAAGTGAGGATAATTCCTACACAAAAAAGCCAAAATTTTATTTTCATTTTATGGATGTAAAAATACGAGAAATGAGGTATGAATGATAGCGTCGTAAGAATTAATAATATTAAAGAAGTATCTGCACCACGAATCGAAGACATCAAATTTATGAGACTTCCATGCACCTGCTGCTTTATCCCTATTTTCTTATGATGGTGACATCTCCTTTGCTTTTCGTTACGGTACCTTTAAAATCAGTTACTTTTATTTTATAGTAATAAACCCCTTCAGGTAATAGGGTTGTCTTGTCTTTTCCTCCCCACCAGTTCCCTATCACCTTTGATTCAAAAACAAGTTGTCCCCATCGGGTGTAAATTTCCATTTCCATGCTGTCGCATTTGGGGTTCACGCCCCCAATTTCAAAGAGGTCGTTATGGCCGTCGCCGTTAGGCGTGAATACATTCGGTATGAGAATAGGGGTGGGTTTAAACTGGTCGAAGTCGATTAATTTTGTCATACTGTCGGAGCAAGTATATTTGCGGTTGACCAACAACTTCAAATTGTATTTACCGGTGGCGGTATAAATATGCGTAGGGTTTTCGGTAGTGCTATCTAGAATACCATCTCCAAAATCCCATAAAAAAGTAATTTGATTTTTACTCTTGTTTTTTATGGTGATGGTATTATCGCAATACGACATTTCATAGGTAAAGTCAGCGGTCGAATTGTCGAGCATGGTTACTTCATCGTAAACGGTATCAAAACGGTTGCAGGTATTGGTGTCTACGCATACCAATCGAATGGTGTATGGTCCGGCTTTTGTATAGGTATACTGAGGATTCTGGGTGGTATCATCGGTAATACCATCGTTATCAAAATCCCAATAATAATGAGCTGCTTTGCTTTTGCTATTCATCGAAACTGTTTGAGGAATGCAGGCGAATCTTGGCGATGCTCTAAAGTCCGCGATAATGGCGGTATGTAATTGAAAGTCGAGCTTGAAAGCGGCATTACTGCATTCGCCACTGATATTATTTTTAAATTTCACACTGGGTGGTTGGGTGGGAAAATCGTTAAAACCGCCACAACTTGCGCATACGGCGCCGTAAATGATACCTCGTTTATCAAATCGGCTTGTCCCACCATCCACATGATCTAAAGAGGAGTCGCCGCCTAGATAGCTAGTGTATCTTACTCCATCACAATTGGGTTCAAAAACAATTAAGTAAAAATCGTTACCGTCGGTTTTATCGTAAGCCGGAGGGAAGGGGGTGTATACGAGAGGCATACCAATGGTACTTCCATGGTGGTCAATATTTAAATTACTTCCCCAGCCACACACGTAAATTAGGTTACAGTTATCGACCAAAAAAGCGGTGGGCGATATGTTTGGGTCGGGGTTAGCGCCACCTCGATCGCTTCCAAAAACGGTAGAGAATTCTTTGACCGATAAGGTGCTGTCGAGCTTAATAATAAACTGTCCGCTTAAAGGGTTATTATACTTGGTGGCAGTCACAGGAAAGTTTCCCTCTGTTTGGCCGGTGGCAAAAATGTTCCCTTTTCTATCAATTTCAATAAAATAAGTTTGGTCGTAGCGAGCGGTGCCAATGTAGGTTGACGATAGAATTTTATTTCCATCGTTATCAATGCGTGCGATATAACCATCAATGGCACCCTCATAATTTTTTTGATAAGCGTTGGCACTGGAAGGAAAGTCGCTACTAGAAGTTCCCCCGCAGATATAAACGATATTGTTTTTATTCAAATCAACAGAATACACTGCATCTTGGCCAGCACCTCCAATATAGGAGCTCCAGAGCATCTTGGATAGATTAGAGTCGATCTTAAAAATCACACCATCGAAAGAACCCTTTAAGGTGGATTGGAAAGGGTTTTTTGTTGGAAAATTATCCGATTCAGTAATTGAACCGATATAGTAATTATTGTCTTTATCTGCAATCAGATCTCCTCTAAACTCATCGGCATAATTATAAACCAGACTGCTATTAGAACCATTCCCAAAAGATACGCCATCGAATTTATCGCCTCCCACAAAGGTAGAAGCAAGGAAGGTTCCACTGGAATTAAATTTTGTAAGAATGATATCTGTTCTGTTCCCAATGATTCCATCGTTGAGTGCAGTGTCGAAGGCAGTGATACTACGAGGAAAGTTTTTTGAAAAAGTTGAACCCATAACAATCAGGTTATCGTTGTAATCAACCAATAAACTATGAGGGTATTCATTATCGTTGCCTCCCAGGTAAGTAGCATAAAGTAAAGAGCTGCCGGAAGGGTTATATTTACTAATGGTGATATCCCAACCGGTTGCCCCATTATCAACACCTCTAAAAACATATCTTGCGCTTCCTCCTTGAAAGGTTACATGAAAGGCTCCAGTGGTTGTTGGATATCCAAGTGCGCCGGTGATGCCAGCGCTGTAAAGGTTCTCTTCACTATCGAAGGCGGCGGTGAAGCCAAAATTATCTACGGTGCTTCCCGAATAAGTTGCAAACACGATGACGGGGTCGATGATTAAGGGGGCGGAGGTGTCGAAGTCGGCGGTTTGGAAATGAACCTCCATTCCTCTTAAAACAAACATACAGGGCACTCGAACCACTCGGTCATGGATAAGTTGGTAGGCATAAGGTTCGGCCTCGATCACTTCATTGACGGAAGTTTTTATCTTCAGTTTGCCATTTTCCAGGAGTAGTTCACAACCCTCATACTGCATTGATATTTGGCGATAGTTGGCACCGGGGTTGATGATGAAATTATATTTCAGAGCATTGCCGGCGCTAAAAATTTCATAATCAATTTTGGGATAAATGTTATTGTACACCAATTTATTATAGAGGGGCACTTTGCTTTTCCATTGTGACGGATGGTTACCGAGATAATAATTATGATACGTATCCTGTTTTTCCTCTTCAGTAATCGTAATGGTTTCATGGGCATTTTTAAATTTCATTTTAAATGCATGAAGATTGGCAACGACTTCTTTGTTCCCCGCTTCTCTAAAGTAGCTATGCATCTGTGTATGGATTTCAGAGGCACTTTGGGGGCTTATAAAATTATAGGTAATACCGCTGTGTTCTAGAAAAACAGCGCCATGTGGCACTTCCGCTTTATATAAAAATGGTTCTTGCCATTGGCCCATATTTTTAACGAAGGAAAGGGTAGAGGAAGGATGGGGTCGCACCAGTTTTTTCTGTGCTTGTAGGGTTGTCAAGCAAAGAAATGCCACTATAAAAGCAGCCTGTTTATATGGTATCCGCGCGCAATTCACCCTTGTTTATGTATAAGTACAAATATAATGAAAATGGTTGCAAAAATTGTGTTAATGCAAGAGGTTAATCAAGGGTATGTCGGCAGGTCTATGGCTGATTTACTTGCGAGGACGTGATTTTATTTTGCGTAATTCACCGAGCGTTTCTCACGAATTACGGTTACTTTTATCTGTCCGGGATAGGTCATATCTGTTTGAATTTTGTGTGCGATATTCAAGCTCATCACATCCGCTTCGGCATCGGTTACTCTTTCGGCTTCCACAATGACACGTAACTCGCGACCTGCTTGAATGGCGTAGGCATTGATGACCCCGTTATTGCTGCGTGCCACTTTCTCCAGATCTCCTAATCGTTTTAGGTATTGTTCAGTGTCTTCGCGGCGTGCACCCGGGCGTGCTCCTGAGATGGAGTCGCAAGCCTGAACGATCGGTGATATGATATCGGTCATTTCTACCTCATCATGGTGAGCCCCGATGGCATTGCAGATGATAGGGTGTTCTTTACAACGTTCGGCTATTTTCATTCCCAATAATGCGTGAGGCATTTCAGGATCTTCTTCACTCACTTTACCAATATCGTGCAGTAATCCAGCACGTTTGGCGAGTTTCACATTGAGGCCTAAATCGGCAGCCATAATGGCACAGAGGTTGGCTACTTCGCGGCTATGTTGCAATAAATTTTGACCGTAGCTACTACGATAGCGCATCTTCCCTACCAATCGAATAATTTCAGGATGCAAGCCATGAATACCTAAATCGATCGCGGTACGTTTTCCGAGTTCTGCAATTTCTTCTTCAAGGTCGCGTTTGGTTTTTTTCACCACTTCCTCTACACGGGCCGGGTGAATTCGTCCATCTTGCACAAGGCGGTGTAAACTTAAACGGGCAATTTCGCGGCGATAGGGATCGAAACACGACAGGATAATAGCTTCCGGGGTGTCATCAACAATAAATTCCACTCCTGTTTCCGCTTCCAGGGCGCGTATATTTCTGCCTTCACGTCCAATGATACGCCCTTTTATTTCATCGTTATCGATATGAAACACCGAGATTGAATTTTCGATGGCATGTTCAGAGGCCGTGCGTTGTATGGTTTGTACAATAATTTTCTTGGCATCTTTCGAAGCATTTAATCTTGCTTCGTCGGCAATGTCTTTGATTTGATTGGCGGCCTGGGCACGAGCTTCATCTTTCAAACTTTCGATCAATTGAAGTTTAGCTTGTTCGGCGGTAAGGCCGGCCATTACCTCCAATTGCTTGATTTGCTGACTTTGATGTTTCTGCAAATCATCATGCTTCACCTTATTAATTTCCAGTTGGGTAGTCAAGTCTTTTTTGACTTTTTCTAATTCGGCCTCCTTATGACCCAAATTATCCATCTTCTGCTTCAGACCCTGTTCGAGTGCTTTGGCTCGTTGTTCGTTTTGTACCAGTTGGCTGTTACGTTTTACAACATCGCGCTCATTTTCCTCTTTAAGTTTCAGAATTTCTTCTTTGGCTTCCAGGATTCTATTTTTCTTAGCGACTTCAGCAAGAGCTTCACCTTCCTTGATTATTTTATTTTTTTCAACCTGGGCAGAGTTCACGCTTTTTTTGTTGCGGCCACTGTTTATAACAAGGGTAATAATGGTGCCTAAAATTCCTCCAACCAATAATGCTATTAAAGCATATAATATCATTTCATCCATAATGGGTTTGCCTTTTAAAAAGGGGTTTCGTAATTAAAATTTAAAACTAGGCGAGGAAGGGGATGATAAAAACTAAGCGACTAGATACTTTCAGCTGATTGCAATGTAAAATGCAGAGCGTCTATCTCGGTTTGCACCTGATGCCACTCATGAGCCGTTTTTTGCAACTGGCAATTTAATGTGGCAAATTCTAAAGCACACATTGCCAGGGCGTCTTTTACATCTACTTTAAACTGTTGTTGATGTTGTAGTATCTTTTGATTGATCGATTCGGCGGCTTGCAATACCTCGTTATGGGTACTTTCGTCCACAGTAAGCGGAAACTCTTTTCCTGCAATTGTAACTTTTAGCGTAGCCACGATGTATGAAAAATCAACTTTTTATTTAGCTGCTTAATTTAGCAATACAACGGTCAACTTCTTTTATCATCTCACTCAACTTCTGCTTTAACTCAATATTTGAAGCTACCGTATTCCCTTCTATCGCTTCTGCAAGTTTAACGATTTTATTTTGTTCTGCTAAATTTTTTAATTCGGAGGGCACTGCTTCGGCTTTTTTGGTTTGTTCAGCGATGATATCGATATAGCTATGAATCTGATTTTCAAGCTCTGAATTCAAGGCCTGGCTGGTTTGAAGCTCTGCGTAGAGGAAATGAATTTGGTCATCGTTACTACCTGAACCTTGATTTGAGGTTTCCACAATTTTTCTTGGGCGGGCATTTTCGGCGAGTAGATGCGTTTCTTTGATGAGGTCGCGCTCAAATTCCAGATTGGCTATTTGAGCGGTGAGTTGTTCTACCTGACTTATCAGAGCACTATTCTCGTTCAATTCCGGAGGTAAAGAAAGCTGAATTTCCATCTCTCCTAATTTTTCTTGGAAAAGGGTCAGCTCTGCTTGTTTATTTTCGTTGCTCTGGGTGAGTTCAGCGACATTTTCTTGAAGTTTTCTTTTTTCGGCTATCCCCTTTTCTGTTTGACTCTCCGAGTGAGAAATTTTACTATGAAGTTCTGAGAGTTGGGTTTGATATTTATCTTTTAGTAGGGTGAGCTCTTTCTCTAAACTATTTTTTTGTTGTGCTGTAGTGGTAGCCTGCGCCTGTTCCTCTACCCATGCAATTTTTGATGCCTGCAAATCTGTTTGCAGTTCGGTGTTGAGTTGCTGTGATGCCTGCAATTGTTCTTTGAGGTCTTCACAGATCGCTTTGAGTTGTTCCTGTTCTTTCTCGTTGCCAAAATGAAGTGTCAGCTGCTGCTCTTCTTTTAGGCGTAAAGCGTGTAATTCGTTGCTTATGTTTTGATTCTCTGATTTTAAGCCGAGATGCTCTACTGTTAAATTATTTTGTTTCTCAATTAGCTGCTGATGTTTCAATTCTGAAGCGGCGAGGTCTGTTTTTAAGGTCGTTATTTCATTACTCAGCGCGTCGATTCTTTTTATATTCTCGGTGCTTTGCTCAATTAGTTTTTTCTGTACCTCAGTCGCTTCCTTATACAGGTGTTCCCAGTTTTGAGCTTGGCTTTTAAGGAGTTGCTGTTGCTTTATAATATTAGCAACACGCAGGTTTATGTCTTGAATTTTTTCTATAAACGCCATGATGATTTTTTTTTTTGATAGTAAAGGGAGCGTGAAGCTGATTACAAAAATAAAACGCAACCAAGAAAGAGGGGTTGCCATATTTATGCACATTAAAGCATTTACAAGGCGTTTAGGAAGATTTTTTGGACGGGGTACTCACGGACATGTTGAAGTTTCGTGCCCCCCATAATTTAGGTTTTACAGCCTAAGTCCTAGAGTAGGAGTATGATAAATTTAACAAAACCAAAGATTATAATTTGCCGTATTTACTTTTTTCGTTCTACAACATAATTTACGAGCCCCTGCAATGAAGTATTGGCCTCGTTTTGCGGCAAGGTTTGTAGTATTCCAATGGCTTTGTCTCGGTACTCATGCATTTTCTCTATGGTAAAACTGATACCTCCTTTTTCATGTACGAAACGAATAACCTCATCAATTTTTTTGCGGTCTTTTGTTTTACTTTTTACGATATTAATAATGCGTCGTCTCTCTGCAGTAGTGCAGTTGTTTAAACTGTAAATCAAGGGCAAGGTCATTTTTTTTTCTTTGATATCGATGCCTGTTGGTTTTCCGATATCTTCGGTGCCGAAGTCAAATAAATCATCTTTCATTTGAAATGCGATGCCGATAATTTCTCCAAATTGTTTTAAGGTCGCAACTTGTGCTTTATCTTCCGTAACGGTAGCAGCGCCAATGGCACAGCAGGAGGCAATAAGGGAGGCTGTCTTATTGCCGATGATGGTATAGTAATCAGCTTCAGTAATGTTTAATTTACGGGTGCGTTCAATCTGTAAGAGTTCTCCTTCGCTCATGCGTCGCACGGCATCACTCAATATTTTCAGAAGGAAAAATTCATCATTATCCATACTTAAAAGCAATCCTTTACTGAGGAGATAATCGCCAATCAATACCGCAATTTTATTTTTCCATAATGCATTGATACTAAAAAAACCTCTGCGTTCAAGAGAGTCATCAACGACATCGTCGTGCACTAAAGTTGCCGTATGCAGTAGCTCCACCAAACTTGCCCCACGGTAGGTAGCATCATTGATATCACCGAATATTTTAGCGCTCAAGAAAACGAGTATCGGACGCATTTCTTTGCCTTTACGTTTTACCACATAACTCATGATGGTATCGAGTAAAGCGACATCACTTTTAAGAGAAGCTTTAAACTTCTCTTCGAATAGTGCCAACTCCTTAGCGATTGGCTTTTTTATGGTATTTAATGCACTCGACATTTCTTTTATTTCCTCATTCCTATCTTGCGATAAGTTTTTTGGTTAAGTTACTTATAAATTAAATTGAGCAGAAACCAACACCCCCCAACGTCGAGGAGTATAGGTAGCGCCATTATTGAATACACTGGCATCTCGATACGTTAATCGGTGCACCACATCAAGGCGAAAGTATTTAAAAATGTTTTCAAAGCCATAACTTACTTCAACATAAGGAAGGTGTTCCAAGGTTTGAAATGAACGTTTAGTCATCGGAATGATTGCCTTATTGGTGGCACTCATACTTCCGTAAACGCCTTTTATGGTAGCCAAGGTACGCCAGTGCAAACGCTTTAGTAACGGCACTCTATTGGTGATGAGCCCCTCCATATATTGCTCATAAAACACACTTACAAATTGGTCGCTGACGAACTCATAAAAATTCATCAAATTGAAAGAGGTTGTTGAAAAATATATTGTTTGATTGCCCGGGTGCACGTCGAGTGAAGGGAATGGGACCGTACCAAAAAATTTTGCTGCCTTGATGTAGTAAAAAGCATGTCCTAACACGCCAGTATTTACCGATTGACGAATATTAAAATACAACTTATTATTTCCAAAACTACCATTCAGTAAGCCTTTAAATGCAACAGTATATCCGAAGGTGATCACGGGTGATTTTTCGGTACCCATTAGATAACGTGTATTATCGTCGACCAGCACGCGTTCATTATGGGCGAAGCGTAATTCAATATTTGCACTGGTAGTGGTGAAAGTAGTATCTAAAACACCATCGTCTCTTATATAGGTAAATGGGAAATAGGGCGTAAAAACTTTATGTGATCCATTTAATTTCAGGATCCAATCTTTTTGAAATTGACGAAGAAAATAAATTTTATTTTCCTCCGTCAGATTAATTCTGCTCAAGCTGGAAAAAATAGAATTCACTGCAAAGGCAGCGCTATTAAATTCGGCACTTCCATCACTGAGTCCGGCCTGGTCTACATCTACCCTTCGTTGCAGCCCACAGTTCGTCCATCTTTTGCGGGTGAGCACAAAATCTTCGAGAATACTATATCGTATTTTTTCATCTTTAAACCCATAGGCCGCATAGGTTTTCAAGGTAGTAAAATGACTGAACTTATAGTTGGTTCGCAAACCTAAACTAACCCTCCAACCTTCTACATTGTTTTTGTTCACTAAATAATAGTAAGGGCCAATATCAACTTTACCAATGGGCTGAAATCCAGTTCCTAAAAACTGTGCCAACGCGGTTCCATTTTTGATTGATTTTACATTACGCAAAGAATCAACCATATTGTAAGCACGCATTTCATTGGTATCGAGAGCTTGGTGTCGATGATCTTGCCAATAGCCCGTATCTTTTTGATCTTTAAGCACGTTTTCTTCCACAGTCACATTATGTTCAAAGACGGAGGCCTTTTGCTTGGCATGAATCACGAAATTATTATTTGAAATAGTAAATTTCGCTAAAAAGCTCGGAGTGTTTTTCACCAATTCAGCCAAATCAATAAGTATGCGTGTATTCATTGGCAGATAAATATCAGGAGCCACTTCTGTCATTTCCTGTGATATTTTCACTTGATTTATAAAATTCAGATTGGCATCTTTGGCTACCGTAACGCTGATACGCATAATCGCGTATGAGGTGTCCGAGATCCAAATATTACCAGTAAAAGCCAGGTCTTGTTTGCGTTTTGGTGTTAGTTCAATTTTATAACAAGTTTTATTTTCAATCGTTACAGTGTCACGTATCTGATAATTATAATAAAAAAAACAACCGTCACCGATGGGCGATATAAATGACTTCTTCATAATAGGAATCCAACTATCATAAAAATTGTACTGCTGCAAAGTAGTGCCGAGCACTTGCACAGCCGTGGTTCCGTCGGTTACACCGACTCCTTTTACATTCGTTGCTTTGATTGTTTCGTGATGCTTTTTCGGGGGCGACTGAAAGTAGTAATCAGATACCGTTTCAGAAATAAAGACGGGCAATAGAGGCTTGCCTTCATCGCTGTGTATGCCGTTAATACTATCAAATAAGGGTTTAATATTCTTAAACCAAGGCATTTTCTGGATTCGTGGGTCTAAATGGTCGATGGATAAACTGAGGGCACTGAAACTTTCATACTCATAGGCGTCGATACGATCAGGATTATATTTACGCTGGTTTCCATTTGCTAACCTAATTAAAGCGTGGGCAGGATTCTCTCCGGGTTTTACTTCAATTTCACCCAAATCGAAATCATTGGGCTCGAGTACAAAATTCAGGATTTGAATCGGAATTTTCGGTACTGGCTTTGCTCTTGTGATATAACCAAGATAGCTGCACCATAAGGAATCGGGAGGTTTGGGAACAATAATCTTGAATGCCCCATCGAAGTCGGCACTCACGCCGATGTTTTGCCCTTTTACAAAAACTGCCGCATAACCAATTCCTTCACCTGTGGCGGCGTCGGTAATTTTACCAGTGATTGTTATCTGTTGCGCATAGGGCTTTAAGGCAATGGTGACAAGGATAAAAAATAGAATGCGTCTCAAATCTCTTATTACGGGTTTATAAACTTAATTGTCAAATATAGCTAATAGGATATTATTCTAACGACCATACCATGGCTTTTTTATCGTCGCTTACACTAAACAAAGTATTCTTATTTAACCATGATGATTTATTAATCGATGAAGTATGTCCATTGTCACTCTCTTTGGAAATAAACTTGAGTGCCTGATGTGTTTGAGCATCAAATACCTTTATCGTTTTATCCATGCTCGACACCGCGTAAAGAGTGAAATCGGGGTTGAAACTAATATGATTGATATGTAAGGTGGCGCCAACATATTCTTGTTTTAATTCAAAATTGTTCGTATCCCAAATTTTCAGAAAACAATCACGACCTCCACTTAACAGTTCGTTTTTTAGAGGGTTATAGGCCAAAGCAAAGACAGAATTGGTATGGTGTTTAAGCGTGGCGATGATGTTAAAAGTTTCCTTTTCTAAAATATATATTGTAAAATCGGAAGATGCTACTGCAATACAGTGAGGAAATAAACAGATACTGCGTAAACTTTTGCTCGAAAGCATTTTTCGGGTTAATAATTTATATTCTTGATCCCATACATTCAAAAACCCATCGAACCCACAGGTATAAATCCATTGTTTTTCCTCATCAACTATAATATCAAATACGCCTTGGGTATGGGCTTCGATATTTCGTACTTCTGTTTTCGTTATTAAGTCGATGACAAACAGATTCCCTGTGCGATTCCCCAGAAGCAATTTGGTTTGGTTCAGACACATGCTATAAACAGCGGTTCCCACCCGCACAATCATAGCCCCATCACCTCCTTGTAATCCATCCCAGGCAACGACCATGCCATCGCCACCGGCAGTGAAGCATTTTTGCTCTGAGGCATTCATGGCTGCGGTATAGAGGCAATCTTTATGGCCGCTAAATTCGTGAAGTTTTCTGACTATCATATTTTGCTTATCCCTACATGAGGTAATTTCTCTGCTTTAAATGTATTATTTTCGCAGCGAAGATATGTACAAACATCCTATTGCCTTTTTATCCGTGAATAATTTAACGGTGGCCCGTTACGCTGCGGCTATGATGGCCGATTATATTGGCTTCTGTTTTGACAGTACAAGTGAAAACTTTATTACTGTGGCGAAAGCCAAGGAGATCATGGGCTGGCTTAGCGGAGTAAAATTTATCGGTGAATTTCACAGTAAGCCAATGGACGAAATTACAGCGATAGCCTTGGAATTGAACCTAGACTTAGTTTTATTGTACGGCCCGTATGCAGTCGAAGATATTGAATCGATCCCTTTTGAAATCATCACTCATACCCCTAACCAAAGTGGCAAGTACTATTTAGAGGAGGGGCAGATTATGGATGCCGATGGGAATATTTTCATCATTCCTTTTTATTCAGCGAACGAAGACGAAACAGGAGTGGTTGATTTTGAGGAGATTTCGGAGAAGTTGAGTGCCTTGGAAATTTAAAAGCAAATATTTTAATACTTAGAAAATGGTGGCTAAAAAAGAAGAAAAAATTTACACAACCTTGCTCTTAAAAGTGGAGCATAAAATTGGTACCATTACCTTAAATCGACCGGACGTATTCAACGCTTTTGACAATACGCAGAGTTTTGAATTGCAAGATGCCTTGAAACAAATGGAGCGAGATACGAAGGTAAAAGTGTTGGTGCTAACGGGAGCCGGCAAAGCATTTTGCAGTGGACAGGATTTAAAGGCGATTTCGGGTGCAGAGAAGCGCTCCTTTGTGG
The DNA here is from genome assembly GCA_903897855.1 of uncultured Bacteroidota bacterium. Taxonomy (GTDB): domain Bacteria; phylum Bacteroidota; class Bacteroidia; order UKL13-3; family UKL13-3; genus CAINMV01. The sequence continues at coordinate 48,399 of CAIUDH010000097.1, read as the reverse complement.
AATCGTTAACCGAACGCTATAACCCGATTATTCGTGCCATGCGAAAGATGCCTAAACCTATTGTGTGCCGATTGAACGGAGTTGCAGCCGGTGCGGGCTGTTCACTGGCACTGGCTTGCGATTTTATTATAGCCTCAGAGAAAGCATCACTAATAGAAGTTTTTGTAAATATTGGCTTGGTGCTCGATAGTGGTTCTTCCTATTTTTTACCACGCTTAGTGGGCAGCGCAAGGGCTTTTGAGTTGGCTACCTTAGGCAGTAAAGTTACAGCTCAGCAAGCGTTTGAATGGGGTATGGTAAACAGAGTAGTTGCAGAGGAAATGCTGGATGAAGAAGTGAATGCGATAGCAACGGTTTACGCCAACGGCCCAACCAAAGCGTATGGATTAATGAAGAAGATGTTAAACAAATCGTTTCATAGTGATTTGGATACGATGCTCGAGTATGAAATGTATTGCCAGGAAATAGCGGGCAATAGCAAAGATTATAAAGAAGGAGTGAAGGCCTTTATGGAGAAAAGAAAACCAAATTTCATCGGCGAATAGTAAGTTAGATAATATCGATTACAATCTTTTATCTTGTTAACGAATTAAATAAATAACGGTTGATTTACTCGCTCTCAAACCACCTGTATCACATCCAAGTATCGACGTTAGGTGCAGAGTTACTCTCGCTCGAAAAGGAGGGTGTCAATTATTTATGGACGAAGTCTCCACCCTTCTGGCAACGTCATGCTCCTGTGCTATTCCCCATTGTTGGCAAGCTGAAAGGCAATAGCTATCAATACCACGGAAAAGAATATACCTTGCCTCAACATGGTTTCGCACGCGATAGCAAATTCGAGTGTGTGGAAGAGAAGGACGATACTTTATTATTTCGTTTAGTAGAAACGAGGGAAATAAATTTCCCTTTTCAGTATGATTTTTATATTCGCTATAGTTTAAGTGGCAATGGAGTTAAAACGACCTATACGGTCGAGAATAAAGGTGTTGAAGCCCTGCCTTTTAGCATTGGTGCACATCCTGGTTTCTTGTGCCCGTTTTTTGACGAGGAGAAACTGGAGGATTATTATTTTGAGTTTGAAGCGGATCTGACTTTAAACAGGACCTTATTGACAGATGGTTTACTTACCCTTGAAAATCAATCGATCCTATTAGAAAACAAGAGACTTTACTTATCCGAATTACTTTTTGAGGATGACGCTTTGGTAATCTCGAATTTCAAATCAAAGTCGGTGGCACTAAAAAGCGACAGATTTTCATTAAAAGTAACCTGGGACAATTGTACATTCTTAGGATTATGGAAGCAGCGCCAAGCTCCTTTTGTATGCATAGAACCATGGTGGGGTGTGGCCGATAGCATTAACCACAATCAAGATATCCTGATAAAAAGAGGAATCAACTTACTAGCACCGGAAGAGAAAAAAGATTTTTGGTTTGAGATCGCAATAGGTTGAGAATATGGTGCGCGAAAAATAAAAACTTATCATAAGTCGCCAAATCTTCTTCGAAGTCTCATTTTCCTGAATCAATTGCTACCTTTGCAGACTCTCTAAAATGGAATTTAAACTCACCTCAGACTTTCAACCAACTGGCGATCAGCCCGCTGCCATATTGCAATTGGTGGAAGGTTTAAACCGTGGCGACAAGGCGCAGGTTCTATTAGGGGTAACGGGTAGTGGAAAAACATTCACTGTTGCCAATGTCATTGAACAGGTACAACGACCGACCCTTGTTTTAAGTCATAACAAAACTTTAGTGGCGCAACTTTATGGCGAGTTCAAGCAGTTTTTTCCCGATAATGCCGTGGAGTATTTTGTGAGTTACTATGATTATTACCAACCTGAAGCTTTTATCGCTTCTACCGGAACGTATATTGAGAAGGATTTACAGATCAATGAAGAAATCGAAAAATTACGCTTAAAAACGACCGCTTCTCTTTTAAGTGGCCGACGGGATATTATTGTGGTGGCTTCCGTGTCGTGTATCTATGGTGCCGGAAATCCTTCAGATATTAAGGGGAGTATTATCCACTTGAAATTAGGTCAGCGTATCAACAGACAAACGCTCTTATTTCATTTAGTAGATGGATTATATAGTCGTACTACTGCTGATTTTAACAGAGGTAATTTCCGTGTGAAGGGCGATACGGTGGATGTATACCTAGCCTATGCCGATTATGCTTACCGGATTCATTTTTTTGATGATGAGATTGAAGATTTAGAAATTTTCGATCCATTTACAGGCCAACGCCTGGAAAAAACGGATATGGTTGCGATTTATCCTGCCAACTTATATGTTAGTTCGAAAGACACCTTACAACATGCGATCAAAGAAATCCAGGATGACATGATGAAGCAATGTGAATATTTTAGAAATGTGGGATTGCATCTTGAAGCGAAGCGTTTAGAAGACCGTGTTACATTTGATTTGGAGATGATGCGCGAACTGGGTTACTGTAGTGGTATCGAAAACTATTCTCGTTATATGGATAAACGAAAGGCCGGAGAACGTCCGTTTTGTTTATTGGATTATTTTGCCGAAGATTTTTTATTGATTGTCGATGAGAGCCACGTGTCGATGCCTCAGATTAAAGCGATGTATGGGGGCGATAGGAGCCGCAAACAGGCTTTGGTTGAAAATGGGTTTCGTTTGCCTGCGGCGATGGACAACCGGCCCTTAAAGTTTGAGGAGTTTGGGACCATCACGAAACAAACAATTTATGTAAGTGCGACGCCTGCCGATTATGAATTGAATGAAGCAGAAGGCTCTATTGTAGAACAACTCATTCGCCCGACAGGGTTGCTTGATCCGGTGATTGAAGTACGCCCGAGCGTTAATCAGGTGGATGATTTACTTGATGAAATTGATGATCGGGTGCGCATGGGCGATCGGATTTTAGTGACGACACTGACGAAACGGATGGCCGAAGAACTAAGCAAATACATGCTTCGTTTAAACATTAAATGTGCCTATATTCATAGTGAAGTAAAAACCTTAGACCGCGTTGAAATATTACGTGACCTGCGTTTAGGCGTCTATGACGTGTTGATAGGGGTGAATTTATTAAGAGAAGGACTCGATCTTCCAGAAGTGAGTTTCGTGGCTATCATGGATGCCGACAAAGAAGGGTTTTTAAGAAGTGCGACTTCCTTGGTTCAAACCATCGGCCGTGCTGCCCGTAACGATCGAGGTAAGGTCATTATGTATGCCGATAGAATTACTGAGAGTATGCGTAAAACCATTGAGGAAACCAATCGACGTAGAGAAAAACAAATCGCATATAATTTAATCCATGGCATAACACCGCAGACCGTGCGAAAAAGCGTGGAAGAAATTTTGAAGCAGACAAAAGTAGCGGATGCGAAAGAAGGAGTTTCGAAATTTTATCTAGATCCTGTGGAACCTAATATAGCAGCCGATCCTGTGATTAAGCTGATGAGTAAACCTCAAATAGAGAAGATGATCACGGATACCCAGAAAGCGATGCAAAAAGCAGCCAAAGAAACCGACTTTATGCTTGCAGCGAAGTTACGTGACGAGATGTTTGCATTACAGAAAATGCTTGAAGAAAAATAGTTAATTCTAAAGGAAGGAAGCAGAAGAGCATTTTTTATTTCAGGTTGTAGGCCTATGATTTATTTTTTATTTTTAACCTCATACCCTATCTTTGACAAAACCAGTTAAATTATGTTCGAGAACTTTGGAGTCATAAATATCTTTGACATAGGTGTACTCATACTTCTAATTTACTTGATATTTCGCCTGCTAAAAGGAACTACAGCCTTTACGGTAAGCGTGGGTTTATATATTTTAATGTTGATTTATGGCGTTGCCAAGTATTTTAATATGCCCTTACTAAGTGCATCATTAGGGTCATTTTGGGACTATGGAATAATCTTTGTCATCGTTATTTTCAGGCAAGAAATACGAAGGTATTTAATGTTATTAGGTAAAAACATACTCACAGGGAATAAGTTTTCTATTGCCCGTGTCTTGCCGATGGCCATGACCTATAAGGAAAAAGAGTTGCACATGATGGAGGCGGTCCTTGAAGCTTGCTACAAAATGTCGGAGGAGCGAACAGGGGCCTTAATCGTTTTCACCGGAACCACGGAGTTAAAGTATATCTCACAAAGTGGAACCAATACAGATGCTGTTGTTTCAACGAAAATCATCGAAACGTTTTTTAATAAAACGAGTCCTTTACACGATGGTGCGTTAATCATTAGTAAGAATCGAATTAAGGCGGCAGGATGTATTTTGCCTATTTCTCAGGAAATCACAAATCTGCCTGAAAACGTCGGAACACGGCACCGTTCCGCCGTCAGTGTAACCAATCAAAACGATGCTATCGCTATTATTGTGAGTGAAGAGAACGGTAGCATTTCGATCGCTAAACATGGCTTACTCTTTTATAATCTTAATAAGCAGCAGTTATTAAAAGAGTTGTTAGAACAAACCGTTTAGTTTAAGCAATAGCGTTATTTAACACGGTTAAAATTTTAAGTCTAATATAGGAATAGACGGCTTTCCTACTGATTTAAATGCGCTGCTATGTATTCTTATACTAGGTGGTTAATATCCTAAAGTCTCCGACGAAACAAAATCTTTCAAACCGATGAAGGAGTTTATGAATCTCAAGTGCTCTATGGAACCAAAAAAAATCCTTGCATTTAATGCAAGGATTTTTTTTATCCAAAGAATGAAAGCGTAAGAGAATATCTTATTTTTTCAGTTCTTCAATTTGTTTTTTCAATGCTTCAATTTCGGCGTGTTGTTGACTGAGCAATTCTTCTAGTTTTTGTGTCTTTGAATCGAGTGCTTTCACACCAAGTAAAGTTAAGCCGGCCATATCCGATAAATTGTAGCCAATAATTGTTTTACTGTCATCCATTCCATTCGCTGACATTTTTGTTGTCACGGTATTAGGCAGTGATTGTGCTATAAAACCAACATGGGGGAATTCGCGAGTGGTGTTATTTTCCCAGTTATAACGATAGGTAGCCGACTCAATATCTCGTATTTGTGTTAAGTAGTTATCATAATCGTTAATGCCTAAGGTGACAATTTCTTTTTTGATACTACGGTCACTTGCTACGGTAAAAGCGGAGGCTGATATTGGAGCGTATGAGCCGGTGGTAAGTGTAACGATATTCAATCCGTTACTGGTATTTCCGTAGAGACTTACCCCTGTGGTTCCTGTGTTTCTCAAGCCCAAACCAACATAACCCCCAGAACCGGTGGTTTCATCTATCATTACATTATGTGTAGCTGTTCCTCTTGCGTTTTTAGTATTGAGAATAAAGGCAGGAGCACTAGTTCCGATACCTACGTTACCACTTCCTAAAACCGTAAGCGCATTCGAATTTCCCCATAAGCCTAAATTTACAAAGTTTGATGCACTACCATCGGCAATATGGTTAAAACGAATTTCTGCCATGTTGTTCGCTGTATTTGCTTTTCCCATTTCCATCCCCACGATAGCCGCACTTAGCGTGCTATTATGAATTTTAAATACATTGTTTACTTGAGAGGTTGCAATTTCAAGGATGGAGGAAGGTGAAGCGGTTCCAATTCCGATATTACCTGCAGCACTTATCCTCAGTCTCTCTGTTGCGCTTGTTCCAATTTTAATATCTTGGGTCTCCCAGTTCCAAATTAAGCCCTCGCCAGATGAATTATTAAAACCCATCAGCAATCCATCACTAGAAGTTGTTCCAGTGGTTATATTGGTATATTGAGTTAATGGAAATGATCCTGCAGGACCGTTTACATGAAGCAGGAAGTTCGGTGATGTAGTTCCAATACCGATATTACCATTATCAAAAATAGAAGAATTTCCTACGGTAGTAGCACTAGTAAATTTAGCATGCATGTTTGTTGTACCACCACTAATACCAGGTCCAGTTGCACCAGTTGCGCCTGTTGCTCCTGTTGCCCCTGTTGCTCCTGCGGGTCCTTGAGGTCCGGTAGCCCCTGCGGGTCCTTGAGGCCCAGTAGCCCCTGTTGCTCCTGCGGCTCCTTGAGGTCCGGTAGCCCCTGCAGGGCCTTGGGGTCCTACAGCACCTTGTGCAAATAAAGCAAAAGGAACGCTTTGGAGCTTTGTGGTTCCCATATCAGCATAAGCAGTTCCACCCGCGGGGTCAATTTCTACTTTAATGTATTTATTTCCAGTGCTCCAGGTGATACCAGTAAACGAACCAGAGGCAACACTTCCACCTCCTATAACGATATTGAACAAACCAAATTGATTGGTAGTTACGGCATGGGTTTCAGAGAATTGAACCGTACCTGTTGGGGATGCATCAATAATGCTGATACGCACTCCAACAGATTGTGTAGCTAAAACATTACCGGCCGTATTTCGAGCGACCGCTTGGTAGTTAATGCCTTGTGGCACTTGTGCGTTGGACGTTATAACGGCCAAGGCTAAGACAATAAGGGTAAATAATTTTTTCATGATTAAAAATATGTTAACGATTTGATTAGTGATTGATTTGAATTTTAATATTTTGGATGTTCTCGATATTGCTGAATAATGAAATTAGATACATTCCATTACTTGCATTTTCTAGGTTTAATTTTTGGATGGTGGTGTGAAGTGCATCAGCAGTAAAATTACCTGTGATAAGCTCCTTACCATTGAGGTCGAAAACTTTGTAAGTGACCATGGCAGTAGTAGGGAGTGTTACCTCAAGAAAAATTTCATTAGAAGCTGGATTAGGATAAGCCGAGGCTATTACAACTTTACTACTCGAGGAGGTAATCCCACTTGCCACAGAGGTAGGCTGTTGAAAACCTTGCGACAATTTAGCATTGGCCGAAGATAGTGTTGAAATTACAGCTTCGCCAACAGTGGCAGACAAACTACCCCAGGCTGCGGTGCTGTAACTTCCACCGGAGGCTACTACCTTGTTTGATAGTGTTTGTGATTGCAATGAAAGCGAAATACTCACTGCAAAAAAGAATAAGAGAAAGATTTTTAATTTCATTTTAGATTTAGGATTAGTTTTATAAAATTGGACAATCAAATTTAGGATAATTCAATTTAGATTTCAAAATTATTAATAAAAAGGAGACTTTTTTTGACAAAAAACGGCAAAAATTAGATTTCAAAGCATTATATTCGTACATATAAGTCAAGATTGAAAACCACTAGCAACTATCTGTTCGAACTTGTACATTCCTTGTCGAGGAATGAGAAAGGCTATTTCAAAAAGCAGGTGATGGCACATTCCCAAACTCCCCAGGAAGTGCAATACTTGAAACTTTTTGATGCGATAGACAAGCAACTACGATACGACGAGCAGGAGCTGCTTGAGAAATTTAAAGATGAAAAATTTATCGCTCAGTTCTCGGTAGCTAAAAATTATTTAATCTATCTCATTCTTAAATGCCTTGTACAGTTTCATTCGGGTAAGAGCGCCGAGTCTAATCTTAATAGGGAGCTGGATTTTAGTCATATACTTTTCACCAAGGGGTTTTATAAAGAGTGCTTGACTCAGTTGACGAAGGCTAAAAAGATTGCTTATAATTTCGATAAGCACGATTATACGCTAACGATAATTAAAAAAGAAAAACAGCTTGTCGCGAGCCTAAAAAGCGAGAAGATGATTGACGATTTGCAGCGGTTGCTGGAAGAGGAAATCAAAGTCCTAAACATGTTAAAAAGTGAGAGTGAACTTGGGGTTGTTTATTATAGTTTCTTAAATGAAATTCATAAAAGCAGGATGAGAAACAGTATTGTTGAGCACGACCAACTTAACTATTTAAGACGTACGGTGCTGCCCCAATTGGATAGCGGCAGTACATTTAACTCTAAAAACTACTATTATGGAATTGAAACAATCTATAACTACCTTATTAATGATTTTGAAAAGGCCACTCAATATGGCCGACTACATCGGATTTTATGGGAGGAGAATAAAGAACGTTTCGAGGATGAGAATGGCGACTACCTTGAAATTATCTATCATTATATAAGCTCTTGTATTCAAACTAAAAACTATGAAGAAGTCAACCAATGCCTCACCCATATTAAAAAGCTTGAGACCCATACCAAAGATCAGAAACAACGCAAATATTTTATTTATTACACTTGTAAACTTCGTTATTGTGCTTCACTTGCACTTTATAATGAGTCGGAACAACTTCTTGCTGAAATAGAAAATGATGCTGATGAAATGGTAAACGAGCTATACCCGGCCTATAAAATCACACTAAGTATCAATTGCGCAATAACCTATTTTGTTTTTGAAGAATATCGTAAAGCATTACAATGGTTAAATTCTTATCTGAATACCATGAATAAGGTCATTCGAAAAGATGCCTATAGCTTTTCGCGAATCTTTAACTTAATGATTCACTACAAGTTGGGTAATACCGACTTGCTAGAGCATGTCATTAAAAACACGTATCGTGAAATCAAAACTCAGACTTACATTTTCGAGTATGAAAAACTTATTTTAAACTTTATTAAGAAAATTGCAAAAAACAACTCGAGAAAAAGTGTGACCTTGCACGCCAAAGCACTACAAGCGGAACTAAATAACCTCCAAAATAATCCGATTGAACGAGAAGCCATGCGCTATTTTAATTTTATTCGTTGGCTTGAGAGTGAGATTCAGCAGATACCCTACAGAACACTGACCGAAAAAGAGATCAAAGGCTAAGCCAGTAGACGAAGTTTAATAAATTTAATTTTTAATAATGATATCCCGATGAGTCGAATTCTTTGTTTTTTGTTATTATTATTTCTTACTCAAAATATTCTGGCACAGGAAATTACCCTAGATTCTATTCAAATAAAATCAAAAAGTTGCTATAGGCCCAAAAGTAAAATTAAGCTTATATTGGAAAACCACACGGGGGTTGAACTGTTGCGCACGAATCCCATGGCTCCACTACAACTATTTAAATGGGATGGCAAAAAATGGAATCAAGTGACACAGGTAGGCTATTGTTCATGTGGAATTTTGAGCTGTCCACCACCGCCAGAGTATTTACCTTTAGGGGTGAATGAGGTAGTCGAATTTGAGTGGGATCAAATGGAAAGCCGGTGTGTAGATATGCAAAAAGGGATCAAAGAATATAAATGGTCGGGCCGGGGTAAATACAAAGTTGTTTTTGAATTTCAAAAGCAGCGGTATAGCGATTCCTTTCGAATAGAAAAAGCATTCAAGATTCATTAATTTACTGTGCCGGCGTTTCGAAAGTGCTGTAAAAGTAATTCGTTTCACTCGGAAATTCAGCAGCGCAAGTATCAACCATTTTATAAGCACGTGTGATTCCCATTCCCTTACGTTTTTCATAAACCTCATCTTCAGTGCAGTTGCCTAGCAAATAGGCTATTTGCATGTCAGCGTAACCATGTTTTTTAATTTCCCAGAATAAATCTTCGGGTAAGTTATTCAAATTATAGCGTCGCACATCCTGCTCAAGGTTTACCAGTTTTTGAATTTGATTCAGAAACCAAAGATCTACTTTCGTAATCTTATGAACTGTATTGAGGGGCACCCCTAAACTTAAGGCGTCTTTTATAAGAAAAAGCCTATTCCATGAGGGATTTTCCAAGCCTTCTACAATTTCTTCCAACTTCCTTTTTTGTTTTCCGTCAGCCCCTAAACCGTCGCGACCTATTTCGAGGCTCTGACACGCTTTTTGCAATGCTTCAATAAAAGTTCTACCAATAGCCATGACCTCTCCAACACTTTTCATTTGCAATCCTAAAGTTCTGTCGGCACCTTTAAACTTATCAAAATTCCAACGTGGTATTTTAACAATCACATAATCGATACTTGGTTCAAAAAACGCACTGGTGGTTTTTGTAATCTGGTTTTTTAGTTCACTTAAATTATAACCAATGGCAAGTTTAGCGGCAATTTTGGCTATGGGGTATCCAGTGGCTTTTGAAGCCAATGCCGAGGATCGCGATACTCGTGGATTTATTTCGATAGAGAATATTTCTTCGGTCTCAGGGTTCATGCTGAATTGTACATTGCACCCTCCGGCAAAGTTTCCAATATTGCGCATCATCTTAAAGGCCATATTGCGCATGTTCTGAAATGCCGAATCGCTTAAGGTCATCGATGGAGCCACTGTAATACTATCACCGGTATGGATGCCCATGGGATCGAAGTTTTCAATGGTACAGATTACAGCGATATTATCTAAGCTGTCGCGTAACAATTCTAGTTCATATTCTTTCCATCCCCACACACTTTTTTCTACCAAGACTTCATGGATTGGCGAAGCTTTCAGACCTCTGTTTAATGCTTCGTCCAGCTCCTTTTTATCTTTTACAAAACCACCTCCAGTGCCCCCTAGGGTGAAACTCGGCCGAATCACAATAGGGAAACCTATTTCTTGTGCAAATTCTTTGCCTTCTAAGAACGAGTTCGCCGTTTTACTTTGAGGTACAGGAATTTCGAGTTTATGCATCAACTGCCTAAAAAGTTCTCGGTTCTCGGTGGTATCGATTGCCTTAATATCGACACCAATAATTTTGACATTATATTTAGCCCATAAGCCAATGTCTTCGGCTTCTTTGCAAAGATTCAGTGCTGTTTGGCCGCCCATGGTGGGCAATACACAATCTATTTTTTGTTCTTGTAATATTTGCTCGATACTCTGTACGGTTAGTGGGAGCAAATAAATATGATCGGCAGTCACCTTATCCGTCATAATGGTAGCTGGATTACTGTTAATGAGTGTGACCTCTATTCCTTCTTCGCGCAGGCTCCGACTTGCTTGACTACCGGCATAATCGAACTCACAGGCTTGGCCAATGATGATTGGGCCTGAACCGATGATTAAAACTGACTTTATAGTTGTATTACGTGGCATGGTTTGCTTTCTTTAAATTATACGATCACTCACTTATTGTTCTTTCGATATCTCATTACATAGAGCAATAAAAATATCCTCTACACTGCCTACGCCGTGCACTCCTTTATATTTGTGTTGCGACGCGTAATATTCTTTCACCGGCATGGTTTCTTCTTGATACACCTCAATCCTTTTTTGGATAATTTTCGGGTCGGCATCATCGGGTCGGCCACTTATTTTAGCACGCTCAGTAAGGCGACTTCTTAATTCTTCTTCGTCCACCTCTAAGGCCAGCATCATAGTGATACCAGTGTTTTTAGTTGCTAAAAAATGGTCTAAAGCCAGCGCTTGTGTATGAGTGCGAGGGAATCCATCAAAAATATATCCTTTCGATAGAGGGTGTTTATCCGCTTCCGACTGAAGCATCTTGATAGTTACCTCATCAGGCACCAGCTGCCCTTTGTCCATATAGCTTTTCGCCAGCATGCCCAGTTCGGTGGCTCCTTTTATATTTGCCCTAAAGATATCGCCTGTACTGAGGTGCACTAAATTGTATTTTTCAACGAGTTTAGCAGATTGCGTTCCTTTTCCTGCGCCCGGCGGGCCGAACAAAACGATGTTTAACATGGCAAAGATTCTTGAATGGTTTAGGCTTCAAAAATAAGAAAAATAAAAAAGCCCCTGATATTTATTTATCAGGAGCTTTCAAGGGGTTTATGTGTTGGTTATTTCTTCACCAATTTGGAAGTGATAACGCTGTTACCTACAGTGAATTCAACGAGATAGATGCCAGTGCTTAAAGACGATACGTCGACACTTTTCTCATAAATACCTAGTGTTTGTGATTCGTTTAGGATATGAATCAATTCACGGCCTTGTAAGTCTTTAACAAGAATTTTTACTTGATCGGCACCCGAAACGATATAATTTAGCGTCACGTTCTCTTCAGCAGGGTTGGGAGATACGCTGATACTGTTTATTTTCAGTGAGGTGATATTGGCAGGGTCGAGACCCACGCCGTGTAAATTCATTAACACACTTGAACAGCCTGTATTATTAGTTAAAACAGGGTCAGTAGCGGCATCCCCCGCACTTCGGTTGAACAGAGTCATTTCAGTGCAGAACTGATGCGTTCCTTGAAAATTATGAGTTAAGGTCAATCCGGCATAGAGAGGCACTGATACTTCATCTCCCACCGCGATGGCTTGGCCGAAAAAGCCTTTCCCTAGTGGAGATCCTCCACTCATAAGATAATTCGCATCGATTTTGATGAGATATAAAATCGTATCCGTGATTTTTATTGCGGAAGGGCCTAGATTTTTTACTTTTACAGTGATATCAAAAGGTTTCCCCGATTGAATTTCCTGGTTAAAAAGTGGAAAGTATTCGGAACAACGCAAGTCGCAGGAGCGCTGGGCATTGGCGAAAATCAAGGTCGAAAGCAGGGATAGTAGAGTAAATAATTTTTTCATGATGAGGGTGATTTTGATGATTAATTTTTCAAATATAAATAAATTAAACTGTATAAGCGAGAGAGTCGCTACATTGCATTAAGAACAGATTTCCCGTAGCATGAGAGATGGTCACAAATCCATCTTCTATGGTTTGGTTACTACTTGAAGTTTTTACACTTAATTCCAGTTCGTCGTTCGTTAAATTGTATTTCAGTCCTAAAGTCGAAACACCCATCACTTTACTTACGGGCATCAACGAGATATTGGTGTTGGCTGGATACCATTTTTCAAAATGCTTTTTCAGGCAAAATATTTTGCTCCAGTCGTCGTGCATCACTAAAGTAATCTGCTCCTTATATTTGGCCATGCTACTTAAATTATTCAGCGTATGATCGGCCCTTAGTCCAGTGGCCCAGATAATGTTTGCCGCCTGATGCCCTTGTGCAATTAAAAATTCTATACCTTTTTCAAGATCTGTTTTTTCTTGATTGGGCGTGTAAACGATTTCAATGGGCTGCTGCTCGTGTCTTATTTTTTCGATGTCGATTCCGGCATCAAAGTCCCCCAGCAAGACATCTACTTTGATACCCTTTTCAAGGACTCGGTAAATGGCTTTGTCTAAAACCAGAATGTAAGGATTCCATTCCAGCAACTGCCCCATCAGCGCATCGCTACAGGCGGCCCCGTTCGCTATGATAAGGGCAGGCTCTTGCTTATCGCGTACAACATGATGTGAACTCATACTGCAATATTAAGGATTTGATTTTAAGGGCTATCCCCAGTCAAGGAAATAAAGTTTATTTTTGAATCAAAATTTAACTCCTTGGATATCAAATATTTTTTTCCTCCTGTGCTGCTTCATCGCCTGCGATATATAAAACATTATATCTATTTTTTGCGGCACAGAGCCACCATAAATAAAAACAGCAGGTTTCGTAATATACACCACGGTAAACGTTGCTTTATCATTGGAAGTGGCCCCAGCATGGCTTCTCTGGATATTAGCGCTTTAGCCAATGAACACGTGATTGCGTTGAATAGTTTTTTTTTGAACCCGCAATGTAATCAGGTTTTAGAGCAGTCGATGCCCGAAAAGTACTACTTGGCGCCTCCTAATCATGCACCACAAACGGAAGACAATTGGACACAAACCTTGCGTAAAATGCAAGAGGAGATAGTTCACCCTGTATCGATGTTTTGGGGCATTAATAATAATCAAGGCAATTGGAAAACCATCATTGAAAAAAATAATTTTTTTAGTAAGTGTGATGTCAACTATTTTTTTTGTGGTATTGGCACCCGTGATGGATATCGCTTAAAGAAGGAAGATATGGATCTGGGTGCGATGTCGCTTTCGGCCTCCAATGCCTTAATTAATGGGCTTGAGTTAGCACTATACCTTGGCTTCGACGAAATTTATCTCATCGGTTTTGAGCATAATCATATTTGTGTGCAACGGCCCGAGGAATATCGTGCCTACCCTTCTGCAGAGCATTATGAGCAAGAGAAAAAGTACGATTTCGGTTTGGACCGCCCCAAGCATATTAATTACGAGATACTTGGAAATAATTACTACACGTTTAAGCTTTATCTTGAAATAGCCAAGTTGTTTCCCGAAAAACGAATCGTAAATTGCACCCCTTCAGGAATATTAGACGTGTTCCCTCGAATGAACTTTGATGATGTTTTAAAAAGTAAGATTTAGTACGCTGAGAAATGAAAAGCTTCTTTTATTTTATGATACTGGGTGTTTTATTTACTCAGTGCGGTAGCAAAAACAAGGACGATGAGATACCGGTGGTTCCTGTGAATATTTATCTCGATTTAAATATTAATAGCAGCGTGCCTCTCAATATTATTGGCGGGTACCTTTATATCACCGGTGGAAATAAAGGCATCATCGTCTTTCATAATTTTGATGATAGTTACTCGGCCATTGAACGCACCTGTTCATATCACCCTTATGATAGCTGTAATTTGATCACGATGGATATCAGTGGACTGGTGTTAAAGTGTGGAAAATATACAGGGAGTAACTTTACGAATTGTTGTGGTTCGGCTTTTTCAATTGAGGGTTATGTGAGTAAGTCGCCGGCTACGCTGCCCTTGCGAATGTACACGGTGCTGAAGTCTTCCAACCAATTACACATTACGAATTAAGGCGTCAGGCTTATTTATGCACTTTCAAACACTTCCGCTTCAATCCATACTTTAGTGTAATTTTTGCCTCCTTAAAACCTCGGGCATAAATTGCAAATTCTTGTTCGCCTTTTCCTTGTTGTTCAAACGTTGTTTTTCGGCCGTTATGCCCGATGGTAAGGATGAAATTTTTATTGGGAGGGAAGCGTAAATGTATAAACAGGGTATCCTCTAAAATCACCGCTTGCATTTCTTCGTTCACAGTTGTTTCTGCTGATGGAAGCGTGTCGAGAGAGGTGGTATAAACCTTAAAGTTATTCTTATCATGGATGGTGAAAATGGGCATCACCTTTCCTTGCACAGCATCAATATCAATATAGTCACCAAAAAAAACGCTCTTGCCTGGGGCAGCAAATGGCTGGGGTGTGATTCTGAGATTGCTCCAATGGTCACCGCCATCTTTACTGCAAGCCACATAAACGTCGAGATAGGCTCCCGACCGGCTGTTGCGTTGATCATAAAAAATCACATAAACAAATCCCGTGCTGGCATCGATACAAAAGTTATTACTGAACTGATCGGACCCGTTGCCTAGAACATCATTATTGACACGTTTATCATCGCTCCAGGTTTCACCACCATCGTCGGAGTATTTCAGAAACACATCGGCATCCCCATTTCGTGTGTCGGTCCAATTCACATAAATCCGATCTTTGAAATTTGCATTGATATTATTGCATAAAATAAATGGCATGCCATTCGCTCTGAAGATGTGTTTCACCGGCACATCCCAGCCGTTTACCTGGTTGGCAATAATTTTATCTTTTCTAAAAGTGATACCCCCGTCGGTGCTTTTATCAAACCAAATTTTATTGATTCCACTCCAGCATAAATAGATATTCCCTTTACTGTCGGCACACGATGTTGCTCCTTCCATGGTGCTGTCCCCATCGAGGCAATCGCCTTCTACATCTGATATTATAATGGGCGTTGACCAAGAGAGGCCTTTGTCTTTGGATTGCGAATAGCGGATACGAGAATGATCACTTGGATGGCTACTATGATATTTATCAAACTCTGTCCACGACATAAAAACGGTCCCGTTCAAATCGCTGTTGAGCCATTCTTTGTCTTGTATTTTATTCTCATGAAAACCTATTCCCACATCAGCAAAGCAGGTGTCGTAGGGAAGGCTTATTTGTTGTACGACGATTTTATCGATCCAGTTTGGAAAATATTTTTCCGGATTTTTCCCTAAATGAGCATAGTATAAAATGCCTTCATAGTCGAAATAGACCATGGGGTCACCCCAAATTCCGTGTTCCGATTTGAGCTGTTTCTCACTCCACGTTTTTCCTCCATCGACACTATAATAGTAATTGCTGATATTGGAGGAAGCGGCTACCTGCATCGGATTTGTTGGGTTTATGGCAATGCTAACCTCTTCAGGAGCATTATTCATCTTGTTTACTTGTATCAGTTTCTGTTGCGATATTGCGGAATTGCAAATTAAGAGTAGAAGGTAAACCCAAATGTGTTTCATAAAGAAGAAAGATTTATAGATTCAAAGAAAGGGATTAATTTATTTAGATGAAGGCAAGGTCCTTAAAATAAAAAAGCCACCTGAATAAACAGATGGCTTTCTTATTTTTGATTTGCATGAATTACATGCAAACTGCGATTTACGCTTTTTTAGGTGCAGCTTTAGCAGCAGCCTTTTTAGGTGCAGCTTTTTTAGCAGCAGCTTTTTTAGGTGCAGCTTTTTTAGCAGCAGCTTTTTTAGGTGCAGCCTTTTTAGGTGCAGCTTTTTTAGCAGCAGCTTTTTTAGGTGCTGCTTTTTTAGGTGCTGCTTTCTTCGCAGCTTTCTTAGGTGCTGCTTTTTTAGCAGCTTTTTTAGTAGCTTTAGCCATAATAAAATTAATTAATTTAGACAGAACAAATGTAGATTCATTTTTCTATTCCACAATAGAGTAACACTGTGTGTTAATAATTTAGGAATGAAAATTTAGCTGAAACACCTATAAACACTATATTGTAAGTGTATATGTGTGAAACAAAAAAGTTTTACACATTTATTTTAAAAAATTAATTGAAGTTAAACATTTTTTACTATAGCTGTGAAACTCAATGTACATAGTAGTTTCAAGCATATGTGTTTTTTTTTCATACGCAAAAAAACTCTTTTTTTTTTAAAGGTTTTCAAAAAGAGCAAGCTTTGTTTTTCTAAAATTCAGAAGTGCTGGTACATTTATTCCGTTTCATAAATTGTTTTCAAGCCATTCTTTTTTTTATTTCAGAGTTAAAAACATTTTTATAAGAAACGCTACAAATCATGACTATAAAGGGTTACACTGTATATGTAAAAAAACATTTTTACTTCACAGACTAAAAAATTATTTTTTTTATTATCTGAATTGAAAAAATGCAATACAAAATGATAGCAACGATTTACACAAAAGTGTATTTTTATTTGAACGCTTTTTTGATTTCATCTGTCGAAAATATGCCATCGTAATTTATTTTCATGGTGTTTTATTAAATTATTACTCAAGTTTTATTGGTCAGCATAAACCTAAAATGTAATTTAGCAGCATTATTTCTACGTTATATGAAACTTCAATTGCTTCAATCGAAAATATTCGAAAATATTCCATCTGGTTCCGGCATCGAAAAATGGCAGGATAAAATTTATATTATAGGGGATGATAGTAATTTCTTATTTGAACTTAATAATGAATGGGAGATCACAAACTCAATTCGTCTTTTCGATCGTCCGACAGATGAGAACTCAAGAATTATTAAACAAATCAAGCCAGACCTTGAAGCGGTGACACTTGTTCCCCCCAGCCATTTGCTGGCCATGGGGTCGGGCACCTTACCGGAGTTACGTGATGTGGGGGTGCTTTTAAATCTTGCAGCGCAGGATGAACTCGAATATTTGAATTTCAATGAGATGTATGAAACCCTTAGAAGTATTACTTCCCAGGTGAATATAGAGGGGGCCTGTAATGTGGATGACAAAATTATATTATTGAACAGAGGTGATAATGTACATTCCAATCAACTTATTATAACGAATTGGAACAGAAAACAACTCACGGTGGAGAAACAACTCGATATTCATTTTCTGGATTTGCCTCAGATAGAAAATATAAACACCGGTTTTACAGGATGCGTTCATTTGCCGGAAACGGACATGATGATTTTTTGCGCTACGGCAGAAGATACGACCAATGGCTACGATGACGGAATCATCAAAGGAAGCTTATTGGGGGTGATGCAAAACTTTACTTCCCAAATAGCACATCGCGAGGTGAAGATTTCCGATATTATTATTCCTGATTTCTTTAAAGGGAAGAAAATTGAATCGGTATGTATCGATGAGTTTATTGAGCGTAACGAAGTCACTGTTTTAGTCGTGGCAGATAATGACGAGGGGCAAACCGAGTTGATGCGATTACATATGTCATTTTCAGATTCCTTTTTCAGATAATTCAAGCATGATCTTAGTAAGTGGTGCAACAGGTTTTGTAGGTTCATATATAGTGTGTGAATTGCTTCGGCAAGACAAGAAAGTGCGTGCACTTAAAAGAGCGTCAAGTAGTCTCTCTGAATTTGAATTCATTTGCCGTGTGAATGCGATTACAGCTACTCAGTTAAAAAATTTAGAATGGTGTGTGGTCGATATCTTAGAATTCGGTGATCTAGAAGTTGCCTTCCAAGGGGTCACAGAAGTAGTGCATTGTGCCGGTGTCGTTTCGTTTGTCCCCCGTGATCAGGAATCTATGGCGAGGGTAAACATCGAAGGCACGGCCAACATGGTTAATTTAGCGTTACAAAATGGCGTTAAAAAATTTGGTTATCTAAGCAGCATTGCGGCCATTGGCAGAGCCAGCAACATGAATTTCATCGATGAAAACATAAAATGGGAAGCAAGTGTGATGAATACACACTACGCTGAAACCAAATTCGAAGCCGAAATGGAAGTATGGCGTGGTGTTCAGGAAGGACTAAATGCCGTCATTGTAAATCCGGGAGTAATTATTGGTGCCTGTGATTTCACAAGAGGTACTGGAAAAATGTTTGAGACGATGAAAAAAGGATTGTCTTTTTATACCCCTGGTGTCAATGGTTTTGTTGATGTGCGAGACGTTTCGAAATGTTTAATTCAACTCATGGATAGTAACATTTACAATGATCGTTTCATTTTGGTCTCTGAAAATTATGAATTTAAAAAGTTTTATGAGGAGGTGGCCGAGAGCCTCAATAAATCGAAACCAAGATACCATACTCCATTTTGGTTGGGTGTTATAGTCTATCGACTTTTAGCGATCAGAAGTTTCTTTACGGGCAAAGCACCCTTGCTTACAAGGGAAACAACCCTCGCCGCATATCGAAAGTTTTACTACAACAACCTAAAAATCAAGAACACTTTAGGGATAGAGTTTATTCCTGTAAAGGAGACGATACAGTGGACCTGCGGATGGTATAAGTAACTTATTTGGTTAATTTGACCTCATCAATCCCTAAATCTTTATTACTTTCGCTTTGTGTTATTATTTACGCTTATTACCGAAAAACCATGGTGGTTCATCTTGTTTTGTATCCTTCTGGGAGCCGCTTACACGCTGATTCTATATCCTTTCAAATCCTTAAAATCGACAGGTGAAAAAACGCCCAAGCTGCTGCGTTTAATGACTACCTTGCGCTTCTTCACTATTAGTTTCCTTGCCTTCTTACTTTTATCACCGCTTATTAAGTCATACTTGCGTGAAGTGCAGAAACCAATTATTGTCCTTGCTCAAGACAACTCTCAATCGATCTTATTGAACAAAGATTCCACCTACTATAAAACGGATTATCTTAAAAGTTTAGAGCAACTTAAAAACACACTCAGTGAAAAGTTTGATGTGAAGTTTTATAGTTTTGGAAAAACCCTGAACGAAAATCCTTCCATTACTTTTAGCGAAAAACAGACCAATATTAGCACCCTCCTTGACGCCGTATATGATAAATATGAAGGCCAAAATTTAGGCGCCGTAATATTAGCAAGCGATGGCATCTTTAATCAGGGAAGCAATCCTATTTATAGTCATAAAAAACTTAAAACAACGATGTATACCGTGGCTCTAGGCGATACTGCCTTGCCCCGTGATGTGTTAATAAAAAAGGTAAGAAGCAATGCCATCGCCTATCTTGGGAACTCCCTTCCAGTTGAAATTGAGGCGGCGGCCTATGGATATTATGGAAGCAACTTTATTCTCACCGTAATGCATAACGGGCAAACAGAGTCCGTACAAACCATCGTCTCTAATGCTTCCCGATATAGCAAAACCATACCTCTTAATTTTGATGCGAAAGCGAAAGGGATGCAGCGTTATACTATTAGTATTAGCCGACAACAAGGCGAATTGAGCTATTTGAATAATGTGAAAGATGTGTTTGTGGATGTAATCGATGGCAGGCAAAAAATAATGATTCTTGCCAATGCCCCTCATCCTGATTTAGGAGCCATAAAAAATGCTATTGAGACGAATCAGAATTACGAAGCACAAATTGTTTATCTGAATGAACTCCCCGTCGACATCATAACAAAACTACGGGCCTATAGTTTGATGGTCCTCCATCAAATTCCCTCCATGGATAATTCGACTAAAAAAATATTTGAAGCATTGGATATCATGAAAATTCCCCGTCTTTACATCCTGGGAAGTCAAAGCAATTTATCGGTGTTCTATAGCTTGAATGAAGGATTGAGTATTGGTAATAATAGAGGTAGCACGAATGACGCATTACCAAGGATGAATAAAGATTTTAATTTATTTACGCTGAGTGATGAAACGCAGAACACCATCATTAAATTCCCACCTTTGCAAGTGCCTTTCGGCAACTACAATGCCACGGGTGATGCCCATATCTTGTTTCAACAACAAATTGGAGCGACCCTTACTGAGATGCCCCTGATTTTATTTACGAACAAAAACGACTACAAAGTGGGCATTATCTGTGGTGAAGGAATATGGCGATGGCGCTTACAGGAGTATGCACAGACGGAGTCGCAGAGTGCCTCCAATGAGGTGTTGACGAAAACAATTCAATATCTATCGGCCAAAGATGATAAGCGCCTCTTACGCATCAGCTCCACTCAAAAAACGTTCGAAGAAAACGAGAATGTGCTTTTCGATGCAGAAGTATACACTCCGAGTTATGAGTTAACCAATGAACCAGAAGTGAGTTTTAAAATCACAAATGAAGAGGCGAAAACATTCGATTACCAATTTAGCAAAAGTGGGAAAACGTATCATTTGGATTGTGGTATTTTGCCAGTGGGTAGCTACCATTACCTTGCTTCCACGCAAACAGGGGGGAAAGCCGAGAATGTTTCCGGTCAATTCACCGTGGTTCCATTACAAGCCGAATTTACTGAGACTGTAGCCAATCACCAACTGCTTGCATCACTCTCCGACCTGCACCAAGGCAAGCTGTTTTATCCCAAGGAAATGCAAAACATAGCCGATGAAATAATGGCCAACGAAACGATTAAACCCATAAGCTACGCGCACCAACGTTTAGAGGATTTAATTAATTTGAAATGGATTTTCGCTTTGCTTCTTTTAACCTTAACTGCCGAGTGGTTCTTAAGAAAGAGAGAAGGAGGGTATTAGATTAATAGTCAAAGACGACAAGCCACTGATTCGCCTAAATAATGCAATGCCCTATTTCTTCAGTGAATATTGTTTCCCTAAATTCTCAAGCATATCTTTGGTCATCTTGTCAAGATTGAATTTAGGTTTCCAACCCCAATGTTTTTTCGCCATTTTGTCGTCGATACTACTCGGCCAACTATCCGCAATCGCTTGACGGTAGTCGGGCGCATACGTGATTTTAAAATCGGGGATATACTTTTTAATACTGGTTGCTACCTCCTTCGGGGTGAAACTCATGCCTGATAAATTATAACTGCTGCGAATTTTTATTTTATCGGAGGGCGCTTCCATGATATCTATAGTGGCTCTCAAGGCATCGGGCATATAAAGCATGGGTAATGCCGTATCCGATTTTAAAAAACACTCAAACTTCTTTTGTTGAAGTGCTTCATGGTAAATGGTCACTGCATAATCTGTGGTACCCCCTCCAGGGGCACTCTTCCATCCTATTAATCCTGGATACCTCAAGCTTCTTACATCTACACCGTAACGCTTATTATAATATTCACAGTAGCGTTCTCCTGCTAATTTGGTGATTCCATAAACGGTGTTCGGGTCCATCACACAATGTTGAGGGGTACCTATGGCAGGGGTATGGGGTCCAAATACAGCAATGGAAGAAGGCCAGTAAATTTTTCTCAGGCCCAAATCTTTAGCCGCATTCAGCACATTAAACAAGCCATCCATGTTTAACTCCCAGGCTGCCGCAGGGTTGCGCTCACCACTCGCACTGAGATAGGCCGCCAGATGATAAATCTGAGTAATTTTAAATTCGACAATAATCGCATTTAATTTTTTCGAATCCAGCACATTGAGATGCCGGTAGATTTTAGCATCAAACAGATGCTTTACCTCTTTTTCTTTGCGAATGTCACAGGCAAAAACATGGCCTTCTCCATGCACTTTCATTAACTCATAAGTAAGCTCTGTACCTAATTGCCCGCAGGCTCCAATCACTAATATATTGTCTTTTTGCATGCTCTGAAATCTAAGCGATATTATTTTTTTTGTTTCTGAAGTACAATACGAGACTACCGATTAGTAGTGCGAATATCAAATAAGAGGAGGCTTTCGAAATGCCCTCCCAAGTATTGTAAGTCTTTGCATTGATTTTAAATTCAAGGGTGTGTTTACCTGCCGGAATTACGGCACCTCGTAACACATAGTTACACCGAAAATAGTTGACTTTACTACCATCGATAAACAATTCCCAATCGGGTTCATAATAGATTTCGCTAAAAACGGCTATTTGTGGCGTTGCTGAGTTGCTTTCGTATTTCTGATGGTTCGGATGATACTCAGTTTGTTTGATGGAAGCGGAGGTGTCATCGGTAATGGACATGTTATTCACTTGAGAAGAAAAACGTTGGTCGATGACGCAGGTGGTGCCAGTGTTAATTCTATTCAAAGCGAGTATCTCTGAGTCGGCATTAGCCACGACTTCATAGTTTTTAACAAACCAGCAATGTCCTAAATTATTATTGTTTTCAATAGGTGCCGCTTCGGTGTTATAGATGATATATTTGGCATCGAGCATATTAAGAATGGGTGTCGATCGGAAAATATATTTCAAGGTGGAGTCGGCTCCTTTCGAACTCTGCAGCTCTTTACTCAGCATTTGAATTTCGGGTTGAATATGATATTCAATGAGCTCTTGATAGCGTTTTACTTTAGCACCATGATATCCTCCAATAGAGCGATGATAATAGGATGTGGAGGCATCATTGAAAGGAGAGACAGCCAAGTTTAGAACGCGACCGTTGTCACTATTATTTGCCAAAATAATCTCATCGGCTTTCGACTTCGGAAAGGAGGCACTAATATTTTTCCTTTTTTTCTCCAGCTGATCGGGTCCTAAATAACGTTTGTCAATCATAAACATATCCACCACAATGGCGAAGGCGAGTATCCCCAACACCAGCTCCATTTTTACTTTGTTTTTCATGAAAGCAAACAAGGCTCCTGCGCCAATTAAAATAAAGAGGAGCGATCGCAAGGCTTCTGTTTTTACAATGTCTTTGCAATCGGCGGTAATGGCTTCTTCATATTCTGCAGGTATATTTTTCCCAAAAACCTGTGCGTATTTCGATTTCAAAACGTCCTTCTGTTCATCTTCACTGTAAGTTGTAAAACTTATGGTAGTGCCTGGGGCAAGTACAAAAACCAAACATAAGCCTGCCGAAATTCCTGCTGCGTAGTAGAATTTTTTGAGAACATTTTCTTTTCGTTTCAGCGCATCGAAAAACTCTTTCAACCCGAGAAAAGCCAGTATAGGAACACAAACTTGTGCAATCACAAAAGCAGTGGTGACGGCTCTGAATTTATTATAATAAGGGAAGTAGTCGAACATAAAATAGTTGAACGACTCAAAATTACGGCCGTAAGCCAAAGCGATCGACAAGACTGTGGCACCAAGTAATGCCCATTTGATAGGCGACCGCACCATAATACATCCGAGCACAAAAAGGAAAAAGACGAGAGCCCCGAAATAAGGTGGGCCAGCAGTGATACGTAAATCGCCCCAGTAGCCCATTAAATAGGAGGTGAGTTCTTTGGCATTTTGATTGGAGGCAGCGAGCTTATAAGTCTGGCTGGTTTTATCGAATGGCGCTTGCTCAGCACCACCATATAAGTTAGGTATAAGCATCGTCAACGGCTCGAGACCACTGTAGCTATATTCAAAAGTATAATTTCTGTCGAGGCCAGTTTCACTCTGCTCATCAGCAGTTTTATTGATTGTCAATTCACTTTTGCCCCGAATAGAATATTCGCCATATTCTTTACTTACCATCACACTGCTTAAGCCTGTGGCAGCACCTAAACCAAGAGCCACTCCTAAAAACACACTTCGAATCAAAATGTCTTTATAATTCTTTTTCATGGCAGCACCCACAAATTCAGCGATATACCAGGCCCCAATGATAAAGAACATATAATAGGTAATTTGAAAGTGGTTGGCCCCCATTTGAAAGGATAAGCCTATGGCCGTGAGAGAGGCCCCCAACCATTTATTGCCGTGAAGCACCATGTTGAACCCAGCTAGGACCAAAGGAATATAACCGATGGCACTTACTTTGGTTACATGGCCGGCAGCAGTAAATACCATGTTATTACTCGATAAGGCAAAAGCCAAAGCGCCACCGATCGCCATATACGGATTGACTTTAAAGGTGAGCAGTAAAATGTAAAAGCCAAGCATGAGCACAAAAAGCTGATTCACCGGATAGGGTAGATACAAATTATACAAGGACGCTAGTTTATTGTATACGATATTTCCGTAATAGGGCATGTTTATTAAATACATAGGCATGCCACTAAACATACTTTCTGTAAAAAAAACGACCTCATCTTTATTGTATTTAGCGCTTTCTGCTGCTGCGCCTTCATACATCTTTGAGTCGTGTTGTTTGATCTGTTTACTTCCCGAGGCTACTTCATTAAAGTAGAAAAAGGAAACAACGATAAAACAAACTAATGCAATCGCATGGGGAATAAATTTTTTGACGGTAGGGTTCATTATCAAAATTGTATTTGCGGTAAAAATAATTAAAATAAAATTCTTTAGCTAGGCTAGTTTTAAGGTCACACTCAATCCACAATGATCACTGTGCACATCCTCTGCATAAATCTTTGCTTCTTTCAGGTTTTCTTCTAAATTTTTTGACACCATGCAGTAATCTATTCGCCACCCTTTATTATTACCTCGGGCTCCTGCTCTGAAGGTCCACCAGGTGTATTGGTGTGGCTCATGATGAAAGTGCCGGAAAGAATCAATAAAACCACTTTCTAAGAAGTTTCCGATCCATTGGCGTTCTTCGGGGAGAAAGCCGCTGTTTTTGGCATTCCCTTTGGGATCGTGAATATCAATGGCTTGATGACATATATTATAGTCGCCACAAATAATTAATTTTGGATGTTTCGTTTTCAATGCGTCGATGTACTTCTGAAAGTCGGCTAGCCAACCCATTTTAAACGCTTGCCTCACCTCGCCGCTACTGCCGCTGGGGTGATATACACTCATCACACTCACCTCCCCAAAATCGGCACGCAGCACCCGTCCTTCATAATCATAAGGCTCGATGCCGCATCCAACTTCGATGTGATCGGGTTTGACTTTACTGAAAATGGCCACCCCACTATATCCTTTTTTTTGAGCGCTATGAAAATAGTAATACGGAAATCCAGCTGCTTCAAGGAGCGACAAATTGAGCTGATCGGCAGTAGCCTTAATTTCTTGCAAACAAACCACATCCGCATTTTGTAGGGCGAGCCATTCAAGCCAATTTTTACTGATGGCCGAACGAATGCCATTCACGTTATAAGAAATAATTTTCATGGTCGATAAAACAAGTCGCAAAATAGAGAACAATTCACAGTTTTCCATTAATAATTGTCAATTGTTTTAGTACCTTCGCGCCTCAAAATTTAATCAATTAATCAATTTACAAAAATGAGTACTCTCACATTTACCATGTTAAAGCCCGATGCAGTATCGAACGGGTATGCCGGAAAAATTATTAACGATATCACTGAAGCGGGATTTAAAATCGTGGCTCTTAAATATACTAAGTTATCACCAGAGATGGCGGGTAGATTTTATGCCGTACATAAAGAAAGAGGATTTTATAATGACTTAGTATCTTACATGAGTTCAGGACCTATTTATGTGGCGGTATTACAGAAAGATAACGCAGTGGCTGACTTCAGAACACTGATTGGCGCTACTGACCCTAAGAAGGCCGAGGCAGGAACGATTCGCGCTAAATATGCTAAGAGCATAGAGGCGAATGCAGTGCATGGAAGCGATAGCGATGAAAATGCGAATATTGAAGCCAACTTCTTTTTCACTCAATTTGAACGTTTCTAACTGGTTTTTTTACACGCTGAAATATAATTTAACCCCGGAATCCCGGGGTTTTTTTATTTTTGTATCTTCCCGTAATGAATAAAAATCGGATCTACAGAATCATGCTTGTTGCTTTAGGGCTAATTTTGGCTTGCCTAGGCATCTATGCTGCATTAAAATTTTCTCGCACCATCCTGGCGATAACTCAAAATAACCCATCCCTAATTACCGCTCGAGATACTTTAAGAATAAATCAGGACTATGATACTCTTCTTGACCTAAATGCCACTTTAAATCAACAGATTGCTGAAAAACTGATCGGTCGTGCGGGGCAGCAAAAATCAAGACAACAGATGTTGTTACACCAAACGATTTCAGCATTTATTCTTGAAATGGATTCATTGCAGCAATTTTATTTAGAGCCTGAAGTAGCATCTAAAAAGTTAAAAAACGCAGTGAACAGAACCAATATAGAATGCCGCGCATCCTTATTCGATATCCAAGAGGCGAATCATATAAAGGAATTAGAAACATTTTTGATTGCCGATGAGAAAAATCTGGGGAACACCATTTTTGAATGTTTCTCCCAAAAAGAAATAAAACCGGTATGTTATGATAAAATAAAACATCAGGCCTATCTAATAGAAACGATCATCTTAGAAAAAAACTTTAATCAACTAAAAAATGAATGAAAACTTGCTTCAGTACCTATGGAAGCACAAATTATTTAACACACACCATTTAACAACGACTCGGGGAGAGACGCTTCAAATATTGAGCGTAGGCGAACATAACACCGATGCAGGCCCCGATTTCTTTAATGCCCGAATACAATGTGGGAGTACCATTTTAGTCGGTAATATAGAGGTGCATCTTAAGTCGAGTGATTGGAAAAAACACTTTCATCAATACGATAAAACGTATCAGAACATTATTCTTCATGTGGTGTATGAGGATGATGAAGCGCTTATAAGCACTGAGCATGAGGCGTTTTTAACCATTGAACTCAAGTATCGTATTGCCCATACCATGCTCGAAAAATATGAGGATTTACAACAGCTTCAGCCATTCATTCCCTGCAGTAGGCATTGGGAAGCAGTGGATGAATTTACCAAGGGGGCTTGGCTTCAACGCATGCTTATTGAGCGGATGGAGAAGAAATGCGAAGCCATTGAAAGACTCCTGGTGGAAACCACCAGTCACTGGGAGGATGCCTTTTATATTACCTTGGCACGAAATTTTGGGTTTAAAATAAACGCGATTCCTTTTGAGTTGACGGCAAGAAATATCCCGCTCAAAATTTTTGCGAAAAACAAGACGAGTATTTTACAGATTGAGGCCATTTTATTGGGGGTCGCGGGGTTTCTGAATGACCCTAGAATGAAGGAGAAATACTATCTCGAATTAAAGCAAGAATACGGCTATCAAAAACAAAAGCATAAGTTTAAAGAAATAGACGTTACTTTGTGGAAGTTTTTAAGGCTTCGTCCAGCAAACTTTCCACAGCTTCGTTTGGTACAGTTTGCAGATTTAATTTTTCGCTCGGTGCATCTATTCAGCAAGGTAATTGAAGTTGATAATGCAGTTCGTATAAAGCAGCTTTTTAGCTGTAGCGCTTCATTATTTTGGGATACGCATTATAGCTTCGAAGAGGAAAGTAAGTATCAGAAAAAGCAATTGGGAGGCGATGCCGCAGAGAATATTATGATCAATACGGTGGCTCCATTTTTGTTTTTATACGGTAAAACCAATATGCATCCTAAGATGCAGGAGGTAGCTTTGGAACTTTTCGAAACGTTATCACCCGAAAACAATTCGGTGATTCGTAGCTGGAAGGATTTAAACACAGAGGTAAAGAATGCCGCTAGCTCGCAAGCGTTACTGCATTTAAAAAAGACTTATTGCGACCACCGATTGTGCCTGCAATGTAATGTAGGTTTAAAGATTTTAAAACATATATAAATGGAATATACCGACCAGTTGAACAGGAAGATAAGTGTAGATAGCGCCCCCAAGCGGATTATCAGTATTGTTCCTTCCCAAACCGAGCTTTTGCATCATTTAGGGCTAGATATGGAAGTGATAGCGACCACCAAATTTTGTGTTCACCCGCAAAGCTGGTTTCGTAATAAAACACGTATCGGCGGAACGAAGAACCTGAATATTGAAAAAATTATTGAATTACGCCCCGATTTGATTATCGCCAGCAAGGAGGAAAATGAGCAACTGCAACTAGAGGCCTTGGAAAAAACGACGGCGATCTGGATTAGCGATGTTCATAATTTGGCGGAATCCCTACAAATGATTGAGAGTATAGGTGCACTCGTTAATAAAAAGGCGAACGCTTTAAAATTGGTGGTTGAAATAAAGGCGGCTTTTGAAAAACTAAAGCAATCCCTCACCTCTCCCTCTAAGTCAGTGCTGTATTTGATCTGGCATAACCCATACATGACGGTTGGTTCAGATACTTTTATAAGCGATATGTTATCGTGCTGTGGACTCACGAACTGTATCCAAGAAACAAGATATCCCAATATCGATATTGATGAAATTAAGGCACTCAATCCTGATTTTATTTTCTTAAGCAGCGAGCCGTATCCATTTAAACAAAAACATATTGAAGAGCTGCAGAAAGAATTGCCCGCCTCTAAAATACTTATGGTTAATGGAGAAATGTTTAGCTGGTATGGAAACAGGTTAAAAATTGCGCCTCTGTATTTTGCTGAATTACTTGGCAAGCTCAAAGGCGCCGCAGCGATAGGTTCGTAGTTTATACCATTTCTAACTTAATATCGTCAATGCCAGGCAACTGATTCAGTCGCAGAAATATTTTTGTGAGAGTCACAACGTCTTTCTGGCAGTAGCGTACGATACGTTCCAAATCTTTCTCAATCCAATACACACGCCACACCTGACTACCATCGATATCATCCTTGGGCGAAGGGATGCCTAAAATTTGTGCTAGCAAATTTAGGGATGTAAAGCTCTTATAGTCACCAAATCGCCACATTTCCATGGTATCCAGAAACGAGGTCTCCCAAGGTTTTTTGCCGGTGATGTTTAAAATAGATGGAATGGGTAAATCATTAATAATCATCCTCCGGCATAAGTAAGGAAAATCAAACTCTTTTCCATTATGTGCACATAAGGCATGTTCGGGCGTGTTAAAATGTAGCGTTAATAAACTAGAAAACTCTTTGAGTAGAATCTCTTCTTGATTGCCTGAAAAGGATTTAATTTTAAGGCTTCCCGAAGGTGAGATGAAACCACAGGAAATACAAACGATCTTGCCAAATTCGGCATAGATGCCGGCTCTTTCATAGATACTCTCTGGCGTTTCGGTGGCGACATCACGAATTAAAAATTTAGCCTTATGATCCCATAAGGCTTTGAAAGTGTCATCTAAAAGCGAATAGCTGGGCTGTTGCGGAGTGGTCTCAATGTCTAAAAATAAGACTTTTGAAAGGGTGCCTTTATACATAAGGAGGTAAGTTTTTTTTGCAATTTAAGAAGAATCTATCAAATTCTTTAATTCTATCGTTTCTCAGCGTCTCTTTTTTATATAGACAAGATTTGGTTATACGGTGGGGATGGATTTCATTCTTCCCATCAACCTAAACGTAGGCTGGAAGCTGGTAATGCTTTTTATAGACGATGCATCATTTCCTAAGTATGGTAGTTGCGTTGGGTTGTGCGGTTGGCATAATGGTGAGTTCATTGATGTTAACATGGTTAGGACGATTCAAAATAAACCAGATAGCCTCAGCACAATCGTTAGCCAATAAATTTTCGAAGCCATCGTACACTTTTTTGGCACGCTCTTCATCTCCTTTAAATCGGACGATGGAGAATTCTGTTTCTACGGCACCCGGATGAATGGCCGAAACACGGATCGGGAATTTTGCTAAGTCGATACGCATGCCCCGTGTTAAGTTATCGACAGCAGCTTTGGTAGCGCAATACACATTGCCATTTATATAGGCTTCTTTACCAGCGATGGATCCTAAATTGATAATATGTCCGTCCCCATTTTTAGGCATCAGTGGAAGCACTGCCCTACTCATATAAAGCAATCCTTTTAAATTTGTATCTATCATTTTTTCCCAGTCATCGAGTACCCCTTCATCAACGGTGCTTAGTCCGGAAGCCAATCCAGCATTGTTTATTAACACGTCAATGGGTTTAAAGGCGTCTGGTAAACTATCGATAGCAGCAAAAACTTCATCTTTGTTTCGTAAATCCATATTCAAGGTATGCACGGCAGTAGAATAAGATT
Source organism: uncultured Bacteroidota bacterium (assembly GCA_903897855.1). Taxonomy (GTDB): domain Bacteria; phylum Bacteroidota; class Bacteroidia; order UKL13-3; family UKL13-3; genus CAINMV01. The sequence goes on along the minus strand of CAIUDH010000097.1, from coordinate 18,148 downwards.
TTCTGATCTCTTCGGAGAGGTCATCCAACCTGCTTTTTCTTCTGCCACACAGAATTAATTTATGTCCATTTTGTGCCAATAACAAAGCGGTCGCTTTTCCGATACCCGAAGTAGCTCCAGTAATTAATACTATTTTTAATTTCATAGTGTAAAAAAAATGATAAGTATTAACTTTGCCTAAATTATTTTAAAAAAAATGCACTTCAGCGTCGACAACCTAGATAAAGTTTCAATAATAAAAATTATTGCACCTCACGTTACACACGAGGTATGTGTTCATGTGGAGGAGGAAGCGATGGCCTTGATCGATGATAAACAAGTGGCCGATATCATTTTGGATGCGCGAAAAGTAAAAATCTTTTGCGATGAAGCCTCCGAAATGTTTCAGATGATACAGTTAAGTACAGGTCATTTAAAAGGGATTTTTGTGCTAATTTTAGATAAAAAAGAAGAGTATACGAAGTTGCCAAGTCTTAAAATTTGTCATTCTAAAGATGAGGCCATGGATATGGTTTTTGCCGATCAGATGAAACGGAATTTGCTTACTGAGGAAGATTTCGATTTCGACGATTTAGAGGACGATTTGGAGGAATAGAAAAAATGCGTAAATTCGTACAATTTTATAGCGCCCATGAGACAATTTATACTTCTATTTTTCGCCTTCTTTATTTCTTACAACGCATTCACACAATGCACTCCCGACGCCAGCTTAACCCACTCGGGGTTATTTCCGAACATATTACCTGATGGTAAAGTAGGTGTAGCGTATAATCAAACCATTACCTTCCAATTTCCTAGCGATACCACTATTTCGCCTTTTGGCTCCGTTCATATTGATTCCATTATTATTCAGTCGGTTACTGGCTTTCCCGCTAGTTTCACCAAAGATTGTAATGCTGTAGCATGTAAATATTATGGCACTTCGCTTCGGGGTTGTATGAAAATTGCAGGTACTCCTACCACTGCAGATACGGGCACCAAAAAACTTGTCATTATCATCATCGCAAAATTAAAATTGGCAGGCCAACCAGTTCCTTTTCCAGTTACCGATTCCTCCTTAAGTTTTAAGGTTCTGTCATCGGGTGTTGGATTAAGCAGAGGCCAAGCGCAAACATATTCTTTTGGTATTGAGCAAATTACGCCAAATCCATTTACCGACAAAACAGTGGTAAGTCTTACTACTTCCAAAACGGAAAAAGCAACCCTTGCCATCCGAGATATCTTGGGCAAGGAGGTATATAATCATGAGGTAGCCTGTAAGCCGGGATTAAACAACTTTACCATCGACACGGAGAGCTTTAAAGCAGGGTATTACTTACTCTCCGTAATCTCCCCATCAGGCGTTATTACCAAAAAGATTACTAAACGATAAATAGAATTCGTTATTTTTACATCTTTAACTATTGAAAAAAACTCATCTTCACAGTCCGTATATTTCTTTGAGACCATAACTTTTGAAAACTAAATATTATGTCGTTTGAGTTAACCATTTTAGGCAATAGTTCATCTACCCCTACTTCCCGCAGGCATCCTAGTGCTCAGGTATTAAAAATAAATAACGATTATATTCTTATCGATTGTGGTGAAGGCACCCAAAATCAGATGCTTCGTTATAAGGTAAGCCACAACAAACTCCGTTACATTTTTATCAGTCACATGCACGGAGATCATTTTCTAGGTTTGCCTGGCCTGCTTTGTACCATGAGCGTTCAAGGTCGAATCGACGATCTGGATATCTATTGCCCGGAAGAATTAGAGTTTCTAATTAACCTACAATTTAGCTTGAGCGATGTTCAACTGAAATTTAAAGTAATCTACCATAAACTTCAATTCGATGGTCTGAAAGAAATTTTGGAGACGCGTGATTATGTAGTTTCTTCTCTGCCTCTGAAACATCGTATCAATTGTGCAGGATTCCTCTTTGCGGAACGTACCTATGGAAGAAAAATAAATAAGCAAGAAGTGGATCCTTTAAATTTAAACCAGGCCGAATACGAAAACTTACGTAATGGCGGGAATTATAAAGGCAAAGATGGTAAGATGATACCCAATGCGAAGCTTACTTTTGACCCTCGTAAATCGTTCAAATACGCCTATATCACCGACACTATCTACGATGAGGATTTGCTGCCTCATATTGAGCGTTTTGACCTCCTGTATCATGAAGCAACTTTTGCTCATGACATGGTTGATAGGGCCAAGACTACCTTCCATTGTACCGCCTTGCAAGCCGGCAAAATAGGTTCTAGAGCTAAAGTGGGCAAGCTAATTATTGGACATTTTAGTGCCCGATATCAGAATTTGGAGGAGCTGCTTGAAGAGGCAAAAGATGTTTTCCAGCGCTCGGAAATTGCTGAAGAAGGTAAGACCTTTAAGATGCGCTAAATCCCCACCATCGTCCCCTTTTTTTCGCATTTATTATTGCCCTGAACGGGTTTCGGGATAATTCCTTATTTTTGCACCTCAATTTAAAAAAAATAGTATACCATAATGTCATATTTATTCACTTCAGAGTCAGTATCAGAAGGGCATCCAGATAAAGTTGCCGACCAAATAAGCGATGCTTTAATTGATAACTTTTTAGCGTTCGATCCAGAATCTAAAGTAGCTTGTGAAACCCTGGTTACAACAGGTCAGGTTATTTTAGCAGGAGAAGTAAAATCTAAATCCTATTTAGATGTTCAGGAAATAGCACGAGGGGTAATTCGTAAAATAGGATATACCAAAAGTGAGTATATGTTTGAAGCGAACTCTTGCGGAATTCTATCTGCCATACATGAGCAATCGGCCGACATCAATCAAGGGGTCGATAAAAAGAAAAAAGAAGAACAAGGGGCCGGCGATCAAGGAATGATGTTTGGATATGCCACCAACGAAACAAGCAACTATATGCCTCTGGCATTAGATTTGGCGCATGCCATTTTATTAGAATTGGCTGCATTACGTCGCGAAAATAAACAGATTAAGTATTTACGTCCGGATGCAAAATCACAAGTGACCATCGAATACAGTGACCAGAACGAACCGGTAAGAATTGATGCGATCGTGGTTTCAACACAGCATGATGATTTTGATGCAGAAGAGAAAATGTTAGCGAAAATCAAAAAAGATATCGTCAACATTTTAATTCCTCGCGTGAAGGTAAATTACCCTAAATATGCTCATCTCTTCAATAACAAAATAAAATATCATATTAATCCCACCGGCAAATTCGTAATAGGTGGCCCACATGGCGATACGGGGTTAACCGGTCGTAAAATCATTGTCGATACCTATGGAGGTAAAGGAGCCCACGGTGGGGGTGCGTTTTCAGGGAAAGACCCTAGTAAAGTAGACCGTTCGGCAGCCTATGCGACCCGTCATATTGCAAAAAATTTGGTGGCCGCTGGTGTATGCACAGAGGTGCTAGTACAAGTTTCTTATGCTATTGGGGTGGCCTTACCTATGGGCATTTATGTAAACACGTATGGCACAGCAAAGGTGAAATTAACCGACGGTCAAATTGCAAAGAAAGTGGAAGAGATTTTTGATATGCGTCCTTACTTTATCGAGCAACGTTTAAAATTGCGTACCCCGATGTATTCTGAAACAGCAGCGTATGGACACATGGGACGTAAAAATGAAACGGTGACAAAAACTTTTAGAGGACCCGATGGCAAAGAGAAAAAAGTGAAAGTGGAATTATTCACTTGGGAGAAATTAGATTATGTAGGCAAGGTGAAAGCCGCCTTTAGTATTAAATAATTCGTTTCTTAAGCATAGAAGAACCCTGTCTGTTTAAATCAGATGGGGTTTTTATTTTATAGCCTATTGAGTTGCCTATTGCTAATGCAGCAAACGCCAATGGGTAGGGTACAAATTGTTCGTTCGGTTTTGAAGTATATTTACCCATCCTAAATTCACCCCATTATATTTTAGAATTTTATATCCGAAAGAAGATTCAATACGGATGGTTTGTTTACGCAGATATTGCATCGCAGTGGCCTCATCGGTATCAATAACATCAACCTCTTGGCTCAAGGCCTCGTTCAAGGCTAAAGCGTGGGCGGGAATAAATTTATTAAATTTTGGGGCACCTACCTCAACTCCGCACTGTATCAAGTTTATTTTGTGTTGGCGTAGAATTTCTGTTGTTTCAAGCACTTTTGCAGTGGCAGCAAAAATAGTTTCATGATGCATGAAAAAATCAAAGGGGCCGTTTATATATTGTGCAAATGACGGGTCTGGTTTAATTATTTTCAGCGTTTTAGTAAAATCAGGGCTCTTCGTTTCATCCTGGTTCTTTTTACGAAGTAGTGCTATAAAGAAGCCTTCTCCCTTTACTAGATAAGGATAAAAACGGTAACATCCTTCTTGTGAATTTACAATATTCCATGCTGCAGGCACTTCCATATGGACGGTTTCTAATTGATGCTTTTCACATAACCAGTTCACCATCATTTCGTTTTCTTCTACAGAGTAGGAGCAGGTACTGTATATCAGCACGCCATTATTTTTTAAGGCTGGAATCAAATTGCTCACAATACGTTGTTGCCTTTCACTACAGAGTTGAACATTGTTTTCACTCCATTCATTCATTGCCTGCGCATCTTTTCTAAACAATCCACTACCACTGCATGGTGCATCTACCACGATACAATCAAAGAACGGGGGTAGTTTGCCGAATTGTTGGGTGTCGCTGTTGGTGATGATGCTATTCGTATTCCCCCATTTTACGATATTCTCTTGCAGTACATTTACTCTCGATTTTATCACTTCGTTACTCACCAATACACTATTGTTACTAAGTAGCGACGCCATCAGAGTGCTTTTGCCACCAGGGGCAGCACAGGCATCGAGCACACATAAGGTTTCTTGTAATGGCAGCAGCTGTTGTAATGCATAACTTAGAAACATGCTTGATGCCTCCTGCACATAAAAGCCTCCAGCATGCCAGTATGGATGTTGTGCATATTTGGGCCGTTCTTTTAAGTAGAATCCATCGGCACACCAAGGCACCGAAAGGGCACCCTCAAATGGAGAGACTGAAATCTTTTTCTTGTTAATCCGAAAGGAATTCACGGCAGGCTCCTGATGGGCTGCAATAAATTTTGGAGCATCGAAAGCAGGGGCATTAGCGAATGATGAAATAATATTTTGAATCTCCTGCATCCTCAACAAATGGCTAAAAAAAATTATAGTAATTCATTCAACTTAAAGATGGCATTCGGCTTGAAACCTCTCTCTGTTTGCACTACTGTTGCGCATTCATGGATGGGGTCGTGTTCAAAAAAGAGAATTATATTTTCTTTTACTGCGTTAGATAAAAATTCAGTTCGTTCCCGCATCGTATCGAGCGGACGCACATCGTAGCCCATTACATAATGAGGGGGGATATGCCCTAATGATGGAATTAAATCGGCCATAAAGGCGATCGTGAGTTCTCCGTATTTTATATGAGGGATTACCATGCTGTTGGTATGGCCCATGCTTTTCGAGAACGTGATGGAAGGGTGTATAATGGAATTATCATTAAACAAATTTAGATGCCCCGTTTCTTGTATCGGTAAAATATTATCTTTTAAAAAAGAAGCTTTCTCTCGTGCATTCGGATGCAGGGCTTCTTCCCAATGGTCGGCATGTACATGATAGTGCGCATTTTTAAAGGTGGGTGCAAATCCACTCCGGTCGCTGTTCCATTGAATACTTCCTCCACAGTGATCGAAATGCAAATGGGTGAGCAATACATCTGTGATATCATCCACGCTAAAACCAGCTTCGTTTAACGATTTTTCCAAGGTATCGCTGCCGTGCAGATAATAATGACTTAAAAATTTAGCGTCTTGTTTGTTGCCCATGCCGTTATCGATAAGGATGAGTTTTTGATCTACCTCCACAAGCAAGCATCTCATGGCCCAAGAGCACATATTATTCTCGTCGGCGGGGTTAATTTTATTCCAAATTGCTTTAGGAACTACCCCAAACATGGCCCCACCATCGAGTTTAAAATGTCCCGTATTAATACTATATAATTTCATACAAAAGTTAAATTTTAAGATTTACTATAGGCGAACTCCATCCCACGAACTTCAGATCGTTCATCATTCGTGGCGAATGCCTATTTTCGCGTGCAATTTACATATAACACTTATCAAAATGGAAATAGATTGGAAGCGAGCCTGGTATTTTATATCTCAGATTTTGTCGATTTTGGGTTTTGTTTTCTTTGGGCTGCTCGTCTCACAGTTTTTAGCCTTGTATATCGGACAACAAGCGTTTAAGTATGATTATAACCGTGCCTCCGAGATTATTAGTAATCCAGCATTAGACGCGAGCCAGGCTATGTTTTTGCGCCTTTTTCAAATGCTCACCAATTTCGGCACTTTTGCCTTGCCCGTATTTATGTACTTAAAGGTTTATAAATACCCTATGATGGGTACACTCAAGCTGCGAAAATTCATCTCTCCTTTACAGTTTATATACATTTCCGTTTTCGCTTTTGCCGCTTTGTTCGGATTATCTCTTTTAAGCGATTTGAATCATAATATTCCTTTGCCCGAGAAATTTAAGCTGGCCGCTGAACAGATGGATGAGGCCCAACAAAAAGTAATTAGTGGAATGATGTTTATGCCCTCGTTAATGCATTTTTTAGCCAATATTTTAGTGGTTGGTGTTGTGGCTGCTTTTAGCGAGGAGCTTATGTTTAGAGGACTTTTGCAACCATTATTTAAAAACTGGACAAAAAACATCCACCTTGGAATTCTTATTTCTGCTGCCTTATTTAGCGCTATTCATTTCGACGTGAGTAACTTTATACCACGAATGGCGATTGGTGTTGCTTTTGGCTATTTATTTTATTGGAGCGGTAGTTTATGGATTACGATTTTGGCTCATTTCTTAAATAATTCCATTGAAGTGTTTATTTATTATTTTAAGGATCATAATAGCTGGTGCAATTATTTTATAGAAGTTAAATATTTCCCGGTAGTTTGGGGCCTTGCTTCATTAGTAGTGACGCTCGGCATATTGTATCTCTTCAAAAAGAAACATGAGTCGACCGCGAATCATGACACCGTATAACCGGTATTGCTATTGAACTGAGAGCTGTAAAAATGAATGATGCTCCTCAATTTAGGCAGGCCTAATTGTTATAAATGAAGCATTCAAAGAGGTTTAGTTTCTTTCATAGGCTCCGATGCAAGGGGTATTGTCGCGAGGCTTTCCAAGAATATCAACATCGATTACCCCGGTAAACGGAAGACCTTTATTGACGAGGGGTGAAAGGCTATCGAGCTGATAATTGTAAGCGCACATATTCTTAAATTTCGGCTCTTCATTAATTATATTACCATTCACATTCAAGCTTGTTATTTGGGTTCGCAAGAGGCAGTGGTCTATAATCTGTTGGGTAACGTTGGCAGGTCTGCCTCCGTCATAAATAGCAAACTCTTCGTCATTGGTACTCTGTCCGTAAATGATAGTATTGATTAAGCTATATTTTAAAAAACTTGGAATGGTTTGAATCACATTTCCAGCGGCATCGGTAATTTCATAATCAGAGTTTCCTAGGTAAAAAGACTGATAGTTGCTCTGAAAATTGATACAATGAGGATTGGCCAAGGTGCAATAGTTGAAACTGTAATCTCCTCCAAACTGTGCGAAAACACAGAGTTGTCCGGCATCGAAGAATGCACAATTTACAAAATTTGCACGAGCACTGTAGGCGGAAATACACGACGACGACATCGTACGAATGACCGAACTACCCATACTTAAATTGGGGCTGCTGTTTACACTCATCGAATCAATCTCTACTCCTACGACTCCATTTTTTATGATAGAATGGTTGATGATATTGTTTTTCGATCCGGGTAAAAAACGGACCCCCCACCATTGACTAGGCACATCATCGAGGTTATGTTCTAAACGGTCGCCTTGCAATACCACAGGCTCGAGCAACGTGCCATTCATTTCTAATGTTCCCTGTACATAAATACGTGAACCCACGTGGCTACATACCTTTACGCCTTTCTCAATGGTTAGTTTTTTGCCAGACGCTATCAAAATCGAATTCCAAATAACATAGGGCTTTGTTTTATCGCTCCATACGGCATCATAATCCATAACACTATCCATCAAATAATGGGCATCTTGCCCCCAGGCCACCAAATGAATTTTTTGCTCATTGCCATTGGTGGTAAACAAAATACTGTCTTCAACGAATAAGGGGTTTCCGATTGAAGTAATGCGGGGAGTGACTTGAACAAAAAGGTAGATACTGTCTTTCGGGGCAATTTTATAGTGGGTTACCTTATCCGTGGGGATGCCATCGATATTCAACCGATACAATGAGGTGCTGCCTCCCATCAATCGAATATCGGTGTAAAGGGCGCTGCTATAAGGATTAAATATTTTTAATATTTTAGTTGTAGAGAGAGGTGCATGGTTCGTATCGAAACGGCTAAAAACCGTATCAAATGCAATGCTATCGGTAGAAAAGGTAAGTGTTGCCGTGTTGTCATTATTGATATCGTGCTTACGACAACTGAACACAATAACTAAAGCGCATAGGAAAATAAAAAGGTATTTCGTCATCTATTATAGCAACGAAGATAAGGAAGAAATATTTCACTTTGAAACGCGTCCTTTTAGGACGATTCCAAACTTTCACTTATACTTGCACTCATGTCAGCACGTATCGCAGCACTTACTCAATACCTTCAACTTGAACCTCATCCGGAAGGAGGCTTTTTTAAAGAAACATACCGTAGTGAAGAGCTTCTTCACAGTCCCGATTTTGGGGGAAGCCGGAACTTACTCACCAATATTTATTTTTTACTTACTGCCGGAAGCTTCTCTGCCTTTCATCGTATTTCAAGCGATGAACTTTGGAATTTTCATGAAGGGGCCACGGGTATCATCCATGTGTTGCATCATCAGGGCGGGTATACGAAAATAAATTTGGGAGCAGTCATTGAAGCAGGTGAAACTTTTCAAGCCGTGATTCATGCAGGCGACTGGTTTGCAAGCGAAACCACAGGCGACTATTCGCTTGTTGGATGTGCTGTAGCTCCTGGTTTCGATTTTAAAGATTTTGAAATGGCCGACCGAGCTAAGCTTCTTTTGGCCTTTCCTGACTATAGCGAAATCATTGAAAGATTAACCCGCAATTAATTTCCTTTCCACTCTCAAGGCCATATCTTGCATTAAAATTTTGCAGGTAGCCTCATAAAGTGAAGGTAGCTTGGCGCGAAACTGTTTCGGATCTTCAAAAAAATACTCAACAGTAACAGCAAAAAACTCGTGTATATTGGAGGCCGCATAAGCACGAAAATAGGCATGATCCGGATTCGCCTTCATATGAGCTATTTCAATTTCCGCTAACACTTGCCAGGCCGCATAATCTGGGGTATCCACCTCCTTGTTTTCAAAGCAGGCAATTTGGATGGCATGGGCCAGTTCGTGTAAGGCTAAATTTAATTTATCATCACTAAACATATAGCCTTTCACAAAATCGTCCCACGACCAATGAATCATTCCGTTGGCAAAAGTTAATCCTTTCACCTCCCGATCAATAAAACGTGAATAGAACGCAGAAGGATGTAAAAAAATGGTATGGAAATGGTCTAAATAAAACTTATCAAAACCGAAAGTAATCTGAGTGAATGCCGCACTGATTAATGTTTTAATGTTCTCAGAGATTAACAAATCGTGAGATGATTTGAAAGTCAAAGTATCGCGTATATGTATCGTACGGTCGATAAATTCTTGCTGTTCTTCTGTATTGAGCTGATTGTAATAACTGAAATGTTTTGGGAAAAAACCGTGCAAATAAATCCTCTGACTCTCTGCTAGAGTTTTTCGATCGTTTCGCTTTTTGTAAAACAAATACGAACGATAAATTAAGAGAATTATAATTACGCTTGCTATAAACATGAATCTGTGCAAGAAATAAATAAAAAAAGCCTTACTACTACAGTAGCAAAGCCTTATTTATTGTCAGGAATACGTTATGCTTTTTTATCTGCTTTTACAGCAGGTGTAACTTTAGCAGCTTTTTTAGCTTTATGCGGACGGCTTACTCCGAAGCTTCCGTTAACGATTTTTCCGCGTTTGGTTTTTACATCACCTTTACCCATGGTTGTATTTTTTTTTAGAACAGCAAAGATAAGAATTTTTTGTGGGATAATAGAAAAATTGAAAGGGATGATAAGATAAATGCTTGTTTAACGCCATTATTTTGCGAATCAGATGCCACGCACCAGCAGTTATTTTTTTACCGTGAATTTCCGAAAACTGTTATTGTACTTAAGAAGATACATGCCCTCTGCGAGAGCACTAACGTCAACCAAGGTTTGTTGTTCCATTAATGTACCGTTTTGTGCCAATTGTCCTTGCAGGTTATAAATGGCATAGGGGGCGTTGGTCCATAATGACTTCTCAATCATAAGTTGATTTTTAGCCGGGTTGGGGTAGAGTTTAAATGGCTCCTGGTTGGAGGCTCCCAATATACCGCTTCCAGAAGTATTATCATAAAGGGCGAATTTCTTATATAAAATTTTATTTACAACAACGGTGCTGATCACCAGAAGGGGATCCTTTTTGCCTTCGAGGTACCAAGCATAGTCGGTAGTAAGAGAATAGTCGTTAATACTCGAATCGCCGATATAAAGCACTGATTTTGTGCGTAAGGTATTGGATACTGATTTATGTGGTAGGATAATCGTACCCCAGGCGTCGGCAGTAAAATAATATTTTCCGGGTCCCACAAATGCTCCGGGGTTGGTGGTGGCCGAAAAGCTGTCGATATAGTTCTTAGTGTAAGTAAGGGGGAATTTGTAATAGTTTACGGGTAGTGTGTTATAGCTTTGATCGTACTTGTTAAATTCGATAAACCCATAGTAAATTGAGACGGTCGATGAATTTTTCCAAAATGAGTAGAAAGAGCCGAGAGGGTCGGTGCGCACCAGAGTGGCAGCAGGAGCAAAGCTGGAGTATGCTGTTGATGCAGGGGCAATGTATATTCGTGAGGAAGAATAATGTAAAGGCAAGCTTTTAAAATTCCAAGTAACGTTTGCTCCAGCCACACCAGGTGAAACTAGTAAGGTGTCAACGCCCACTTTTATAGTATCGCCTATCACGGGCAAGATGCTTGAGCTAATGGAGGGTTGTGCACTCAGTTTTAGACTAAGACCTATAATTAAAAGCAAAAAAAACAGTTTATTCATCTCGGTTAAAGCAAGCGTTGAATATCACGCTTAGGATACAAATATAGAATATTGGAGGAAGGAATGCGATATTTTTTTCATCAAGAAATAGTGTCAGCGAAGTGCCCTAGGGTTCTATTCCCTGCCTGCACAGTCAATGAAACGAAGTGCAACGACTCCGAATCGTCTTTGAATGTAAGGAGACCATACCGAGCCGTGGCAAATTATTGGCAAACATGACGAACGGCGGGTTCGACAGGAGTTATGTTATTCTTCCTTCCCGTGGCAGTTCTTAAACTTTTTTCCGCTGCCACAAGGGCAGGCATCATTACGACCTACTTTAGGTCCTACCTTGATGGGAGCTGCTTTTTCATGTTCGACACCGGTAGGGTTCACGTCTTGTGGTGTTTGTAATTGCGGTATATCGCTTTCACGAGAGAGTTTCAACTTGTTCAGGTTACTGCTTCTGCGCGCCGGCGCATTGCTTACCTGAGGCTGGTTGGAGTTACTCTCAATATGCCCGCGGAAGAACATGGGTAATACATTCTTATTAATCTTAGCCATCATCAAATTAAATAACTTGAACGATTCCAATTTGTAAATCAGCAAGGGGTCTTTTTGCTCTAAATGGGCGTTGCGTACGGCCTGCTTTAAATCGTCGAGATCGCGTAAATGTTCTTTCCATGCATCATCAATGAAACTCAACATCACCATCTTCTCAAAACTCAAAAACACTTCCTTCCCTTGGGTTTCATACGATTTGCGTAACGGGGCAATTACATTCACACTTTTGGTACCATCACTAAACGGCACTAAAATATTTTCGTATTGTTGTCCGCGATCTTCATACACCTGTTTAATGGTGGGATAACTCTGAGTTGCAATTTGCTCGGCATGATTTTTATAGATTTCACTTAAGTGATCATAGAGTTTTTCCGTGATGGTCTCGGCTTTATTATTACCAAAGAAAGCGGCATCAAAATTAGGTTCTGTAGCCAAGAGCGTGAGCAGCTCCATCTCGAACCCATCGAAATTATTTGCCGGCTTATATTCGTCAACCAAATCGCCGCAAAAAGTGTAGATGCTCTCTACAATATCTATCGCAAGTTTATCACCAAACAAGGCATTACGTCGTTTTGTATACACTACGTTACGCTGGTTGTTCATTACATCATCATATTCCAACAGATGTTTCCGAGAACCAAAATTATTCTGTTCCACTTTCTTTTGTGAGCCTTCAATCTGTCGCGTGATGATGCCATTTTCAATTACTTCGTCTTCTGGAATATTAAATCGATCCATCACCCTACTCATCCGGTCGCTACCAAACAAACGCATCAAATCGTCTTCCAAACTCACAAAAAACTGCGAAGTGCCCGGGTCGCCCTGACGCCCTGAACGCCCCCGTAGCTGCCTGTCAACACGACGACTCTCGTGCCGCTCGGTACCAATAATGGCCAATCCTCCCGATTTTTTTGTTTCATCGGTAAGCTTGATATCCGTTCCACGACCCGCCATGTTGGTGGCAATCGTTACTTGTCCCACCTGCCCTGCCATCTGCACAATCTCTGCCTCTCGTTGGTGCTGCTTGGCATTGAGTACATTATGAGGTACTTTTTTTATCTGTAGCATCCGACTCAGCTGCTCGCTAATTTCTACGCTGGTGGTACCTACGAGTATTGGACGTCCTTCGTTTCGTAACCGTTCAATTTCATCGATTACGGCCTTAAATTTAGCACGTCGTGTTTTGTAAACTTTATCGTTTTTATCGGCTCTGGAGGTAGGTTTATTGGTGGGAATTACCACCACATCCAGCTTGTAAATTTCCCATAACTCACTCGCTTCTGTCTCGGCAGTACCGGTCATTCCAGCCAGTTTATGGTACATCCTGAAATAATTTTGTAAGGTGATGGTGGCAAACGTCTGTGTAGCATCTTCCACTTTCACGTTCTCTTTCGCTTCGATGGCCTGATGCAATCCATCGCTATAACGACGACCATCGAGCACACGACCGGTTTGCTCATCTACGATTTTTATTTTTCCTTCTTCAATAATATATTCTACATCTCGCTCAAACATATTATAGGCTTTAAGCAACTGATTGATGGTATGAATACGCTCACTCTTATTGGAAAACTGTAACAGCACTTCTTCCTTCTGATGAACTTTCTGTTCATGCGTGTCGGTCGATTTTTCTATTTCAGCAATGATGCTACCGACGTCAGGTAAGATAAAAAACTGTTTGTCTTCTCCCGAAGCGGTGATGGCTTCAATCCCTTTATCAGTAAGCTCGCAGTTATTGTTTTTCTCATCAATGACGTAATAAAGTTCTACATCCACTTTGGGCATCTCTTTGTAATTATCCTGCATATAAAACCCTTCTGTCTTTAGCAGAAATTGCTTCACCCCGGCTTCGCCCATAAACTTGATAAAAGCTTTGTTTTTAGGCATGCCTCTATAGCAGCGTATCATGGGCATGGCGGCCTGGTCCTGTTTGTTCTGCTCCCAGAATTTTTTAGCATCTACCAAACAGGTATTCAGGTATCTTTTCTGAGCCTCCACTACTTTTTCAATGCGTGGTTTCAGTTCATAAAACTCTTGCTCATCACCTTTAGGAATGGGGCCTGAAATGATTAAGGGAGTACGAGCATCATCAATTAACACGCTATCTACCTCATCCACCATGGCATAATGAAGATGACCTTGTACAATATCTTCCTTGCTGGTGGCCATATTATCGCGCAGATAATCGAAGCCAAATTCGTTATTGGTACCATAAATAATGTCGGCTTGATAGGCCTTACGACGGGCATCACTATTCGAAGGATGGAGATCGATACAATCGACAGCCAAGCCATGAAACTGAAACAGCGGACCATTCCATTCACTGTCGCGTCGTGCGAGATAGTCATTCACCGTCACAATATGAACCCCAAAACCGGCGAGTGCATTGAGGTAAGCAGGCAAGGTAGAAACGAGTGTTTTTCCTTCACCGGTAGCCATCTCCGCAATTTTTCCTTTATGCAGCACCGTACCACCGATGAGCTGAACGTCATAATGAACCATTTTCCAATTCACCATGATACCGGCTGCATCCCACGAATTTTTCCAGAATGCTTTATCGCCTTGTATGGAAACAAAATCTTTTTTGGTGGAGAGTTCCTTATCAAAATCCTGGGCAGTAACCTCTAAAGTTTCGTTTTCGGAGAAGCGACGAGAGGTTTCTTTCATCACGGCAAAAGCCTGTGGCAACAGCTCCAGAAGCACTTCTTCCAAGAGGTTCAAACGGTCTTTCTCCAGTTTTTCTACTTCCTTATAGAGATCTTCTTTTTCATTCACATCTACCTCGGGCTGATCGGCTTTTTCTTTTAAATCGTTTATGTTTTGTGTTATCTCACTTAACGATTCTTTGATCAATGCCTTAAAGGTGGAAGTTTTGTTACGTAACTCGTCATTGGTTAAACTTTGCAGCTTATTATATTCTTCGTTTATTTTACCAACGAAGGGGCTTAGTTCTTTAAAGTCTTTGTCAGCTTTATTCCCAAATATTTTCCCAAATATTTTTCCTAGTGCTCCTACCATAAATTGAGTTTAATTGATTAAATTAATAAAAGATTTCAAAGATAACGGAAATACAATAATTTGGCTAAACTAAAAACAGAGCCAATATTACTTGATTTTGATGGAGTGCTGACATAGAGGCGGGTTTTTCCCCTTATTTCATTGCCTCATAGATGGCTTGTTGTATTTTGCTTCGTACGCTTAGTTTGAGGATCTTATCGTTCTCCTGGTCGGGGCATACACGATTACTAAGAAATACGAAGACTAAATTATATTTCGGGTCGGCCCACACGCTGATACCCGTGAAGCCTGTATGCCCAAAAGTAGCGGTACTGGCTCCGTTATACATGACGTCGGCATCGGTGGGTTTGCGTTTCTGTTTGTCGAAACCTAACCCACGACGGCTCGTTACCGACTGATAGGAGGTAAAGAGATCCACCGTTTCGGGACGGAAATATTTTACGCCGTTGTAGCTCCCTTGGTTCAATAGCATCTGAAAAATGATACTCAAATCGTAAGCGTTACTAAAGAGTCCGGCATGCCCCGCCACACCACCAAACAAGGCAGCTCCCGGATCGTGCACATAACCTTGGATAAGTTGTTTTCGAAACAGGGTGTCGTTCTGTGTCGGCACAATATCTTCTTTGGTATAAAAACGAAGCGGATTAAAGCCCGTAGTCGTGAGGCCTAAAGGCTGATAAAAAGTTTTGTTCAGGTATTTCTCAAAATCTTGCCCGGTGAGTTTCTCCACCAGCTTTTTGAGTAAAATAAAGTCGAGGTCACTATATACATATTTGCCTGGAGGGGCTACCGGGCTTTTATAGATGGTCTTCCAAATCACCTCCATATAATTAGCCCGCAGATACATGCTGTCGGATACTTTTACGCTGTATTTTTTATCCTGTACTTTCTTAAAAGCACCCGTATCTTTCAGCGCCTCCACATAAAAAGGGATCCAGGCTTTTAAGCCGGCTTCGTGCAATAGCACTTGGCGAACGGTGATGGCGTTTTTGTTAGTTGCTTTTAATTCGGGTAGATAGTAGGAGAGCTTCTGGTTTAAATCAATCTTTTTTTCTTCATAAAGTTTCATGATGGCTAGGTTCGTTGCCGCTACTTTAGTCACCGAGGCCAAGTCGAATAAGTTATCGTTTCTTACCCGCTCCGAATCAACTAAATACGTGAAACTGCCAAAGGATTTTTCATAACAGATCATACCATCTTTAGCGACTAAAATTTGACAGCCCGGAAATGCTTTTTCTTTGATGGCCCATAAGGCAATGGTGTCAATGGTATTCAGTATCTTGCTATCGAGTTGCACCGCTTCCGGAACGGTGTATTTCATGCCTTGCATGGCGGTTGTGTTTACCGTTTGATGCAACACATAATTTTTATTTACGTTTACGGGCAAACTCCCTAACGAAGGTTTCAACCCGAAAATAATTTGTGCC
Organism: uncultured Bacteroidota bacterium; assembly: GCA_903897855.1. Lineage (GTDB taxonomy): Bacteria > Bacteroidota > Bacteroidia > UKL13-3 > UKL13-3 > CAINMV01. The sequence goes on along the minus strand of CAIUDH010000097.1, from coordinate 1,953 downwards.
GCAGTAAGCATATTATTTTCTGTTTCCTCAAACGCCGCGACGACATTTTTCGCATCATTGAAATTGGCTAAACTATAAGCATTTGCAAAATTAACAAGGATTGTTTTTTTCTTCTTGCATAAGGCATTCACAAATTTCGATTCGCTTTCGGTGATGCCATATTGTTTCGTGAAATAGCGGCTTGTGCCATGAATACTCACGATGACAAGATCATACAAGGCCAATTTCTTCATCCAGAAGTTGACTTCCGATTTAGTGAAGTTTTTGTCGGTGGCATACACATCCATTTTCGAGTAATGCTTCAACTGAACCTGGAAAAAATTTTCTTTCTTATCGCCGATCACCAAGCTCGCAATTTTCAATCCCGCTTTTTTTGTAAGCGGCAAAAGTTGCTGCTGATTACTTACAATACACACGGAAGCATCGGCCATGTTTTGTACTAGTATCTTTGCCTGAGGAGAGTTCAAATCCTCGATAATGCAAACGGTATCAATAGGGCTGATATTTTTTAGTCCACTCCAGTATTTCCCTTTTAGAATTCGAAGTACGTGAGCGTCTATTTCTTGTTCAGAAATAAGGTTACTATCGAGGGCGCTTTTAATTCTTTGGTAAGCTATCGCCACCGAATCAACACACAATAAAACATCGGCACCTGCTCTAAGTGCCAACCACTCGGCCTCTCCGTCTTTAAAATATTTTGTAACGCCCTTCATATTCAAAGCGTCGGTAAAAATTAATCCATCAAATTTTAATCTCTTACGCAATAAGTCGGTCACCACGATAGGCGATAGGGTGGCAGGAATATTTGGAGTACTATCAAGACACGGGATATTGATATGTGCTACCATGATACTCATCACACCGCGGTCGCTCAGGTATCTAAAAGGATAAAGCTCAAGTGAGTCCATCTGCTCCATAGTTTTACATAAAACAGGGAGGTCTTTATGGGAGTCGACCGCCACATCGCCGTGACCCGGAAAATGCTTGGCCGATGCGATGACATGGGCTTCCTGCATGCCCCGCATATAGGCCGCACCGTACTTTGCCACACGATCCCTTTCTTCACCAAAAGAGCGGTCACCTATAATTGGATTTAACGGGTTGTTGTTGATATCCACATCGGGAGCGAAGTTGATATTGATTCCCATGCGTCGGCACTCACGCCCTATCTCTTTCCCCATTTCATATACCAGACTATCGTTTCGGATGGCTCCCAGTTGCATCTGTTTTGTGAAGATGGGCGTGTTTTCGAGTCGCATACTTAACCCCCATTCTCCATCGATAGCGATAAATAAAGGGATTTTTGTTACACTCTGATAATAGTTTGTTTGTACGATTTGCTTCAAAGGGCTGCCTTTAAAGAAAATGATTCCACCTACATGATAGGTTTTAATTAAATCATCAACAGCGAGCAAGTCGTCCTTAGCAGAGGTGGCGGAGACCATAAAGAGTTGACCAATTTTTTCATCCAAGGTCATGGTTTGCAAAAGGCTGTCGGCCCATTTATTATTGGCTTTGCAGGGATGTTCCTGAGCATTTGCTGCCGTGCAGAAAAGGCAAAATGTAAAGATGAAGATTGATTTAAAGAAAACTTTTGATTCGTGCATTATGGTCCTAACGTAATTGTACAAATATAATTTGACAACACCGAAAAAACGTTGCAGTTATAAACAAATAAAGCAACATAGATATCTTCATCTTTTTTAACTAGACAATATAACAGGCTTTCTTCCACGGTTTCATGAACTAGAATCAAAGTAAAGTTTAGTTTTTGAGATTGGTTATTGCTGAATTTGATGGTGCGGAAACCGTTCACCAAAGTTTTCACCCCGATATCTTAATGTTTTAACAATCTTTTGATTGGGGTTTGTATTAAGCTCCATCGGAGCGTCCTGTTTGCAGCCCATGGAGGCAATCTGTATTAAGCGCCGTAGGTGCGACCTGAAGCTTTAG
>CAIUDH010000096.1 GCA_903897855.1 uncultured Bacteroidota bacterium | reverse complement strand
TTTCTCTCCGTTGACAGCAGGGTGCTCCAATAGGGCATTATATTGCCCCCCACTTTTAAGGTAATGGTATTGGTGTATCGATAACTGTAAGAAACATTAGTACTTTGTATCTGATGCCTGAATACACTTTGGTCGAGAAAATAAAATCTTTTCTGGAAGTAATAAACAGAAGACTGAAGCGTGAACCGTTTGAATGTTTTTTCAAACTTCAAATACGCATCATAGCCCCCACCAAAATTGGTCGAAATGCGAAAACCACCGAAGAGCTGATACTTATTTAAAATATCTTTCAAGGCCATTTCCGACTTTAAATAATGATAATAGTAATAATATTGATAGCCACTCGGATTGAGCGGAGCTAAATCAACACAATTGAAAAAATTAGAATTGTCAAGTTGCAACAATGAAACCTTGAGTGTGGCAAAATTTAACTCATAGCTTTTAGAGACCGTAAGATTGATGGCATTCCCTCTTAGGGCTAACTTCATACTATCAATCAAATATTGATACTTTCGTTCATCCTCTTCATTAAATCCATTCAAAAAATAATATCGTGGATTAATATCTGATAGCGTATCTAACTGCACCCTAGAAATTGAATCATCAATTAAATTCTTGACATCACCCACGATTCCGTTGCGATGCCGAGTAAAAAATGCTGTTGGCAACTCTGCAGTGTCGGTGTCGAGAAATGGGATTGAATAGGTTTGTAGACTGGATGGCGTACTCTTTGCGTAATAACAATTTTCAAAAATCATCGAACAAGATACCGCGCTCGATTGATGCGTGAAGTGAGTTAGCGCTTTGAGCGATTGGTCGGATAAATGGAACCCATAAACCTGATTTAGACCAGTACTATTGGCCACATAAATGATATTGGCCGAATCGATAGAAATTAAATTAAAAACAGAGGAAGAGGCAATGGTTAAAAGCGTATCAAACACCTCGGAACAACGTATAAGATAATTGAAACGGTCGTTGCCTGTGGTAAAATAAACAACACTGTCCACCAAACGCACATCGAGTAAGGTAGCCTTGGTAAGAAGTGTATTTAGTTTCTGATTTTTCCCCATATATTGAACCAAATAAGTCTTTGATTTATTGATACCATAGAAAACATAATTGCCTTGTGCATCAATATCAAAAGTGATCAGTTTGTCAAAATCTTTGATTTTGAGTGATTTCGTATTCCTGTTTTTGGAAGGATTATAAAAAACGATACTCTCATTGCCTGTGGCCGTTATTTTATAAAGCAATTCATTTACTTTCCCTACGTCGCGCCATCGCAATATCACTTCATTCGTTCCATTCGAGGTGTTGATTAAGGTACGTTTCGAAGATTTGAGATTTAAACAATAAATTTTAGTCTTGAACTCTTCATATTGCACTCCAGCCAACCATTTACCATCGGGAGAAACCATAATATTCCCCAACTTCGAAGTGTGCATCACACGAGCACCTTCAGTAGTTTGATACCCTTTGAATTCTTCCTGATAAATAACCGTATAATAGTCTCTCCATTCCTGCATGAGTTCAACAATGTTTTTACCATACACGAAATATATTCCACTTTCAATACTTCTACTGAGGTGCGTGATATATAAAACATTCGCGATATTTTGATCTCCATACCGGTCGGTCAGATATTTCCAAAAGCTGAATCCAGCTAAATTCTCATTATATTCGATCAGCCGATTAAAACCAGGCGAATTTTGATGCAGAAAATACTCCCTTAGCATCCCATCGTATGAAGCCATCCAAGGCTCATTACAATAAGCTGCCATGCCACTTATAAACCATTTGGGCACTTGCAATAAAGCCTTGTTCTGAATCCTATCCTGCAAGGATTTGCCATACATTAAATCATTTAATAAAATGGCTACAATGGCATTTTTAGCTTGCAACAGAATCGTCTCGTAATGGGTATTACTTACGATATAACCAGTATGTCGGTCAAATTCGGCCTCCGTCGATTTTGAGTTATTTAAAGAAACAGGAATCTTAACTATATTCTCATTTTTCGACGCTACCAAACGGATGCTTTCATTTAAATGAAAATCGAACAAAACCTCACAATATTCTAGGTGTTTTTCGACATCATTTAAAAGCCTGTAATAGTCAATATCAGAAGATTTTGGAAGGTACAAATCAAAGTTTTGCGAACTAATAATCTCCCAACGTGTCTCTGTAATTTGGCTTTGAGCTTCAAATGTAAAAAGCAGAACAAAAAAAAGTATTAGTTTCTTTGGTAAACACACCTTACAAATCTACGAAAAAAAACCATTCTTATGATGCCAAGTGTAGGTTTCCTGCACACTTTGCGATACACCGTTGCTTCTTATACACATTTATTCAATAAATAAATTTTTTAAAATTGAATTATATGTTGAAAATTGCATGAAGGAAGTTGAAGCTATTGGTTTTTGAGTAACCCAATCTAGTCTTGATTTTTTAACCGAATTATCTCAACGCCAAATCTCTATAGAAATGCAATCAGAAGAATTAAAAAAAATAGCAACTCAAGTACGCCGCGATATTGTACGCATGGTTCATGGCTGTAAATCGGGCCATCCCGGTGGCTCCTTGGGCTGTACCGATTACTTAGTCGCGCTCTATTTTGAGGTGATGCACCACCATACTGACTTTAGTATGGATGGCATTGGAGAGGACCTATTTTTTTTAAGTAATGGACATGTTTCTCCTCTCTTCTACAGCGTGCTAGCGCGCAGTGGATATTTCGATACCAATGAACTCTCCTCCTTCAGAAGGCTCAATACTCGACTTCAAGGACATCCAACAACCCACGAACATTTACCTGGCATTAGAGTCGCAAGTGGATCCTTAGGACAAGGCCTGAGTGTTGCGATTGGAGCCGCCATGACAAAAAAATTAAATAGAGATACGCGCCTCGTTTATGCTCTCTGTGGCGATGGGGAAATGCAGGAAGGTCAGAATTGGGAGGCATTAATGTTTGCCGCAAAACAAAAAGTAGATAATATTATTGTCGCCATCGACGTTAATGGTCAGCAAATAGACGGGAGCACCAAAAGCATCATGGGCGATTATCCTCTCGATGCGAAATTTCTTGCCTTCGGATGGGACGTGTATTCAATGAATGGGAATGAGATGGACGATATATTGAGTACCCTAAAACGAATAAAACTGGAGACTGGAAAAGGGAAACCAATTGCCATTATGATGCATACCGAAATGGGAATGGGCGTTGATTTTATGATGGGTTCGCATAAATGGCATGGTATTGCGCCCAACGACGAGGATCTAGCAAAAGCGTTGGCCTTATTGCCTGAAACCATGGGTGATTACGTATAAATGAACATGGTGAGCAATAACCTAAATGTAACACTGCTCACAAAACATAATTAATGTATCTAATTATTTGAAAAAACTACTTCCCTTACTCTTTATTTTTCTTGCGGCTACTTCCATCGCGCAAGTTAAACGCATACCGCCCGATCCCAACAAATCGGTAAATACCTTACCCGAAGACATCAAAGTGCGTACCCGGATTTTATTCCTTTTCGATGCCAGTAACAGCATGTATGCCAAGTTAGATAACGACAATCGAATTAATTCAGCAAAAAAAGTTCTCACTCGAATCATCGATTCCCTTCGTTATCAGCAATCGGTAGAATTAGCGTTGCGTGTATTTGGCCATCGGAGCCCCACTTCTATGCGCGATTGTAAGGATACAAAATTAGAGGTGCCCTTTGAAAAAGGAAATCATACCAAAATTACGGATTTCATAAAATCAATCCGGCCCAAAGGAACAACCCCTATTGCCTATTCTCTGCAGCAGTCAGCAGAGGATTTCCCTATAGAAGCAGGCGTTCGAAATATTATTGTGCTTATTACGGATGGACTCGAAGAATGCGATGGCGACCCCTGCACCGTAAGTGAAGCACTTCAGCGTAAAGGCATAATTTTGAAACCATTTATCATTGGAATTGGGGGTAACGACCTGTTCAAAAAAGCATTCGACTGTGTTGGACGATACTACGATGCCAATACGGAAGAAAGTCTACAGAATGTTTTGAATGTGGTGGTCTCTCAAGCTATTAATGCCACGACTGCCCAAGTGAATTTATTGGATATTTTTGGAAAACCTACCGAAACCAATGTGGGCATGACCTTTTACGACAGTTATACGGGAAGGGTTTTGTATAATTATGAGCATACCATCAATGAAAGAGGCAATCCTGACACCTTAGTACTAGACCCAGCCTACCATTATAACTTAGTCGTACACACGGTACCCGAACTCACCAAGAATAATATTGAAGTAACGGCAGGAAAACATACCAATATTGGCTTGGATGCTCCACAAGGCGATTTGCTGTTAAGAATTGATGGGGTGACAAGTTACGCCAATTTACAGGTTATTGTAAGACAACTAGGGCAAATGAAAACGGTCAATATTCAATCGTTTAACACCTCGAAAAAATATCTGGTTGGGAAATATGATTTGGAGATTTTATCTTACCCTCGTATTTATATGCGCGAAGTAAGTATCGACCAAAGCGCCACCACCACCATAAACATACCGCAGCCAGGCAAGCTCAGCATACAAAGTGATAAAGATGTCTATGGTGATATTTACTACTGGAACAATAATAAATTGGATTGGGTAATAGGCCTACCACTTGGCATCAGAAGAGAAGTTTACACCCTTCAGCCAGGCACTTATAAAGTGGTGTATCGTTCTAAGATATCAACGAAAGCGGTCTATACTTTCGAACGAGATTTTACCATCACAAGTGGAGGAGGTACCAATATAGGATTATAATACTGCAGTTCTATAATTACAATCCTTGAAATCGTTATAGCGATGTTAATGAATGGCTATCAATTCATACATCTCATGATTAGTATGCCCTCTGATTGTTTTTCTCTACGTAATTTATGAACGCCCTATTCACTACCTTATTGCCACCTGGGGTTGGATAGTTACCACTAAAATACCAATCGCCTAAATTATCGGGGCAAGCTTTGTGTAAATTTGGTATGTTTTGATAAATTATGGAGACTTCGGCTTTCATATCTTCAGGAGTAAGGATCTCGGTAATTTTTTTACTTAACTGCTCCTCGGAATAAATATCATATAAATCTTTGACACAATTTCTCATTAACGGAATGGCCTTCTCTAACTCCACTTTGCATAACTCATAAGTTTGCTTAATGAGATGTTCTTTGTGATCATCATACAAAAGTGCAATTAATGCCTGAAATGCAACAAAATCGCCCATCTTACTCATGTCAATACCATAACAATCGGGATATCTAATATGAGGAGCTGATGACAATACCACTACTTTCTTGGGCCCTAAGCGATCTAAAATTCGCAAAATACTTTGCTTCAAAGTAGTACCACGAACGATACTATCGTCGATCATGACCAGATTATCAATACCACGACGTACCACACCATAGGTCACATCGTAAATATGTGCCACCATATCGTCGCGCTCACTATCCTGGGTAATAAACGTTCTAAGTTTGCCATCCTTAATAGCAATCTTTTCTCGTCGAGGGCGAAGCCACATAATTTCCTCTAGTTCTTGAGAAGTAATACTCCCATTTTCTTTGATGATACGCTCGACTTCGTAAATTTTCCAATTATTAAGATAATTATGTACCCCATCAATAAGACCATAGAAAGCCTTATCGGCTGTATTCGGAATATAACTAAATACCGTATTTTTAATATCGTAATTTATTTCTTTCAATACCGCAGGTGCTAAATAATATCCTAATTTTTTACGCTCAATATAGATATCTTTATCGTTGCCTCTACTAAAATAAATTCGTTCGAAAGAACATGACTTTTTTTCCAACGGCTCTAATATTTTAACTTCAGAAATAGAACCATCTCTTTTAACAACCAGCGCACACCCCGGCGTTATTTCTTTGATTTGCTCCAACGGAACATCAAACGCCGTTTGAATGGCAGGGCGTTCGGAAGTAACCACCACAATCTCATCATCGCAATAATAAAAAGCAGGTCGGATACCGCTGGGGTCGCGCATCACAAAAGCATCGCCATGACCGATGGCTCCACAAATCGCATATCCTCCATCCACCTTTTTGAACGTGGGCTTCAGCACATTTTCGAGATTCAGTTCGTCTTGTATCTTTTTAGAAATCTGATTATTTTCCAAACCTTCTTTCTTGCCTAGCTCGAATACACGCTGATTTTCCTCATCTAAAAAATGTCCTATCTTTTCGAGCAAAGTAACGTTATCGCTTTTCTCTTTCGGATGTTGACCAAGATCGACTAATTGCTGAAACAACTCATCTACATTGGTAAAATTGAAATTACCACAAATGGCCAGATTTCGACTCATCCAGTTATTGGTTCGTAAAAAAGGATGACAGTTTTCGATGCTGTTACCTCCAAAAGTACCATAACGTAAATGGCCCATTAATACTTCGCCCATATAGGCATTACTGCCGGGCTCTTTGGTTTTCGTATCAATTTGCTTGAAAATGTCAGCGATAGGGTTGCTCTGATTACTTCTTTTTCGGCTTATATAACGCTCCCCTGGTTCAGGGTTTAGGCGAATGGTAACAATACCTGCACCATCCTGACCACGGTTATGTTGTTTTTCAAGTAGAAGATAAAGTTTTTTTAGGCCATAGTACTCACTACCATACTTTTGTTTGTAATAGTCGAGTGGCTTAAGTAAACGCAGCAAGGCTATGCCGCACTCATGTTTTATAGCATCGCTCATAAATGTGGCGCAAAGTTAATAAATACTACTGCGATATTAGAAGAAGATTTAATAATCCTATGCACATTTGGATTCTCTATTTCACCAATCGTGATGGAAGCACCACGACATCCCTTTTAAAGCATCCAATTCCGTATCTTTGTATTCTAAACTATGTGTTCGATATGGAATTATTAGATGGAAAAAAAATCTTAGCAGAAATCAAGACAGAATTATTGCAGAAAGTAGAAGCGTATGCACAAAAAGGGATACGTCCACCTTGTCTGGCAGCTGTGCTTGTGGGTAGCGATGGTGCAAGTCAAACTTATGTATCAAGTAAAGAAAAAAACAGTGAACAGTGTGGATTTATTTCACGAATCCTACGTTTTGACGAGACCACTACGGAAGCACAACTCTTGCTCGAAATTGAAAAATTAAATAATGATCCAGAGCTCGATGGGTTTATCGTTCAAAGCCCTTTACCTTCACACATATCGGCTCAAAAAGTATTCGATGCCATTGCCCCCTCGAAAGACGTTGACGGGTTCAACACACTAAATACAGGAAAGTTGGCCAAAGGCATGGATAGTTTTGTACCTGCTACGCCCTTAGGAATTGTAGAACTATTGAAACGATATAAAATTGAGACTTCGGGCAAGCACTGTGTTGTGATTGGAAGAAGCGATATTGTAGGTAGGCCTATGAGCATTCTGCTTAGTTTACCAAATGCCTATGGCAATGCCACCGTAACACTTTGCCATAGTAAAACTAAAAACTTAAAAAACTTTACCTTACAGGCCGATATCATTATTGCAGCCTTGGGCAAAGCCGAATTCTTAACTGCCGATATGGTAAAAGAAGGGGCTGTGGTGGTGGATGTTGGAATTACTCGAATAGAAGATAAAACAAAAAAACTTGGCTTCCGGCTCGCTGGCGATGTTAAATTTGATGAGGTAGCACCGAAATGCAGCTATATCACACCTGTACCAGGAGGTGTAGGATTAATGACCATCGCATCCTTACTTCAAAACACCATGAAAGCATACGAACAGCGATTCGTTCTTACCCTATAAGTTAAGTATATCATTTTGAGAAAATCAAGACTCTGCTTCATAACCCTGTTGCTCCTTGTTACGTCAAACTTGTATGCGCAGCAATTCACCTTAGGTAACAAAGAACTTGCCTTTGAGCTTCCCAATCCTTTATGGCACGAAGCGCTGGTTGACTCCAATCCTAAACTAAAGATGCACCGCACCGCCTTTAAGCGAGAAGCCATTGAAGTAGCACACCACGTCTTGGTAATTCCCAACATAGAAATTGTGATAGAGGCAACCAGGCTCGACCTTAATGGGTTTTCATCCCTAAAGAAACAAGCCATCGCCATTAAGATTGATAGTAATTTATACGCCCAAAATGGCGAATTAAAATTAACAAATTCAAAGGGCTACTTTGGACATTATACAAAGAACAATCAAATGTATAAGATTTGTATTATCCATTGTGTGAATAATGGCTACGGAACTCAGATTGTTTTGGACTGTACCGCCGATGTATTCGATGAAGTATGGGTAGAAATGAGATACTTTGTAGAGAGTATTAAGCTTGAATAATAGGATTGAATCCATGAAAAATAATTTGAAATAGACAAATCATGTTGGAGCATGCTCTTATAGATAAAATTACCTCAACCAACTTGCAGCTTCCTGTAATGGAACATTTCTATAGCCTGCAGGGTGAAGGTTACTTTAGTGGGCAGGCTGCTTACTTTGTGCGTCTGGCAGGCTGCGATGTGGGATGCGTATGGTGCGACGTGAAAGAAAGTTGGGATGCCACACTTCACCCGTTAAAATCTGTTGATGAAATTGTTGCCGGGGCAAGATCACATCAAGGTAAACTTTGTGTAATCACTGGAGGAGAGCCACTACTATACGATTTAACGCATTTGACTAAAGCATTACATGAGGCAGGTTTTATAGTCAATATAGAAACTTCAGCCAGTAGCCCATTCACTGGCCATTGGGATTGGATTTGTATCTCACCAAAGAAATTCAAAGCCCCGCTGCCAGAAAACATGTTATTGGCCCATGAATTGAAAATCATTGTATTTAATATTTCTGATTTCGAATGGGCCGAAAAACAGGCATTAATGGTGAGTCCCACTTGTAAATTATACCTGCAGCCCGAATGGGATAAAGCCAATGAAATTTTACCGCTGATCATAAATTATATAAAAGATCACCCACAATGGCAACTAAGCTTACAAACACATAAGTTTCTTAATATCCCTTAGAAAGTCATCGCTAACGCCCTAAAATTTCATTCAAAAGTACTCGTATTGGACTTATTTATTTTACCTTTGTCAAAACCGATTTCCCTCATGAAGACCCTTTTTACTCTTACTTTTATTTTCTGCTCCTTATTTACTATACAAGCACAGATTCTCAGAGGTTTGGATGCTGCAAAATGGATACCCAATGCCGATGAAGTCATGGTGGATGCTTCAGGGCAAAAGCCGGTCTATATCCATTTCAATTCCTCGAGCACGCTCTTATTTGAAAATTTTAATTTTTGGGCCTCCCATACGTTAGGGATCAAAGGCAATAACAATCTCGTACTTTTAGCTCAGGAAAAAGATAATTTGGGAATGGTGCACTACCGTTATCAACAGTACTTTAATGGCAAGCCAATAGCGTATTCTATGCTTTTAGTTCATACTTTAAAGGGGAAAATCATCTCAATCAACGGAGAATATTATCAAGGCTTGACTGATGTTTTTCAATCTAATTATACAGCGTCGGAGGCATTACAAAAAGCGCTAGTATCGATGGAAGCTTCTAAATATGCCTGGCAGGATATTGTGATGGAGTCCATCATTAAATCTATTGAGAATCGATCTTCAGCCACCTACTATCCTTCAGCAGAAATAGTTTATATATCCAAAAACAACTCACTCAAAAATGAAGATTTTCGTCTGGCATACAAATTTAATATCTATGCTTCTGAACCATTAAGCAGGGCCAATGTTTATGTAGATGCCTCTAATGGAGATATTTTGTTTGCCGAAAACTTAATACATACCTCCAATAAAATTGGAAACGCCCACACCAAATACAGTGGCATCAAACCCATTACCACCGATAGCACCGCCCCCACTAACTATCGGCTGCGGGAAACTGGACGAGGCTTGGGCATTGAAACTTATAACTTCAAAAATGGTACAAGCACCACTGCCGCCACCGACTTTACCGACACCGATAATGATTGGAATAATATCAATACCGCGAAAGATGAGGTAGCTACCGATGCCCATTGGGGTGCTGAGCAAACTTATGATTATTTCAAAAACTCCTACAACAGAAACAGCATCGATGGCAATGGCTTTAAACTTAGAAGTTATGTTCATTATAGCAATAATTACAATAATGCTTTCTGGAATGGACAATATATGACCTATGGCGATGGGAACGGCACCACTTTTACACCCCTAACAGCCATCGATGTATGCGGGCATGAAATAACCCACGGACTCACTTCAAACACGGCTAACCTGGTGTATCAAAACGAGTCGGGTGGTTTAAATGAATCCTTCAGTGACATTTTTGGAACGGCTATTGAGTTTTACGGAAGAGGAGGTGCAGGAAATTGGAAAATTGGGGAGGATATGACTCCCGGTGCCGGTGGAATCAGAAGTATGCAAGACCCCAAACTTTTTAGCGACCCTAACACCTATTTAAAACAATATTGGGTAGCTGCAGGTGGCGCCGATAATGGAGGAGTGCATACCAATAGTGGGGTTCAAAACTATTGGTTTTATCTAATGTGTCAGGGGGGCAACGGCACCAACGACAACACTAAGGTTTATAATGTGCCGGGAGTAGGTATGGTAAAAGCAGGCGCCATCAGCTTTAGAAGTTTAACCTTCTACTTAACCCCCAACTCACAGTTTTCCGATGCCCGCTTTTATTCTATACAAGCTGCAAAAGACCTTTATGGTCCTTGTGCTCCTGAAGTAAAAATTACAGCCAATACTTGGGCCGCGGTGGGTGTAGGCAACGATTTTGATAGCACCGTAAAAGCTCTTTTTTATAGTAACGATACCTTAATTTGTGGCAATACTGGTACCGCAGCCTTTCTAAACACCAGTAGCAATGCCGCTACATACCTTTGGGATTTCGGTGATGGGAGCGCTAAAAGCACGGCATCAAATCCGTCACATTTATACGCAGCTTCAGGCAATTACCCAGTAAAACTGAAGGTTGGAAGTTGTGCTACACCGGTGGTTTACGATTCCATTACAAAAGTAAGTTATATCAAAGTTTCCGCTAGCAATCCAATATGCTTATCGCAAAAAATGCCTTCGGGCACACTCACAGGAACCACCATCACATTATGCACTGGAAAATTAATGGATGATGGCGGTCTAGGAAATTATACGGCCATGACCAATTCAAAGCGCACCATCTCTCCTACCGGTGCAGGATTTATTAGAGTGAAATTCAACTCCTTTGACTTCGAAAACAATTACGACTATCTGTATGTATACGATGGTCCATCAACAACAAGTCCTCTGATAGGCAAATACACCGGCAACACACTGCCTAATGGCGGTACCTTAACAACCACAGGAGGTTCAGTAACTTTTGTTCAATCGACCGACCCTGCTGTCGAAAATGGAGGGTTTGATTTGGATTGGCAGTGCTATTTGAAAACTTCGAATGACATCTCCGTTATAAAAATTCTTCCAATAACAAGTTTACGTCAGAACACCCCTTCCTTTACCAGCTCGTCGAGTGTTACGGCTCTAATTAAAAATGTAGGTACGGTGGCACAAAGCAATATTCCGGTGAGCTACTCCGTTAATGGTGGTGCACTAGTTTCTACTGTTTCTCCTCCTGGATTATTATTGCCAAACGAAATTGATACGATTGTGTTCTCCACTCCCATCGCTAATAATGTTGGCGCCTATAACTTAAAAGTATTTAGTACGCTCTCCACCGACACCACACGAATTAATGATACCACCTCAACCACCTTCAAAATTATTGAGAATGCACCAGTGACTTTACCCTTTTTGGAAGGCTTTGAAAGCATGAATGCAGATAGTTCCAATAAATATGTATTCTCACTTTCGGGGGCCGGGAAAATAGATTATAATAATAACGATTCGTTAAATTATTGTCGCTTTCGAAATAAACCTTTTAGTATTGCAGCGCATAGCGGATCGCGGGTAATAACCATGGACAGGAGCACCGTAGGGAGTAGCGATACCTCGTTCAGTAATTTTCTGACCCTGACTTTAAATTTAAGCAACTACCTCTTCCAAAATAAAGTGTACCTTGAGTTTTATTACAAAAACCATGGCGATGAACGACATTCAAATGACAAAGTTTGGATTCGAGGAAACATGAATAACGCCTGGATACAGGTATTTACGCTCATACCATACGACACCCTAAAATCAGGAGTTTTTTATTTGGTCACCGGTATCCCAATCGATTCTATCTTAAAAATAAATGGGCAGTCACTCTCAACAAACACGCAAATACGTTGGGGACAACAGGATAATAACAAAGCTCTCGATGATGCTAATTCGCCGAGTGGAGATGGTATCAGTTTCGATGATATCAGAGTTTATAATGTATATACTGCTGGTATTAATGCCCCTAAAATTGAAGGAGAAATGATTCGGATTTATCCGAATCCAGCAAAAAATCAGGTCACCATATTGGGGCTTACTCAAAAATCCGACTTCGCTTTAATGGATGCCTCAGGCAAAACCATATTTAGTTCCGATTCATCGCAATCATGTGTAATCAATACCAGTTCTTTGGCTAAAGGATTTTACATCTTACAGATTAGCAATAATAACCTAAACTTGACAAAGAAATTAGTGATAGAATAAGGGCGAGTGATTGGACATTGATGCAGCATGAAAAAGAAAAGTGCTAACACGGATTATTAAAGAGATAACTATTGCCTATTCATCTCATTAGATACCTGAGAGCGTTTGTGCCAAAATATAATCAACGACATCATTCAGATTTTGAGTGTGATTAAACACCGCCAGCTGACGGTCGGCACCAGTGCCGCGTTCGAGCATTTTACTTACATAATTGATATCCTCCCGACAGCCTAATCCATCCACCACATCATCAATAAAATCAATAATCTCGCCGATTAAATAGCGTGTGTTTACTTCTGTCTGCTTTCCAAAATCGACCAATAATCCATCGATACCATAGCGGCTGGCACGCCATTTATTTTCGTTGAGCAAAGCCCTTTTATAAACTATAAAAGATTGATTGTTTTGACGAAGTTTATAAAGCTTGGCACACAAACACTGAAACAGCGCAGTGATTGCCAAAGTTTCATCAACCAGCATCGGGATATCACAAATTCTAAATTCGATGGTATCGTAAAATGGATGTACTCGTAAATCCCACCATATTTTTTTTGCATTATCGATGCAGTTGGTTTTTATTAAGAGCTTAATATAATTATCATACTCTTCAATACTTTCAAAATAATCTGGAATTCCGGTGCGGGGAAACTTGTCGAACACCTTCGTACGAAACGATTTGAACCCTGTATTACGTCCTTCCCAGAATGGAGAGTTGGTACTTAAGGCAAATACGTGGGGAAGAAAATACCGTACCGTATTGGCAATAAAATTGGCGAGCTCCCGATCCTGCATTCCTACATGCACATGCAAGCCGAAGATTAAATTACTTCTTGCAGCATCTTGCATCTCATTCACAATTTCATGATAGCGGGGGTTCTCAGTAATCATCTGCTTATCCCAACGGCTAAAAGGATGCGTGCCTGCGGCGCCAATGCGTAATCCTAAGTCGCCTGCCAGGTTTGAAACGGAGCGTCGTAACATCGTTAAATCCTCGCGAGCCTCAGAAGTATTCCTGCAAATTTTGGTGCCTACTTCCACCACTGCCTGGTGCATCTCGGCTTTTACCTGATCTTCGAGCAAAATCTTCTGTGCTCCAGTTACAATTTTCTGATCATGAGAGGCTAACTCCCGTGTAACAGGGTCGACCACCATATATTCTTCTTCAATACCTATTGTGAATTCGTTAGACATAATATTTATTTGATACTCGATTTAAAATTAATGAATACGACACGTGAGTGATAAGTGAGATTATTTATCTTTTTTAAGAGCCTCTTTTTTAGGTTTACTCCCAACTACTTTTGAAGCAGCTGGTTGAGCGATTTTCTTATCCTCTACATTTTCTATTTTCTTGCCAGAGATTGCTTGTTGCATGAAAGTGCCCCAAGTTAAATTCATAATACCTGCTTTATACTCTTTGGCTTTTTTAATCGCAAAATTGGCCGAAGTTTCTACCACCCAGTCGAAGTTTTCTTGCCCTACACTTTTGATATCGGCATCGGGAGCAGGATTACAGAAATCGATCGCGATTGGAATCCCATCACGTACCGCAAACTCAACGGTATTAAAATCGTAACCCAATGCTTTATTTAATCGCAACACATAATCATGAATCGTGTTTAAGAGTGCTTTAGAGGCTTCCCCTTTATCACTTTCATAACGCAGGTGGTGTGGATTAGCGGGCTCATAACGCATGATTCGCACATGCTTACCACCGATGCAATAACATCTAAAATAATCAGTAAAATCGATCGTTTCTTGAAGCAGCATCACCAGTTGGCCTGTTTCGTTATACTTTTCAAAAAAATCGGCTTGGGTATCGAGCTTATATACACTCTTCCAACCACCGCCATCAAAAGGTTTCATAAATGTTGATGAGCCCAGGTAGTTGAACATTCCATCCCAATCCATGGGAAAGCTTAAGTTACGAAATGAAAGATCCGTGGTATCATTGGGACGATCTTTCGATGGCAGCAACACCGTTTTCGGAACAGGCACCCCTACTTTCAAGGCCAAGGCATTATTAAAAAACTTTTCATCGGCACTCCACCAGAAAGGATTATTTACCACTGCTGTGCCGGAGAGTGCTGCATTCTTTAACATGCCACGATAAAATGGGATATCCTGACTTATACGATCGAAGATCACCGCGTAGCCTTGGTCT
Organism: uncultured Bacteroidota bacterium; assembly: GCA_903897855.1. Lineage (GTDB taxonomy): Bacteria > Bacteroidota > Bacteroidia > UKL13-3 > UKL13-3 > CAINMV01. The sequence goes on along the minus strand of CAIUDH010000096.1, from coordinate 139 downwards.
TCACCTTGCACCACCTTATCGATGGAAACAGGTTCTGCTAGGATACCCGTTATTTTTTTCTCATTAATGCGTTGCACAAACGCTTCAGGAAAACTACTTTCCATGCCATGTAAAATTCCAATTTTCTTTGTCATATCAG